>CAYQOV010000027.1:0-34113 GCA_964419245.1 uncultured Bacteroides sp. | reverse complement strand
TCTTCCGCCTCTGCAAGCTCTATGCCTAAACACAGGTTTTTTACTATGCGCCGAAGACAACCTTAAGTGTGTCTTCCTTCACATGTTAGAGAGTTTTGTCTGCCTGTCGGCAGAGGTCAGAGAGAATTTGTCGGTTTAGTTGTTGTTATAATTTATATACCTTTTTCTTCTCAGGATAGTCTAACTCCGGATTTCCTTTGTAGCCAATGGTTCCACTTCCGCTGACACGTGCTTTTAAATGTTCTACAGCATGGCATTTGATATCGCCCGATCCTGCTACGCTGGCTGATATGTTTTGCACTTTGAAGTCATTGGCATAGAGGTCGCCTGATCCAGCCACACTATAATTGGCTTTGTCGGCACTGCCGCTGATTTTCACGGTGCCCGATCCTGCTACGCTTGCATTGACTGACGTAACTAGAGCGTTTTCAATCTTCAGATCACCCGATCCTGCTACAGAGATATCCATGTCGGCTGCTTTAAGCTGTTTGCATTCGATGTCGCCCGAACCTGCTACGTTGGCTGTAAATTCTTGCGAACATTGTATGTTGCTTGCCGTAATGTCGCCTGATCCTGCTACATTCATCTTCAGTTGGTCGGTTTTCAGTCCGTTGGTGAATTTGAAGTCGCCCGATCCTGCTACGTTGACTGCATTCAGATCTTCTGATGTTACTCGAATCTCCAGTTTGTTGTAGGACACCTTCACGTTCTTCTTGAACCCCAGATTCAGTTTGCCATTCTTGACGTAAATGTCGAGCAGGTCGACAATGTTGTCCGATGTATAGATTTCCACTTTTGGTTTGCCCGATTGCTGTGTATAGCTGACGTCGAGACTACCACTGACGGCTATCTGGTCAAAGTCGCTAACCTTGATTTGTTTGGTCACGTAGTTTTTGCTTGCTTTGACTTCCTTGCCGCCCAGCCAACTGTTGCCTGAGTTGAAATGGTGACTATACGATTGTGCGCAGGCGCTCATAACAGTTGTCAGTAGGAAGATAGAGGTAAGTGTTGTAAACTTTTTCATATTCGTCGATATTTAAATGTTATTTTCTTGCTTTATTTATTAGACGAAAACCGGTTGCCGAACGTTGCAACGGCTGGTGTCTTTTTTTGTTTTTATTTCCTGTTTTCGTAGGTGCAAGAATCGTACCAAAAATGTAAATGATTGATTATGAGTGGTAATTGAAAATGTGGATTGTTCATAATCGGACAGTGTGTTCGCTTTTGTGCACAAAAGTTTTGTGGTTTTGTGCGGAAGTTTGTTCATTTGCAGTCGAAACTCAATGGAGGTAAGGATGATGGAAGGCAAACAACGATGCATGACGGGCCAATCGGTTACGGATGCCGAACTGGGGAGTATCGTGGTGCGAGTTAATGCTCGTGCGCGACGGCTGATTTTTCGGGCAGTAGAGGGCGGTTTGGTTGTGACCGTCCCTTGGGGAGCAACGTGGAGTGATGTGACTAAAGGATTGGAAACTTTGCGCCCCCGTCTGCGTGAAACGCAGGCGCGACGAAGCGAAAAGCTGATAGACTTGAACTATCAGATTGAGGCGGAGCACTTTAAACTGACCTTGGTAGAGCGGGATATCCGTCAGTTTCAGGCACGTTCGGAGCCGGGGATGATGCAGATTCTGTGTCCAATAGGTACTGATTTTTCAAATCCCCAACTTCAAGTCTGGCTGAAGAAAGTGATAGGTGAGGCCTTGCGGAAGAATGCCAAGCTAGTTTTACCCCCTCGCCTGTATGCCTTGTCGAAGCAACATGGCTTACCTTTCCACGAAGTAAAGGTTAACTCCAGCTCCGGCCGTTGGGGCAGTTGTTCTACGCGTAGGGATATCAACTTGTCCTATTATTTGTTGCTCCTGCCGCAACATCTTATTGACTATGTGCTTTTGCATGAGCTGACGCATACGCGCATCATGAACCATGGTGCGGAGTTTTGGGAAATGCTTGACCGCCTGACTGAAGGTCGATGCAAGGCTCTGAGGCAAGAACTGAAAGCGTTTTCTGCCTCGTTGTGAAGACAGACGTTATTCTTGGGGCAGTTGTTTCACTGTTTCCCCTTCCTTTTCGAAACGGTAAGTGCCTCCCTTTTCACTCAGTTCGAAGAGCGATAATTTTTCTGTCGCATTGTCTACAATCATTAGGGCACTTTCTTCTGCAAAGCGTCGCACTTCGAGGTCAAATGGCGAGCGGTCGATGGTTTTGTTCAGCAATAGGCTGTCATTGAGGTATATAGATACGGAGTCGCCTTCGAACCCCTTGACCAGCGAGACGGTATAGTGTTCGGCATAGCGACGGTTTTCGTCATTTTGCAGGCGCATGCTCATGTAGACGAAGAGGACAACCACGAAGATGACGGCAAAGGCCAGGATGCCGTTGCCTATCATGAATTGTTTGTTGGTGTTCAGACGGTGGGTCATAGTAGTGTTCTTTCTTTTTTTGCGTGACAAATGTACCGATAATCTTCGAATTTTCAGCGGGATGATGAATATATTATTCGTTTGCGTGACCTTTCGCTTGCAACAGACGATTAAACTATGTAAATTAGGCGTCTGAACGAAAGCAATGCTTTTCACCAGGGAAAACGGTGTTTTCCTCCTCGTAAAGCGCTGCTTTTCTATGTGAGGTCATAAGATTAAAAAATATAAACGTATTCGTTTAACGGAAAAGAAGGATGAATCAGACACAGACAAACCGCGTCGAAGTGGTCGACGCCTTGCGTGGCTTGGCTTTGTGTGCCATTGTGATTGTACATTGTTTTGAGCATTACAATCTGTATTACATTCCCGAAAGTGCTCCCCTGTGGCTGACGGCCTTGGATAGAGAGGTATGGAATACCACTTGGTTCTTGCTGGCAGGGAAGGCTTTCTCTACCTTCTCCCTGCTTTTCGGCTTCAGCTTCTTCATTCAGCTCGACAATGCGGCTCGTCGGGGCATGCCTTTCAGGGGACGGTTTGTTTGGCGCATGTTTCTGCTACTGCTTTTTTCGCAGCTGCATTCTCTTTTCTACAATGGCGACATTCTGTTGCTCTATTCGGTGATGGGGCTTCTGTTGGTGGCTTTTTGCCGTCTGTCCACCCGCGTGGTGCTGATGGTGGCTGTTATCATGATTCTTCAGCCTTTGGAGTGGATTCGTTTGCTATGCGCTCTCTTGGATATCCCCTTCCTTGATTATGGAAATCATTGGTTGACCTATGCCAAGCTGGCCAAGCCTGTCATGGAGTCAGGTAATGTATGGGAAGTCATCGTGTCGAACATTACTTACGGCCAGCTTTACGGCAACTTGTGGCAGATAGAGAACGGTCGCATTTTTCAGATAGGTGGCTTGTTCCTCTTCGGCATGGTGGCCGGTCGGGAGCAACTCTTCAGGAATACGCCGGCCTCCATACGCCGTTGGAAGTGGCTGGTGCTATGGGCTGCCGTGCTGTTTGTACCTTTCCACATTGTGAGGAGTGCCTATCCGGCCTGGGTGGAGGGCTGCCCACGGCTGGCCATGCCGCTCGACATCGCTCTTCCTTCTATCAGTAACTTCTTGCTTATGGTGGTGCTTGTCGGCTTGTTCACCCTGATTTGGTACGATCGAGGAGAGGGTTTCAAGTTTCAGCGTCTGTTCATTCCCTATGGCAGGATGAGCCTCACGAACTATATTCTTCAGTCCATTGTCGGTGTGACTCTGTTTTATGGTTTCGGTTTGGGGTTGTATCGCTATACGGGCGCCACGCTCTGTCTGCTGATAGCTTTGGGTATCTTTATGCTTCAGCTCCTTTTCAGCCGCTGGTGGCTCAGTTGCCACAGGCAAGGACCGTTGGAATGGGTCTGGAAGAAGCTGACTTGGCTGGGAGCTAAGAGATTTTAGTAGGAGAATGTGTTGAGATTAGCTAAAAAAAATCTATTTTTGCCCGTTGTATATGCAGATATTAAGCCTTGATACCTTTGAATGACATTGCAGGGAGAACATATCTTGATTGCGGAACTGAAGCGTGGCTCCAAGGAAGCTTTCGACCGGATATATAAGCTTTATGCCGGTCGGTTGCTGGCCTATTGCGTGCATTATACCAAATCTCGCGAGGATGCAGAGGAGATTGTGCAGGATGTGTTTGTTGCTTTGTGGAACAGTCGTGAAACCATTCGTCAGGAAGAAACCTTGCATTCTTTGTTGTTCACTATTTCTAAACATCGCGTTATCAATGCTTATCGCTCCACCCTTAATTCTCCTGTTTACGAAGATTATGTGGATTACCAGAATGAGTTGTCTGCAGGCGAGGATTGTGATCGGGTAGAATACGAACAATATGTAAAGATTGTCAAGGATGCCATTCGTCGGCTGCCTTCTACCCAACAACGCGTCATTACCCTTTCGCGTTTCTCTCAACTATCCAATAAAGAGATAGCCGAACGTCTTTCATTGAGTGAGCAGACGGTAAAGAATCAACTTTCCGTGGGATTGAGAACTCTTCGTGAACTACTTGCCAAGGTTCTGGTACTTTCTGTGGCAGGCTTGATATTAAATATTGTGAATAGATGGCTTTAGCATGGTACGTCGAAGCAAAAAGATTGTCTTTACAAATGGATTGTGAATGATATGGATAAACTGCAACAAAAATATAGAAACGACAACTTGACTCCTGACGAACTAAGACGTTTGCGTGAGGAAGTAAACTCGATGAGTGATGACCGTTTGGAAGATTCGTTACGTGAAGCTTGGGAGTCTGCTGAGGCTTCTTCGAGCGATGCCCACCGTTTGGATGAACTGAAGATGCGGATTGACCAACGGCTTTTCCCTTCGCCTCGAGTTGTACCCCTTTATTGGAAGGTGCTTCGGATCGCGGCAGCTGTTCTTCTTCCTCTTTTCATGATCGCTACCGTCTATTTGTATCAGGAGAACACCGTTCTTTCTCAGAAAGATTTTGTGGCCACTACAGGTAAGGGAGAACAGGTAACTATTTCTCTGCCGGATGGTACACAAGTAACGTTGAATGCCGAGTCACGCCTTTCTTATAATTTGTCCAATTTCAATTCTGACGAACGTCGGGTGGCATTCGATGGTGAAGGCTATTTTCGTGTAGCCAAGAATCCTTCCAGTCCCTTTTCCATCAGCGCAAAAGGATTGAAAGTATCTGTGCTTGGTACCACTTTTAATCTTCGTGCCCGTTCAACCGATGCGACGGCAGAACTTTCTCTTGAGGAAGGCAGTGTTCGTTTCCAATCCCTGAAGACCGGGCAGGGTGTTATCTTGTCACCTAATCAGAAAGCAATTCTTGATCAGATACATGGAACCTTGACAGTTGAGGAAAGTAGTTATACCACTGATGCTTCTGCCTGGAGGCGTGGTGAGCTGGTATTCCGCAATGTACCGTTTGCGGAGGTGTTGAAAGAAATAGAAGAGGTCTATCATGTGTCTATAGCTATAGGAACGAAAGGAACGGATTATCAGAACGATTTGTTTACGGGCGTTCTGAGTCGTACGAATATCAATGAAGTATTGGAAGTGATTGAACATTCGTATCATTTGAAAGCCACGTTGAAGGACGGAACAATAAGGTTGGTGGATTTACACTAAAGATTGGATCGGGTAGCATTTGGGTAAAATCCTATTTCTAGGCATAGTGCTTTAGGCTTTATGTATGGGAATAGGATTTTTTCATGTTTATATGTTCTTTAACATGTATTTTCTTTGGTACGAATCCGTTTTAGTCTTGTCTTTACTTATAGACAAGCTTGTTAAACCTTTTAATTTTCAAGAATCATTAATCTAATAACCAAAAAGAAACATGAACAATCAATCAAAGTTGCAAAGATTGCTTTGCGTAGCGGTTTGTTTCTTCTGTATAGGCATTATGACAGCCTTTGCCCAAGAGCAGAAAGTAACCGTCGAGCTGAAGAACGCTACCTTGAAGCAAGTTTTCAAGAGTATTGAGAAACAGACTACCTATCGTTTTTCCTATCGGAATACGTTGGTAGACGACAAAAGTGACATTACTATCTCAAAACGACAGGTTGGCGTATCGGTTGTGCTCAATGAAGCCTTGAAGGGACGTAATCTGAAGTATACCATTGTATCCTCTAAATCCATCGTTATTAGTGATTTGAAAGAACAATCTGCATCATCAAAAAATAAACGCGTGTCTGGTACAGTGAAATCGGCCAATGGAGAACCGATTATCGGTGCGAATGTTAAGGTAACTGGTACTACAATTGGTTGTATTACTGATTTAGATGGAAATTTTACGCTTGAAGTGCCGGAAGATGGTCAACTGACTGTTTCTTACATTGGTTTTCAGACTTTGGAAGTGCCTATAGGTGGAAAATCTTCATTGAGTGTTGTGTTGAAAGAAGATATGGAGATGCTGGATGAGGTCGTAGTCGTTGGATATGGTTCCCAGAAGAAAGTGAATGTAATCGGTTCGATTTCTACGGTAGACAGCAAGGTCTTGGAAGCGAGATCTACTCCCAATGTAACGAATATGTTGACTGGACAGATGCCAGGTGTGACTATTACGCAGACCAGCGGTAATCCTGGTCAGGATGGAGGTACTATCCGTATTCGTGGTGTAGGTTCTTTCGGTGCCACTCCCGACCCGTTGGTATTAGTGGACGGTTTACCTGGTGACTTGAATACCCTGAGCCCAGCTGATATTGACAATATTTCAGTTCTGAAAGATGCTTCTTCAGCAGCTATTTATGGCTCGCGTGCAGCCAATGGCGTCATCCTTGTGACAACCAAAAGAGGCAAAGAAGGAAAAGCTCGTGTCGTCTACAATGGATCTGTAGGTATGAGCCAGGCTGCCGAACTTCCCCAAATGGCCCATTCTTATGAGTATGCGGAATTTTATAATATGGCTATGGGTACTGAAACGTATACCAAGGAACAAATTCAGAAATACCGTGACGGTTCGGATCCTGACAATTATGCTGACGAAATGTATCTGGAAGATTTGCTTGGTGGCCATGCTTTTCAGACCAAGCATGACTTGAGTGTGAACGGTGGAAACGACCGTGTGCAGTATATGGCTTCTTTGGGTTATTTGCGTCAGGATGGTTTATTGGAAAATAACTATTTTAATCGCTATAATGCTCGTTTGAATTTAAATGCTAAATTGGCGGAAAATGTAGATTTGAGCGTCCGTGTGAATGGTATGACGTCGGATCGCCATGAACCTTCCACACCAGGTATTTTGGACCAGTCCGGCGTCGAAGGAATCATTAGCCAGGCTGTACGCTATCCGGGCTTAGTACCCACGAAGTTGCAGAATGGAGAATATGGTCTGGGGCCGAAATTGCAGGGTACGCCCGTAGCATGGCAGGAATGTGCTTCTTTCTATCGTGAGGATAATGACAGATTTGAAGGGAGTGCCGAGTTATCTTGGAAAGTACTCAATGGGCTCACCTTAAAGGCCATAGGAGGCTATAACTATAGCTTGAATCATATCCGCCATTATCGTGCCGATATGACGTTGACGGGGGATAGAAGTACAGGACCTTCCAGTCTTGAGGATGATATGACTCGTACCGCGTACAAAACATTTCAGGCATTGGCTGATTATAACACGACAATAGTCGAAAAGCATAACTTGGCAGTATTGGTAGGTTATACGTGGGAAGATGAAACTCAGCGCGGTGTAGGTGGTTATCGTATGAATTATCCTTCAGATGATGTGCCTTATCTGGATGCTGGCGGAGCTGACGGACAAACCAATTCGGGAGGTGGTTATGACTGGGCCATTCAATCCGTGTTTGGACGTCTGACTTATAATTATGACCAACGTTATCTATTCGAAACGACCATGCGTTACGATGGTTCATCTCGTTTCCCCACTGATTCGAAATACGGCTTCTTTCCTTCGGTTGCAGTTGGTTGGCGTATTTCGGAAGAGTCATTTTGGAAGGAAAATGAAAATTTGGAATGGTTCAATAATCTGAAGGTGAAAGCTTCTTACGGTGTTTTGGGTAATAACAATATTGGTAACTATCCATATCAGTCGGTGTATACTCTCGGTGAGGGACAGAATTATGTGTTTGGAGGTGTGTATACCCAAGGTGCTTCTATTACCACTTATGTGGATCCTACTTTGAAATGGGAACGTACGCGTACAATGGATTTCGGCATCGAAACAGCATTTTTTAACAATAGACTTACTTTTAATGCTTCTTATTTTTATCGTAAAACGACTGATATCCTTTACAAACCGTCTGCTAGTTATTCGTCTATTTTCGGTTTGAATGTGTCTGAAGTCAATACCGGTGAAGTAGAGAATAAAGGTTGGGAGTTTGAAATAGGTCATCAAAATCAGATTGGTAAATTCAAGTATCATGTTAATGCCAATTTCTCTATCATCAACAACAAGGTGTTGACGCTGGGTGTAGGTAATGTGGAGCAGAACAACGGTATGGTAGGTAATGGAAGCGATTTGTTTATCGGTTATCCGATGAATATGTATTACGGCTATAAAACGGATGGTGTCTTTCTGTCCGATGCAGAAGTGGCCGACTGGTATGATCAAAGTAGTATTGCTCCAGGATCTGTAGCCGGCGATATCCGTTATGTAGATACGACAGGTGATGGTATTGTGAATGCTGACGATCGCGTATTTTTGGGCTCTTCCATTCCTAAGTATACTTTCGGATTGAATTTGGGCGCAGAATATGCAGGATTTGATGTTAGTATGTTGATTCAAGGTGTGGCTCATGTGAACAGCTATCTTTCCGGCTATTCAGGCTGGGCCTTCTATGGCGAAGGAAATATTCAGAAATGGCAGATGGAAGAATGTTGGAATGTGCAGACGGACAATCGCTATCCTGGTTATCCGAGATTGGAAGTAATGTCGAATGCTGGTTCGAACAATACGTTGACATCGGACTTTTGGCTATTGGACGGTTCGTATGTGAAGGTGCGTAACATACAGCTTGGTTATACTTTACCTCAGAAGGTAGTCAAGAAGTTTGGCGCAAGCGGATTACGCCTGTATGTGTCAATGGACAATCCTTTTAGTTTCAATAAGTTCCGTGAAGGATGGGATCCGGAAAATGGGAATGACAATGGCAATTACTATCCCATCATGTCTACTTATACCTTTGGTTTAACTTTAAATTTTTGATGAATCATGAAAAGTATCAAATATACAGTTTTGGCTCTGCTGGCGGCTATCGCTGTCTTCCAGTCGTGTGACTTGGAACGAGTTCCGTTAACAGATCTTTCTGAAGAAACGTTTTGGGAACAAGAGAAAAATGCTTCGTTGGCGTTGACTGCTTTGTATAGAGGAAGTATAACAAATGGCCTTGAGTACAGTGTTTCGGATTTTTGGTCTTATCATGGCTTGCTTCTGATGGAACATTTGACAGACAACGCATTTGACCGTCGCGGTGAAAGCAATCAATTTTTCAACATATCGAGCGGTAAGTTGACAAATACAAATACCTTCATTCTGAACTATTGGACATCTGCCTATTCGCGTATCGGCAAGTGTAACCGCTTTTTGGAAGGTATCGCTTCGGCTTCCGATTCGGAGAGTAAGACGGGGATGATTGCTGAAGCTCGTTTTCTGCGTGCCACACAATATCATTATTTAGCCAGCTATTTTAAGGATGTACCTTTGGTAACGGAAGTGTTGACCGGTGAAGAATCAAATAATGTAGAGAAAGAAACGCAGGCCAATATCCTGTCTTGGTGTGCAAATGAGTTTAAGGAAGCGGCTGCCGATCTGCCACGTTTTAAGGATCTGGCTTCTTCCGAAACAGGTCGTGCTACCAAACAGGCGGCATTAGCGTTCTTGGGTCGGACTTGCATGTTACAGAAAGATTGGAGTGGAGGTGCTGCTGCCTATAAGGAAATTATTGACTATGGTGACAACGAAATCCATGCCAAATATAGTGAATTGTTTTGGCCGGGAACAGGTGTGGGGAACAATGAAAATATTTTTTATATAGCTTATTTGGAGAATTACTTCGGAGCGGGTTTCCCTCAACAGATTTTATCAGCCAAGGATGGTGGATGGAGTTTGTCCAATCCTTCGGCCGGTTTGTTTGAAGCATATGAATTTTTAGATGGTAGCCCTTTCAGTTATGATGATTCTCGCTACAATCCGAATAATCTAGGAGAGAACCGTGACCCACGTTTGGACTATTCCATTTACTATAATGGTAGCATTTTCATGGGGACGGAATATCGTATGAGCCCGGATTACGACGCTTCGTTAAAAGAGCGTATTGACTATTCTTCCGAAGCATCTAAAACGGGTTATATGTGGCGTAAGTATTTTGATGAGAATTCGATAACAGACCTTACCAGTTATAGTGCTGTGACTCCTATTATCCGTTATGCGGAAGTCTTATTGAGTTATCTGGAATGCTTGATAGAGAGTGGACAGACTATTGATCAGGCTATTTTGGATGCTACCATTAACAAGGTTCGTTCGCGTGCGGATGTAAACATGCCTCCCAAGACTGAAACCGATCCGGTTGCATTGCGTGAGTTGGTGAGAAATGAGCGTCGCGTGGAATTGGCGTTTGAAGGTATACGCTATTGGGACTTGTTACGATGGGGAATTGCACATGAAGTTCTGGTTGGGGAAATCTGGGGTGCTCCTTATCCAGATTCTCCGTTGTATGCCAGTTCAACTAAGGAAGTGGATCCGACGGGACATTGCCGTTGGTATGTCGGTCGTCGTGACTTCCGCAATCCGCAGGATTATCAGTGGCCAATCCCGATATCCGAACAGAACGTCAATCCGAATCTTCGTGAATAACGCATTGGTGTGAAAAAGGAATGGGCATACCGGAATGAAAGGCTGTGACAGTTTAAGTTCCGGTATGTTTAATATTACTTTATAATGTAAATAACTTATGAAACAATCTCTTCTAACTTTCACTTTATTATCTCCTGTGCTGGCTGGAATAGCCGCAGGAGCAGAAACACCTAAAAAGAATAAAAAGGTGCAGGAACAGGAAAAGCCCAATGTGGTGATTATTTATGCAGATGATTTAGGATATGGTGATTTGGAGTGTTATGGTGCAGAAGGCGTGAAGACTCCTAATGTGAACAAGCTGGCTTCTGAAGGTATTCGTTTTACAAATATGCATGCTGTGGCTGCTACCAGTACACCCTCGCGCTATTCACTGCTAACAGGTGAGTATGCCTGGCGTAAACCAGGAACAGATGTGGCTGCTGGTAATGCTGGGATGATAATCCGTCCGGGGCAATATACCTTGGCGGATATGTTCAGTCATTGTGGCTATACGACAGGAGCTTTTGGTAAATGGCACTTAGGACTGGGCGAGAAGACTGGTGAACAGGATTGGAATGCTCCGTTACCCTCTTCTTTGGATGATTTGGGTTTCGATTATCATTATATCATGGCTGCCACGGCTGATCGTGTACCTTGTGTTTTCATCGAGAATGGCATAGTGTCCAATTATGATCCTTCTGCACCGATTGAGGTTAGTTACATTCAGAATTTTCCCGGTGAACCTACCGGAAAGGACAATCCTGAATTGCTTTATAATTTGAAACCTAGCCACGGACATGACATGTCCATTGTCAATGGTATCAGCCGTATTGGTTTTATGAAAGGTGGGGGTAAAGCATTGTGGAAAGACGAGAATATAGCTGATTCCATTACGGCACATGCAGTGGATTTCATCAAAGCTCATCAGCATGAGCCTTTCTTTATGTATTTTGCTACAAATGATGTGCATGTACCTCGTTTTCCTCATGAACGTTTTCGCGGACAGTCGTCTATGGGTTTGCGTGGTGATGCAATTGTACAGTTCGATTGGAGTGTAGGGCAGATTATGCAGACTCTTGAAGAACTGGGTATTGCCGACAATACGTTGATTATTCTTTCGAGTGATAACGGTCCGGTAGTGGATGACGGATATTTGGACCAGGCAGAGGAATTATTAGGTAATCACAAGCCTACGGGACCATTTAGAGGAAACAAGTACAGTGCATACGAAGGTGGTACAATGGTGCCATGCATTGTACGTTGGCCCAAAGCTATCAGTGCGGGTGAGGAGTCGGATGTGTTGATGTCACAGATAGACTGGATGGCTTCATTGGGCGTATTGATTGGTGCTAAACTGCCGGAAGGAAGCGCTCCTGATAGTTCTGATCGTTTGGGTAATTTATTAGGAACTGACAGCTCTGATCGTCCCTGGGTGATTGAGCAGTCGTCAAATCATGTACTTTCTGTTCGTACTAAAGAGTGGAAATTCATTGAACCGAATGATGGACCGAAGATGATAACGTGGGGCCCAAAGATTGAAACTGGTAACAGTTGTACGCCGCAGTTGTACCGTATGACGGATAAACTGGACGAACAGGAAGATGTCGCTTTGCAATATCCTAAAGTGGTTTTCGACTTTGAAACATTGTTGCGTAAAGTTCGTGCTGGTAATCTGAAGCCGTAATGAAATATGTGGATAGGGTTGTCTCAAAATAAAAAAACACCAATTCAAGTTTTTGATTTTGAGTGATTTGTAGGGAAACCTCTTATTGGATATAGGTCGAACTCTTTAACTTCTGCAAGTTTTGGTTTTACCGAAACTTGCAGAAGTTATATTTTTTTTATTTTGGGCTTTTCTAGTCAACTTATTTTCTCTTCACCCAATACCCGTTCCCATACCTCGTATGTACCCTCTGCCCCAGCTGGGCCAACAGACGGCTGAACGTAGTACACGAACAATCTTTCAAGGCGGCGGGATTTTTCTTTTTCAACGTCGCATAAATATCTGCCGCAGACATCAGGCGGGCACCTTGCTCGCCTGCCTCGGCAAACGCAAAGCAGCTGCTTATAAGTTCTTCGGCAGGTGTCACACGGTAGAACGGACGGTTGGCTGCATGAATCTCCGCCTCTTCGGCCTTGCTGAACCAGCAGCGCTCGCCGTTGTTCAATTCGTGCAGCAATTGGGCATAAAGCTGGGCATGGTCGATAGGCGTCGTACAGTCGATGGCATGCTCCACTTCCACGCAGATGAAACGTCTGCTGCCCGAAAGGTCGGTCAGCAGGTCGCGGCGGTTACTCGTGCCGATGAATGAGGCGATTCTTGGCAACGATTCGGCTGAACGGCGGTAGGCACGGCGCACACGCAGGTCTTCCATCTGCATCAGGTTCTTCAGCTGGGGCATCCGGCTGACAGGAAGACGATCAAACTCATCGAGGTTGATCAGACCGTAGGAGGCCAACTTGTTCTCCGCCGACGAGGCGTTGGTCAGGTCGAAGCTCTCTGTGAAGTAATCACGCAGCTCCTTTGGAAGCAGCATACGGCAGAAAGTGGATTTACCCAGGCCCTGTGTGGGGCTGACCAAAAGCGGGGCTACGCTGTTGGCCCTGCGGCCACGGTTGCCCGAACCTGTCCACTGGGCTGTGACGGCCAGCATCCAGCGGTGGAAGGCGCGGACCCAGACATCCTTATCGGATACACGTCTTGCCAGTTCCTTCACACGGTCTTTGCCGTCCCATTCGGGCAGGTTCTTGAAATAGAGTTCGAAGGGGTGGTAAGCTTGTACGTGGTCGGATTCCACATACCGCTTGATGTCACGATCCCAACATTCCACACCGTTTTCGATGGCGCTGAGGGCGATGCCGTTCAGGGTGCGGCTGTCTACGGATGTATAAGTAAGATGGTGAGCCTCATCGGCTTTTTCTGTATTCAGGCGGGCACATTCCGTCCGTTCCGTCAGCAGATTGTAGCGGAAAGCATAGTGCAGTTTCAGGTAGCGTGAGAGACGTTGCATCATCCGTTGCTGTTTCGGTTCCTTTTCTGCCTGCTGTGCTACAGATTTCTTCGCTTCCACGGGAGCTGAAGCGGCTTCTATCCATTCTGTCACTTCGTCCTGTCCGTTCAGACTGAACATGCGTTTATCGGGGTTCGTCTGTTGCGGCTTCCAAGTCAGGCGGACAGTGAACTCGCCGTCGCCTGTCACGAGAAAGGCTTGTCCCTCGGGCAGGCAGGAACAGGCACGGTTCAGGTTGGTAAGCAGCCGGTCGTACGACGAAACGGATGGTTCTT
The DNA here is from genome assembly GCA_964419245.1 of uncultured Bacteroides sp. Taxonomy (GTDB): domain Bacteria; phylum Bacteroidota; class Bacteroidia; order Bacteroidales; family Bacteroidaceae; genus Bacteroides. The sequence goes on along the minus strand of CAYQOV010000027.1, from coordinate 20,103 downwards.
CACGGAAAAAGAAATCTCTCAATTGGCAAATCAGATTCATAGGCGTATCTTTTTTCCGTAAAGATACGACATCAAGAAGGCGAAGTCAAGTTTTTCGGCAGAAATAACGGACGATAATCAACCATAATCAACGGAAATCAACTTTGTATTGCTTTCACAGGCTGATTTCAGGATTTATCAGAAGTGGGTTCATTGTAATTTATTTATATTCAATGGTTTGCGATGAAACATGTCTGATCTCCGTATTTGTACGCTTTTGCTTTCACCCTAACTTTTACATTTAAAACAAGATACGTCGATTGTGAAGCCATGAAGCCATTTTGGGATAAATGTATTTTTGCTTCTGGGTGTGAAAGCATCGTTTTTAGTAAAACGGTATTTTGTTCCTTGTAAAGCAATGCTTTCTTGGGGATAAAACGGTGTTTTGTGTCAGAGGGGCATTGGAGAATAAGGAAGGCAACTTGGCTGGCATAAACATGAACTTGGCAGGTGTAAAGAGGGACTTGGGGAGTGTAACTATGGATTTTGGGAAAACAGAAGTGTTCAGAAAGTCAACTGATATTTGCCGCTTTCGAAAAAAATTACGAATATTGCACCTTCTCACACAAACATTTGATAGGGTATGAAAACTATATTCAGCATTTTGTTCGTTTTTTTGTGCGCGACTCTTTGTCCTGCACAAGTTTTGACCCTGCCTGCCTCAGAAGTTGTTTCTCCAGGTATGTGGTTGTGCTATCGCATGGAACTGCACTTGAACGAAGAGCCGTCGGATGTGGAGCTTCGCATTGCGGCGGACAGCAAGTATTGGCTTTGGGTGAATGGCGAATTGCAGGTGAGGGAAGGCGGATTGAAGCGCGGGCCTAATCCGAAGGATACGTATTGCGACGTGCTTCGTGGGGCGCAGGGCTTGCGTGAAGGCGACAATACGGTGGCCGTATTGGTGTGGTACTTTGGCAAGGGCGGGTTCAGCCATCGCAATTCGCCGACGCCGGGGTTGGCTTTCCGCTTGTTGGTGGACGGTAAGGCGCTGGATACGGACAATGCTTGGACGGTATGCAGGCATCCAGCCTATTATTTACCTGAAGGAGAGGAACCTAACTATCGTTTGCCCGAGTCGAACATCGGATTCGATGCCACGAAGGACATCGCTTTTCAGCAGTCCGACTATGATGACAGCAGTTGGAGCAAGGCTCGATGTGTGTCGCTGGAAGAGGCCGGGTGGCATCGCTTGATGGAGCGCCCCATCCCTCAATGGAAAGACTATGGCCTGAAAACCTATACAAGGACGGAGCGGCAGGAAAATCGGATCTTGGCCTATCTGCCCTATAATGCGCAGGTGACCCCTTATCTGAAGGTGAAGTCGGCGGCCGGACGGAAGATTGACATCCGCACGGATGACTATCGGGGTGGTTCGGCTACGAATGTGTTTGCCGAATATATTACGTGTGAAGGCGTTCAGGAGTTTGAATGTCGTGGATGGATGAACGGGCATTATGTTATCTATACCATTCCTGAAGGTTGTGAGGTGTTGGAGTTGAAATATCGCGAGACGGGATATGATACGGATTTTGCAGGCAATTTCTGGTGTGACGATCCTTTCTTGACCCGCCTGTGGACGAAGTCGCAACGTACACTCTACATCACGATGCGCGACACCTATATGGATTGCCCCGACCGAGAGCGGGCACAATGGTGGGGCGACGTGGTGAATGAACTTGGTGAAGCCTTTTATGCCTTAGACGAGAAGGCCCATCGGCTGACGCGTAAGGGCATTTGTGAGCTGATGGACTGGCAGCGGGCGGACAGTACGATCTTTGCCCCTGTGCCTGCCGGCAACTATAAGGACGAACTGCCCATGCAGATGCTGGTCAGTGTAGGCTATTATGGCTTCTGGACGTACTATATGGGGACGGGCGACAAGGAACTGATTGAATACGTGTTTCCCAAAGTGAAGAAATACATCCATGTCTGGAAGACGTCCTCCGACGGGCTGGTTATCCCCCGCAAGGGTGGATGGACATGGGGCGACTGGGGCGACAACAAGGATATGGAACTTCTGTTTAGCCTGTGGTATTCCATCGCTTTGGATGGCTATGCCCACATGGCCCGTCTGGTGGATGAGCCGGCAGAAGCACGTTGGGCGGATAAAACCAATGACCGTCTGCGCAAAGTTTTCCATCAGAAGTATTGGACGGGGGCGTATTACAAGTCGTCCGACTATGAGGGACAACCTGACGACCGTGCCCAAGCCTTGGCCGTTGTGGCCGGAGTGTTGCCCAAGGAGCTTTATCCGACCATCCGTCCTTTCTTCCGTCAGCAATATCATGCCAGCCCCTATATGGAAAAATATGTCTTGCAGGCTCTTTGTGAGATGGGATACTATCAGGATGCGATGGACAGGATGAGGCTACGCTACGAAGCGATGGTGGACAGCCCGCTGACCACGTTGTGGGAAGGCTGGGGTATCGGCAAGGAAGGCTTTGGAGGTGGTAGTTATAACCATGCCTGGAGCGGAGGCCCGCTGACTATCTTGAGTAGTTACGTGGCTGGCGTGAAGGTGGTAGAGCCTGGCTTTAAAGTCTTTTCGATTTGTCCCAATTTAGGAAATTTGAGCCATGTGAAAGTGACGGTGCCGCTTGCGGGCGGACGCTTCATCGAGGCTGATGTGAAAAAGGATGCAGGGCGATGTGTACTTGAACTGGCAGTGCCCGAAGGTACGACTGGATTTGTGGGCTTGCCTGACGGATATACACAAATGCGTGTGAATGGGAAACCTGCTGAAGCAGGAGTGAAATTGAAAACAGGTGTTTGGAAGATCGAGTTTGGAAATCTTCCTGGCAAATAAGATTTGAGCAGATTTATGGAAAAAACATGGAGATGGTTTGGTAAGAAAGATCCGATTACGTTGGACATGCTCCGACAAATCGGCGTGGAAGGTATTGTGACGGCGTTGCACGATATTCCCAACGGCGAAGCCTGGCCGTTGGAGGCGATTGTGGAGCTGCGCGACTATATAGAACGGGCAGGTTTGCGCTGGTCGGTGGTGGAAAGCCTGCCCGTGAGCGAAGCCATCAAGTATGGCGGCAAGGAGCGCGATCGCCTGATAGAAAACTATGGAATAAGCCTGGCAAACCTGTCGAAAGCAGGGGTCAAAACAGTGTGTTATAACTTCATGCCCGTCATCGACTGGATACGTACTGACTTGAACCATCGGTGGGAAGACGGCTCTTCCTCGTTGTTTTTTGACAAGATACGTTTTGCCTACTTCGATTGTCGGATTTTGCAACGTAAAGGGGCTGAAGCTGACTATACGGCGGAAGAGTTGCAGAAGGTGGACGAGCTGGCAAAGACCATTACGGATGAAGAAAAGTATGAGTTGATAGATACTGTAATTGTCAAGACGCAAGGCTTTGTGAATAGCAATATCGACGGCCATACGCCCGACCCTGTACAATTGTTTAGAGAACTTTTGTCGCACTACGAAGGGATCGACCGCCATCAGCTGCGTGACAACCAGTGTTATTTCCTGTCGGCCATCATGCCTGTCTGCGATGCTTGCGGCGTGGATATGTGCATACATCCCGATGATCCGCCTTATCAGATGCTGGGATTGCCTCGTATTGTCACTTCGGGTGAAGACATCGACTGGCTGCTTAAGGCGGTGGACAATCCTCACAACGGGTTGACCTTCTGTGCCGGTTCGCTGAGTGCAGGTTTGCAGAATGACGTGGTCGAACTTGCCCGTCGTTTTGCCTCACGTACCCGTTTCGTGCATTTGCGTAGTACAAATGTCATGGAAGATGGAAATTTCATGGAAGCGTCCCATCTGGAAGGGCGTGGACACGTGCCTGAGCTGGTTGCTTTTTATGAAAAGAACCTGCCCGATGTGCCTATGCGTGTCGACCACGGCCGGCTGATGCTGGACGATGGAAACAAGGGCTATAACCCCGGTTATTCCTTCCATGGGCGGATGCTTGCATTGGCTCAGGTGGAAGGGATGATGGCAATGGTGCGTAAATTTCCGACTTTTTTTTCCTAATATTTTGTAGTCGAACAGATTATTTATATCTTTGCAAGCGGAAACGGATGAAAGGTGGAGGGGCAATCAAGCTCCTCTTTTTTATTCTTATACGGTTTATATGATAGAGAAAAAAACGATTTGTGAAATTGTAGAAGATTGGTTGAAGGACAAAGATTACTTCCTGGTGGAGGTAACGGTGAGTCCTGATGACAAAATTGTGGTGGAGATCGACCACAAAGACGGTGTTTGGATAGAAGATTGTGTGGAGTTGAGCCGTTATATCGAGTCCCGCTTGAACCGCGACGCGGAGGATTTCGAGCTGGAAGTGGGCTCGGCCGGTATTGGACAGCCTTTCAAGGTACTTCAGCAGTACATGAACCACATTGGTGAGGAGGTGGAAGTGCTGACCAAGGACGGGCGCAAACTGAGCGGCGTATTGAAGGAGGCCGATGAACAGCATTTTACGGTTACTGTCCAGAAGAAAGTGAAGGAAGAGGGTATGAAACGCCCGAAGATGATGGATGAGGATTTGAACTTTACGTACGAAGAAATAAAATATACTAAATACTTAATCAGTTTTAAATAAGATTATGGCCAAGAAAGAAGAGACTGTCAGCATGATTGACACATTTTCGGAGTTTAAGGAGCTGAAGAATATCGACAGAACCACGATGGTGAGCGTACTTGAGGAGTCGTTCCGTAGCGTGATTGCGAAAATGTTTGGTACGGATGAGAATTATGACGTCATTGTAAACCCCGATAAGGGTGACTTCGAAATCTGGCGTAACCGTGAGGTGGTTGCCGATGAAGACCTGACTAACCCTAATCTGCAAATATCCCTGAGCGAAGCACAGAAAATAGACGCTTCGTATGAAGTAGGTGAAGAAGTGACAGACGAGGTGAACTTCGCGAAATTTGGCCGTCGTGCCATCCTGAACTTGCGCCAGACACTGGCCTCCAAGATACTGGAACTGGAAAAAGACAGCCTTTACAACAAATATATCGACAAGGTAGGAACGGTTGTGAACGCCGAAGTCTACCAGATTTGGAAGAAAGAAATGTTGCTGCTCGATGATGAAGGCAACGAATTGCTGCTTCCTAAGACCGAGCAGATACCGAGCGACTTCTATCGTAAGGGAGAAACAGCCCGCGCGGTAGTGGCTCGAGTAGAAAACAAGAACAACAATCCGAAGATCATTTTGAGCCGTACTTCTCCTGTTTTCTTGCAGCGTCTCTTCGAGATGGAAGTACCTGAAATCAATGATGGCCTTATTACCATCCGTAAGATAGCCCGCATCCCTGGCGAACGCGCTAAGATTGCTGTCGAAAACTATGACGACCGTATCGATCCGGTAGGCGCATGCGTCGGCGTGAAGGGAAGCCGTATCCACGGCATTGTACGCGAACTCCGCAATGAGAACATTGATGTCATCAATTATACTTCGAATGTACAGCTGTTCATCCAGCGTGCATTGAGTCCCGCCAAGATTTCTTCCATCCGCTTGAATGAGGAAGAACGCAAGGCGGAAGTGTTTTTGAAACCCGAAGAAGTTTCGTTGGCCATTGGTAAAGGTGGTTTGAACATCAAGTTGGCCAGTATGCTGACTGAATATACCATTGATGTCTTCCGCGAAATTGATGGAAATGTGGAAGATGAAGATATCTATCTGGATGAATTCCGGGATGAAATCGAAGGTTGGGTTATTGATGCAATCAAAGGTATCGGTATTGATACAGCCAAGGCTGTATTGAACGCTCCTCGTGAAATGCTGATCGAGAAAGCCGACCTGGAGGAAGAAACTGTGGACGAAGTGCTGCGCATTTTGAAGCAGGAGTTTGAGGAAGAATAATAGATGTGTTAATATATATGATTTGAATGTGCTAATGTACTGGTGAAGGCAGTGAGGCACATCGAGGAAGAGGGGCGATTTATTGGCACATTAGTACATTGGCACATTAAAATCATTAAAAGTAAAATATGACGATAAGGTTAAATAAAGTAACACGAGATTTGAATGTGGGAATTACGACGGCTGTTGAATTCTTACAGAAAAAGGGTTTTGTCGTAGAGGCAAATCCGAATACGAAAATTACCGATGAACAGTTTGAGCTGCTGAAAAAAGAATTCAGTACAGACAAGGATCTTAAAATGAAGTCCGGGCGCTTCTTGCAGGAGCGTCAAACCAAAGAACGCAACAAAGCGTCTGTGGCTATCGAAGGCTATGAAAAGAAGGAATCCGTGAAGGAAAAGGTGGAGGAAATAAAGACTGTAATTCCCGAAGATGTACGTCCTAAGTTTAAACCTGTAGGCAAGATTGATCTGGATAATCTGGGTAAGAAACCTGTGGTTGAGAAAGAAAAAGAAGTGGAAGAGCAGAAACCTGAACCGGTTGCGGAATCAGTCCAGCCGAAGCCGGAGGTCAAAGAAATGCCATCGGAGGAGGTTGAGGCACAAGCTGCTGAAGAAGTTGCGGTGGTAGTAGAGCCGGTTCAGGAAATCGTGGAAGAGAAGCCTGCCGAAGCGCCTGTGGAAGAACCTCAGACTCAGGATGTGGCTGAAGAGGAACACCATTCGGATGAAACAACGGGCGTGAAGGTAGAAAAAGAAGAGGAAGCTTCGGTTGAAGAAACAAAGTCGGCTGATAGCTCCGAGGAAATCTTTACGATTCGTAAGCCTGAATTCGTTTCGAAAATTAATGTTATCGGTCAAATAGACCTTGCAGCTTTGAATCAGTCGACTCGCCCCAAAAAGAAGTCGAAGGAAGAAAAGCGTAAAGAACGCGAAGAGAAGGAAAAACAGCGCCTTGACCAGAGACGTCAGATGAAAGAAGCCATCATGAAAGAAATCCGTCGCGAAGACAGCAAGATGAAGGATGAAAATGACGGTGAGGGCGGTGGTAAAAAGAAACGCGTTCGTATCAACAAGGAAAAAGTAGATATTAACAACGCTTCCAGCTATCAGAAAGGCGACCATCAGAAGGGTGGAAATGCCGCCGGACAACAACAGGGAGGCAAGAAAAATAAGGATCGTTTCAAGAAGCCTGTCATCAAACAGGAAGTAAGCGAGGAAGATGTTGCTAAACAGGTGAAAGAGACCTTGGCACGCCTCACGTCGAAAGGCAAGAGTAAAGGAGCCAAATACCGCAAGGAAAAACGTGAACAGGCTGCCGACCGTATGCATGAGCTTGAAAGTCAGGAAATGGCTGATAGCAAAGTATTGAAGTTGACAGAGTTTGTGACAGCCAACGAGCTGGCCAATATGATGGACGTACCTGTTACGCAAGTCATCGGTACCTGCATGAGCATCGGTATCATGGTGTCCATTAACCAGCGTCTGGATGCCGAGACCATCAATCTGGTGGCTGAAGAATTCGGCTTTAAGACGGAATATGTAAGTGCGGAAGTGGCACAGGCCATCGTGGAAGAAGAGGATGCAGAGGAAGATTTGGAACCTCGTGCTCCGATTGTAACCGTGATGGGTCACGTAGACCATGGTAAGACATCGTTGCTCGACTATATCCGTAAGGCGAATGTGATTGCCGGTGAAGCGGGCGGTATTACGCAGCACATTGGTGCTTATCACGTGACGTTGGAGGACGGACGAAAGATTACGTTCCTTGATACGCCGGGTCACGAAGCGTTTACCGCCATGCGTGCCCGTGGTGCCAAGGTGACGGATATTGCCATCATCATTGTGGCTGCCGACGATAATGTGATGCCGCAGACCAAAGAGGCTATCAATCATGCCATGGCTGCCGGTGTTCCCATTGTATTTGCCATCAACAAGATAGATAAGCCGACTGCCAATCCCGATAAGATCAAGGAAGAACTGGCCAACATGAATTTCCTGGTAGAGGAATGGGGCGGTAAGTATCAGTCACAGGACATCTCGGCCAAGAAAGGTATCGGGGTTCCTGAATTGATGGAGAAAGTATTGTTGGAGGCCGAAATGTTGGAGCTGAAGGCTAACCCCAACCGCAAGGCAACGGGTTCCATCATCGAGTCGTCACTCGACAAAGGTCGTGGTTATGTAGCAACCGTGTTGGTTTCTAACGGTACGTTGAAAGTAGGCGATATCGTTTTGGCCGGAACCAATTATGGTAAAGTGAAAGCGATGTTCAACGAACGTAACCAGCGAATGACACAGGCCGGCCCGTCTGAACCTGCTCTTATTCTGGGCTTGAACGGAGCACCTGCCGCAGGTGATACGTTCCACGTGATTGAAACCGAACAGGAAGCACGCGAGATTGCCAACAAGCGTGAGCAGTTGCAGCGCGAACAGGGTCTGCGTACACAGAAGATGCTGACGCTCGACGAAGTGGGCCGCCGTCTGGCATTGGGTGACTTCCACGAACTGAATGTCATCGTGAAAGGCGACGTGGACGGCTCGGTAGAGGCCTTGAGCGATTCGTTGATCAAGTTGTCTACAGAACAGATCCAAGTCAACGTTATCCACAAAGGTGTGGGACAAATTTCTGAGTCGGATGTGTCCTTGGCTGCTGCTTCGGATGCCATTATCGTAGGTTTCCAGGTACGTCCTTCGGGAGCTGCTGCCAAACTGGCTGAACAGGAAGGTGTGGATATCCGCAAGTATTCTGTCATCTATGATGCTATCGAGGAGGTGAAGTCTGCAATGGAGGGTATGCTTGCTCCGACATTGAAGGAACAGGTTACCGCTACCATCGAAGTGCGTGAAGTCTTCAATATCAGCAAGGTCGGTATGGTGGCCGGTGCGATGGTGAAGACCGGTAAGGTGAAACGTACCGATAAGGCTCGTTTGATTCGCGACGGTATTGTGGTATTCACCGGCAGTATCAATGCATTGAAGCGCTTCAAGGACGATGTGAAAGAGGTCGGTACCAACTTCGAATGCGGTATCAGTCTGACTGGCTGCAACGATATCAAGGTGGGCGATGTCATCGAAACATTCGAAGAAGTGGAAGTAAAACAGACACTCTGATTCTGAATAGTTAGACTTTCAGCCGCAGACAACGCGGACGACACGGATTTTATGCTGCGCGAATAATCGTGCTGCCGAGCTGTAAGAATTGGTGAAATCTGCGTTGTCGGTGTTGCCTGCGGCTGATTTATATATCATAAAGGAATGACCACGATAGATATCATTATACTCGTCGTATTAGGAGCCGGTGCCATAGTGGGTTTCAGCAAAGGCTTCCTCAGGCAGCTGGCCGGTCTGTTGGGACTGGTGGCGGGGTTGCTGATAGCCAAGGCATTGTATGCTACGGTGGCCGAACGGGTATTTCTGCCGCTGACCGATTCGCTAACGGTGGCACAGGGCATTGCCTTTGTTGTCATCTGGCTGGCCGTTCCGCTGGCCTTTCTGTTGCTGGCTTCGTTGCTGACCAAGGCGATGGAGGCTGTTTCGCTCGGCTGGGTCAACCGTCTGCTGGGGGCAGTGCTGGGTGCGCTGAAGTCTGCCTTGCTGGTGAGTCTGCTGATCTGTGTGGTCGAATACATCGATACGGACAACACGATTCTGAAGAAAACAAAAAAGCAGGAGTCCGTGTTATATGATCCGATGGAGAAGTTTGCGGGACTCTTTCTGCCCGCAGCTAGGGAAGTGGCCTCCGAACTGCTCTGACCTACGAATGATGAACCTGAATAGAGACACTATATGCAACAAGAAGAACCCAATAAATACGTCAAGGAATTCACGCAGGAGAAGTACAAGTATGGCTTCACCACCGATGTGCATACCGACGTCATCGAGAAAGGCCTGAACGAGGACGTCATCCGCCTCATTTCCGAAAAGAAGGGAGAACCCTACTGGATGCTGGAGTTTCGCCTGAAGGCCTATCGTCACTGGCTGACGCTGGAGATGCCCACGTGGGCGCATCTCCGTATTTCCGAGATAGATTACCAGAACATTTCTTATTATGCTGACCCTACCAAGAAAAAGGAAGGTCCCAAGAGCATGGATGAAGTAGACCCCGAACTGATCAAGACTTTCAACAAGCTGGGCATTCCGCTGGAGGAGCAGATGGCGCTGAGCGGCATGGCCGTGGACGCCGTGATGGACTCCGTATCCGTGAAGACTACTTTCAAGGAAACGCTGATGGAGAAAGGAATCATCTTCTGCTCGATGAGCGAGGCTATACGCGAACATCCCGACTTGGTGCAGAAGTACCTGGGTTCGGTGGTGCCCTACCGTGACAACTTCTTTGCCGCACTCAACTCTGCCGTCTTCTCCGACGGGTCGTTTGTCTACATTCCCAAGGGCGTGCGGTGTCCGATGGAACTGTCCACCTACTTCCGTATCAATGCGCAGGGTACGGGGCAGTTCGAGAGAACCCTGATTGTGGCCGATGACGATGCTTACGTGTCGTATCTGGAAGGCTGTACTGCCCCGATGCGCGATGAGAACCAGCTTCATGCCGCCATCGTGGAAATTGTGGTGCACGACCGGGCCGAAGTGAAATACAGCACGGTGCAGAACTGGTATCCGGGCGATGCCGATGGTAAGGGTGGTGTTTACAACTTCGTGACGAAGCGTGGCATTTGCAAGGGTGTGAACAGCAAGCTATCGTGGACGCAGGTGGAGACGGGCAGTGCCATCACGTGGAAGTATCCGTCGTGCATTCTGGCGGGCGACAATTCCGTGGCCGAGTTTTACAGCGTGGCCGTGACTAACAATTATCAGCAGGCCGACACGGGTACGAAGATGATTCACATCGGCAAAAACACCCGCTCGACCATCGTCAGCAAGGGTATCTCTGCCGGACGGAGCGAGAACTCCTACCGCGGACTGGTGCGTGTTAGTCCTAAGGCTGACAATGCCCGTAACTACAGCCAGTGCGATTCGCTTCTGCTGGGCGACAAATGCGGTGCGCACACGTTTCCCTACATGGACATCCACAATGAGACGGCAGTGGTGGAACACGAGGCAACCACCAGCAAAATCAGCGAGGACCAGATATTCTACTGCAACCAGCGCGGCATATCGAGTGAGGACGCCGTAGGCCTTATTGTCAACGGCTACGCCAAGGAAGTGCTGAACAAGCTGCCGATGGAGTTTGCCGTCGAGGCCCAGAAGCTGCTGAGCATCTCGTTGGAGGGAAGCGTGGGTTAAATGAAGAACGGATAATGAAGAATTAAGATTAAAATGAGTTGAATGGGGGAAGACAGGATGAGGAAAGGCAATTCTTCATTCTTCATTCTTCATTCTTAATGATAAAAATTATGTTAGAGATTAAAGATCTTCATGCCAGCATCAATGGCAAAGAAATATTGAAAGGTATCAACCTCACGATTCGTGACGGTGAGGTGCACGCCCTCATGGGACAGAATGGTGCCGGAAAAAGTACGTTGAGCAATGTTCTCGTGGGACATCCCGCTTATGAAGTGACACATGGTTCCATTACCTTCAACGGCAAAGATTTATTGGCTTTGTCCCCCGAAGACCGCGCTCATGAAGGTATCTTCCTGTCTTTCCAAACCCCAGTTGAGATTCCCGGCGTGTCGATGGTGAACTTCATGCGTACGGCAGTGAACGAGCAGCGCAAGTATCGCCATCTGCCTGCCCTTTCGGCTTCGGAGTTCCTGAAGCTGATGCGCGAGAAGCGTGCCATCGTAGAGCTGGACAGCAAGTTGGCCAACCGCTCTGTGAACGAGGGATTCAGCGGCGGTGAGAAGAAGCGTAACGAGATTTTCCAGATGGCGATGCTCGAACCGACTTTCGCTATCCTCGACGAAACGGACTCCGGCCTCGATGTGGATGCTTTGCGCATCGTGGCCGAAGGCTTCAATAAGCTGCGTACGGAGCAGACGTCTGCGATGGTCATCACGCACTATCAACGCTTGTTGGATTACCTGAAGCCTGATGTGGTGCATGTCCTCCTGGGTGGCCGTATCGTGAAGACGGGTGGGCCGGAACTGGCGACGGAAATCGAACGCCGCGGCTTCGACTGGATAAAGAAAGAGCAGTTAAATGAGGAATGAGGAATTATGAAACCCGAACAACAATACATCGACCTGTTCTCGCAGTGCGAGGCCATGATATGCCGGCACAGCTGCGAGGTGATGAATGCCCCGCGCGTCGCGGCTTTCGCCGACTTCGAACGCCTCGGTTTCCCCACCCGCAAGGACGAGAACTACAAATATACCGACGTCAGCAAGCTCTTCGAGCCCGACTACGGACTCAACCTGAAGCAGCTTGATATCCCCGTCAATCCTTATGATGTGTTCAAGTGCGACGTGCCCAACATGAGTACCTCGCTCTATTTTGTCGTCAACGATGCTTTTTACGGCAAGGTGCTGCCCAAGTCGCACCTCCTGCCCGAAGGTGTGCTTTTCGGAAGCCTCCGGCAGCTGGCAACGGAACATCCCGAACTGGTGAAGGAATATTATGGACGCCTGGCCGACACGGCGAAGGACGGCGTGACCGCCCTCAACACCGCCTTGGCCGAGGACGGCGTGCTGCTCTACGTGCCTCGCGGCGTGGTGGTGGAGCGGCCCATCCAGCTGGTGAACATCCTGCGCAGCGACGTCAACCTGATGGTGAACCGCCGCGTGCTCATCGTATTGGAGGACGGCGCGCAGGCACGGATGCTGGTGTGCGACCACGCCATGGATGCCGTCAACTTCCTCGCCACGCAGGTGGTGGAAGTCTTTGTGGGGCGCGACGCCGTCCTCGACCTCTACGAACTGGAAGAAACGCACAACAGTACTGTATGTGTCAGCAATATGTATGTCCGTCAGGACAGCGGAAGCAACGTGCTGCTGAACGGCATGACCCTGACGGGCGGTACGACGCGCAACTCCGTCAACGTTACTTTGGCCGGAGAGGGCGCCGAAATCAACCTCTGCGGCATGGCCATCGCCGACAAGAACCAGCACGTGGACAATCATACTGCCATCGACCACGCCGTGCCCCGCTGTACGTCGAACGAGCTCTTCAAGTACGTGCTCGACGACCAGGCCACGGGAGCCTTTGCCGGACTCGTCCTCGTGCGTCCCGGCGCGCAGCACACCAACTCGCAGCAGACCAACCGCAACCTCTGCGCCACCCGCGAAGCCCGCATGTACACGCAGCCGCAGTTGGAAATCTACGCTGACGACGTGAAGTGTAGCCACGGTGCGACGGTCGGACAGCTGGACGACGCGGCCCTGTTCTATATGCGCCAGCGCGGCATCCCGATGCACGAGGCCCGCCTGCTGCTGATGTTCGCCTTCCTGGGCGAGGTCATCGACACCATCCGCCTCGATGCTCTGCGCGACCGCCTGCACCTGCTGGTGGAGAAGCGCTTCCGCGGTGAGCTGAACAAATGTCAGGGATGCGCTATCTGTAAATGAAATCAATGACAATCAATTGCGATTATTATGTATAATGTAGAAGAGATAAGGGCCGATTTCCCCATCCTCGCCCGCACCGTCTACGGCAAGCCGCTGGTCTACCTGGACAACGGCGCCACGACCCAGAAACCCCGCTGCGTGGTCGACGCCATCACCGACGAATACTACAGCGTCAATGCCAACGTCCACCGCGGCGTCCACTTCCTCTCCCAGCAGGCTACTGAACTCCACGAAACCAGCCGCGAGACCGTCCGCCGCTTCATCAACGCCCGCAGCACCAACGAAATCGTTTTCACCCGCGGCACCACAGAGAGCATCAACCTGCTCGCCTCCAGCTTCGGCGAAGCTTTCCTTGGCGAGGGCGACGAGGTCATCGTCTCCACCATGGAGCACCACAGCAACATCGTCCCCTGGCAGCTGTTGCAGATGCGCAAAGGCATCAAGCTCCGCGTCATCCCCATGAACGACCGCGGCGAGCTGCTGCCCGATGAATACGGACGGCTCTTCACCGAACGCACCCGCATTGTCTGCGTGACGCACGTCAGCAACGTCCTCGGCACCGTCAATCCGGTTAAGAAAATGATTGCCACTGCCCACGCCCACGGCGTCCCCGTGCTGGTGGACGGCGCCCAGAGCATCCCCCACATGCCCGTCGACGTACAGGCGCTCGATGCCGATTTCTACGTTTTCTCCGGCCACAAGGTCTACGGCCCCACAGGCGTCGGCGTACTCTACGGCAAGGAAGACTGGCTCGACCGCCTGCCCCCCTATCAGGGCGGCGGCGAAATGATTCAGCACGTCTCCTTCGAGCGCACTACGTTCAACGAGCTGCCCTTCAAGTTCGAAGCCGGCACGCCCGACTACATCGGCACCACAGGTTTGGCTAAGGCGCTGGATTACGTCACGGCCCTCGGCATGGACCGCATCGCCGCCTACGAGCACGAGCTGACCGCCTACGCCACGCGCCGTCTGAAGGAAATCCCCGGCATGCGCATCTTCGGTGAGGCTGCCGAGAAGGGGAGCGTTATATCCTTTCTTGTGGGCGACATCCACCATTTCGATATGGGTACTTTACTCGACCGTCTCGGTATTGCCGTCCGTACGGGTCATCACTGCGCTCAGCCGTTGATGCAGCGTCTTGGCATTGAGGGTACTGTCCGTGCTTCGTTTGCCCTGTATAATACGAAGGAAGAAATTGATGCGTTGGTTGCTGGTGTGGAGCGGGTCAGTCGGATGTTTTGATCGGGTGTTGAAAAATAACGGCTCGCTGCAACTTTTTGCCACTGCGCTGCGTCTAATAGGAGCAAATGACTTTTTAAAACGAACGAATTATGTTACTGACAACAACCTCTATGATTGACGGCGGGAAAATCACCCGCTACTATGGCATTGTTTCCGGCGAAACCATTATCGGTGCCAATGTTTTCCGCGATCTCTTTGCTAGCATCCGTGACATCGTGGGCGGGCGCAGTGGCTCTTATGAAGAAGTACTCCGCGAGGCCAAGGAGACGGCCCTGCGCGAAATGGAGGAGCAGGCACGTGCACTGGGTGCCAACGCCGTCATCGGCGTCGACCTGGACTATGAGACCGTGGGTGGTAGTGGCTCCATGCTGATGGTGACCGCTGCAGGTACGGCTGTGACGGTGGAGTGACGCTTCTGAGCCTCCCCACCTTGGGCAAGAGGACGAGACACGTTCCGCAACGCTTTGATGCGAGGTACATGTTTCGTCCTCGTTTCGTTTTTCATTTTCACGACATATTTCTGCCTGCTTTCGACAGTGCACAAGGAATAGTTCGTAGCGATGGTCCGTCCTTTGAAGTAGGCTGGCAGAGGCGTTGTCTTGTTTGTAGGTAAGAAGGGTTTTGGTTTTTGTTTTTTAACGGGATATAGCTTTTGCTCAGGCGATATTCTTGGCGTACGGATTTGCTTTTTTCATTCTAAATCCATATTTTAGCGCAATCAATCATTTCGAACCTTTAAAATTGAGAATGCTATGGACCAACTGCTTTTCTGGCTGGTGCCGGCAGCTTCCGTGCTGGCTCTCGGCTTTGCCTGGCACTTCCATCGCCAGATGATGAAACAGAGTGAGGGTACGCCTCAGATGATTAAAATTGCCGCAGCGGTACGCCGAGGCGCCATGTCTTATCTCAAGCAGCAGTACAAGATTGTGGGCTGGGTTTTCTTAGGCCTTGTTATCCTGTTCTCAGTCATGGCTTACGGTTTTGATGTGCAGAACCACTGGGTACCCATCGCCTTTCTGACGGGTGGTTTCTTCTCGGGCTTGTCGGGCTTTTTGGGCATGAAGACGGCTACGTATGCTTCGGCTCGTACGGCCAATGCTGCCCGGCAGTCGCTGAATGGTGGCCTACGCATTGCCTTTCGCAGCGGCGCGGTGATGGGGCTGGTTGTTGTGGGATTAGGTCTACTGGACATTTCATTTTGGTATTTGCTGCTAAACGCTGTTATTCCAGCTGACGTACTGACGCCTACGCACAAACTTTGTGTCATTACTACTACGATGCTGACCTTCGGTATGGGTGCATCTACGCAGGCACTGTTCGCTCGTGTGGGTGGTGGTATCTATACGAAGGCTGCCGATGTCGGTGCTGATCTGGTAGGTAAAGTTGAAGCAGGTATCCCTGAGGACGATCCGCGCAATCCGGCGACCATCGCAGACAATGTGGGCGACAATGTGGGCGACGTAGCTGGTATGGGTGCCGACCTCTATGAAAGTTACTGTGGTTCCATTCTCGCTACGGCGGCACTGGGTGCAGCGGCCTTTATTCATTCGGGGGATACGACGATGCAGTACAAGGCCGTCATTGCACCAATGCTCATCGCGGCGGTGGGAATTATACTTTCCATTATTGGTATCTTTTCGGTACGTACGAAGGAGAATGCCACGATGAAAGATCTGCTTGGTGCGCTTGGCTTTGGTACAAATCTCAGTTCGGTACTTATCGTTGTGGCTACGTTCCTCATCCTTTGGTTGCTTAAGCTTGATAATTGGATGTGGATTTCCTGTTCTGTCGTCGTGGGGCTGCTGGTAGGCATCGTTATTGGTCGTTCGACGGAGTACTATACTTCGCAATCCTATAAACCCACGCAGCGCTTGAGTGAAAGTGGTAAGACAGGGCCGGCTACGGTCATTATTTCGGGCATCGGGTTGGGTATGCTTTCTACAGCCATTCCAGTAATTGCTGTGGTGGTGGGTATCATTGCTTCCTATCTCTTTGCCTCAGGCTTTGATTTCAGTAATGTAGGTCTTGGTCTGTACGGAATTGGTATTGCTGCTGTAGGTATGCTTTCCACGCTGGGTATTACGCTGGCTACAGATGCTTACGGTCCTATTGCCGACAACGCCGGTGGTAACGCTGAAATGTCCGGACTGGGCGTCGAGGTACGCAAACGTACTGATGCCCTTGATTCGCTAGGCAATACGACGGCTGCTACGGGTAAGGGCTTTGCTATCGGCTCTGCAGCACTGACAGGGCTGGCATTACTTGCGTCGTATGTCGAGGAAATCCGCATTGGCCTGACCCGCTTGGGAACGACCGAAATTTTTGTAGGTGATAAGGCTATTCCACTTCAGGATGCTACGTTCTTCGATTTTATGCATCACTATGATGTGACGCTGATGAATCCGAAAGTCCTCTCGGGCATGTTCATCGGCTCCATGATGGCTTTTCTCTTCTGCGGTCTGACGATGAACGCTGTAGGACGTGCTGCTGCACACATGGTGGACGAGGTGCGTCGTCAGTTCCGCGAAATCAAAGGTATCCTCACGGGTGAGGCTGAACCCGATTATGCACGGTGCGTAGCCATATCGACCAAAGGTGCACAACGTGAGATGGTGGTGCCATCGCTCATAGCCATCATTGCTCCTATTCTGACAGGCCTTATCTTTGGCGTACCGGGTGTATTAGGGTTGCTTATCGGCGGATTGAGTAGCGGTTTTGTACTGGCTATCTTCATGGCAAACTCGGGTGGTGCCTGGGACAATGCCAAGAAATACGTGGAGGAAGGTAACTTTGGTGGCAAGGGGAGCGAAGTGCATAAGGCTACCGTAGTGGGTGACACGGTGGGTGATCCGTTCAAAGATACTTCTGGTCCCAGCTTGAATATCCTTATTAAGCTAATGTCGATGGTGGCCATTGTGATGGCCGGATTGACGGTTGCATGGAGTCTTTTCTAGGGAAAGGATGCGAAAAAAGAAGGACAGGGAGTACGTGTGGCAACTCTCTGTCCTTTTCTTTTTTATAAGGCGTGAGCTCTCATAGCGAGCAGAATAACGTTACGAGGAACGGTACACTGAAGTCTGTTACAAATCCGTGGAAGATAGACACAACGACGAACTCCTGCCCCGAAACGCGGGTGATGACGGGCAACGTCGTATCCATCGTCGTGGCGCCTCCGGCGGAGATAGGAGCTAACGGGCCGAACCATCGGGCCAGCAATGGAGCAGCAAGTAGTGTTAACAACTCGCGGCTAATGTTGGCCAGCAGTGCAATGGTGCCCAGCTCGGCGCCGCGATATTCGGTGATGAAGATACTCGACAGGGAGTAATAGCCGAAACCCGAACCGATGGCGAGGCAGTCCGTCAGGCTACGATGCGTCAGCAGCAGGCTTACGACAGCTGTTCCCGCCAGTGTACCGAGGATAGTCATTACGGGTAAAAATACTAGCCGTGGGTTTAGTGAACGGAAGTTTTTCAGCGTCTGAGGGTCGTTCCCTACACTGATTCCTACACACGTCATCAGGCCGCAGAGTGCATAGAAGCTGACACGGCTACCCACATGTCCAGGGACGATTCCCATAAGGCTACATAGTACGCCCAGCACGAAGAAGCCTACGATGACGAGGCTTCCTTTCAGAGCGTGTAGCGTATCGTTTTGTGCCGGCTGGGATGTGTTGGTTTCCGATGGCCTCTTCTTTTTTCCGTCCGTCAGTGCCTGCCATAACAGTCGGGCTGCTGTTACGCTGCCCAACGTACCGCCTAGGGTCAATACCACGGCCTCCAGCCCGATGGTGTGCAGGCCGCGGATAATGGCTTCATTGCCACCTACCTCGATGCCCAGCAGGAAGAGCAGCGCCCAGATAAGCATGGTGATGGCCGGATGGATAAAGCTCAGGTTGCGTTTGTGCAATAGAAATCCTGTCAGCATACCTGCCAGCATGAGTCCGATAACTGTAAACATATCTAAATCTTTAGGATAAAAACGGGGCAAAGATAACAATATTTTGTCAGCTTCCTCTTATCTTTGCGTCGTGTAAAAAGATTATAAGACCATGTTACTTCCCTATCTGAATGCCGATCTGACGGAGGCTGGTTGCGATGAAGCCGGTCGCGGTTGCCTGGCTGGAGCTGTCTATGCCGCTGCTGTCATCCTGCCAAAGGATTTTCGTAACGAGCTGCTCAACGACTCCAAACAATTGACCGGGCATCAGCGCTACGCCTTGCGCGAGGTTATCGAACGTGAAGCCGTAGCATGGGCTGTCGGTGTCGTTTCGCCGCAGGAAATTGATGAAATCAATATCTTAAACGCTTCGTTCTTGGCCATGCATCGTGCCATCGACCAGCTCATTGTTCGTCCGCAGCATTTGCTCATCGACGGCAACCGTTTCCGCAAGTACCCAGATATTCCCCATACCACGGTAGTGAAAGGCGATGGCAAGTATCTTTCTATTGCCGCGGCGTCCATCTTGGCCAAAACCTACCGCGACGACTACATGAACCGCTTGCACGAAGAATTCCCCTGCTACGGATGGAACCGAAATAAGGGCTATCCCACGAAAGAGCATCGTGCCGCCATTGCCGAGCATGGCACGACGCCCTATCATCGTTTGTCGTTCAACTTGCTGGGTGACGGCCAGCTCTCCCTGGACTTCGGTTGAGATATCAGAACCACTTGATTCGCCTGAACCACACGAATGTCCCTGCCGAGATGGCAGCCGAAAGCAGCACGATGAGCAGGAATGCGTGGGGGAACGAGTCCAGATGGATGTCCACGTTCATGCCGTAGAAACTGGCGATTACAGTGGGTATCATCAGTGTGATGCTGAGGCTCGTCATGCGTTTCATGATGTCGTTCACGTTGTTCGAGATGATGGAAGCGAAGGCATCCATCGTACCGGTGAGGATGTCGCTGTAGATGTTCACTGTGTTGTAGGCCTGGCGCAGTTCGATGACGGCGTCGTCCAGCAGCTCCATGTCCAGCATGCCGGTGTTCTGGAAGATGTTTTTCAGACGGCCTATCAGTACCTCGTTGCCGCGGATGGAAGTGTCGAAGTAAACGAGCGTCTTCTGAAGCTTCATCAGACGCAGCAGGTCTTCATTGCGGATGCTCTTTTCCAGTTCCTTTTCGGCATTGGCCACTTCGTTGTTGATCTGCTTCAGGTACTTCAGGAACCAGACGGCCGAGGAGTAGATGAGGCGCAGAATCAGTTCCAGCTTGTTGTTCACGCAGATGTTCTTGCGGCGCGTATGCTGGATGAAGTCCGGCAGCAGTTCCGTACGGTGATAGCAGACGGAGACAATGATGTCGTTGTTGGTAATGATGCCGATGGGCACGGTAATGAAGGGAATCTGCGGATTGCTGCTCTGCATGGGGATGCGCAGGATGGTAAGCAACCAGTTGCCTTCGGTTTCGGTACGGGGCCGTTCGTCGGCGTCGGCAATGTCTTCGAGGAAAGATTCGGGAACGTTCAGTTCGCGGGGCGCATAGTAAAAAACCTGTGTTTAGGCATAGAGCTTGCAGAGGCGGAAGAT
>CAYQOV010000026.1:0-35266 GCA_964419245.1 uncultured Bacteroides sp. | reverse complement strand
ACCGCTTCCTGCTGTCGGTCACGAACGCCCTGCTGCACCGGCTGGTGAGGGAGGGAGACTCGTCGTTCGTCTTCGAAAAGATAGGAGCCAGCATCCGGAACGTGATGATCGACGAATTCCAGGACACGAGCCGGATGCAATGGGACAACTTCCGCCTGCTGTTGCTGGAAGGACTGGCCCAGGGGGAAGACAGCCTTATCGTGGGCGACGTGAAACAGTCGATCTACCGCTGGCGAAACGGTGATTGGAGAATCCTGAACGGACTGAAGAAAAGCCTGGGACACTTCCCCATCCGACTGGAGACACTGAAAGTGAACCGACGAAGCGAGGCAAACGTGACGGACTTCAACAACCGGGTATTCAGAGAGGTGGTGGACTACCTGAACAGCCTGCACCTGGCTGAACTGAAAACGGAATGCAGGGAGCTGAAGGAAGCGTACGAGGACGTGGAACAGGAGTCGGCCAAGGAGAAGGCACGGGGATACGTGCGGGTGGAATTTCTGGAACCGGACGAGGAAAGGGACTACACGGAAGCTACCTTGCAGGCGCTGGGCGAAGCGGTGGAGGAACTGCTGGCCGAAGGTGTGAAACTGAACGACATGGCTATCCTGGTGCGCAAGAACAAGAATATCGCACCGATTGCAGACTACTTCGACCGGGAGCTGAAGGTGCCGGTCGTATCGGACGAGGCATTCCGGCTGGACGCCTCGCAAGCGGTGTGCATGCTGGTGGACGCCCTGCGCTATCTGTCGGACGCGACGGACGGGGTGGCACTGGCTTCGCTGGTGATGAACTACCGTACAGGAGTGAAGGAACAGGAAGGAAATACGGACAATCTGCTGGCCGGAGACATGGAAAAACTGCTGCCGGAAGGACTGACCACACGGCGAGAGGAACTGAGGCTGATGCCCCTGTACGAACTGCTGGAGGAGTTGTTCGGCCTGCTGGAAGTGAAACGGCTGGAGAAGCAGGACGCTTATCTCTTTGCCTTCTTCGACGCGGTGACGGACTACCTGCAGAACCACTCGTCGGACCTGGACGGATTTCTGCACTACTGGGACGAGAAACTGTGCATGAAGACCATCCCGAGCGGAGAGCTGGAAGGCATCCGCATCTTGTCTATCCACAAGTCGAAAGGACTGGAATTCCACACGGTGCTGATCCCCTTCTGCGACTGGAAAACGGAAAACGAGACGAACAACCAGCTGGTGTGGTGCTCGCCGAAAGAGAAGCCCTACAACGGACTGGGACTGGTACCGGTGAACTATTCGCCCCTGATGGCGGAATCGGTGTATCGGGAAGATTACCTGGAAGAGCGGCTGCAGCTGTGGGTGGACAACCTGAATCTGCTGTACGTGGCCTTTACGCGTGCGGGAAAGAACCTGCTGGTGTGGAGCCGGAAGGGGCAGCGGGGAACCATGGCGGAACTGCTGGGCTATGCCCTACCCCGCCTGGCCGAAGGAGGACACGGCACATGGGACGAAGAGGACGGACGGTATGAACGGGGAGCCTTGTGTGCCTCGGAAGAAAAAGAAGAAAAACAGACTGATAACCGG
The DNA here is from genome assembly GCA_964419245.1 of uncultured Bacteroides sp. GTDB lineage: Bacteria > Bacteroidota > Bacteroidia > Bacteroidales > Bacteroidaceae > Bacteroides. Next base: position 33,710 of record CAYQOV010000026.1, on the reverse strand, counting down.
CTGGCACAAAAAGCTACGAAAAGGCCGGTAGCCATGGAAAGCCTGAAACACGAAATAGAGTTCAGGCAGTCCAACCGTTCGGCAGACTTCATAGCGGGCGTGGACGAAGAGGAGTCGGAACAGCGCTTCATTAACCGCGGACGACTGCTGCACACGCTGTTCTCGGCCATACGGACGGAAGCGGACATCGAGGATGCCATCAGCAGGCTGGTGTTCGAAGGCGTAATAGGACGGCAGGAAACGGAAAGCGAAATCAGAAAACTGACGAAACAGGCTTTCGAACTGCCACAGGTGAAGGAATGGTACGACGGGACATGGAGGCTGTTCAACGAATGTGATATCATCTGGAAGGAGAACGGGGAACTGAGGACCCGACGTCCGGACCGCGTGATGATGAAAGACGGACGGATGGTGGTGGTGGACTTCAAATTCGGAAAGCCCAGCAAGAAATACAACCGTCAGGTGAAAGACTACATGCAGCTGCTGACGCGCATGGGATATGACACGAAACAGATGGAAGGCTATCTGTGGTATGTGACGAAAGGAAGGACGGAGAAGGTATGAGGTTTTAGGCATTAAGTATGAGGTATTAATTCTCAATTTTCCATTTCTAATTATCAATTCATCTATGGAAACATTTCTGCAACTGGTTGCACAGGACCTATATAAGAAAACAGGAAACGACTTGAGCCGGACGGTGGTCGTCTTTCCGAACAAAAGAGCAAGCCTGTTCTTCAACGAACAGCTGGCCGCACAAAGCGACCGTCCGCTGTGGTCGCCAACCTACGTGAGCATCAGCGACCTGTTCCGCCAACTGTCACCCTGGAAAGCGGGAGATCCCATCCGGCTGGTGTGTGAACTCTACCGGGTGTTCCGCGAAGAAACGAAAAGCGAAGAGACACTGGACGACTTCTATTTCTGGGGGGAACTGTTGATCAGTGACTTTGACGATGTAGATAAGAACCTGGTGGACGCAAACCGGCTCTTCGGCAACCTGCAGGATCTGAAGAACATCATGGACATCCCCGACTACCTGAGTCAGGAACAGGAGGAGGCAATACAGGAATTCTTCCGAAACTTCTCCATCGAGAAGCGGACGGAACTGAAGGAAAAATTCATCAGCCTGTGGGACAAGCTGGGAGACATCTACCGGCACTACCGCAAACGGCTGGCGGAGCTGGGCATTGCCTACGAAGGCATGATGTACCGTCAGGTGATGGAGGAACTGGACACGCAACGGCTGGACTACGACCGCTATGTGTTCGTAGGCTTCAACGTACTGAACCGGGTGGAACAGGCGTTCTTCCTGCGCCTGCAAGAGGCTGGAAAGGCCTGGTTCTACTGGGACTACGACGTGTTCTACACCCGACGTCCGTCCGAAGCCAATCCGCCCTACAAGCACGAAGCCGGCGAGTTTATCCTGCGCAACCTGAAACTGTTTCCGAACCAGCTGCCGGAAAGCTGTCTGGACGTAATGAGCCGGCCCAAGCAGATCCGTTTCCTCTCGGCACCTACGGAAAACGCACAGGCACGCTTGCTGCCCCAATGGATGAAGGGACTGGAACTGCCGGAGGGAGCACAGCAGAAGGAGAATGCCGTGGTGTTGTGCAACGAGGCTATGCTTGTGCCCGTGCTTCACACCCTGCCCGAAGAGGTGAAGGACGTGAACATCACCATGGGTTTCCCCCTGGCACAGACACCGGTGTACAGCTACATCAACGCCCTGACGGAACTCCAGACCGACGGTTACCGGGCAGACAGCGGACGCTACGTCTACGAAGCGGTGATGGCGGTACTGAAGCATCCGTACGTCAGACAGTTGTCGGCCGAAGCTGAAAAGCTGGAACGGAGACTGACCAAAGACAACCGCTTCTATCCCCTGCCCTCGGAACTGAAGGCAGACGCATTCCTGGAACAGGTGTTCACTCCGCAGAACGGACAGAAAACCCTCTGTACCTGGCTGACGGAACGGATCAAAGACGTATCGGTCCTGTATCGGAATGAGCCGGAGGAGGAAGGAAAAGACATCTTCGGACAACTGTACCGGGAATCACTCTTCAAAAGCTATACCCTCGTGAACCGCCTGCTGAATCTGCTGGAGACGGGTGAGCTGGAAGGAGTGCGGACTGGTACCCTGAAACGGCTGATGAACCGCCTGCTGACGGCAGCCAACATTCCCTTCCACGGCGAACCGGCCATCGGCATGCAGGTGATGGGCGTACTGGAAACGAGAAACCTGGACTTCAAAAACCTGATTGTGCTGTCGCTCAACGAAGGACAACTGCCCAAGGCGGGAGGCGAATCGTCGTTCATCCCCTACAACCTGCGCAAGGCATTCGGCATGACAACCATCGAACACAAGAATGCCGTGTATGCCTATTACTTCTACCGCCTGATGCAACGGGCGGAGAACGTGACGCTGATGTACAACACATCGACCGACGGACTGAACCGGGGAGAAATGTCGCGCTTCATGCTGCAGTTTCTGGTGGAATGGCCGCATGAAATCCGACGGGAGTATCTGGAAGCAGGGCAATCGCCCCAGGCAGAACGGACGATCCGTGTGGAAAAGACCGAAGAAATGGTGGAACGGATGTGTCAACGGTACAACGTGGAAAAGCATCCGAAAGCTTTCTTCTCGCCCTCGGCACTGAATACGTACCTGGACTGCCGGCTGCGCTTCTATTACCGTTATGTAGCAGGGCTGAAACAGCCCGAAGAGGTAACGGCGGAGATAGACTCGGCCCTGTTCGGCACCATCTTCCACCGTTCGGCAGAACTGGTGTATACCGAACTGACGGAACACGGAAAGGAAATCCGCAAAGAAGACTTGGAACGGCTGCTGAAGAATGAAGTGAAACTACAGGGATACGTGGACCGGGCATTCAAGGAAGAATTTTTCCACGTACCGGAAGAGGAACAACCGGAATACAACGGTACGCAACTGATACATGCACGGGTGATTGCCTCGTACCTGAGACAGTTGCTGCGCAACGACCTGAACTATGCCCCCTTCAGCATGGAAAGCATGGAACAGGATGTGAAAGAGGTGATGGAAATAGACACACCGGCAGGGAAACTGAAGATACAGATCGGCGGAACCATCGACCGCATGGACAGCAAAGACGACACCCTGCGCATCGTGGACTACAAGACGGGAGGAGTGCCCAAGACACCGGAAAACATAGTCCAACTGTTCACTCCGGCAGAGGGAAGACCCAACTACATTTTCCAGACATTCCTGTATGCAGCCATCCTTTGTCGCAAACAGGCGAAGAAAGTGGCCCCTGCCCTGCTCTACATCCACCGGGCTGCGCAGGACACTTACTCACCGGTCATCGAAATGGGAGCGGCACGCCAACCGAAACAGCCCGTGAACAACTTCAGCTTCTACGAATATGAATTCCGCGAAAGGCTTCAGCAACTACTGGAAGAAATATTCAGCCTGCATACGCCGTTCGATCAGACAGAACAGACACGGCAGTGTGAATACTGTGACTTCAGGCGTCTGTGCAGGCGATAAAGGACGTCAATCTTCCGAGAAATTGTAGTCGGCCATTCTGGCTTGTTCTTCAGTTTCTACCTTACCGGGAATACTGAAACTCTTATCGGCAAAGAGAGCGGCAAGACCGGAAATCTGCTTCAGGCGAAGCACTTCGTCGCGATCCATACCGATATTCCTCATAATCCATTCGTCTGACATGCCGATACGGTCCAGTTCGGCCACAATACCGGACATCAGTTCGATGTTGTGGGTACCGCGGGCACGATTGTGACGGATGGTGGAAGCCATTCGGTTGGACATGTCCTTGTCGATGACTACCACGGGAAGCAACCCTTTCTCGCGCTCATAAATGCGCTTGGATGTCTTCAGCACCTGATAACGATGGAAACCGTCCACTATAATGTAAACATCCCGCTCGGAATCATGGTAGCACACACAGGGCATCGTAAATCCGTCTTCCCAAATAGAAAGTTCAAGTAACCTCATTTCGGGTGGGGCCACAACATTGGGATTGTAATTGTTAGCCTCCACTTTTTCTACCGGGATAGCCTTTACGGCATAGACCGGGCTAATATGTTCATCACTCATAGCATCATGTTTTTAAATTCTTCCATTATTTTATCTCTCTTGTAAGCATCTTCCTTGTTGATGGAAAAGCCCATATACTTGCAGATATGATCATTCTTGAGTATACAGATACACACTCGTTTGTAGGTAGGAATCTCACGGAACTCGCGGATGTTGATATCGTCCAGATACTCCATGCGAACCGGTTTTTTCTGAGTCTTATAGTTGGACTTCGTACCCACTTCGATGGGGATATTCAAATCGCGGAGTTTCTGAATGGTTTCATCGCTCAGGCATCCCCCCTTCTTCCTCCAAAATTCGATACTGACCGTCAGTTTCTTCAAGTAATTACGGCGGGCGGGCTCGGGAAGCGTGGAAAGCAGGAACTGCATGTACGACTTCCAGGTATGTCCTTTGGGAAGATTGATCTTATGACCTGTCCCCATAGCCCGCGTATTGCCATAGATTCCTGCAAATTGCACACCATTCACCCGACAGATCATTTTACCCCATGTATTGGGATCGATCACCTGATAGAGCCTGAGGCTTTCCTGCGCTTCACCCAGGAAAGGACTGGCCACACGCTGGCGTTCGATGTTGACTCCTGCCTTATAATAAAGGTCATAAAGCTTGTTGTAGTCAAAACAGAATTTTCCGTTAGCAACCCAGATATCAGTCGTCTTCCAGTCGAAGATGGGATAGGCATTGAATATGTCAATACCGATCTTGGAAGTCCAGCGATAAGTGTGATACATCCGATACTTGCGGGTCAAGTAAATGCAGCGCCAACGACTGAAACTTTCCTGTGTCCGGATACCGATCAGGTAACAGGAGCGGATGGCCTTTTTCCGGTCATGAAGCCATTTGGCAAAGTGCATCTGGAACTCGTAGTCCCACATGTTTTCGGTATAGAAATCAAAGGCTTCCTTGTTATAGCAATCAAGAGGCTTCTTACGTACCCACAGGTCTTTCATATCATCGTCCCACGGACGCCAAAAAGACTGATACATGGACGTACAGGTAGAAACCTTGACGGGAACGCAGATGCGGTAAACCTCCAGGATGTCCTTGTTGGCCTCCAACATACGATTCACATAATCAATGGTCACCGAATACTGAATCTCATAGTCGATATGAAATACACAAAGCTTGCGCTTCAGATTGTTACGGCGAATATAGTCGATACAGAGGTTGAGCAATACGCCACTATCCTTTCCACCCGAAAACGACACACAAATGTTATCAAAATCATCAAAGATAATCTTCAGGCGCTCCTGCGTTAATTCATATACATTCTTTCCATATGTATTATTTTCCATATTCCCTCCGTCACCCATTCTTTATCATCTTCACATAACGTTTCCACACATTCACTTCCTCGAACCCCTGCTCGCGAAAGACATCACGATCTTCCAGAAAGCTGACAGCCACCAGCATATTCTTCTCTTCCGAAGCAACAGCCATAACCCTTTGCAGCAAGGCGACCAACACCGTATCATCGTGTCCCTTGACATAATAGTTATTAATGACCCATCCGCTTTTCCGGCGTTCTACAGGAATAAAGCCCACCACCACCTCATCATCATCCACAGCAACAAACCAACGAAAATTCTGAGTGGTACGAAAAGGGAAATTATAATTCTGTTTCAAAACAACAGGATTCATCACCAAAGGACCAACCCATGGATACAAAGCCGTATCCAGTCCTTCAAATTCCAATATTTTACTCATAAATTATTTTGTATACTCCTAAACTAGAAAATGCTTATACGAGGTAAAGGTAGGGGTTTTCTCCATATTAACCAAAAAAATTATAAAAGAAATAAGTCTATCAACTTCTTAAACTACATTTTTTAACTTTCATATCAGCCAGCTGACCTCCAAACTAAAAAAGACTGGTTTCGCAAAGGGAAACCAGTGCGATCCGCCATCGAAAACTTCGTTTTTCGTTTTGTGCTTCTCTGGGTTTGAACTATCTTTGCCCACCAATCATTTTTAAAAAGACAGCCACTGATATGAACGACCTGTTTCCCCACCTGATAGCCGCACCGCTCGCCCTGACGGACAAGCAGGTGCGCCAGACCCTTGCCCTGCTGGACGACGGGGCCACCATTCCCTTCATCAGCCGCTACCGCAAGGAGGCCACCGGCGGACTGGACGAGGTGCAGATAGAAAACATCCGCGACCGCTACGAGAAACTGAAGGAAACCGAACGGCGCAAGGAAACCATCCTGACCACCATCGAGGCACAGGGCAAGCTGACCGACGCGCTGAAGCAACGAATCAATGACACGTGGGACAACACTGAGCTGGAAGACCTCTACCTGCCCTACCGCCCCAAGCGCAAGACCCGCGCCGAAGCCGCCCGACAGAAAGGACTCGAGCCGCTGGCCACCCTGCTGATGCTCCAGCGGGAGGCAGCCCCCGAACAGCGGGCACAAAGCTACGTCAAGGGCGACGTGAAGAGCGTGGCAGAAGCCTTGAAGGGCGCCTGCGACATCATAGCCGAACAGGTGAGCGAGGACGAACGCTCGCGGCAGACCGTCCGCACGACCTTCGACCGCCGTGCCGTCATCACCGCCCGCGTGGTGAAGGGCAAGGAAGCCGAAGCGGCCAACTACCGCGACTACTTCAACGTGTCCGACCCGCTGAAGCGTTGCAGCTCCCACCGCCTGCTGGCCATGCGCCGTGCCGAGGCCGAAGGCGTGCTCAAGGTGAGCATCGCCCCCGATGAGGACGACACCTGCCTGGAGCGCCTCGAACGCCGGTACGTGCGGGGCGACAATGCCTGCAGCCGCTACGTGGCCGACGCTGTGCAGGATGCCTACAAACGCCTGTGAAACCCTCCATCGAAACCGAGTTTGCCGCCAGCAGCAAGGAGCGGGCCGACGACGAGGCCATCCGCGTCTTTGCCGCCAACCTGCGCCAGCTGCTCCTGGCCTCTCCGCTGGGACAGAAGCGCGTCATGGGCATCGACCCCGGCTTCCGCACGGGCTGCAAGGTGGTGTGCCTCGACGCACAGGGCGACCTGCTCCACAACGAGAACATCTACCCCCACCCGCCCGTCAGCAAACCCAAGGAAGCGGCACAGAAGATACAGAAGATGGTGGAGGCCTACCGCATCGAAGCCATGGCCATCGGAAACGGTACCGCCAGCCGTGAGACGGAAGACTTCCTGAAGCACCTGCGTTTCGATCGCGACATGCAGATATTCGTCGTCAGTGAGCAGGGTGCCTCCATCTACTCGGCCTCCAAGTTGGCCCGCGAGGAGTTTCCCGACTATGACGTCACCGTCCGCGGTGCGGTCTCTATCGCCCGCCGCCTCATGGACCCGCTGGCCGAACTGGTAAAGATAGACCCGAAGTCCATCGGCGTGGGCCAGTACCAGCACGATGTAGACCAAACGAAACTGAAGAAATCACTCGACCAGACAGTAGAAAGTTGTGTGAATCTGGTGGGGGTTAATCTGAATACAGCCAGCAGCCACCTGCTGACCTACATATCGGGGCTCGGCCCCCAGCTGGCACAGAACATCGTCAGCTACCGCGCCGAACACGGTCCCTTCGCCTCGCGCCGCGACCTGCTGAAAGTGCCCCGCATGGGCGCCAAAGCTTTCGAACAGTGTGCCGGCTTCTTGCGCATTCCCGATGCCAAGAACCCGCTGGACAACACGGCCGTCCATCCCGAAAGCTACGGCATCGTGGAGCAAATGGCCAAAGACCTGGGCTGCACCGTCAGCGAACTGATAGCCGACAAGCAGCTACGCCTGCGCATCCAGCCCGAACGCTACCTGACGGACACTGTCGGTATGCCTACCCTCAAAGATATCCTTCAGGAACTGGACAAGCCCGGACGCGACCCACGAGGTCCCATCAAGGTGTTTGAATTCGATCCGAACGTCCGTACGCTGGACGATCTGCGTGAAGGCATGGAACTGCCCGGCATCGTGGGCAACATTACCAACTTCGGGGCCTTCGTGGACATCGGCATCAAGGAGAACGGCCTGATACACCTCTCCCAGCTGGCCGACCGCTACGTGACCGACCCCAACAAAGTAGTATCCATCCACCAGCACGTCAGGGTACGCGTACTGGACATCGACACCGAACGCAAGCGCATCCAGCTGACCATGCGTGGCGTATCGCAGGAAGGACTCTAAGCCTCCTTCCTGCCGCGCCGTTCGTAATAGCCGACAATGGCCAGCGTTCCCACAACGAGCAGCACCGTGCAGAGCAGCGAGCCTTCGAATCCGAAGCTGCCGCCCGTCAGCAGGTCGCTGCCAGTCCGGCGAAGGGTGAGCAGGGTTTCTCCGCTGTCCATACCGCTAACCTCATAACCCAGCACGGGGCCTTGCAGCCAGTTCCAGAACCAGTGCAGCACGACGGGGAACCACAAGTTACGTGTATACAGGAAGGATGCTCCCAGCAGACAGCCTGCCAACAGAATGTTGACAAACGGCAGGAGCGCGAAATTGGGATTGAACAAATGCATGGCTGAGAAAAGGGCCGACGACAAGAACAGCGCCACAAAACGATTCATACCTGCCGAAAGCATTCGTCCCAGCACAAAGCCACGCAGCATCACCTCCTCCGTGACGGCTACCAGCAGGAAGAACAGCAATGTTCCCAGCAAGTCACGAGGTACCCACTGTACACTCGCTATTTCAACTGCCCCCATGAGGAGCGATGTACCAAAGCCAACGACATACAGCAACACCGCTACCCCCAACCCTGCCAACAAGTCTTTTCCCCGTCCTTTCAAAGACATTCCCAGCAGCGATAAAGGTAATTTGCGCCAACGCAACACTAATACTGCCGCACTCAGATAACCGACCAGCATCAGCAACCTTTCCAAGACAAGAGAAGGCAAACCGCCTTCCTGCATCTCCGCTCCCGATGCCTTCTGCACCAAGAAAAGAGGAACGCACAAAAACATCATTATCAACGTCCCTATCACATAAAACAGCAGAATATCCGCCACCAATCGGCCTGCCGACCTCCATAAGGTATTGCTTTTCATTTCCATATATTACAATGTATTGTTTGACGTCACTTTAATACGCCCGCAAAAATACTAATAAAAGAAAAAAGATATCCATTGTCGACAAATCTTCCGTATCTTTGAAAGCAAAATCCTAAAACTGAAAGAAAATGAAGCTAAGAAACATATTGCTTGTTGCGGCCACCCTCTGCATCACCTGGGGAGGAGCTTACGCCCAAAAGAAGAAAACTTTCTATGTACCCAAAGCCGGTACACTGGTGGAACTGCTGACCGAGAATGAAGCCAACCAGATCACCCACCTCACCCTGCAGGGCAAACTCAACGCCATCGACTTCCGCCATCTGCGCGACGAATTCACCAGCCTCAAAGTGTTGGACATATCGAACGCTACCATCAGCATGTACACCGGCAAGAACGGAACTTATCCTGACCGTATTTATGTCTACCCGGGCAACTGCATCCCCGCCTATGCCTTCTGCAAAAAACTGAGCGACGGAAGTTTTCAGGGAAAACAAACGCTGGAACGCGTCATCCTGTCGGACAAGACGAAGAACATAGAAGACGCTGCCTTCAAGGGGTGCACCAACCTGAAGATTTGTCAGGTCAGAAAGAAAACCGCTCCCAACCTGTTGCCCGAAGCATTGGCCGACAGCATCACAGCCATATTCGTTCCGCTGGGAAGTACGGATTCCTACCGCAACAAAGCAAGATGGGAAAACTTTTCCTTCATCGAAGGAGAACCTATGACGGTTGCCGTACAAATTGGCCCCATGAGCAGTCTGGCCAGCGAACTCATGCGCAAAGGCATTCAACCGCGTGACGTCAATTTCCTGACCATCGAAGGCAAAATGGACGAAGCCGACTTCAAGCTGCTCCGCGACTATATGCCCAATCTGGTTTCCGTCAATATGGAAAACTGCACTTCGACCGCTATTCCCGACTATACGTTTACGCAAAAGAAATACATGCTGGACATTACCCTGCCCAAAGGTTTGCAAACCATCGGCCAACGTGCGTTCAGCGGCTGTACCCGCCTGTCCGGTTCACTGATATTGCCGGCCGGAGTAACGGCCATCGAATATGGTGCCTTCATCGGATGCGACAACCTGAAGCGTGTGGTGGCAACCGGCAACCAAATTACAACCCTGGGCGACAAGCTTTTCGGAGAAAGCGACAACAGAATAGTCTACCAGACAAAACTTTAAAGGAAACAGCGTGCAGGGTATACTTCCCTGCCCACGATACACAAAGGCACGGCCCCCGCAGAAATAAAAGTCTGTCGGTCCGTGCCTCTCATATATTATCTCAGCCTGTCAGAGTATCAGTTCTGATACATGCGTGCTCTCAGCTCTTTAATGTGATCCGAAGTAATGTATTCGTCATACTCCATCATCTTGTCGATGATACCGTTCGGAGTCAGCTCAATGATACGGTTGGCTACCGTCTGGATGAACTCATGGTCGTGCGACGCAAACAGGACATTTCCCTTGTAAATCTTCAGGTTGTTGTTGAAGGCCTGGATAGACTCAAGGTCGAGGTGGTTGGTCGGCGTATCCAATATCAGACAGTTGGCATTGCGCAGCTGCATACGGGCAATCATACAACGCATTTTCTCGCCTCCCGACAGCACACTGGCTTTCTTTAATACCTCCTCGCCCGAGAAAAGCATACGTCCCAGGAAGCTCTTCATATAGACCTCATTTCCTTCGCCAAACTGGCTGAGCCAGTCGACCAGGTTCAGGTCTGTGTTGAAGAACGAAGTGTTATCCAGCGGCAAATAGGCCGTCGTAATGGTCACACCCCAGTTATAGCGTCCGGCATCGGGCTTCATGTTGCCGTTGATAATCTCGAACAAAGCCGTCATGGCACGCGGGTCGTGCGACAGGAACACGATTTTGTCTCCCTTCTCCACATTGAAGTTTACGTCGCGGAACAGCACCGTACCGTCTTCCAATGACTTGGTCAAACCCGAAACCTCCAAGATCTGATTGCCCGGTTCGCGTTCCGGCGTAAAGATGATGCCAGGATACCTGCGTGACGAAGGCTTGATTTCCTCCACATTCAGTTTCTCGAGCATCTTCTTGCGGCTCGTCGTCTGCTTGCTCTTGGCCACGTTGGCACTGAAACGGCGGATAAATTCTTCCAGCTCCTTACGCTTCTCCTCGGCTTTGGCCTTCTGGTTCTGCTGCTGGCGCAGGGCCAGCTGGCTCGACTCGTACCAGAAGCTGTAGTTACCGGCAAACAGATTGATTTTACCATAATCGATATCAATCGTGTGCGTACATACCGAATCCAGGAAGTGGCGGTCGTGGCTGACAACCAACACGGTATGTTCGAAGTTAGACAGATAATCTTCCAGCCATGTCACCGTTTCCATGTCCAGGTCGTTGGTCGGCTCGTCCAGCAACAAGTTGTCCGGATTACCATACAATGCCTGTGCCAGCATGACACGCACCTTCTCCTTGTTGTTCAGCTCGCTCATCAGCACATAATGCTTGTCCTCCTTGATGCCCAGTCCGCTCAGCAAGGATGCCGCATCGCTTTCGGCATTCCATCCGTCCAGCTCGGCAAACTTTTCTTCCAGTTCGGACACCTTCATGCCGTCCTCGTCCGTAAAGTCTTCCTTGGCATAAAGTGCCTCACGCTGCTTCATGATGTCCCACAACACCGTGTGACCCATCATCACCGTATCCATCACCGTGTAGGCATCCCACTTGAAGTGGTCCTGACTGAGCACAGACAAACGCTCGCCAGGCCCCAGAGTAATAGACCCCGTCGTGGGCTCCAGCTCACCCGAAATCGTCTTGAGGAAAGTGGACTTGCCCGCACCGTTGGCACCGATAACACCATAACAATTGCCGCTGGTAAACTTCAGGTTTACGTCGTTGAACAACACCCTTTTACCAAACTGTACCGAAACATTAGAAACTGTAATCATGAATTATCTTTATCTTGTTATTACTAATACCTTAAAAACGGAGGTGCAAAGATACACAATTGTCTTCTTTCCACACTGCCAATGTGACATAAAAATCGTAACTTTGCGGCGTTTTCCGAAAAAGTAGACATTTTGGCAAAGTTTTTGCTGGAAAGAAAAATAACAGACGCGCCGGATACGTCCGACAGTCCATCCGCAGTAATAACAAAAAAGAAAAATAGATATGGATCCGAAAAAAGAAACCATGAACGAAGAAGAGCTGAATGCCCACACTGCCCATACGGGACAACAAGACCAGGGCGAAACAGAAAAAACGGCAGCCGAAACACAGGAACAGGCCGGAACTGAAGAAACAGAGCAAGTGGACGAACTGACCAAGACACAGGAAGAGCTGGCCAACATGAAGGACAAGTACCTGCGCCTTTCCGCCGAATTCGACAATTACCGCAAACGCACCATGAAGGAGAAAGCAGAACTGATCCTGAACGGAGGCGAGAAAAGCATCAGCAGTATCCTGCCCATCGTCGACGACTTCGAACGCGCACTGAAGAACATGGAAACGGCCGAAGACGTGGCCGCCGTCAGAGAAGGTGTCGAACTGATCTACAACAAGTTCATGACCGTTCTCGGACAGAATGGAGTGAAAGTCATTGAGACCAAGGAACAGCCCCTCAACACCGACTTCCACGAAGCCATCGCTGTCATCCCCGCTCCGGCAGAAGAACTGAAAGGCAAAATCCTGGACTGTGTCCAGACTGGATATACATTAAACGACAAGGTAATCCGTCATGCCAAAGTGGTAGTCGGAGAATAAAGAACAGGCATAGGATATGGAAAAAAGAGATTACTACGAGGTACTGGGAGTCGACAAGAATGCATCGGCCGATGAGATAAAGAAAGCCTACCGCAAAAAAGCCATCCAATATCACCCCGACAAAAATCCCGGCGACAAGGAAGCGGAAGAAAAGTTCAAGGAGGCTGCCGAAGCCTATGACGTACTGAGCAATCCGGACAAACGTGCCCGTTACGACCAGTTCGGCTTTGCAGGCATGAGCGGCGCAGCCGGCAACGGAGGTCCTTTCGGCGGATTCAGCGGAGGCATGTCCATGGACGACATCTTCTCCATGTTTGGCGACATCTTCGGCGGACACGGAGGAGGCTTTGGCGGTTTCGGTGGTTTTGGCGGAGGAGGTGGCGCCCAGCAGCGTCGTTTCCGTGGTTCCGACCTCCGCGTCAAGGTGAAGCTCAACCTGAAAGAAATATCTACCGGTGTAGAAAAGAAATTCAAACTGAAAAAGTACGTCACCTGTACCCACTGCCACGGCACCGGTGCCGAAGGCAATGGAGGAAGCGAAACCTGTCCTACGTGTAAAGGCTCAGGTACCGTTATCCGCAACCAGCAGACCATTCTGGGCACCATGCAGACACGTACCACCTGCCCTACCTGCGGCGGCGAAGGTAAAGTCATCAAGAATAAATGTAAGGAGTGTGCGGGCGAAGGCATCGTCTACGGCGAAGAAGTGGTAACGGTCAAGATACCGGCCGGTGTAGCCGAAGGCATGCAACTCTCCATGAACGGCAAAGGAAACGCAGGCAAGCACAACGGCGTGCCGGGCGATCTGCTGGTCCTCATCGAAGAAGAACCGGACAAGGAACTGATACGCGAGGAGAACGACCTCATCTACAACCTCCTGTTGAGCTTCCCTACCGCAGCCTTGGGAGGAGCCGTAGAAATCCCCACCATCGACGGCAAGGTAAAAGTAAAGATCGAACCGGGTACCCAGCCCGGCAAGGTTCTCCGCCTGCGCAACAAGGGACTGCCCAGCGTCAACGGCTATGGAACCGGCGACCTGCTTGTCAACGTCAGCATCTACGTGCCCGAAGCCCTGAGCAAGGACGAAAAGAAAGCGCTGGAAGAAATGGAAAGCTCCGACAACTTCAAGCCCAACGCCTCCATCAAGGAAAAAATCTTCCGCAAATTCAAGAGCCTGTTCGAATAAAGACTGACCTCGATAACAATCATTTCAGCCCGTTTCCCCTGCCAGGAAGACGGGCTGAATTGTTTCTATCATCCTTCATAGAAGGCTACATTTAGTTTCTAAAGGTCAGGTTTAGAGCGCTAAAGCTAAACTATAGATTCTCCATACAGCCCATTACTCTTCAACATATGGTTTAATAATTTCCACCCATTTCAGATAACCTTTTCCCAATAAATGCAGGCCATCATTGGTATATTCTATATTCATCTTTCCTGTCTCACAATCCACAAAACCACTATAAAGGTCAATGTAAACCGCTCCTTCCCTATCCGCTATTTCCTTTATTCCAGCATTTATTTCCCGAATGATTTCCGGGTGTGAAGTATGGCTGCTAAATTTCTTATAATAATCAGTCACTGGCAACAAGCTCTGCAAATAAAGCCTAGTTGTGGGAGAGTCACATCTTATCTTTTGCACAATCTTTTCTATCCGGCTCACAATCGTATCAGCAGGCAGCCCAGCACTCACGTCGTTTATTCCTATCAATAAAAAAATTTTAGCAGGTTTTCCTCTCAATATAGGAAACAAGCGATCATACACTCCCATACAGACATCCCCACTAATGCCCCTGTTCTTTACATGGCTATTACCTAACAATTCTGCCCATTCAGCCCCGTTTGTAATGCTATTTCCCAGAAAAATAATATCATCAGACGCCACAGGAAGCTCTTCAAAAAGAGTTGCACGCTGATAATAAAACGTAGAATATTTGTTCTCCTGAGCCTTTATTGGCAACAAGAACGAAATACATGCCACCATAACTAAAATAACTATTCTCATATTCTCATTTTCCTTTTATTCATGAAACAAATAACAGCCCGAAATTTGATACAGCCGCACAAATATAGCATAGCAACCATTTTTCCCAACGACCATAGTCAAGCTATAATCTACCCAATTATTGTTACTATTTCGATTTTTCAGGTGAATAAATCAACCCCTCTACGGCATCAGATCCGTCCGGCGTTACAAATACAACGGTAAACATCCATTTAACCAAACGCACCTCATTTGTATTGAATTTCCCTATCGGCAATTTTAACAGCACCTTATTCCATCCCTCGTTCAAGGATACCAATATAGGAGGTCGGGACACAAAATTCTCGTTACCCAAAGCTATTTCATTATCCTTTACCCGATGAGTAGCCGTCCATATGGGAGGTAGTATTTCTTCGTCATTAATCAAAATACGGCTTCCCTTATAATCCCATGTGCCTTGCACAGGTGGCAGGTCCATTTCTGAACGACTATAGTTTTGAAACTCTGCCCATAATCCGACCTTTTGTTTTTTAGGTGAGTAAACATAAGTATATGCATAAGCTGTATGATCCTCTTGAGGGTCTTGATAAAAAGCGGGTATAATTTTTCCCCAAACATGACGAAGATAAATACCTGCCCCTATAGCATCATACGTCTTATATGATTTTCCCTTATAAACATAAGTCTCTTTCAGTTCTTTTTCCGGAGGAAAAACTCGTTTCAAATCACCTCCATTCGGAAAAGCATCCGTTATTTTCCATCTTACGTTCGTCTGTTTTACATAAGCAAAAGGAAAGTTGGAGAAGATAGACTTTTTATACCACAACAACCGTCGTTCAAAATCTTCAAAATCAAGAAAAACAGCCGACTTCTTATCTGTTGGAAGAATTGTACCCTTACCATTGAAATATTCAGTTCCTCCACCTCTCCACGAACGCTCTGCAACCGCTAACATATTGGGATAAAAATTATTTTCCAACAATATATCCATCTCATTTCCAAGCAAACGGTCATTCCATACACACATCATCACTCCAACTGCTTTACCTTCACATCCAGCATTTCCAATCCTGCTATTATACAAAGCAACAATATCACCAAATGTATCATAATGATTCAAATAATGAAAACGAGAATCTATAAAAGGGATGCCTTCAGGGGCCTTTCCCCTCGAACTCCAAAGTTGTAACATATCTATTTCCCCTAAACGGTATCGCCACCCAGGATTCCACGAAATAACTTTTTTCCCTTTAGAACGCACATAACTAACCATTTCAGGGACAAAATCTTTATCTGCAAACTTCACTTCATCTGTACCAATATGAAGATAAGGAACATCGAATGTTTCACAAATTTCATCTAACAGCAATTTTAAAATCTTCTTTCCTTCACGACTTTGCATGTCATGACGAAATGCACGCCTGAAAGCATCACTATGCCCGGGCATATCAATCTCAGGAATCAACAAGACATGATGCTTCTTACAAAAATCAACAAGCTCCCGAGCTTCTTCCAATTTATAGTATTTCCCCTTCATCCGAGTCATATTTGAACTATCATTCAGCATAGGGAATATTTTACTCTCTAACCGCCAAGCCTGATTTTCGGTCAGATGCCAATGAAATGTATTAATCTTAAACCTTGACAAAATAGCTATTTCACGCTTCAATTCTTCAAGAGGCAGATAACTGCGCCCCACATCGTGCATGAACCCTCGAATCGGGAATGCCGGCCAGTCCACAACCTCACATCCTCGAATTATTACCCCATCCCTATCACAATCCACCAACTGACGTAACGTCTGCAAAGCCATATAAACCCCACGTAAGGCTATTGCTTCAATATCAATCCGTCGTGCAGTCACTTTCAGCTGATAAGCCTCATCTGAGTGAATGGGAACTTGATATAGAGAGTCACACAATGTTACCACTATAGAAGAAGAAGCTGTCGGCTCGACAGTTCCTCCCTGTTCGGCAATAAAATCCTCCAGTTCCTCCCGAAGAACAGAAGAAACCAGTTTCACTTTGTCCATCCGAAACGAATCGTCATTGAAAAAGTATTGCTGAGGTTTAGGAAGCAAATAATCCCTATCATTTGCCCATAATGACAATGTGCAAAAAATCCCAAGCAACAAACAAACATTTTTCACATACATAACCTATCATTTTACCAATTATATATAACAGTCATGGAACAGTATTATACCCTACCATCACATGCATATAAATAATTGGAGAGAAAAAATATTCATCATATTTCCCCTCTCCAACACATTCTTCCCTAACCAGAGAGCTTTAGAATTAAGATTTATCTCTTATGTACAGATATTATTCTGTAGCCATTTCATAACCAGGGGTCTGCTCCAACAAGGGGTCATTACTCAGATCCGAAGTACTCAGTGGCCAAAGTACACGATAAGCCAAGTCTTCCGAG
Source organism: uncultured Bacteroides sp. (assembly GCA_964419245.1). Lineage (GTDB taxonomy): Bacteria > Bacteroidota > Bacteroidia > Bacteroidales > Bacteroidaceae > Bacteroides. The sequence continues at coordinate 16,468 of CAYQOV010000026.1, read as the reverse complement.
AGGATTGGTTCTACCACAATTTCGGGCGGTGTTGATTCTTCCCACTTATTAGGACTAAGTTCCTTCATATTTTCCGTGATTTCCAACCCGTAAGCCACATGGCCCTCTTTGTGGAACACCAAATGATCTAATTCGCCACAATTTACACTTACAGACATACGGCGTACATCATACCAACGCTGACCTTCTTGCACAAACTCCTTGTCTTTCTCGTGCAGGATGGCAACCTCATTCTCCACAAACGAACCTGCAGTATAACCATAAACATTCGGATCCCAGTTATCACCATAAGCACGTTCACGAATCAGGTTGACATATTTTTCCACATTCGCATCATCACCTTCCATATTGGCAATTTCTGCCAAAGAGAGATATGCCAGCGGCAAACGATATAAAGGTTGATCGCCGTTGTAGCAACGGTAACCGGTACTTTCACGAATGGAACCCAGATTCTTGCAGACAAAAGTTCCCCGCAACTGCGTAGCTGCCTGGTCGTGCCACGAAGCGATAAACGTAGCATCACGACGTGTATCTTCTGCATCGTATTGGTACCACAAAGCATTGGTAAACTGATAGCGCAGTACAGCCGATGCGACAGTCAACGGATTATCCCACAAATTTCCATCACTGTCATAAGCAGCACCAATGGTATATCCAGTCACGATACCATATACATAACTGGAAGGAATGTCGTTTGTCACTTCTGTCTCATCCGCATCGAAAGCAAAAATAATCTCCGAATTCTGCTCGTTATTGATGTTGAATACATCGGAAAAATTATCCTGCAATGACAAGCCATAGTTGTTGACTACATTCTGGAAATAAGTTTTAGCTGTTGCTAAATCACCTGGAATAATATCTTGGTCACCGGTAGCTACTTTAGCACTCCACAAGTAGACCTCACCAGCCAACATTTCAGTAGCAGCCTTTGACCAATAATATTTGGCATTCCTACTATCACCGTTAAAGTTGAAAGATGTCTGATCACCAAAATACTCCAACGACTTGGCTATGTCCGACTTAATCTGAGCCAAAGTTTCCGAAGCCTTAGCACGTCCCATATAAAGAGTAGACTGGTCATAGTTACCATTTTCTACATCAGGCGTCAAGCGCAGAGGCACGCCACCATAGGCACGATACATCAGAAAATAATAATAGGCACGCATGCCATAAACCATACCCAAGCAATAATTCTTAGTATCCTCACTGGAGAAATAAGTCGCGTTCTCTACATTGTAGATAAATAGATTGGCATCAGAAATCGGTTTCCAATACCCACCGAAATTAGAAACGCCATAATTAGTCTGGGACAAATTTTGGTCACGGAGATATTGAGAATTAAGACTGGCACCATCACTGCCACTGGCCTGTTGAGTATAAGCACCTCCACGGATTTCACCGTAAGTAATATTAATCTGAAAATTAAATCCACGCAATTGAGACATCTGTGCATGCAGGTTACCGATAGCTTGCGATTCCGTCTTCCAGAAATTACCAGCACCATAATAGTCAATGGGAGCAAGATCCAGCCAATCCGAGCATGATGACATCCCCATACCTGCAGCTACAAGGGCAGCAGTAACAAAGGTATATAATTTATTTTTTCTCATATTCATATATGTTATAAAAGATTAGAATGTAATGTCAAGTCCGAAAAGAACAGTACGAGGCAATGCATAAGTACCTCCCCAACCGGCAGTATTTCCATTTGTATATTGAATATAGTCAGGAATAGCAGAAGCACTGCTTGTCCAATAACCCAAATTCTGTCCTGTAACAGACAATCTCAAACTTTGGCAACGGAACTTACTGCAAATATTTCTGGGCAAATCATAAGAGAGCTGCAATTCACGGAAAGCCAAATAATTACCCTTAGTTGCCCAAAATTCGGATGTACGGACATAGTTGTTCTTACCCAACTGGTCGGCCCACACATAGCGAGGATATTTAGCATTCGGATTTTCTGGAGTCCAGGAATCCCAGATATCGGTAGTCATATTGTAAGCACCTTGTGCACAACCATCAATCCATTGTTTCAGACCATCGTAAGTAGTAAAGCCTAAACCAAAATCTGTGCGCAAATAGAGAGACAGCCCCTTCCAGGTAAGCGTAGTATTCAAACCACCATTCCATTTCGGAGTATAGGTACCCAGCACTTTCCGATCATAGGAATCGATAACACCGTCTCCATTGATATCCTCAAACATCAAATCACCACATTCCAGTTCATAGGCCTTACCAGTCCAACCCGCATCCTGCAATTTTTGATAACCTTTTTCGCCATAGTAAACGGCAATACTTTGAGACATATCACAATATCCATCAACCAAGTCGCTTTCTGAGCGAACCATCTTATCAACTCCATAGCCTACAATAACATCATATGGTGTTTCGCCTTCCTGCAAACCACCTACATAGTAAGTTTCGTTTCCATTTCCTGTATAGATTTCAGTCGCACCTTGACGATTCTTCTCCAAACCATTATAAGGAAGTTCCACTACCGTGTTTCTATTATAAGATATATTGGCACCCAGTGTCCAGCTGAAGTCTTTCATCTTAAGCAGATTTGCATTGATATCAATTTCAATACCACGGTTACGGAACTTACCATTATTATTCGTAATTGAACTCCATCCAGTTGTCGAAGGTAACGAGAGTGACGCATACTTATCCGAAGTCAGACGATCATAGAACGTAAATCCGAGCGTAAAACGGTTATTCAGGAAACCAAGGTCAAGACCAACTTCTGCTGTACGTGTCTTCTCCCAACGAAGATCCGGATTGGGAAGAGTCGTCAGACGAAAACCTGTGTTACCATTATACGTAGAAGAACTATAAGCACCATGCAATGTATAAATACCAATATAATCGGTATCAATACTACCGTTCACACCATAACTGGCACGCAACTTACCGTAGTTTATAATATCTTTCAGGGGAGAATAGAAATCTTCTTCCGAGAACACCCACCCGGCTGATACACCTGGGAAGAACCCCCAACGATTGTTGATCAGGCGGGAGTAACCATCCTCGCGGAAAGTAAAGGCCAAAATGTACCGCTCCAGATAGTCATATTGCACACGACCGAAGAAAGACATGATACGTTCACGACTATGCGACGTATCAACCGAACGCTTGCCTTCCTCACTTGAAGTATAGCCCAAGTCACCGAAATCATCGGTAGGAGCACCATATCCATACGCATAGATATATTTGTACTGTTTGTCCCAAAATTCAGTTCCCGCCATGGCATTGACGGCATGATCACCAAACTTGCCGTCATAGTTGGCTACCAAGCTATAAGTTTGGTTGAAATAACGATAGAACGTAGCCGATGACTCACGGGTTGTATTCACGGCAGTACCCGCCTGATTGGTATGATAATCCTTGTTGAAGGCTTCACCAGTGTATTCACTATAACTCCATGCCATGGTTCCCCGGAGGCTGAGTCCTTTGAAAAGTTTAGCTTCCAAAGTTTGTGTCATATTGAATTTATCCGTCTGGTAGTCACGCTCAAACTTGTCTGCTTCGTACTGATAATTACCATCCGTTCGAGATGAACCCAACAGATAGTTCCCCTCTTCATCTTCCAGACGGATCGTAGGAGGCAAAGTCAAGACACGCCCGAAATAATAACTGTCATTTGTCTGGAAACCAGGACCATTTTCCCAGTTTGCCCGGTTGTAATTAAAGATAGAACTTGCTTCCAACCAGTCGGCAATTTTATAAGAGCCGGTAAACGAGAACGAGTAGCGTTTGTAGAAGTTATTGATTTTCAGACCGTCGGCATCATAATAACCTAAACCAGCATAATACTTTCCCCGGTCATTACCACCGGAAAAACTGAAGTTATACTCTTGAGATATAGCAGGAGTATTGATATTATACTTACTGACATCCGTATCCTTGTACAAAATTTGTCCGTCACTCACCGGATCATCCATCACTTTCCAACCATGATTGTTAATCAAGTTCTGTTGATATTCAGAACCTGTATACCCCAAGACATTGTACACACTGCTGGAAGAAAGTTCTGTTGCACCGGTTCCCACACTACTGGAACTTGAAGTCAAGTTACCGGTTGCCGTACACCAAGGAGTATTGGCATAGGCTGTGCGCAACCAATAAATGTATCCTTCTGCATCCATCATGTCGTAAGTCGGCACATAGTATTGCGCACCCACTTTCATGTTAAAATTCACCTGTGCCTTGCCGGCTTTTCCTTGTTTGGTCGTTACAAGAATCACACCATTCGCAGCACGTGCACCATAAATAGCTGTTGCACCGGCGTCCTTCATCACTTCCATCGACTCAATGTCATTTGAATTCAGGTCGCTCAATCCATCCGTACGAATCTGACCGTCCACCACAACAAGAGGTTCGCCGGTACCATCATAACTGGTACCACCACGCAGAGTTATAGAGGGAGTAGAACCGGCAAAACCGGAAGTCTGCTTTACTTTGACACCCGAAATGGCACCAACCAATGCTTGGGCAGGATCACCATAAGAACCTATAGTCAATGTTTCTTCACTTACACTCGACACAGAGTTTGTCAACTTTCCACGTTTCTGCTTGACGCCATAAGCCAACACAACGACTTCATCCAATGTCTGTGTATCTTCTACCAACATAACTTTGATAGAAGACTGTCCTACATACTTAATCTCCTGAGACACATAGCCCACAAACGAAACTTGAATAATGTCTCCATTCTTCACTCCTTCTATGGTAAAATTACCATTCAAATCGGTCACGACACCATTACTGGTACCTTTGATAATTACCGCAGCACCAATCACAGGGCCATACGAATCTTCTACAACACCGGTCACTTTCCCTGTTTGCTGGGAAACGCTTACATTCTGTTGGTTCTGTACAACTCCAGCCATTGTACTTACAGGAATCGTCATACTCCCCGCCAACAATACAAGGCTAACAAAATTAATCCCTTTTAACATAGGCAAAAAATTAAATATAATAAATTGGGAAACGTAAAAACATTTCCACATACATAAAAACTCATAGAAAAAATCAAGCAAAAAAACTCATATATAACAATAAAAGCATAATAACCCAAATTGGGAAAGCTAAAATTTTATTATATATAGCCTATTTACTTATTTTCTTGCAAAGATAACACATACATTTTAAATTATATCACAAAAAGAAAATTATTTCACCAAAAATGCTATAAAACATACTTTCTTAGTAATTTCAATCATCCGTTCATCAAACTACTTTAAAGGGAATAAAGTTATTTGTGAAGAACGTATCCCAGGTTTCAGCTCACCACATACCATATATAATGTATGATCATGCTCCAACAAAATGCCACCGGCCCTTGCCATTCCTTTTCCACCATACATAATCTGCCAATTTTTACCTACCCAATCATATACTAATATATCATCATTAAACCGATACCAATCGGCAGGTTTCATCATGTAATCCTCCGGTGCTTTTCCTTCCATTGCTTGTTTAAAAATAGAATAATTAACACCGCCGGCAAGAATCAGATTATCCTCTGATACAACTCCACTTCCTCCGACCATACAACGCTGTTCACCTCCCACTTCACCCACAAGAACATCGTATGCATCCCATTCGTCAGAAGCAATATCGTATCTTAACATATCTACTGACAGGGCACAATTTTGAGTCTTCTCACTAAAGTCATACCCTCCAATCAAAAACAATCCACCTGACACAGCCAATAAAATCGGTTGTACCCGTCGATATCCCGGATAGTCAGCAAGCCGTTTCCATGCTACGGGAGATGACAAGTCTAAAGAATACAAGGCTCTTCCACCATCAGGTTGATTACCTCCGGTCACATACACCGTCATTCCGTAAACAGCAGCTCCACCGTTATCAATGGGTACTGGAAGCGACGGCAAGCTTATAGCCTTTCCATCCGGCTTTAACAGAAAGACATGATCCAATGTACCATGTTCGTTCTGCCCACCGATACATACCAGTCCCTTTTCTGTAGCAACAGAAACTCCGTAAGCAACAGGAAACGACAAAGAAGACAGGTACTTCCACCGACAGTTTTCAACATTTACATCAATAGCATAAACTGCATCATAGAATTTTTTCTTTCCGCCGTCCGCAGCAGGAACATCAGGAAAGTTACACCCACCCGCAACAATCAATCGGTCGCCTACAAATCCGGCAAAAGGAGCAGACACACCTTTTGCCAGCGGGAAATCAGGGAAAGACTTAGCGGCATTTTGACCGTATATACACTTCCCCCATCCCACTACAATCAGCCAAACAAACGTCCAGAAAAAGACTCGAAACATAAATACATTTTTAATATAAATATCACTTGATCAGATCCTGCAATTTCACAGCTTGGAATGTCATGTGAGCTACACTGCTCTCATAAAGAATACCAATAGTTTCACGATCTATCAATGTCAAACAACTATATCCCCATCCCTCGTCTTCATCCAGCATCAATTGATATTCTGGCGGCCAAGTGTTTCCACCGTCCAAGCTTACTTTAATCGTAATATGATGCCTGCCTTTAGTCGTATCAGGATTAGAGAATACCAGAATATCTTTATTCAATACGTTGTCAGCAGCCGGGATACGCAATAGGCTAGCCATGCAAACGGGTTCCTGCAAAGCTTTGCGGGAAGAAGCGTGTTCAACCCATGTCTTTCCCAAATCGGACGATGTCGCCACCGCACGACTACCTCCACGATTGTCACGCATATTCAACATCAGCACCCCAGACTCGATTTCGACTACTTGAGCTTCAGTGGTATTGGTACGAGCTAAATTATGAATTTTCCACGTCTCACCCTGATTTTTACTATACATAATCCCTGCATTTGGCACACGTGTAGAATCTATAAATTGAATGGGGAACACCAATGTTCCATCGTCCATCGTAATACCACGGCCGGGACCTTGCAATAAAAGATACCAAGAAGGGTCTTTGACCTGAGAAGTAACATTGACCGGAGCAGACCAGGTCTTACCATCATCTTTACTACATGTAAGTACCAACTGTCCTGTTTCCTCGGGAGTCATACCTTGATGCGAACTCCACCATGCACGCTGATTGCCACATCCATGTGTCCACAGTGCTGCAATCCAAGCAGTATTGGTCTTTGTGTCAAACAAAATACAAGGGTCACCTACTCCATTTTGTGCAGAAGGAAGTCCGCCCGCATTCTTGAAAGCCAAAGGAACCCGCATCTTTTCCCACGTACGGCCACCGTCCACACTTCGACTCAAACCTACATCAATATGCTCCTGCAAATCGACAGAACTATTATGACGAATATCATACACAGCCAGCAATGTACCCTCATTGGTAGTTACCAAACCCGGTATCCGATAGGCTGCCACACCATCGTCACCGGCATGGCGAACCCCTACTCCCATACGATGGACTATATTCCGGGGAGAAACGACCTGTACAGGAGCTTCTTCACCATCCACTCTGACAGAAAGCAGTTCTGCCTGGATCTTAGCCTGCAAAGAAGCTTCAGGCTTCATTTGCAGACTGATCCAGAAGAAATTCACACCCGGAAATAAATTGTAATCACATTTCAATGTAATTCTAGAAGCAGGTTGATGTACCTCGGTACACAGCACAGAGTAAGAGGGATTAGCCGCTAATGTCTGTCCGGCATCAAACCCTGAAACATAAGTAACAGGAGCAAAACGTTTCTTGGGACGATCCTGCAAAGCTTCGGTCCCACCATAATATAACTTTACAGCTTCAACCATTGAAAGTTCTGGGGACAAAAGATCCAATGTCACTTCATTCAGTTTTTTGTATTCACGAGCATCCAACCGCAAATAGAACAGAACATTGTCCTGACGTTCAATCAAAACCGGAACCTGAGCTTCACGAACATAAACCGTATCGGCAGCCTTCAGTCCAGCTGTACCGAAGAGTACAAACAAACACAAATAATAGAATACTTTCATAGAAATGTTTTTATCAAATTATAAACTCCCGACAATCGTCACTCATCTCTCACTACACAACATATACCCGCAAATCATCATACGTGGAATATGGAAAGGACCTTTGAACAAATTACCCTTAGCCGGCTGGGCCACCGTACCGTCACGATGAAGATAGCCATACCACTCACCACACTCTTTGTCGGGGAAATGGGCATAGGTCCAATCACTGATCTGTTTATGCATTTCAAGATATTTTTCATCTTTGGTAGCCTGATAGGCATACAAAGTGGCAATGATAGCTTCGGTCTGCGGCCACCAGAATTTCATGTCCTGTGAATAATCCTGTACGGGGAAGTTGCGGCAGTCACGGAAATTGATGATACCACCATATTCCTTGTCCCAACCCCAGTCCCAAGACCATTCCAGAATCTGAAGAGCCATCTGTACCAGGTCCTTGTCCCAACCACGTTGACGGGCTTCTTCCATAATGAACCAAGAGGTCTCAATGCAATGACCGGGATTGATAAGACGGCCGTTGCAGGTATCAATGAATTCACCTTCAGGTCCTACCATTTCGAGTACAGCCTTGAACTCGGGATGCATGAAATAACGACGAATGGCAGACAGAGACTCATCAATCTGCATATCCAATACGGGATCGGCAATGGCAGCACGCACACGTGAAGCCGTATTGATGAGTATCATCGTTATGGAATGCCCACGCGACTGCAAGGTCGGCAAATACTTTGGCTCCAAAAATCCCGGGGTCGACAGGAATTTCTGAATGCGCTTGAACATTTCCAAAGCCTTCAAAGCATAACTCTTGTCACCCGATGCAATGGAATACTCGGACATAGCAATGGCCGCAAAGCATTCGGAAAACACATATCGACGCTTACGCAAGGGCTGTCCGTCGCCTGTCACCTCAAAAAACATGTGCCCGTCTGTATCAATGCAATGCTGCTCTATAAAATCGATGCAACTTTTAGAGGCAGCCAGCCATTCGGGATTCTTCTCCACATGGTTGTATGCATAGGCGGCAATAAAGCCGAAACGTCCCTGGAACCACACCGACTTGGTTGTATCCATCAGACAGCCTTCCCTGTCTACACACGTATACACACCACCATGCTGACGGTCCCAGCCATGCTCCAACCAAAACGGCATGATGTTTTCTTGAAGCTCATGCTTATAGGCAGAGGCCCATGTACTCAAATAATCTTTTACCTCCATAGCGTTCAGAATTTATTGCATCGTTCAAAGAAATGGATAGCTTCAAGTTCTGCCTTCATGCGGGCTTCTTCCTCGTCTGTCATGTTTTGGAACGGAGTACGATTCTTACCCAAATCAAGACCGATCAATTTCATGATACGTTTTCCGGCCACAATATTGCCGCGGTAGTGGCAGATAACATTGATAACGTCCTGCGAGAAGTTCTGTAGTTCACGCGCTTTTTCGATATCACCGGCTTTCCATGCATCAATGATACCTACCAGATTGATGCCGTTATAATTGGTAGTTCCCCCGATACCTCCCTGGGCGCCTCCCATAGCCAAAGACGGAAGGATGGTTTCATCCTGCCCATGAAGCATGTCGTACTTCCCGTTCTTGTAAAGACGGCATTGGTTGTATTCGTATATACTCTCATACGTATATTTGATGCCGGCAAAATTAGGAATACGGCCATCTACAGCTTTCAGCAATTCGGTCATAGGCAGGAAAGCACCGTTGAACGCCGGAATGTGATAATAGTAGAAAGGCAGATTGGGAGCACCCGCAGCAATCTCCTCACAATACTTGACCAGTTCCTCAATACGGCCCACTTTCGGGAAAGGAGGAGCCATGGCACCAATTCCCCATACACCAATCTTCTGGGCATGCTCAGCCAACATTTTGCTCGCCTTGACACAACAGCTGCCCACATGAACGATCACCTTGAAACCTTCGGGAGCCACCTCTATCCAACGCTCAGCCAGCTTCATACGCTCGTCTTCGGTCAGCATATAACCTTCACCGGAAGAGCCATTTATAAATACGCCTTTCAGTCCATTCTTTTGCAACATTTTCGCATAAGCCTCAATAGGCTCATAATTCACCTCTCCATTCTCATAAAAAGGAGTAAACGGTGCATCAATCAGTCCGATAATTTTTTCCATAATTCTCATACATTAAAGGTTTATTATTCTACATTATCTGTTTTGGGGCGAAGGAAATACAACTGCAATCCCAGCGCCACCAGTACAACTATACTTAACATGGCAAACCCAAGTCCCAAATTGCCGCCATCCGTCCATCGTCCCAACAACTCCGTGACAGCCGCACCGGCAAATACACCCGTCATATTCATCACACCGTATGCCGTAGCACGATGTTTGGCCGATACAAACTGGCAAAGAATAGGCATATTATTTGCATCAAAAATACCATAACCGACGCCAAACAGCAGACCTGCCCCCACAACTGCAACCAGACTATGCCCAAAACCTAATAACAACAATGCGGGAATAGTCATGCCCAAACCGATGGCTCCAGTATATATACGTCCACGTATGTTTCTCTGCACCCAACGGTCTGACAACACACCACCGCCAAGAACACCGATAAAGGACGACACAGCAATGGTGATTGTCGAAATAGGTCCGGCCTCCGACATGGGAATGCCCAAATTTTCGGCAAACAGAGTCGGCAACCAATTCTTTGTAGCCCAACCGGGAAGACTCGGAGCAGCAAAATAGAAAAGGATAACCCAGAAAGCCCACGTAGTAAACAGCATGGCCAAGCCGCTGAGCACGGAAGGTTTCTTTTCTTCCACAGCAACAGAAGATCTTATTTTTTCTGAAGCATGTCGCGGATTTTCACGCAAAGCCAACATTAGAATCAACGAATAGGCAATACCGATAATACCAAACCAATGGAAAGCCGAATGCCAGGAAAACATGGCCGCAACCGTCGCACCAAAACCGCCAACAGCCTGGCCCACATACAACCCGGTCATGTGTACACCTACGGCCAGCGATCTGGATTTTCCCTGATGCCAGTCGGCAATCAAAGACAAAGCGGAAGGAATATAAAGCGCTTCACTGATACCCATCACAGCACGAAGCCAGTACAATTCATGGAACGTATCGGCATAACCCATCAAATAAGTAACACCGGACCAAACAAACAAACTGCCTACCACCAGCCACTTACGGCTAAAACGGTCGGCAATCATACCCGCAACAGGACTCATAAAGCCATAAATCCACAGAAATATAGCCATCAAGGCACCAAACGCTTCCGCCTTGTTCAATTCCACGATATCGACCTTCATAGCCTCCTGCATCGTCGAAAGCATTTGGCGGTCCATATAATTAAGCAAGGCTACTACCCAAAGCAACCCGACTACCACCCAAGGATATATCTTCTTGTTTTCCATAAACCAATTATAATTTTACCTTCGCAATAAGTTTTCTGATTTTTCCTTCACCGATACAAGGGGCGTGAGCATCCTCGGGATAGACAATTACAAATTGCCCCGGCAACAAATCGACCCACATGGTCGGGACGTCACTATACAACGCACAATCGCCATCCGAAGAATAGGCCTTCACTTCCTGCGTCAAATCGTCAGTGGCTTTCCATCCTATCCGCTCACGGCCTTCCAACAGAATATGCACATCTATATATTGATGATGCAACTCAAGAAGTTGCTTTTGTGCTGAGACAGCATCAGCCTCAACATTCATTATAAACAGTTCATCTCTAGCCACATCAATACGCCCCAAATCAGCGTGCAACAAATCATGAGACTCTACATAACTAAAAAGAGTTTTAAACAACGGATGAAGATTTTTAACCCGATCCACATTTTGCAAATTTAAAACAACCATAGTATTAAACTTTAAAAGAAGTGATTTCTACCGGCAAATATATAAAATACTTTTGTTTTCACAAACTATTTAATAAAATATTTTATTAATAATGGCGTAAATAGCAAGAATCGGTTAAATATTCAGTTTTTATATACATCTAAATAGAATATATACAAAAAAATTGCTATATTTGTCACAAAACAACCCGATAAACCGATACCAGATGAGACAACTATTACTAAAAGAAATAGAAATTGGCAGCAAAAATGCCCTCCTTAAAAAGAGGATTATTACACATTATATATATAATGGCAGTTCGACAATTACAGACCTGGCCAAAGAGCTGGACTTAAGTGTACCCACCGTAACCAAATTCATATCCGAAATGTGCGAAGAAGGCTACATCAACGATTACGGGAAACTGGAAACCAGTGGCGGACGCCATCCGAGTATCTATGGGCTAAATCCCGAATCCGGTTACTTTATCGGAGTGGATATCAAAAAATTCGCCGTAAACATTGGCTTAATCAATTTTAAAGGAGACATGTTGGAACTCAATATGAATACTCCGTATAAATTTGAAAACACACAGGAAGCACTGGAAAGGCTATGCAAACTGATCAGGGAATTCATAAAAGAAACGGACGTCAATAAAGAAAAGATCATGAATATCTGCATCAATATCTCAGGACGAGTTAATCCCGAATCTGGATATAGTTTCAGCATGTTTAATTTCTCTGAACAGCCATTAGCCGAAGTTTTAGCAAAAAAAATAGGTTTCCCCGTCTGTATCGACAACGACACGCGCGCCATGACCTATGGAGAATACATGAAAGGAAATGTTACAGGAGAAAAAAACATCATCTTCGTCAATATCAGCTGGGGGCTGGGGATCGGAATCATCATCGACGGGAAAATATATACGGGCAAGTCGGGATTCTCAGGAGAATTCGGACACGTCAATACGTTCGACAACGAAATCATCTGCCACTGTGGGAAAAAAGGATGCTTGGAAACAGAAGCATCCGGCAGCGCTTTCCACCGAATATTCCCGGAAAGGATAAAGAACGGCGAAACCTCCATCCTGTCCGACAGGCTCAAAGAAAAAAACAAGCCGCTCACATTGGACGAGCTAATCGAAGCTGCATGCAAGGAAGATCCGCTATGCATAGAAATTGTAGAAGAAATCGGACAGAAATTGGGCAAACAAATTGCAGGACTCATCAATATCTTCAACCCGGAAATGGTAATAATCGGTGGCACCCTTTCACTGACGGGAGACTATATCACCCAGCCCATCAAGACAGCTGTCCGAAAGTATTCGCTGAATCTGGTAAACAAGGATTCTGTCATCGTCACATCCAAGCTAAAAGATAAAGCCGGTATCATCGGTGCCTGTATGCTGGCCAGAAGTCGGATGTTTGAAGGATAAATCATTAAAAACTAATTGCATAACATCATTTATATATGAAAAAGAGCCATCTCATTCTAAGTATATTTCTGCTGCTGACGACCCTTACATGGGCCCAACAGCGAGTCGTAAAACTGAAATTGGTACAAACCAGTGACGTGCATGGGAATTATTTCCCCTACGACTTCATTCTTCGCCAGGATGCACCGGGCAGTTTGTCGAGAGTTTGTTCCTACGTACGCCAGGAACGCCAAAAATATGACGACCGACTGATCCTGCTGGACAATGGCGACATCCTCCAAGGACAGCCCACAGCCTATTACTATAATTATATAGACACAGCAGCCACTCACTTATGCGCTGCAATGATGAACTATATGGATTATGATGCGGGCAATATGGGCAACCACGACATAGAGACAGGCCGCACCGTATTCGAGCGCTGGGCGTCAGAATGCCACTTCCCCATCCTCGGAGCTAACATAATAGAAACAGCCACGGAACAACCTCACTTCAAACCCTACATCATACTGGAGCGCGACGGAATAAAGATAGCCATATTAGGGATGATAACTCCGGCGATTCCTGCCTGGTTATCGGAAAACCTGTGGCGAGGCCTACGCTTCGATGATATGGAGCAGACAGCCCGCCGTTGGATGACGGTTATCCGCGAACAGGAAAAACCGGACTTAGTGATAGGTCTTTTCCACTCGGGACGCAACGCCTATGTGATGAATGGCAAGTATAACGAAAACGCTTCGACCGACATAGCACGCCGCATACCCGGCTTCGACGTAGTAATGATGGGCCACGATCACGCCCTCGCCTGCGAAAAGGTAATCAACGCAGAAGGTGATTCGGTTCTGATCATCAACCCGGCCAACAACGCTTCAGTTGTCTCCTCCGTGGACGTAACGTTGACGCTACAGGATGGCCGCGTAACCGAAAAGCAAATTTCAGGCGAACTGGTACAGATGGACAGTTACGAACCAGACGCGGAATTCACCAGCCGTTTTGCCTCTCAACGCAAAGACGTGGAACAATTTGTATCCAAACGAATAGGCCGATTCACAGAGAGCATTTCCACACGGCCGGCCTATTTCGGCCCTTCAGCTTTCATCGACCTCATCCACCAACTCCAACTGGCAATCAGCGGAGCAGACATCTCACTGGCCGCCCCTTTGTCTTTCGATGCCGAAATAAAAGCTGGCGACATTTTCGTGAGCGACATGTTCAGCCTCTACAAATACGAAAACATGCTATATACCATGAGCCTTTCCGGGAAAGAAATCCGCGGTGCCCTCGAGATGTCGTACGCTTTATGGACCAATCGCATGAAGTCTGCCGACGATCCACTCCTCCTGCTGCGCACCCGACCGCGTGAAGGCGCAGCGGACCGTGCCGTATTCCAGAACCCCAGCTACAATTTCGACTCAGCCGCAGGCATCCTCTATACTGTAGACGTAACAAAACCCGAAGGTGAAAAGGTGCATATTCTGAGTATGGCGGACGGTACTCCCTTCGACGAAACAAAAATGTATAAAGTGGCTGTCAACTCCTACCGCGGCAACGGTGGCGGCGAACTGCTGACCAAAGGAGCCGGTATCCCACAAGACGAACTGGAAAAACGCATCCTGTCATCCACAGACAAGGACCTGCGTTACTACCTGATGAAGTATATTGAAGAACAACAAACCATTTCTCCCCGCGCCTTGAACCAATGGCGCTTTATTCCCGAAGCATGGACAGAACCCGCTTCACATCGTGACTACAACCGCCTGTTCGGGAATGAAAAATAACCTTCATACAACACAAAAGAAGCAGGTTTCGAAATTCGGAACCTGCTTCTTTTTGTACCCTTTTAAAACCAATTCTCTCTTTTCTATAAAAACTAAATACTCCTATTATTTTTTACGATGCAAAAGTACGCACGATTCCCCACAGTTCATTTGATATAAATCAAAAAGAGAAATCTTTCCCAAGAAAAACAAACCGATTCCACATTTACAAAATACCCGACCGAACCCGGCTCAGCGTCTCAGGTGTCATCAGCAGATAAGAAGCAATATGTGAGAGAGGAGCCCTTTTAACCACTTCCGGCTGCGACTGCAACAATTGGTTATAACGTTCACGGGCGGTTTCGAAACGCCACGAATCAGCTTTGATCTGAGAGGTAATGAGCGAAAACTCCAGAATCTTCCGATAGAACATATTGACTTCCCACGACGTCTCTGCCAACAAATTCAATTTCTTGTGGTTCAGCAGATAGACAGTCCCGTCTTCCAGCGCCTCTATCATCAAACGGGTAGGTTCCTGTTTCAACAGACTTTCGATGCACATGACAATACACCCCTCATAAGAAAAGTGTTCAGTCACGTCTTTTCCGTTTTTATAATAAAATTGGCGCAGCATACCTTTTCCCACAATCAGAATATTATGACTGACTTGCCCTTCGGAAAGAAGAATTTCCCCCTTCTCAAAATCCTGCCGCACCAGAATCTCTTCTATAAGCTTTCGACCTTCAGAATTCATGCCCGGATATCGGGAGTTTACCGCAGCATTTACTGTTTCTTTTAATAAGGTATCCATTTGTAACTTCAGTTCTAGGTTTAGCCGGCACAAAGATAACGAAAGGTGGGCACAGAGGCAAATGAAAACGATCTTTTCTAATTTACCAATCCCTCCAACCGCTCATATATGGCAAAAAGTCGTCCACATTTTTATCCGCCTTATATTTTTGAGAGTTAATCAATTAGCCACAGAACCGAAAAAACCACGAAAAAATATGCAGAAAAGGTTTGCACAGTCCAAAACTTTCTCTACCTTTGCAGCGCATTTCGAAAGAATGCTGGTCACGAAGGAAGTTTGGGTGAGTGGCTGAAACCAGCAGTTTGCTAAACTGCCGTACGGGTTACCGTACCGGGGGTTCGAATCCCCCAGCTTCCGCAACCATATAAACAGTTGGTGGATTCGTCTAGCGGCTAGGACACATGCCTCTCACGCATGGAACACGAGTTCGATTCTCGTATCCACTACCAATCGCACTCTTAGCTCAGTTGGTAGAGCAACTGACTCTTAATCAGTGGGTCCAGGGTTCGAATCCCTGAGGGTGTACTGCAAGTCCTGAAGATTTTTCAATCTTCGGGACATATTTATTTCTCCCCTTTTTTCTTCCAAACACCCTGCCCGAAAAAGGGGCGCATAGTAAAAAACGGCGCATAGTAAAAAACCTGTGTAAGCGAAAAAAGTTAGTACCTTTGTAGAA
>CAYQOV010000025.1:0-35812 GCA_964419245.1 uncultured Bacteroides sp. | reverse complement strand
CAGAATTCCCATAGATTTGGAAAACAAATCCCCACTAAATTTCTACTGACCCGAATAAAACACTTTTTAATATTCAGATACAATAGTTTTATCATTCACATAGGTTTTAAAATGTGAATTATAGTGAAATATAGAGAATAAATCAAAAATATAACACGGTTTATAGCAATAAATATAAAAATAAAACTACCTTTGAAAAGTAATGGGACAGCATATACCTTATTTCCGAGTATAAAATTGCTGAAGGCTCAACAAATAAGTCTTCAAAAAAAGAAATGCTCAAATGGATATGTAAAAAACCAATTACTTAATTATAATATACCAAACCTAATTTTAACAAAATCATTACTTATGAAAGAGGACCGCAGACAACGAGGTTTTTCCAACAGAAAGCTCCTCGCAGCTGTAGCCATTACAGCACTATTTCTAAGCGGAAGCGCTCCAACCGCCGCTGCACGGACAGCTTCCGAACGTTCCAACGAAACAATGGAACAGATGCAAACCCAAACCGTTATGGTCACCGTCGTAGATTCCAATGGCGAACCCATTATCGGAGCCAATGTCATTGAAAAAGGCACAACCAATGGAGGCATCACAGACCTGGATGGAAAAATCAAACTGGAAGTAAAACCTAACGCCATCATCCAAGTGTCATTCGTAGGTTACACGACTCAAGAAGTCAAAGCAGCCCCAAACCTGCGTGTCACATTAAAAGATGACACCGAGTTGCTGGACGAAGTGGTAGTCGTTGGTTACGGATCGCAAAAGAAAGTTAACCTGACTGGCGCCGTCGCATCGGTGGATGTCAACAAAACCATCGACAGCCGACCTATCACCGATATAGGACGTGCTCTGCAAGGAAGTGTACCAGGTCTGACCGTTACGACCAACTCCGGAGAAATAGGTGGCGCCCCGACTATCAAGATTCGTGGAAGTATCGGCTCACCGAACGGCGACGCCAATCCGCTGATCTTGGTCGATAACGTTGAGGTAACCGATATATCCATGGTCAACCCCGATGATATCGAAAGCATCTCTGTATTGAAAGATGCGGCTTCGGCCTCTATTTATGGTGCACGTGGCGCATTCGGCGTATTGTTGATTACGACCAAGTCCAAAACCAAACATGAACGTCTTTCCATCAAATACACCAATAACTTCGCATGGCGTACTCCGACCAAAACACCGGAACAGCTTCCCGGCTGGCAACAAGCAGACATCAACCTGCAAGGAGTCATGAATGAATCCAAAGGCGCAACAGCATTTTATAACGTAGTAGGCAATATGCGCGTAGACGCAACGGCCGTACAGAAAATGAAAGAGTATTGGGACGCCTATGGTTACGGAGACCAATTCGGACCTGATATGGAATTGGGACGTGACTTTGAATTCCGTGATGGAGGTATGTTCTTCTACCGCACATGGGACTGGTATGACATGTACATCAAAGATTGGTCACCCCAACAGACCCACAACATCTCCATCAATGGAGGAAACGGCAAGACCAACTACAACATTGCATTGGGTTATCTGGGACAGGACGGTATGATGGAAATCAACTCGGATTCTTACAAAAGATACAACGCCAACGTTTCTTTAAATTCCGATTTAAGCAAATACGTGTCTATCCGTACAGGTGTCATGTTCACCCGTTCAGACTATGACAAACCGTTCAATTATGCCTCAGACTTATATGACCAGTTGTATTACCTGTACCGCTGGCAACCAATGATGCCTTATGGCACATTCGAAGGCAAACCATTCCGCAACGCCTTGACAGAACAAAGCACTGCTCCTATGACCAATAAGGAACGCGAATATGTACGTCTGACCGGCGGTGTAACCATCAAGCCTATCAAAGATTTGAGTATCGACGTTGACTTTGTATACAGCACAATCAACGACCGCTACAAGAAATATGGTACACCCAGCAAGACAGCCGGATACGATATTTTTACGGCCAGACCAACCGTAGACGACCTGAGAGGAGCCTACAAGAACTACATTTCCAGCAGCTATGATTATGTATATCAAGAGAATGGACGTACCGAGAACTTGACAACCAACATCGTAGCCACATACTCCAAGCGTTGGGGCGACCACGATTTCAAGGTAATGGGCGGTTCCAACCTCGAAAAGAGCGAATACGAATACTATTGGGCACAACGCAAAGGCCTGCTGGATCCTGAAAAGCCTGAACTGAACATGGCAACAGGAGACCAGACGACCAGCAGTTCGCATACATGGTGGTCGGTTGCAGGTTTCTTTGGCCGTATCAACTACGCCTACAAAGATCGCTACATGGTCGAGGTGAACGGACGTTACGACGGTTCTTCACGTTTCCCGTCAGGAGACCGCTTTGCATTCTTCCCCTCATTCTCGGCAGGATACCGTATCTCGGAAGAAGCCTTCATGGCTCCGCTGAAACCTTACCTCAGCACATTGAAACTGCGTGGATCTTGGGGTATGATTGGTAACCAGGATCTAGGTACCGACCGATTCGTTTCAACCTTGACCACATCGCAGGACAGTTGGATTATCGATGGCCAAAAAGTTCAGTCCACTCAGATGCCGACCTTGGTTTCATCTACTCTTTCTTGGGAAAAAGTTTCTACATTGGATTTGGGTTTTGATGCCCGTTTCTTTGATGACGCGTTAGGAGTAACTTTCGACTGGTACAACCGCACGACAAGTGATATCTTGACAACAGCCAATCTGCCTTGGACACTTGGTGCCACAGCTCCGTATCAAAACATGGGTGAAATCCAAACGAAAGGTTGGGAACTAGCCGTGGACTATCGCCATACGTTCAAGAACGGATTCCATTTTGGTGTAACGGCTTCTCTCTCCGACGACCGAACAGAAGTAACCAAGTGGACCAATAATACCCAACTTCCTTCCTATGGTGCTACCGGTTGGTGGAGCACCAGCGCTTACAAAGAAGGTATGGTACTGGGTGACATTTGGGGTTTGCAGTTCGACCGCTTCCTGACTGAAAACGACTTCAATGCCGACGGCAGCTTGAAGGCAGGCATTCCCGACCAGACCCAAGTATTCCCCGGCAATTACCAATTTGCCCCTGGCGATGTACTTTACAAAGATTTGGACGGTAACGGAAAGATTGAAAAGGGTACGCAAACTACAGCTCCTGGCGATATGTCCATCATCGGCAATGCTCTGCCCCGCCTACAGTTCGGTTTGAATCTGGACGCCGCCTGGAAGGGATTCGATGTCAGCATGTTCTTCCAAGGTGTAGGCAAGCGCAACTTGTGGGCTGCCGGTAACCAAGTTCTGCCAGGCTTCACGACAGGCGAGCCTTACTATGTAGGCGCCGAAGACTATTGGACGCCTGAAAATCAGGACGCCTTCTATCCAAGACCAATGGTTTACAACCAGGCACAGACGGGTAACTACAACGTGAACGACCGCTACCTGCTGAACATGGCCTATATGCGTCTCAAGACCCTCACTGTAGGATATACGCTTCCCAAGGCTTGGTTGAGCAAGTTCAAGGTACAAAACCTGCGTATCTATTTCACGGGTGAAAACCTCTTCACAGTAGACGGCCTCAAACCTGCCATCGACCCTGAAATCGGTATCCGCACCGTAGGAACCAGTAGCGATGCACGTAACTTTGGACGTAGCTATCCTTATCAGAAGACCGTATCTTTCGGTATCCAGCTCAGTTTATAACCTAACATACTTTGAATCATGAAAAAGAAACATCTATTATATTCTGCTTGCATGCTGGCTCTCGCATCCTTAAGCAGCTGCGAAAACTTCCTCGACAAGGAGCCGTTGGACAAGCAAACCAATGATACCTATTGGCAAACCGAAACATCCTTGCGCACCTATGCACAAGACTTCTATTCGTCCTACTTCAAAGGATATGGCACGGACTACACTGTATTCGGAGGCTATTTCTCGGGCGACGACTATACAGACGACTTCATCAACCTGAACAATGCCAATACGTATAGCGCCGGCTATATTTACTTCCCGACCTCGGCCACGACCGACTGGAACAGCAAGACTTCCATCTGGTCTGACAACTATAGCACCGTTTATAAAGCCAACGTCATGATCGAAAAGATTCCCGGCATGAACATCTCTGAGGAGGCCAAGAATCATTGGACAGGCGTTGCCAAATATTTCCGTGCCATGGCCTACAGTGCCTTGCTCAAGTCTTATGGCGGTGTGCCCTACATTGACAAAGTGATTGACCCGGCTGATGAAACTCTTTACAAGGACCGTGACCCTTATCTGTACGTTGCCCAAAAAGTGCTGGAAGACTTCCAATATGCTTTGGACAATGTACGCAACGACGATACCAAGCGCCAGGTGAACCGCTACGTCGTAGGAGCCTACATGTCGCGTGAGCTGCTCTACCACGCCACATGGCTCAAGTACCACGGCACAACTGTCGGACCGACTTCGGAGACCGTAGCCGATAGCGACATCAAAGCCCTGTTGCAAGGGGCCATCAACGGAGCCAATGCCGTCATGAACTCAGGTATATACAAGATTGGGAACACATACAATGCCCTGTTCACAACCGACAATCTGGCCAACAATCCGGAAGTCATCTGGTACCGTGAATATACGACAGGCTTGCAATGCAACGCCCTGATGTCCTACAACGGTCCTGAAGACCAGACACAAGGCGGCGTCACCCAAAACGTCATCGAGTCTTACCTCTGCACAGACGGACTGCCCATCGGCCAATCACCCCTCTACGAAGGCAAGGATGATCCAAGCATCTGGAATTCGTTCAAGAACCGTGACCCGCGCCTCTACCAGACCGTAGCCGACAGCTTGCGTATCATGAGTGCCTTGGGTACAAACTATAGTGCAGGAACATCTCCGACAGGATATGCCACCAAGAAATTCCTGAACGACGAATGGTTTGCTACCAATTCTTCCTTCGTTACAGGTATCCTGAGCCCGGCCGACGCTCCCTGCATCCGCTATGCAGAAGTTCTGCTGAACTATGTAGAAGCACGCTATGAGATAGCCCGTGTAGGAGGAGACGCCTTTACACAGGAAGACTTGAACAAATCCATCAACCAGCTCCGCCAGCGCCAGCTCACGAAATGGGGAAGTACGGAAGCCGAAACCATGCCTCAGGTACAGCTGGGCAACGGCAACATCATCGTCAATGGTGTAGCCATCAACGACCCTGCCCGCGACCCCGAAGTGGATCCCGTCCTGTGGGAAATTCGTCGTGAACGCCGTATCGAGCTGATTATGGAAGGACGTCGTGGTGAAGACCTCCGCCGCTGGGCAAAATTCGAATATCTGAATTCGGAGAATGCAGACGGCACTCCCACCAAGACCTTCTTGGGCGCCTATGTCAACGTAGCCGACTACGCAGGCATGAAGTCGAAAAACGATAGCGGCGACCGTGTACTCTTCCTGTTCGACCCCGCTGACCCGACCAACAAGGATACAGACAAAGGTTACATCAACTACCTGCAAGGAGATGACCTGCGTATCTTCAATAAAGGAGACCTGAACTCCGAACGCTACTATCTGCGCGCCATTCCGGCCGACCAGATAACGGTTTACAAGGACAAAGGCTATACGCTGACCCAAAACCCAGGATGGTAATTTTTTGATTGTACAAAAGAGACTTCAGTTTCCAGCCCTTCCACTCAAGCAGGGAGGGCTGGCCTGAAGTTTTCCAAGCAGGTACTACATTGAAATGAATCATACCATGAACCGAAAGAATAGGAAAAATTAAGAACAAGCCTTTCTAAAAATATCGTATCTTTGCCCATATATATTTAGCATGTACATATGAAAAAACTGATTATATCCATCCTTCTCCTGTGTACCCTCTCCCTGCAGGCCTTTGCACAAACAGATGAAAGAGTCATCACTGGCGACGAACAGACTTCCGAATACTTCCCATTGCTGGAAGGAAAGCGGATAGCCATCTTCTCCAACCACACTGGCATGATAGGCAACAAACACCTGCTGGACGTTTTGCTGGAGAACCAATTCAACGTTGTAGCCATCTTCTCGCCCGAACATGGTTTCCGAGGTGACGCCGATGCCGGCGAACATGTATCAAGCTCTGTAGACTCAAAGACGGGAGTACCCATCCTGTCGCTTTACGACGGCAAGCTGGGTAAGCCAAGCGAAGCATCCATGAACAAGTTCGACCTGCTCATTGTCGACATTCAGGACGTGGGGCTCCGCTATTACACCTACTACGCTTCCATGTGCCGACTGATGGACGCCTGTGCCGAGTACGGAAAGAAGATGCTGATACTCGACCGCCCCAACCCCAACGGGCACTATGTGGACGGCCCGCTGCTGGACATGAAACACAAGTCGGGCGTGGGTTGGCTGCCCATCCCCGTTGTCCATGGCATGACGCTGGGCGAACTGGCTCTGATGGTCAACGGCGAGCAGTGGCTGCCCGAGTCGCGCACCTGCGACGTGACCGTCATCCCCTGCAAGAACTACACCCATCAGACAAAGTACCGGCTCCCCATCCCGCCGTCGCCCAACCTGCCGAACATGACGTCGGTCTACCTCTACCCCTCGACCTGCTATTTCGAGGCGACACCAGTCAGCCTGGGCAGAGGGACAGACAAGCCCTTCCAGGTGTACGGACACCCCGACATGAAAGGCTACAGCTACAGCTTCACGCCGAGAAGCATGCCTGGTGCCAAGAACCCGCCCCAGCTGAACAAGTTGTGCCACGGCGTCGACCTGAGCGGCATGAGCGACGAAGAAATCTGGAAGCGGGGGCTCGACCTGAGCTACGTCATCGATGCCTACCGCAACCTGAACATCGGCGACAAGTTCTTCACCTCCTTCTTCGAGAAACTCATCGGCGTAGATTACGTACGTCAAATGATAGAAGACGGCAAGGATGCCGACGAAATCAAGGCCTGCTGGCAAGACGACGTCAAGAAGTTCAAGGAACAGCGCAAGCCTTATCTGCTCTATGCAGAATAAGCCTCAAAAGAGATACGAATATTAAAGCAATGTTTTTCCAAGACTAAAGCACTGCTTTCCGAGGACGAAAGCAATGCTTTGCCAAAAAGAATATAAAGACTGATAGAAATGACTACCGTTTGGATCATACTCACAACCATCGCATGCTACTTTGCCCTGCTGTTCATCATCTCATGGATAACGGGCCGCAAGGCCGACAATGCAGGCTTCTTCACCGGCAACCGAAAGTCATCCTGGTACATGGTGACACTGGCCATGATTGGCGCCACCATCTCGGGCGTCACCTTTATCTCCGTCCCTGGCGCCGTGTTGCATGGGGGATATTCCTACATGCAGATGGTTTTGGGCTTCTTCGTCGGCTCCATCTTCGTGGCTTTCGTACTGATACCACTCTTCTATCGGATGAACCTGATGAGCATCTACGGCTATCTGGAGAACCGCTTCGGCCTTGCCTCCTACCACACGGGCGCCTGGTTCTTCTTCGTATCCAAGATGTTGGGGGCGTCGGTACGCTTCTTTGTGGTATGCGTCGTGTTGCAATCGCTGGTCTTCACCCCGCTGAACGTACCTTTCTCACTGAACGTAGTCATCACGGTCGCCCTCATCTGGCTCTACTCTTTCCAGGGAGGCGTCAAGTCGCTGATATGGACCGATTCGCTGAAAACCATCTGCCTTGTGCTGTCGGTAGTATGCTGCATCGTCTTCATTGCAGGCAGCCTCAACTTGGGCATCGGCGACCTGCCGGCGGCCATCGGCAACCATCCCACCAGCCGGACGTTCTTCTTTGACGACCCCAACGACGGGCGCTACTTCTGGAAGCAGTTCATCGCCGGCGTGTTCATGGTGATAGCCACCACTGGCCTCGACCAGGACCTGATGCAACGCACCCTGAGCTGCAAAAACTTCAAAGAGTCGCAGAAAAACATGATATTGAGTTCGTTCATACAGATATTTGTCATTGGCCTGTTTTTAGTGCTCGGTACCCTGCTCTACATGTATGCAGATGCCTACATGCCTGGGCAGGAAACGACAGGCGACGCCCTGTTCGGAGAAGTGGCGTGGAGCGAGAACTTCCCCATTTTCATAGGTATTATCTTCATAATAGGACTGATTGCGGCTGCCTACTCGGCAGCCGGGTCAGCCTTGACCGCTCTGACCACTTCGTTTACCATCGACATACTGAAAGCCAACGAAAAGCAGGATGAAAAGAACCTGTCGCTGACGCGCAAGCTGATTCATTTTATCATGTCACTGCTGATGGTCATCGTCATCATTACCTTCTACGAGCTGAACGACGACAGTGCCATCAACGCCGTCTACAGCCTGGCCGCCTATACCTACGGCCCCATCCTCGGCATGTTCATCTTCGGCATGGCCTGCCGCAAGCCTGTACACGACCGTTGGGTACCGTTGGTCGCCATAGCCTCCCCCATCCTCTGCTACATACTGAAAAACAATAGCGAAGCCTGGTTCGGCGGCTATCAGATCAGCTTCGAACTGCTTATCATCAATGCTCTGATAACGGCACTCGGGCTGACCCTGCTGATACGAAAAGATACAAAACAGAACTTAAACAGTTAATAGAAGAACATAATATGTACGCAAAACATTACTTTCGGTCAACTTTGCTTGCCGCATCCCTATTCCCGCTTGCAGGAATCGCGCAAGACCTTCCGACGGACCTCCGTCAGGAAATCGGCAGCTATTTGGACAACGTTGCCCGAAGGGAAGTATCCATCGGACGGATCAAGATTGATTCAGTGGCGACACAAGGCAAGACACTCCAGCTGTTTGCCAACATCAACTGCTCCTACATTCCCTTCCGCGAAGACAATGTGGACGAAATCTATCGGACCGTAAAATCGATGCTCCCTGCTGAATGGGCCTCCTACCAGCTTGAAATCCGAACCAACGGACGGAGCATTGAAGAACAGATTCCACTGGCACTCCGAAGCAAAAAGAACAAGAAGGCAATTTTTCCCCAGTCAGGGAAAAATATTCCCTTAGTCAGCAAAAAATCTTCGCCCTATACCCCTACCCGAGGATTGAGCAATCGACACA
This sequence comes from uncultured Bacteroides sp., assembly GCA_964419245.1. Classification (GTDB taxonomy): domain Bacteria; phylum Bacteroidota; class Bacteroidia; order Bacteroidales; family Bacteroidaceae; genus Bacteroides. Next base: position 26,779 of record CAYQOV010000025.1, on the reverse strand, counting down.
TCGCCATGTGGCAAAGCCACGGCTTCTATTATGAGGCCAAGCTCGACCGCTGGGAATGGCAGCGCGCACGCATCTTCCAGACGGTAGAAGACCTCTACACACAAAGTTACGTCCTACCCTTCCTCGTGCCCATGCTCGAGAATGCAGGTGCCAACGTACTGCTGCCCCGCGAGCGCGACACGCAAACCCACGAAGTGATTGTGGACAATGACGGTTGTCTGGATGGGAAGTCGCTCTACACTGAACGCGATGCCGATCGCAAATGGAGCAACGGCCAGGGAGATGGATTCGCCCACCAGCGCTACATCTACAAAGACTTTGAAAATCCCTTTCAGGAAGGTACCTACCGGCAGGCCGAGACTATCCGTAAAGGAGAAGAAAGTACAGCCGAATGGATACCCGAAATCCCTGAAAGCGGCCAGTATGCTGTCTACGTATCCTACCGTTCCCTGCCCAACAGCACGGAGGACGCCCGCTACACCGTTTACCATCGTGGCGGAAAGACCGAATTCAGCGTCAACCAGACGATGGGAGGAGGCACATGGATTTATTTAGGAACCTTCGGCTTCGACAAGGGATGCAACAACAGCTGCAAGGTTACCTTGAGCAACCGCTCTGACAAAACAGGAAGAATTGTTACTGCCGATGCCGTCAAGATAGGCGGAGGCATGGGAAACATTGCCCGCAGCCGTTCCTCTCAAGGTACAACCGAAAACCTGAAGAGCTCGGACAAGCGTAACCTTTCCTCTGCTACACCACTGGCAACAGACATGCCTAATAGCACCAGTCAGCCTCAAGTCAGTACTTATCCCCGCTTCTGTGAGGCCGCACGCTATTGGTTGCAATGGGCAGGCATCCCCGATAGCGTCTATTCGGAAAGCCAAGGAAAGAACGACTATACCGACGACTACAAGTGCCGCGGCATTTGGGTGAACTATCTGGCAGGAGGTTCCTCTGTCAATCCCGACGAAAAAGGGTTGAACATCCCCATAGACCTGGCCTTTGCCTTCCATTCTGATGCAGGCACCACGCTCAACGATTCCATTATCGGCACGCTGGGCATCTACTATACCAACGTCTACAATGGGCAATACTCCAACGGAGCTTCCCGCTACCTGGCCCGCGACCTGACTGACCTCATTCAGTCGAACATCGTACGCGATATCCGCACCCTGTACGAGCCCGAGTGGAGCCGCCGCGGCATGTGGAATCAGTCTTACTTCGAAGCACGCGTACCTCGTGTGCCCACCATGCTGCTCGAAATGCTTTCGCACCAGAATTTTGCCGACATGCGCTACGGTCTCGATCCTCGCTTCCGTTTCACCGTCAGCCGGGCTGTATACAAAGGCATGCTCCAGTTCCTCAGCTCGGTAAGCGGGACAGAATACATCGTACAGCCACTCCCTGTTGACCACCTGTCGGTAAAGATGATTGAAGATGATGAAATCGAATTGTCCTGGCAGCCCGTATCCGATCCGCTCGAACCTACGGCAGAACCCGAACAATACATCGTCTATACACGCGTCGGAAACGGTGACTTCGACAACGGTGTGCTGGTAAAAGACAATCACTACCGCGCTTCGTTGCCTGCCGGAGTGGTATGCAGCTACAAGGTGACGGCTGTCAACAAGGGCGGTGAGAGCTTCCCGTCCGAAATTCTTTCCGCAGGACGCGCCTTCAACAGCAAAGGATGCGTACTTGTAGTCAACGGCTTCGACCGCGTCAGTGCCCCCGCCGACTTCGTGGCACCTGCTCCGGCCGACACACTGCTGGCAGGCTTCCTGGACAACCTCGACCACGGCATACCCTATATAAAGGATATCAGCTACATAGGTTCTATGAAAGAATTCCGACGCTCCATTCCCTGGATGGACGATGATGCATCCGGCTTCGGTGACAGCTACGGAGATTATGAGACTCAGGTCATAGCAGGCAACACCTTCGACTATCCAGCCCTGCATGGTGCAGCCATATTGAAGGCCGGCTATTCGTTTGTATCGTGCAGCGACGAAGCTGTCGAAGATCATCAGGTGTCACTGACCGACTATGCATATACCGACCTCATTCTGGGAAAGGAATGTCAGACCAAAATGGGACGCGGAATCAAGCCGCTGGAATACAAAACCTTCAGCCCCGCTTTACAAAGTGCACTGACCGACTATTGTAATCAAGGCGGCAATCTCTTCGTATCGGGTGCCTACGTCGCCACAGATTTGTGGGACAACCGTTTGGCTCCTTCTCAGGAAGCTGACCGCAAATTTGCAACAGATGTATTGAAATACCGCTGGCGTACAGGCCAGGCCGCCCGTAACGGCCGTATCAAATGCGTACCTTCGCCTTTTGAAAGTCTGGAAGGAAATTATACTTACCACAACGAACTGAACGCCGAGTCGTACGCCGTTGAATCGCCCGACGCCATCGAACCGTCAGAAGGCGCCTATACCGTCATGCGCTATGCCGAGAACAATCTGAGTGCAGGTATCGCCTACCGCGGAGCCTACAAGACCATCGTACTTGGCTTCCCGTTCGAAACCATCCGTACAGAAAAAGAAAGAAACGAACTGATGCATAACATCCTGCAATTCTTTAACTCAACTAACAACTAAAATCATGAAGCTAACCTTACCCAAATATCAGTTATACATCAGCATCCTGCTGTTGCTCCTGCTCTCAAACGGCATGCGGGCACAGCAGGAGCGTTTCCGCTTTGCACAACTGACGGACATTCATTTCACGCCAGGCAATCCCAATCCGACTGAAGACCTGCTGCGCTCTGTAGCGCAGATCAACGCAACGGACAGCATCGATTTCGTGTTAGTAACAGGCGACCTGACTGACAACGGTGACCGTCTGTGCATGGAACGTGTAAAGTCGTGTCTTGACCTGTTGAAGGCGCCCTATTACATCGTCATGGGCAACCACGAGACAAAATGGAGCGAATCGGGCTGCACAGCCTTTTCGGACATCTACGGCGGCGAACATTTCGAATTCATGCACAAGGGCATCCTTTTCCTGGGCTTCAACTCGGGACCGCTGATGCGTATGGCCTACGGACACGTAGTACCGCAAGACATCCGCTGGATGACGGATGAAATGAAAAAAGCAGGCAAGGACACCCCCGTCATCCTCGTTACCCACTATCCCATGATGGAAGGCGATGTGGACAACTGGTATGACGTGACCGATGCCGTCCGTCCCTACAACGTCCCCCTTTTCATCGGAGGACACTACCATCGCAACCGTCTGCTGAGTTACGACGGCATTCCTGGCATCCTGATGCGCAGCAACCTGCGCGATGCCGATGGCAAGCCAGGTTACGGCATCTACGAGGTAGGACCGGACTCCATCCGTGTCTATACCCAGCGTATCGGTGAGCCCAAGCAACAATGGGCTGCTCTTTCGCTCACACACCAATACTATGACCATCAGGGCAAGGCTGAAAAATATCCCGATTACTCCGTCAACCAGACCTATCCGCAAGTGAAAGCCGCCTGGACGGTACAGACGGGCGTAGGTATCTACTGCTCACCCGCTACCGATGGCAAACGTGTATTCATAGCCGACGACTTGGGACAACTGACTGCCTACAGCCTGAAAAAAGGTAAGCGTCTGTGGAGCTTCTCCGCCCAGAAACGCATTGTGGGTACTCCCGGCGTAGCAAACGGAATCGTAGTATTCGGTTCGGCAGACAAGCACATCTATGGTGTCAACGCCGAAAATGGTCAACTGCTATGGACGCTCGAAGCCTCGGCGCCGGTACTGGGAGCCGCAGCCATAGCTGACGGCACCGCCTATATCGGAGCCAGCGACCACACCTTCCGTGCCATTGACTTGAAGACCGGCAAACTGCTATGGGCTTACACGGACGTACCGGGTTACATCGAAACCCGTCCGTTGCTGACAGACGGTAAAGTCATATTCGGTGCCTGGGACAACACACTCTACGCCCTTGACCAACAGACAGGACGCGAGTGCTGGAAATGGACACACGGCCTGCCTGGTATACACTATTCACCCGCAGCTGTTTGGCCCGTAGCAACTGACAGCAAAGTGCTCATTGCCGATCCCAAACGTGCCTTGACCGCCATTGATCTCCAGACAGGACAAACCATCTGGCGCACCTTCCAGTCACAAGTGCGTGAGAGCATCGGCCTGTCCGAGGACGGACAACGCATCTACGCCAAGACCATGAACGACAGCATTGTCTGCTATGCAGCAGACGGCAAGGAAGCCAGAGAGCTGTGGGCTACCAATGCTGGCTTCGGCTACGAACATGCTCCCAGCATGCTGCCCGAAAAGGAAGGCATTGTCTATACAAGTACCAATGACGGATTGATATGTGCACTGGACGGACTGACAGGACGCATTCGCTGGCAGCACAAAGTAGGCAATTCGCTCATCAACACCGTCGTACCGCTGGGACACGGGACCCTGCTCGTCAGCAGTACGGACGGCACCGTTACCCTGCTTCAAGACAAGAAACAAAAATAATCATCATTAAACATAGAACCACCATGGAAAGAATTGATTGCTACCTCCTCTACACAGGAAACAAAGACATAGAACAAACCGTTAAAAGCCTGCAAACAACCGGCCAGGCCGGACAAATTACCCTCTTCGGTACCGAAGCACCAGCCTCACTGCCCGAAGGGTGTAGCTTCCTGACCGTCGACAGTCCTTTCAGCAGCCAAAGCCTGAAAGCCATCGCCACACAAGCCGCAGCGCCCTACACATTGCTCTATACCAAGGATACCATCCTTAATCTGGGTATGTTTGCACTGGAACGCATGGTACATATTCTGAACGACAGCGGCGCAGGCATGGTTTATGCCGACCACTACCAGCTGAAAGGCGGCCAACAGACCATCGCTCCCGTCATCGACTATCAGCAGGGGTCGCTGCGCGACGACTTCGACTTCGGTTCCGTACTGCTCTACCGCACTGAAGCCCTGAAGGATGCCGCCGCCCGTATGAAGGCCGACTATCAGTTTGCCGGACTCTATGACCTGCGACTCAAACTGTCGCAGCACCACGAACTGGTACATATCAACGAATATCTCTACACGGAAGTGGAGAACGACACCCGCCGCAGCGGCGAAAAGATTTTCGACTACGTGGACCCGAAGAACCGCAACCGCCAGATCGAGATGGAAGCAGCCTGCACAGAGCACCTGAAAGAAGTGGGCGGCTACCTGAAGCCGGAGTTCGAACACATTGAGTTCGACAAAGGCAACTTCGAATACGAAGCATCGGTCATCATCCCCGTGCGCAACCGCATCCGCACCATCCGCGATGCCATCCGCTCAGTACTGACGCAGCAGGCCGACTTCAAGTTCAACCTCATCGTCATCGACAACCACTCGACCGACGGTACCACCGAAGCCATCGACGAGTTCAGCAGTGACGAACGTCTCATCCACCTCATTCCCGAACGCAACGACCTGGGCATAGGTGGCTGTTGGAACCTGGGCGTACATCACCCCAAGTGCGGCAAATTTGCCATCCAGCTGGACAGCGACGACGTTTACAAGGATGAGCACACCCTGTCCACCATGGTACGTGCCTTCTACGAACAGAACTGCGGTATGGTTGTAGGCACCTACATGATGACCAACTTCGACATGCAGATGATTGCTCCCGGCATTATCGACCACCGTGAATGGACGCCCGAGAACGGCCGCAACAACGCCCTGCGCATCAATGGTCTGGGAGCGCCCCGTGCCTTCTACACCCCCGTACTGCGCGAAGTGAAGGTACCCAACACCAGCTACGGCGAAGACTATGCGCTGGGCCTGAACTTCTCCCGCCGCTTCCAGATAGGCCGCGTCTACGACGTCGTCTACCTCTGCCGCCGCTGGGATGACAATTCAGATGCAGCACTGGATGTTGTAAAGATGAATGCCAATAACTTATATAAAGACCGTATTCGTACATGGGAACTGCAAGCGCGCATTGCATTGAACAAGAAAAAGTAAAATAATACCATTATGAATTCTATGAATAAAGAAGTAAACGATTTGCTGGTTCGCCAACTTGCTACATGGGAAACTGCACGCCACAGCTACGATGCCCTCACGGGCGTACGAGTCAAGGAACTGAACGTGCGCGGCGTGCCCTATAAGGTGCAGTTCAACCCCGCCCGAATCGTTTCCTCCGGTGCCAAGGTCGACGCTAAGTCCATCCGCGAACGCCGCTGCTTTCTCTGCGCCGCCAACCGGCCGGCTGAGCAGGAAGGCATTCCTTTCCTGGGCCACTACGAGCTGCTGGTGAATCCCTTCCCTATCTTCCCGCGCCACCTCACCGTACCCGAGACTGAGCACGTTCCTCAGCTTATCGGCCATCGCTTTGCCGACATGCTGGAACTGGCCCGGGAACTGACGGACTTCACCATCTTCTACAACGGACCGCGCTGTGGAGCCTCCGCTCCTGACCATGCCCACTTTCAGGCAGGCAACCGCGGTTTTATGCCCATCGAAGCCGACTGGCGCACGCGGATAGGCGAGACGGTAGTGCAGACCGAATGCGCCACGCTTTACAGCCTGAATGACGCCCCACGCACGACACTCGTCATCGACACCGACGATGCCGACGAAGCCTGCCGTTTCTTCCTAGCCATCTGCCGCGCCCTGCCCGTACCCGAAGGCGACCAGGAACCGATGATGAACATCCTGGCCCTCTACGAGTCCTCCCGCTGGACAATTTTCGTCTTCCCTCGTGCCAAGCATCGCCCTGCCTGCTACACGGCTGAAGGTGATGCCCGCCTGTTGAGTAGTCCTGCTTCGGTCGACCTGGGAGGAGTATTCATTACCCCTGTCGAGCAGGATTTTCTGAAAATTACCGCAGACGACGTGGCACAAATATTAAGCGAGGTATGTCTTTCACCCGAAACTTTTGCCCGTGTGAAGGAACACATCCGCAATGAAATCCGTTAACGAAAAGAACAGCATTATGAAAGAACCCAAAGTACACGTGGGAATCCTCTTCGAACCCCAGATAGAATTCACCCTACTGGCCCCCTACCGCCAGGACGGCCAGGAAGTGAACGGCAACCAAACCGTCACCTTTGACCATGGCCGCATCCTGTGGCAAGGCCGCCTCTACGACGAATTACTGTTCGAACCCGAAGACGAACAGAACGCCTCGTTCGAACTGCACGGAGTCACCATCGGCATCAACTTCCACTGGGAGCGCAAGGAAGACCAGCGTTTCCAGGGTGCTCTGCGCATCATTGTGGAAAATGACAAACTGACCGCCGTCAACGTCATCCGCGTAGAAGACTACCTGACCAGTGTCATCTCCAGCGAAATGAGCGCTACCGCCTCGCTGGAGCTGCTGAAGGCCCATGCGGTGATTTCGAGGAGCTGGTTGCTGGCCCAGATTAACAAGAACAAGGAAATCGTAGCCAAACATACAGACTACAAGGCCTGCACACAGACAAATGACCAACTGATACGGTGGTTCGACCGTGAAGACCATACCCGCTTCGACGTCTGCGCCGATGACCACTGCCAGCGTTACCAAGGCATCACCCGTGCCTCGACCGATATCGTGCGCCAAGCTATCCAGGCCACCCGCGGACAGGTACTGATGTCTGAAGGGAAAATCTGTGACGCCCGCTTCTCCAAATGCTGCGGTGGCGCCTTCGAAGAGTTCCAGTACTGCTGGGAAGACACACCTTACTCCTACCTGCGGAAGCAACGCGACTGGCGCATCCGCCAAGGCAACACGTCCAAACCTGCTTCCGACTTGCCCGACCTCACCATCGAAGCCGAAGCCGACCGCTGGATACGTACTTCGCCCGAATCGTTCTGCAACACCACAAACAAGCACATTCTGTCACAAGTACTCAACAACTATGATCAGGAAACCACCGACTTCTACCGCTGGCGCGTGGAATACACACAGGATGAACTGTCAGCTCTCATCTTGAAACGCTCGGGTATAGACTACGGACAGATCATCGACCTCGTCCCCGTGGCCCGTGGCACCAGCGGACGTCTGTGGAAACTGAAGATTGTGGGTACCAAACGCACACTCACCATCGGCAAGGAACTGGAAATACGCCATACACTGTCGCCCTCGCACCTCTACAGCTCGGCTTTCGTGGTAGACAAGAGCGACCTCTCGCCCGAAGGCATACCCGGACGCTTCACCCTCATCGGTGCCGGCTGGGGACACGGCGTAGGTCTTTGTCAGATCGGTGCCGCCGTCATGGGCGAACAGGGCTACAAGTACGACGAGATATTGCTGCACTACTATATCGGAGCCAACATAGAAAAAATCTATTCATAAATAAACATACATACGAATCATGAACTTACAGACAAAAAATATTAGTCCTTGGGCATGGGTCCCCACCCTGTACTTTGCCCAAGGCATTCCCTACTTCATCGTGAACAACATCTCCGTGATGATGTTCACCAAGATGGGCGTACCCAACGGAGAGATGGCCCTGTTCACCAGCCTGCTCTACCTGCCGTGGACCATCAAGCCCTTCTGGAGCCCGTTTGTAGACATCATCAAAACCAAGCGCTGGTGGACAATAGCCATGCAGGTCCTGATGTCCGTTGCCTTCATCTTGCTGACGCTGGCCATCCCGCGGCCAGACGAAGCAGACATCGCTTCCGGCTCGACCCATATCAGCCTTTTCACCTTCACATTGGTCCTGTTCATCATCACTGCCTTCGCCTCGGCCACCCACGACATTGCCGCCGACGGCTTCTACATGCTGGCGCTGAAGCAAAGTGACCAAGCCGCTTTTGTAGGCATTCGAAGCACGTTCTACCGTCTGGCCTCCATTTTCGGTCAGGGCGTACTCGTGGCCATTGCCGGTGCCATCGAACTGAAGACGAAAGACATTCCGCTGTCGTGGACCATCACGATGCTTGTCACCGCTGTCCTGTTCAGCCTGGTAACGTTCTATCATATCTTCGTGATACCTAAGCCCGCTTCAGATAAACCCACGCTGGCAGCCGGTACTGCCAGTGCCAAAGCCATCTTCCGGGAGTTCGGACGTACTTTCGCCACCTACTTCACCAAACCGGGCGTCCTGCTGGCCATCGTGTTAATGCTGCTCTACCGCCTGCCGGAGGCGTTCATCATCAAGATGTGCATGCCCTTCCTCGTAGCTTCCAAGGCATCAGGCGGACTGGAGCTGTCCACCGCCGAAGTGGGTATCGTATATGGTACCATCGGCGTCATCTTCCTCACCCTGGGTGGTATCCTGGGCGGACTGTTCGCCTCGCGCCTCGGCCTGAAGAAGTCCATTTGGTGGATGGCTGGCTGCATGACTCTGCCGTGCCTGACGTTTGTCTACCTGGCCATCGCCCAGCCCGACAACGTGGTCATCATCTCCACCGCCATTGCCATCGAGCAGTTCGGCTACGGCTTCGGCTTCACGGCCTACATGCTCTACATGATGTACTTCTCCGAAGGCGAGTTCAAGACCTCGCACTATGCCATCTGCACAGCCTTTATGGCGCTGAGCATGATGATACCGGGCATGTTCGCCGGATATATACAGGAAGCCATCGGATATACGGACTTCTTCTGGTTGGTGATGGTGTGCTGCATTGCCACGGTCATCGTCACCTTCTTCGTGGACAGGAAGATTGATCCGGAATATGGAAAGAAATGAAAACAGATTATCATTATTATAGAATAAGACGACCATGAACAAGAATAGAAAGAATATACTTACATCCGGAGTAAGGCTTGAGAAGGCTCTCCTGCTCCTCTTCCTGTGCCTCTCCCTCGGCGCCCAGGCACAGAAAATACGTATCAAGACAGGCATTGAAGTGCTCAAGTCACAGAACTTCCGCTGCCTGGAGGGAAAACGCGTGGGCCTCATCACCAACCCCACGGGTGTGGACAACGAGCTGCGCTCCACCATCGACATCCTGCACGAGGCGCCCAACGTGAACCTCGTGGCTCTCTATGGTCCCGAACACGGTGTACGGGGTGATGTCCATGCCGGCGACCACGTGTCCGACCAGCGCGACCCCGCCACCGGCCTGCCCGTCTACTCACTCTATGGCAAGACTCGCAAGGCCACGCCCGAAATGCTGAAGGACGTCGACGTACTGGTATACGACATTCAGGATATCGGTTGCCGCTCGTTCACCTACATCAGTACCCTGGGACTGGCCATGGAGGCGGCTGCCGAAAACGGCAAGGAACTCATCGTACTGGACCGCCCCAATCCGCTGGGCGGACTCAAAGTAGAAGGCAATTTGGTTGAAGACAATTGCATTTCTTTTGTCAGTCAATTTAAAATTCCGTACCTTTACGGCCTCACTTGCGGCGAACTGGCACTGATGCTCAACGGCGAACGCATGTTGGCAGGCGGCGTACAGTGCAAACTGACGGTCATCAAGATGAAAGGCTGGAAACGGAAGATGGACTACACAGCCACAGGCCTGCAATGGATACCCTCATCGCCCCACATACCCCACCCACACTCGGCATTCTTCTACCCCGTGAGCGGTATCCTGGGCGAACTGGGCTACATGTCTATCGGTGTGGGCTATACCATTCCCTTCCAGATGTTTGCAGCTTCGTGGGCCGAGGCCGACAAGCTGGCCGATGCCCTGAACGAGCTCCATGTACCCGGCGTCATCTTCCGTCCCATCTACCTGCAACCGTTCTACAGTGTAGGCAAGGGCGAACAGCTGCAAGGCGTACAGGTGCACATCACCGACTATGCCAAAGCACCGCTCAGTCCCATCCAGTTCCTCGTGATGCAGGAAGTGGCACGTCTGTGGCCCGACCGCGCCGTCTTCGACCATGCTGACAAAGGACGCTTCAACATGTTCGACAAGGTGTGTGGTTCCCGCCAGATACGCGAACGCTTCGCCCGGAACAACCGCTGGGAAGACATACGCCCCTACTGGGAAAAGGACGTGGAGAGTTTCCGCCAACTGTCCAAGAAGTACTACCTGTACCGATAGACAGTGTTCGGTTGCCTTCACCGGGGGATGGCCTTCTTGACACAAGTATGGCAGTGAGTGTGACAAGCCTATGGCAATAGTTGTGACAAGCCTGTGTCACAAGCGCTGCCACCACGACGTCACGACCACTGCCACAGGCTTGGCAAAAGTTGGCAGTTGTACGAGGAGCACATATTCTCCCCTACAACTTTCCCGAGCAGGGCAACACACAAAGGCATTAAAGAAACAATGATATGAAACTTGAAACAAAAGATATGAAAGAACCTTACTTATCCTTCCTGCACGAAGCCTCACGCTTCATTCCACAGGACAGGATTTATACTGACGAGCTCCGACGCCTGGCCTGGGGAACAGACGCGGGCTTTTACCGACTGATACCCCAAATCATCATCCGCTCGGACAACGAGAACGAGGTGGCCGAACTGCTCCGCCTGGCCGACAAGCTCAATTTACCAGTTACATTCCGTGCTGCAGGTACCAGCCTGTCCGGACAAGCCATCAGCGACTCCATCCTCATCGTGGCCGGCAAGCATTGGGAGCAATACTCCATCAGCCCCGACGGCAGCCAGATCATCCTACAACCGGGTATCGTGGGACAGCGTGTCAACCAACTGCTGGCTCCCTACGGACGAAAGTTCGCTCCCGACCCCGCCTCGGTAAAAAGTGCCATGGTAGGCGGCATCGTGATGAACAATGCCTCGGGCATGAACTGCGGCACGCACGCCAACAGCGACCGGGTAATGCTCTCGGCGCGCATCGTCCTGGCCGACGGTACCGTGCTTGATACGGGCGACCCCGTCAGCCGCGCCGCCTTTGAGGTAACTCATCGCGACTTCATCCGCACCATCTGCCACCTGCGCGACAGCATCCATGCCAATGAACATCTGCGTGAACGCATCCGATACAAATACGCCATCAAGAACGTCACGGGCCTCAACCTGCTTCCCCTGATTACCTTCGACGACCCGTTCGACATCATCGCCCATCTGATGGTGGGCAGCGAAGGTACCCTAGCCTTCCTCTCGCAGGTAACCATGCGCACTGAATACGACTATCCCTGCAAGGCCAGCGCCATGGTCTACTTCACAGACATCCGCGAAGCCTGCCGGGCCGTAGTGGCCATGAAGAAGCTGAAAGGGACAGAAGACGAATGGATTGTCAAGGGAGCCGAACTGCTGGACTACAAGAGTCTGTCGTCTGTAAACGATCCTGTCTATCTCAAATATAAAGGAGAAGCGGCCAATCCCTCGGGCCTCACCGCCGTATTGACGGAAACCAAGGCCCATACGCCTGAAGAATTGAAGGCCAACATCGCCACCATCGAACAGACGCTCTCGGCCTTCCGTACCTACATACCCGTACACTTCACCGACAATCCTGCAGAGTACGGCCAGTTCTGGGCCATCCGGTCGGGCATCTTCCCCAGCGTAGGCGGAACACGCCAACCTGGTACGACCTGCCTCATCGAAGACGTGGCCTTCCACATCGAAGACCTGCCCGAAGCCACGGCCGACCTCCAGCAACTCATTGCCCGCCACGGCTACGACGATGCCTGCATCTATGGCCATGCTCTGGAAGGCAACTACCACTTTATTGTCAACCAGAGTTTTGCCACCCAGGCCGAAGTGGACCGCTATGCCGCGCTGATGGAAGACGTCAAGACCCTGGTCGTTGACAAGTACGACGGTTCTCTGAAGGCCGAACACGGTACGGGCCGCAACATGGCCCCCTACGTACGCTACGAATGGGGCGACGAAGCCTTCGAAGTGATGAAGGCTGTAAAACACCTCTTCGATCCCAAAGGGCTGCTCAACCCCGGTGTCATCTTCAACGACGACCCCAAGTGCCACCTGAAGCACTTCAAGCCACTGCCCATGATGGCTACAAGCTACAGTCAGCAGGCTGCAAGTGATGAACAGGCGGCCCGCAGCTTGTCTCTCATTTCCAAAGTAGACCGTTGCATCGAATGCGGTTTCTGCGAAGTGAACTGCCTGTCGTGCGGCTTCACATTGTCGTCACGCCAGCGCATCGTCATCCAGCGCGAACTGGCCCGCCTGCGTCAGGAAGGCGACAACCCCGAACGACTGGCCTTGCTCGAGAAACAATACCGCTACTTAGGCAATCAGACCTGTGCGGGCGACGGACTCTGTTCCATGTCGTGCCCGATGGGAATCAATACTGGCGACCTGACTCATCTGGTCCGCCAACACCTGCTGCCGCCCGACAGCCAGGGATATAAACTGGGCAACTATGCCGCCCGTCACTTTGCAGGCATCAAGAACACGCTCCGTCCCGTACTGACGCTGGCCGACACAGCCCATGCCGTACTGGGAACTGCCGCCATGAGCAAGCTTACCCGCGGCATGCACAACCTGCTGGGCATTCCGCAGTGGACTCCGGCCATGCCCAAAGCCTATAAGATGAAGCACGAAGAGCGGAAAATGGAGAATAGCCAAAAGGCAGAAGAAAACGAAGCTTCGCTCAAAGTGGTCTATTTCCCCAGCTGCATCAACCAGACCATGGGCCTGGCCCGCAAGTCGCCCGTCGAACAGGCATTGGTAAACAAGATGGTGGCCCTGCTCCACAAAGCCGGTTACGAAGTCATCTTCCCCAGAGCATGGAAAAGCTCTGCTGCGGCACCATCTGGGAAAGCAAAGGCATGATGGATATCGCCGACCGCAAGACACGCGAACTCGAAGAAGCCTTGTGGGAGGCCAGCCGGCAAGGACGCTACCCCGTGCTGTGCGACCAAAGTCCCTGCCTGCACCGCATGCGGGAAACCATCCGCCGCATGAAACTCTACGAACCGGCCGAGTTCATCTATACCTTCCTGCGTCCTCGCCTGGTGTTCAAGCCCATAGACCGCCCCGTAGCCCTGCACATCACGTGTTCCATGCGAAAGATGGGACTGGCCGACACGCTTGTCGCCCTGGCACGCCTCTGCTCTACACAGGTCTTCGTACCCGAAGAAATAGGTTGCTGCGGCTTTGCAGGCGACCGCGGATTCACACATCCCGAACTGAACGCATACGCCCTGCGCAAACTCCGTCCTCAGATAGAAGAACGGAACATCCAGATCGGCTACAGCAACAGCCGCACCTGCGAAATCGGCCTGACGACAAACTCGGGCATTCCGTATGTGTCCATAGCCTACCTGGTAGACGAATGCACAACTCCTCTTACCAAGAATTAAAAACGTCATGGAAAAACAAGCAAACCACAGCAAACGCATCCTGGCCCTCGACATCCTGCGAGGCATTACCATTGCCGGCATGATACTGGTGAACAATCCGGGGTCATGGGGACACATCTATGCCCCCCTGCGCCATGCCGAGTGGAACGGTTTCACGCCCACCGACCTGGTATTTCCCTTCTTCATGTTCATCATGGGCATATCGACCTATATCTCACTGAAGAAGTACGACTTCGCCTACAGCCATGCCGCCCTGCGGAAGATTCTGCGGCGCACCGTCGTCATCTTCGTCATCGGCATGGCCATCGGATGGTTCTCACGCTTCTGTTACTACTGGGCCTCAGCTCCCGATGACCTGAGCTTCGGCCAGAACTTGTGGAACGCGGTATGGACCTTCGACCGCATGCGCATCCTGGGCGTGATGCAGCGTCTGGCCCTGTGCTATTGCGCCGCGTCCATCGTTGCCCTCACCGTGAAGCACCGCTACATTCCCTGGATCATCGTCACCCTGCTCGTGGGATACTTCGCCCTGCTGATGGGCGGCAACGGATTTGCCTACAACGAGACAAACATCTTGTCCGTAGTAGACCGCGCTATCCTCACCCCCGCCCACATGTACAAGGACAACGGCATCGACCCCGAAGGGCTGCTGAGCACCATTCCCTCTATCGCTCACGTACTGCTGGGATTCTGTGTGGGCCGCATGATGCTGGGCGACAAGAGCCGTGCCGGGCAAAGCCGCGAAGAGACCCTACGCTCGCACCTCATCCTGCTGTTCCTGGCAGGCACCATCCTCACTTTCAGCGGCCTGCTGCTGAGCTACGGATGCCCCATCAACAAGAAGATATGGTCGCCCACCTACGTGCTAACCACCTGCGGACTGGCCTCCAGCCTGCTGGCCCTGCTCATCTGGATCATTGATGTGAAGGGATACAAACGCTGGAGCCTGTTCTTCGAATCGTTCGGCGTCAATCCGCTGTTCATGTACGTGCTGGGCGGCGTGCTGGGCATCCTGTTCGGCAGCATCCGCCTGCCTTGGGGTGACGGCAGCATCTCTATCCACGGACTGCTCTATGACCAGATGCTGAAACCGCTGTTCGGCGACACAGGCGGCTCCCTGGCCTATGCCCTGATATTTGTAGCCATCAACTGGTGCATCGGATACCAATTATATAAACGGAAAATATACATCAAGATATAAATTTTACAACTATGATACTGATAGCAGACAGCGGCTCTACCAAAACCGACTGGTGTTTGGTAGAGCATGGAGAAGTACTCCAGCAGATTTTTACCAAAGGTACCAACCCCTTCTTCCAAAGTGAGGAAGAAATCGGCAACGAGATAGTCACCAATCTTCTGCCCCAACTGAAGAGCCAGGAAGTGGATGCCGTCTACTTCTACGGTGCCGGTTGTGCCTTCCCCGACAAGATAGCCACCGTACGCCGTGTCCTCCTGCACCATCTGAAGGTGAAAGGCGAAGTGGAAGTAAGCACCGACATGCTGGCCGCCGCCCGCAGCCTGTGCGGACACCGTCCGGGCATCGCCTGCATCATGGGCACCGGCTCCAACTCGTGCTACTATGACGGGGAGAAGATTGTTCAGAACGTATCGCCCCTGGGATTCATCCTGGGCGACGAAGGCAGCGGTGCCTGTCTGGGCAAGCTGCTGGTGGGCGACATCCTGAAGAACCAGACAACACCCGAACTGAAGGAAAAATTCCTCCGGCAGTTCAGCCTGACGCCGGCCGACATCATCGACCGCGTCTACCGTAAGCCGTTCCCCAACCGTTTCCTGGCCAGCCTCTCTCCGTTCCTGGCACAGAACCTGAACGAACCTTGCCTGCACCGCCTGGTGCTGGACAGCTTCGAGTCGTTCCTCAGACGGAACGTCATGCAGTACGACTATCAGGGGCACGAAGTCCACTTCATCGGCTCCGTAGCCTACTACTACAAGGACGTGCTGGCACAGGCCGCCGAAGCGACGGGCATCCGGCTGGGCACCATCCTCAAAAGCCCCATGGAAGGCCTCATCGCCTACCACAGCTAATCACCTCACCGCTAACCACTAACCAATTAAAAGAATATGGCATTCATCAAGATTTCAGAGCAACCTTCGCTCTACAACGACTTGGAAAAGAAGTCAGTCCGCGAAATATTGGAAGACATCAACACCGAAGACCAGAAAGTGGCCCTGGCCGTACAGAAAGCGATTCCCCAGATAGAGAAACTGGTCAACCTGATAGTGCCCCGCATGAAGCAGGGAGGCCGCATCTTCTACATGGGAGCCGGCACCAGCGGCCGACTGGGCGTACTCGACGCTTCGGAGATTCCGCCCACCTTCGGCATGCCCAACACGCTGGTCATCGGACTCATTGCCGGAGGCGACACCGCCCTGCGCAACCCCGTGGAGAACGCTGAAGACGACATCCACCGCGGCTGGGAAGAACTGGTGGAACGCAACATCACCACCAAGGACACCGTCATCGGCATCGCCGCGTCGGGCACCACGCCCTACGTCATCGGTGCCCTGCACGAGGCCCGCGAGCACGGCATCCTGACCGGCTGCATCACCAGCAACCCCGACTCGCCCATGGCCGCCGAAGCCGACGTGCCCATCGAGATGATTGTAGGACCGGAATACGTCACCGGCAGTTCGCGCATGAAGTCGGGCACCGGGCAGAAGATGATCCTGAACATGATCAGCACCTCGGTCATGATCCAGCTGGGCCGCGTCAAGGGCAACAAGATGGTGAACATGCAGCTGAGCAACAAGAAGCTGATAGACCGCGGCACCCGCATGCTGGTCGAGGAGCTGGGCCTGGACTACGGCAAGGCCAAAGCCCTGCTGCTGATGCACGGCTCGGTCAAGAAAGCCGTGGACGCCTATCGCGAAGGAAAATAAATCGGCCGACCCAACAAGACAAGACATGAAAACCATCCGTTTGTTATTCATCCTGCTCATGGGCATCCAGGCAGCTGCGGCCCAACCCTTGCAGCGGGTAGCCCCCGAACAGGTGGGCATGAGCAGCCGCCACCTGACGTATGCCGACCGGGCCATCGAACAGGCCATTGCCGAAGACGGCATCCCGGGAGCCGTGCTTGCCGTCGTCCGCCACGGCAAGATGGCCTACCTCAAGGCATACGGACACCGGAGCCTGCTGCCCGAGGTGGAACCGATGACCACCAACACCGTGTTCGACATGGCTTCGTGCAGCAAGGCCATGTCTACCGCCATCTCCGTCATGATACTGGCCGAACAGGGCAAGCTACGCATGCTCGACCCCGTCAGCCGCTACATCCCCCACTTCAAGGACTGGCAGAGCGCCGACGGCAAGGAAAAGCAGACCATCCGCATACAGGACCTGATGACCCACACCTCGGGACTGCCGTCCTATGCGCCGGTAGCCCAAGTCGCCCGACAGTACGGCCAGCCCAATCCGGACGGACTGATGGAATACATCACCACCTGCCCGCGCGACTTCCGCCCGCAGACCGACTTCCAGTACAGCTGCCTCAACTTCATCACCCTGCAGCACATCGTGGAGACCGTCAGCGGCCAGTCGCTGCGCCAGTTTGCCAAAGAGCACATCTTCGACGTGCTGGGCATGGAGCACACCGACTACCTGCCCTGCCGGCAGGACAAGGACGGCCACTGGGTGAACACCGACGACGTGCCCCAATGGGCACAGGACGGTGCCAGCCTCATCGCCCCCACCGAACAGCAGCCCGACGGGCAAGTGCTCCGCGGACAAGTGCACGACCCCCTGGCCCGCATCATGAACGGTGGCATCAGCGGCAACGCAGGTGTCTTCTCGTGTGCCGATGACATCGCCCTGCTCTGCGCCGCCCTGCAGAACGGCGGCGAGTGGAACGGACGGCGCATCCTCAGCCCGCAAGGCGCGCAGGCCATGCGCACCGTACCCCGTGCCGTGGCGTCGCTGGGACGCACGCTGGGATGGGACTGCTTCACGGCCTATGCCTCGAACAACGGCGACCTCTTCGGCCCCCATACCTACAGCCACACGGGCTACACCGGCACCAGCATCGTCATCGACCCCGATACGGACACCAGCGTCATCCTGCTCATCAACGCCGTCCATCCCAAAGATGAGCACAGCGTGGTGCGCCTGCGCTCGCTGGTAGCCAATGCCGTGGCCGCCTCCATCCAGCCCACCCCGCGCACCTATACCGACCATTACTACCGGCGCTTCCTCCAGTTCATGGACGAACCGCCCGTCACCCCGCAGGACATCGTGATGCTGGGCAACAGCCTGACCGAGAACGGAGGCGACTGGGGCCAACGGCTCGGCTGGAAGCACGTGGTGAACCGCGGCATCATCGGCGACGAGGTGATGGGCGTGTACGACCGCCTGCACCAGATTCTGCCCGGCCATCCCAAGAAGCTGTTCCTGCTGATAGGCATCAACGACGTGTCCCACGGGCTGACGGCCGACAGCATCGCCGGCCTCATCCGCCTCACCGTGGAGCGCATCCGCCGCGAGTCGCCGCAGACGCACCTCTACCTGCAGAGCCTGCTGCCCATCAACGAGAGTTTCGGCCGCTACCGCCTGCTGACGGGCAAGACCGAAACGGTTCCCCAGATCAATGCCCTCCTCCGGGAGCTGGCCCGCGAGCAGCAGATTGACTTCATCGACCTCTTCCCGCTCTTCACCGAGAAGGGAACACACGTCCTGCGCAAGGAGCTGACCACCGACGGCCTGCACCTCAACGAGGATGGCTACCGGATATGGGTGAAAGCGCTGAAAAAGTACAGGTAAGCATTCCAAAAGAAAGTAAAAATGATAAACACACAGCGAAGCGGCACAGGCAAACTTGTGCCGCTTCGTCTTTTATAGCCCTCTCTTCGCCAAAATCAAGCAACACACTGATAATCAGTGGCCATTTTTTCAGGTGGCATTCCGGAAAAACCTGAAAGGTTTTCAGGCTGGACCTGAAAGGTCTTCAGGTATGGACTGAAAGGCTTTCAGGTCTAACCTGAAGACTATTCAGGTAGCACCTGAAAAACACCTGAAAATACAGAGCTTCCTTTCACGGTCATCTATTTTGACATAGCATCTATAAGAAGGCAGGCACGATGGAGCAAAAAGAAAAGGCTTGCCGCAGCATCATCGCCGCCGGCAAGCCTTTCTTATGTTTCTTTATAAGAAGGAAGAGGAGTCAGGTCATTCCTCGTCGTCTGCCACGATATCATCCAGAATGAGGTCGAATGCCAGCGCGGAATAGCCAGGGATGCTTCCGCTACCGCTCGTACCATAACCCGACTGATAGGGAATGTACAGCATCCAGCGTTCGCCCGTTTTCATCAGCTGAAGAGCAGCCGTCCATCCGGAAATAACGCCGCTGACAGAAAACTCGCTGGGTGCATCGAACTCGGTCGGAGCCTTGTCCGTAGCGTTCAGCGTGCCCTGGTCGAGGGCCGAGTAACCCGTAAAGTTTCCGTCAAACCGGTCGCCCGTAATCAGTGTGCCGTAATAGTAGGCAGATACCGATTCGGTGTAGAGCGGACGGCGCCCGTCGGGATTGGCTGTAATCTTCTTGCAATAGACATACTGCTCGCCGGCCGTAGTGCCCGAAGTGGTGGCGATGGCAAACAGGCTCCCCGGCTCCATCCGATCGGCATCCTCCAGGGTGGCGACAAAGACTTTGCCCGTCTCGCCGGCGATGGAATCGATGTAGGCTTCGTTGCGGGCCTGCCAGTTGTCATACTTGCTGGCTTCCTGTACCTCCTCGCACGAAGCAAAGAGGAGGGCAGCCAGGGGAAGTACGAAACAGATTGTCTTGAATAGTCTCTTCATTGAAAACTGATTATTCATTATTCATCATTTATCCATTCTCCATTGTCAGAGCGTCTTCAGCAGTGAAGTGATGCTCACGCGGTCGGCAATCAGACGGTCGAGGTCGGCGATGGCCACACGCTCCTGCTTCATGGTGTCGCGGTCGCGCAGGGTGACGCATCCGTCTTCCAGTGTCTGGTGGTCAACGGTGACGCAGAACGGCGTACCGATGGCGTCCTGACGGCGGTAGCGCTTGCCGATGGAATCCTTCTCGTCGTACTGGCAATTGAAGTGGAACTTCAGCGCGTCGATGATTTCGCGGGCCTTCTCGGGCAGGCCGTCCTTCTTGACGAGCGGCATCACAGCCAGCTTCACGGGAGCCAGGGCGGCGGGCAGCTTCAGCACCACGCGGGTTTCACCGTTCTCCAGCTGCTCTTCCTTATAAGAAGCGGACATGATGCTGAGGAACATACGGTCGACGCCGATGGAGGTCTCGATGACGTACGGCGTGTAGCTTTCGTTCGTTTCGGGATCGAAGTACTTGATATTCTTGCCAGAGAACTTCTCGTGCTGGGAGAGGTCGAAGTTCGTACGGCTGTGGATACCTTCCACTTCCTTGAAGCCGAAGGGCATCAGGAACTCGATGTCGGTAGCGGCGTTGGCATAGTGGGCCAGTTTCTCGTGGTCGTGGAAGCGATAGTGGTCGTCGCCGAAGCCCAGGGCCTTGTGCCACTTCAGGCGGGTTTCCTTCCAGGTCTTGAACCACTCCAGCTCGGTGCCGGGCTTCACGAAGAACTGCATCTCCATCTGCTCGAACTCGCGCATGCGGAAGATGAACTGGCGGGCCACGATTTCGTTGCGGAAGGCCTTACCGATCTGTGCGATACCGAAGGGGATCTTCATACGGCCCGTCTTCTGCACGTTCAGGTAGTTGACGAAGATACCCTGCGCCGTCTCGGGGCGGAGGTACACCTTCATGGAACCTTCGGCCGTGGAACCCATCTCGGTAGAGAACATCAGGTTGAACTGGCGTACCTCGGTCCAGTTCTTCGTGCCGCTGATAGGGCAGACGATTTCCTCGTCGAGGATGATCTGGCGCAGCTCGTTCAGGTCCGGACCGGCATTCATGGCCTTGGTATAGCGTTCGTGCAGGGCGTCGCGCTTGGCCTTGTGCTCCAGCACGCGGGCGTTGGTCGAGCGGAACTCGGCTTCATTGAAGGCGTCGCCATACTTCTTGGCAGCCTTGGCCACTTCCTTGTTGATTTTCTCGTCATACTTGGCTATCTGGTCCTCGATGAGCACGTCGGCGCGGTAGCGCTTCTTCGAGTCGCGGTTGTCGATGAGGGGGTCGTTGAAGGCATCCACGTGTCCGCTGGCCTTCCAGATGGTGGGGTGCATGAAGATGGCCGAGTCGATGCCCACGATGTTCTCGTGGAGCAGCACCATGCTCTGCCACCAGTATTGCTTGATGTTGTTCTTCAGTTCCACGCCGTTCTGACCGTAGTCGTACACAGCTCCCAGTCCGTCATAGATTTCGCTGCTGGGGAATACGAAGCCATACTCCTTGCAATGCGAAACGATTTTCTTAAAAACGTCTTCTTGTGCCATTTTCTTCAAATATAGATTAATTTTATTTCTGATTTCCACTAAAAACGCCACAAAGATAGAGATTTATCCGATACATCGGGTCTCGGGAAATATTAAAAATGCACAAGCCGCCCCGGCTTCGGGCGGAGAACGATTGTCCGCAAGCCGACGCAGCCCTGCAAAACCCTCCCGCCGACTCCGGCAAATACACAAAATCGGCACGGGGACCGGTATTTCCCGTGCTTTTTCATGTATTTTGATAAAATAGAGGGCCACCTGCCACCGTCCGACGAAAAAACGGGGCTTTTCACTTGCCTATGCGCCCGTCTTTTGCTATTTTTGCCTGCAACGAAATTATCGACGACCGCATACGGACCCAAATTCAATATGAGCGAAGACTTTGACAAGAACCTGGAAGAACAAGACAACCTGCCCCAAGGACGGGAGGAACATTCGGACTACAAACCCGCCGACACGAAGGACGAGAACGTGAAGCACCAACTGAGCGGCATGTACCAGAACTGGTTTCTGGACTATGCCTCGTACGTGATACTGGAACGCGCCGTGCCCCACATCATGGACGGACTGAAGCCCGTGCAACGGCGCATCTTGCACTCCATGCGGCGCATGGAGGACGGACGCTACAACAAGGTGGCCAACATCGTGGGCCACACCATGCAGTTCCACCCCCACGGCGACGCCTCTATCGGCGACGCGCTGGTGCAGCTGGGGCAGAAAGACCTGCTCATCGACTGCCAGGGTAACTGGGGAAACATCCTGACGGGCGACAGCGCCGCCGCTCCCCGTTACATCGAAGCCCGCCTCTCGAAGTTTGCCCTCGACGTGGTGTTCAACCCCAAGACCACCGAGTGGAAGCTGTCCTACGACGGCCGCAACCGCGAGCCGGTCACCCTGCCCGTCAAATTCCCCCTGCTACTGGTGCAGGGCGTGGAAGGCATTGCCGTCGGCCTGTCGTCCAAGATCCTGCCGCACAACTTCAACGAGCTGTGCGATGCTGCCGTCAGCTACCTGCACGGCGAGGACTTCCGCCTCTACCCCGACTTCCAGACGGGGGGCAGCATCGACGTGTCGAAGTACAACGACGGCGAACGCGGCGGTTCGGTACGCGTCCGCTCGCGCATCGAGAAGGTGGACAACAAGACACTGGCCGTCCGCGAGATACCCTACGGAAAGACCGTGGCCAGCGTGTGCGACTCCATCGTGAAGGCCAGCGAGAAGGGCAAAATCAAGATACGCAAGGTGGAAGACCTGACATCGGGCAGCGTCGAGATACTGGTGCACCTGACGCCCGGCACGTCGTCGGACAAGACCATCGACGCCCTCTATGCATTCACCGACTGCGAGGTGAGCATCTCGCCCAACTGCTGCGTCATCGACGACCGCAAGCCCCACTTCCTCACCGTCAGCGACGTGCTGCGCAAGTCCGTAGACAACACACGCGACCTGCTGCGCCGCGAACTGGAGATACACCGCGACGAGGTGCGCGAAAGCCTGCACTTCGCCTCGCTCGAAAAGATATTCATCGAAGAACGCATCTACAAGGACAAGGAGTTCGAACAGGCTCCGACCATGGACGCCGCCTGCGAGCACATCGACCTGCGCCTGACGCCCTACTACCCGCAGTTCATCCGCGAGGTGACGAAGGACGACATCCTCCGCCTGATGGAAATCAAGATGGCCCGCATCCTGAAGTTCAACTCCGACAAGGCCGAGGAGCAGATAGCCCGCATGAAGGCCGACATCGAGGAGACCGAACGCCACCTGGCCAACCTGGTGGAATACACCGTCGACTGGTTCCGCATGCTCAAGGAGAAGTATGGCAAGAACTTCCCCCGCCGCACGGAGCTGCGCAACTTCGACACCATCGACTCCACCAAGGTCATTGAGGCCAACGAAAAGCTCTACATCAACCGCGAAGAAGGCTTCATCGGCACCAGCCTGAAGAAGGACGAATTCCTGGCCAACTGCTCGAACCTGGACGACGTCATCCTCTTCTTCCGCGACGGGCGCTACCTCATCACGCCCGTGGCTGACAAAAAATTCGTGGGCAAGAACATCCTCTATGCCAACGTCTTCAAGAAGAACGACAAGCGTACCATCTACAACGTGTGCTACCGCGACGGCAAGAACGGAACGACCTACATCAAGCGCTTTGCCGTGACGTCCATCATCCGCGACCGCGAATACGATGTCACCCAGGGCACGCCCGACTCCAAGATCACCTACTTCAGCGCCAACCCCAACGGCGAGGCCGAAATCATCAAGGTGACCCTGAAGCCCAACCCGCGCATCCGCAAGATCATCTTCGAGGAAGACTTCAGCCAGATAGGCATCAAGGGACGCCAGGCCATCGGCAACATCCTGACACGCAACCCGGTGCACAAGATTACGCTGAAGCAGCGCGGCGGCTCCACGCTGGGCGGACGCAAGGTGTGGTTCGACCGCGACGTGCTGCGCCTCAACTACGACGGCCGCGGTGAATACCTGGGCGAATACCAGAGTGGCGAGCTCATCCTCGTGGTGCTGAACAACGGAGACTTCTACACCACCAACTTCGACGTGAACAACCACTACGAAGACGGCATCCGCATCATGGAGAAGTTCGACCCGAACAAGGTGTGGACGGCCGTGCTCTACGATGCCGACCAGCAGAACTATCCCTACATCAAGCGTTTCTGCTTCGAGGCCGGCAACCGCAAGCAGAACTACCTGGGCGACAACCGGAACAGCAAGCTCATCCTGCTGACCGACGAATGCTACCCCCGCCTGGAAGTGGTGTTCGGCGGACACGACAGCTTCCGCGACCCGATGATTGTCGAGGCCGACGAGTTCATCGCCGTCAAGGGCTTCAAGGCCAAGGGCAAGCGACTGACGACCTATACCCTCGATACCATCAACGAACTGGAACCGACCCGCCAGCCCGAACCGCAACCCGCCACCGACGAGCCCGAAGAAGAGCCCGAAAACCTGGACCCCGATCAGGACAAGAGCGAAGGCGACATCCTGGACGAACTGACGGGACAAATGAAACTGTTCTGACGTATGAAAAGCTATTTGAATGAACTGAGATGATGAACCATAAACTGACAGGAATCATGGCAGGCCTGCTCCTGACCGCCGGCAGCCTGACGGCACAGACACCTGCAGATTCCATCATGCTGAACGATCCGACCCGCTACGTCACCCGCGCCACCCTCTACGGCGTGGGTGTAGCCAACATGTACGACACCTACCTGTCGCCACAGGAGTATCGGGGCATTGAATTCCGCCTCTCCCGCGAAAGCATGCGCATGACCCGCTGGGCCGACGGAAACCTTTCGCGCCAAAGTTTCTTCCAGGGCTACGTGAACTACACCCACAACCACGTGGACAACAACAATACCCTCTCCGCCCTGCTCAACTGGAACTACGGCCTGCACTACCACTTCCGCCTGACCGACCACTTCCGCCTGCTGGCCGGCGGACTGGCCGACCTGAACGGTGGCTTCGTCTACAACCTGCACAACGGCAACAACCCTGCCTCAGCCCGTGCCTACGTCAACCTCGACGCTTCCGTCATGGCCATCTGGGACCTGCGCATCAAGCGTTACCCCATCACCCTGCGCTATCAGGCCAATCTGCCTGTCATGGGCGTGATGTTCTCGCCCCACTACGGGCAGTCGTACTACGAAATCTTCTCGCTGGGCCATGCCGACGGTGTGGTGCGCTTCACCTCGCTCCACAACCAGCCCTCCCTGCGCCAGATGCTCACCGCCGACCTGCCCGTAGGACGGATGAAAATGCGTCTGGCCTACGTATGGGACGCCCAGCAGTCCAGTATCAACAACCTGCGGACACACGCCTATTCGCATGTATTCATGGTAGGCTTCGTCAAGGAATTCTACCTGCTTCCTAACAAGAAAAAGCAAACCTTATGAAACAATCGGTCTTCTTCCTGAAATACATTTTACTTCTCATCCTTCCGATACTGCTCTTCCACAGCTGCATCCGCGAAGAAGAATTCGACAATACCCCTCAGGGTAACTTCGAAGCCCTTTGGAAAATCATCGACGAACAATACTGCTTCCTGGACTACAAACAGATAGACTGGGACGCCATCCGCGACAAATACCAGCCACTGATTACCCCCGACATGAGCAATGACGGCCTGTTCGAGGTATTGGGCAACATGTTGGCCGAGCTGAAAGACGGGCACGTGAACCTCTACTCCGCCTCGAACACCGCCCGTTACTGGGACTGGTACCTGGACTACCCGCGCAACTATGACGAAAGCCTTGTCGAACGATACCTGGGACGCGACTACCGCATCTCCGCAGGATTGAAATATACCATTCTGGACGACAACATCGGCTACATCTCCTACACCTCCTTCTCCGACGGTATCGGCGAAGGCAATCTGGACGAGACCCTCTCTTACCTGGCCGTCTGCAACGGCCTCATCATCGACGTGCGCAACAACGGCGGCGGCAACCTCACCTACTCTACCCGCTTCGCCGCCCGTTTCACCAACGAACGCGTACTGACGGGCTACATCCAGCACAAGACGGGCAAGGGGCACAGCGACTTCTCCGAGCCGGAACCCATCTATGTCGATCCGTCGGACGGCGTGCGCTGGCAGAAGAAAGCCGTCGTGCTGACCAACCGCCACTCCTACAGCGCCACGAACGACTTCATCAACGCCATGCGCTACATGCCCAACGTCACCCTGCTGGGCGACAAAAGCGGAGGAGGTTCGGGCCTCCCCTTCACTTCCGAACTTCCCAACGGCTGGATTGTACGCTTCTCCGCCAGTCCCCACCTCGACGCCGACAAGCAGCATATCGAATTCGGCATCGACCCCGACATCAAGATGGACATGGATACCGTAGCTGCTTACGAACGCCAGATAGACACCCTCATCGAAGAAGCCCGAAGCCTGCTGCAAGTGAAACCTTGAAAAACTAAAGCCGTGAATAGTTGGAAGAACAAAAAATATTTTCTACCTTTGCCCCGCTGAACAAGCAAACACCGTTGCGGGTGTGGCGTAATTGGCAGCCGCGCCAGACTTAGGATCTGGTGCCGCAAGGCGTGTAGGTTCGAGTCCTATCACCCGCACCAAAAGAAAAAGAGGAGAAAAGCAATAGTCCGATATGCTTTTCTCCTCTTTTTTTCATCCGCCACTCTCCCCGCCAGGGAAAAGGGCGCATAGTAAAAAACCTGTGTAAGCGAAAAAAGTTAGTACCTTTGTAGAAA
>CAYQOV010000024.1:0-36588 GCA_964419245.1 uncultured Bacteroides sp. | reverse complement strand
CGGAAATAACGGAGTGGAGGAATACGGCAGGCTGTGTCACCTTGGTCTGACGGAGGTCTTCGTCCGTAACGTTGAACATGATATCAGTAATGCGATATCCGAGGATATCATTGGCTTTTTCAAACAATTCTTTGGCCAGAGCCGAGTTTTCGTACAGGTCTTTGCCCATTCCTACGAATTGGGCGCCTTGGCCCGGAAATACAAATGCTTTCATCTTTTTAATTATTTGGTTTTGTAAAAAATAAGCTTTTGTTTCTGAAAAGCGCTGCAAAGGTAGGTCTTTTTCTGTTAACCACCACACAAATTCAGTCTTTTTGTGCAATCGGGTGTGTTTTCTTCTTTGGAATACAATAAGATGATCTCTCTGGCTACCCCTTTCTTCTCACCGAAAGTCTTGATAATAGATATGTTGCGCCCTGCCGTAGGTATTGCGGCTTACAATTATCCTTTTCCATTTCTATACATATTGTATTTCATATGATAAGAAGCTTTTTATATATTGTACTATATATGATATGTATTTATTTGTAAAATAGAAATTTACGATATGCTTAAAAACATGCTTTATGCTTTTATATTTTTTATAAACATGCCTATATTTGCACAGCAAAACAAAAGAAGAAATAAACGATATGGAACATACAATGCCACTTGCCAACAACCACATCTCTGTAGATTGCGTCGTTTTCGGTTTTGACGGAGAACAACTCAAAGCACTGCTCGTGAAGCGGATGGGAGAGGAGAGCGGTGAAGTCTTCCATGACATGAAATTGCCCGGCAGCTTGATTTATCAGGACGAAGACTTGGACGGCGCTGCCAAACGCGTGCTAAACGAGCTGACGGGACTAAAGTCGGTACGCTTGACACAGTTCAAGGCTTTCGGCTCCAAAGACCGCACGAAAAACCCCAAAGACGTTCACTGGCTGGAACGAGCCATTCAGTCGAAGGTGGACCGTATCGTGACCATTGCCTATCTGTCGCTGGTAAAGATCGATCGTGCCCTCAGTAAGAATCTGGATGACTATCAGGCTTGTTGGGTAGCTTTGCCTGAAGTGAAGGACCTGGCTTTCGACCACAACCTGATTATTCGCGAGGCGCTGATCTTCATTCGTCAGTACGTCGAGTTTAATCCTTCGATGTTGTTCGATCTATTGCCTCGTAAGTTTACCGCCCAGCAGTTGCGTCGCCTTTATGAACTGATATATAATAAGACCATCGATGTGCGAAACTTCCACAAAAAGATAGCAATAATGGACTACGTGGTACCGTTGGAAGAGAAGCAACAGAGCGTGGCACATCGTGCGGCACGCTATTACCGATTTGACAAAAAAATCTATAATAAAAAAAGAAGATAAACGATCATGTATTTATTAGGTTATGATATAGGAAGCTCGTCCGTCAAAGCGAGCTTGGTAGATGCCGCGAACGGTAAGTGTGTGGCCTCGGCTTTTTATCCGAAGACGGAGGCACCCATTCTGGCGGTTAAGCAGGGATGGGCCGAACAAAATCCCGAAAGCTGGTGGACAAACCTGAAACTGGCTACGCAGGCCGTGTTGCATGAGTCTGGTGCCGACGGTAGGAATATCAAGGCTATCGGCATCTCTTATCAGATGCACGGGCTGGTGTGCGTGGACCGTGAACAACGGGTACTGAGGCCGGCCATCATCTGGTGTGATTCGCGCGCCGTGCCCTACGGACAGCGGGCCTTTGAAACTTTGGGGCAGGAACGATGCCTGACGCATCTGCTCAACTCGCCGGGAAACTTCACCGCCGCCAAGCTGGCGTGGGTCAAGGAAAACGAGCCGCAGGTGTATGAACAGATAGATAAGGTGATGCTCCCCGGCGACTACATCGCCATGCGCCTGACGGGCGAGGTGTGTACCACCGTCTCCGGCCTGTCCGAAGGCATGTTTTGGGACTTCCGCCGCGGCTGCGTGGCCGATTTTCTGATGGACTACTACGGCTTCGACCACTCGCTGACAGCCGATATCCGACCCACCTTTGCCGAGCAGGGACGGGTGAAGGCCGACGTGGCCCGCGAACTGGGCCTGGCCGAGGGTACACCCGTCACCTACCGTGCGGGCGACCAGCCTAACAATGCCCTTTCGCTCAATGTATTCAACCCCGGTGAGATAGCCTCGACGGCAGGTACGAGCGGTGTGGTCTATGGTGTGAACGGCGAAGTGAATTACGATCCGCGCAGCCGTGTCAACACCTTTGCACACGTCAACCACACGGCCGACCAGACCCGCCTGGGCGTGCTCCTCTGCATCAACGGTACGGGCATCCTCAACTCGTGGGTGAAGCGCAACGTGGCTCCCGAAGGCATTTCCTACACCGAGCTGAATGACTTGGCCGCCCAGGTGCCCATAGGTAGTGGTGGCGTCAGCATCCTGCCCTTCGGCAACGGTGCGGAGCGTATGCTGGAGAACCGTGAGACGGGCTGCTCCGTCTGCGGACTGAACTTCAACCTGCACGACCGCCGCCACGTGGCTAGCGCCGCGCAGGAGGGCATTGTCTTTGCCTTCAAGTATGGCATCGACATCATGGAGCAGATGGGCATCCCCGTGCAGAAGATACACGCCGGGCGTGCCAACATGTTCCTCAGTCCCGTCTTCCGCGACACGCTGGCCGGCGTGACGGGCGCCACCATCGAGCTCTATGACACAGACGGCTCCGTAGGCGCCGCCAAGGGAGCAGGTATAGGTGCGGGCATTTACCGCGACAACGTCGAGGCCTTCGCCACGCTGGAGCGTCTGGCCGTTATCGAGCCGGACGGTACGCGGCGTGAAGAATACCTTGAAGCATATGCACGTTGGAAGTGTCTGTTGGAAAAACTGGTTTAACTTAGGAATGAAATAATAACAATCATAGAAACCGAGGCGTTGGCCTCATAAAACATCAGAAAGATTATGGCAACAAAAGAGTATTTTCCTGGTATAGGAAAGATTAAGTTTGAAGGTAAAGAGAGTAAGAATCCCATGGCGTTCCGCTATTACGACGCCGACAAGGTTATCATGGGACGGAAGATGAGCGAATGGCTGAAGTTCGCCATGGCCTGGTGGCACACGCTGTGCGCCGAGGGCGGCGACCAGTTCGGCGGTGGCACGAAGACCTTCCCGTGGAACGACTCGGCCAATCCCGTGGAGGCTGCCAAGCACAAGGTGGATGCCGGTTTTGAATTCATGCAGAAGATGGGTATCGAGTACTATTGTTTCCACGATGTCGATCTCTGCGCCGAGGCCGACACCATCGAGGAATATGAAGCCAATCTGAAGGAAATCGTAGCCTACCTGAAACAGAAACAGCAGGAGACGGGTATCAAACTGCTGTGGGGCACGGCCAATGTCTTCGGCCACAAGCGCTACATGAACGGTGCCGCCACGAACCCCGACTTCGACGTCGTAGCCCGTGCCGCCGTGCAGATCAAGAACGCCATCGACGCCACCATCGAGCTGGGCGGATCGAACTACGTCTTCTGGGGCGGCCGCGAGGGCTACATGAGCCTGCTCAATACTGATCAGAAACGTGAGAAGGAACACCTGGCCACGATGCTGCGCATGGCCCGCGACTATGCCCGCGCCCGCGGTTTCAAGGGTACCTTCCTCGTGGAACCGAAACCTATGGAGCCTACCAAGCATCAGTATGACGTGGATACGGAGACCGTCATCGGCTTCCTGAAGGCACACGGGCTGGACAAGGATTTCAAGGTGAACATCGAGGTGAACCACGCCACCCTGGCCGGACATACCTTCGAGCATGAGCTGGCCGTGGCCGTGGACAACGGTATGCTGGGCTCCATCGACGCCAATCGCGGCGACTATCAGAACGGCTGGGACACCGACCAGTTCCCCATCGACAACTTCGAGCTCATCCAGGCCATGATGCAGATTATCCGAGGCGGCGGCTTCAAGGACGGCGGTACGAACTTCGATGCCAAAACGCGCCGCAACTCCACCGACCTGGAGGATATCTTCATCGCCCACATCGCCGGCATGGATGCCATGGCCCGTGCGCTGGAGAGCGCTGCCCGTCTGCTCGAGGAGTCGCCTTACAAGCAGATGCTGACCCAGCGTTATGCCTCTTTCGACAGCGGCCTTGGCAAGGACTTCGAAGACGGCAAGCTGACGCTGGAAGACGTTGTGGCCTACGCCAAGCAGAACGGTGAGCCGAAACAGACCAGCGGCAAGCAGGAATTGTATGAGGCCATTGTGAATATGTATGCTTAATAATTAATGAGGAATGAAGAACGAAGAATGAAGAATTTCAGCTATGTGTGAGGCTGATGTGTATGATTCCTCGTCCACAGGTTAATTCTTCATTCATCATTCTTCATTCTTAATTTCCTAATATCATGACAAACCAAACAGAAAACGGTAGCAAAGCCTACCTCTTCTCCATTGTGCTGGTGGCTGTGTTGGGAGGGCTGCTCTTCGGTTACGACACCGCTGTCATCTCGGGTGCCGAAAAGGGTCTTCAGGCCTTCTTCATGGGAGCACCGGACTTTACTTACACTGACACATGGCACGGCATTACATCGTCGAGTGCACTCATCGGCTGTATTATCGGTAGTGCCATTTCGGGACTCTGCGCCTCCCGTCTGGGACGCAAGAAGTCGCTCTTCCTGGCCGGTGTCCTGTTCTTTCTTTCGGCTTTGGGTTCCTACTATCCTGAATTCCTGTTTTTCGGCTACGGCGAGCCGAGCTATTCGCTGCTTCTCGCTTTCAATTTCTACCGCGTGCTGGGCGGTGTGGGTGTCGGACTGGCGTCGGCCATCTGCCCCATGTACATCGCCGAGATTGCACCGAGCAATATCCGTGGCACGCTGGTGTCATGGAACCAGTTTGCCATCATCTTCGGCCAACTTGTGGTTTACTTCGTCAATTTCCTCATCTTGGGCGATAACATCAACCCCGTCATTCGTGCGGTGGAGGGCGTGAACCAGATACTGAATCCTGATGCAGCCGCCTGGACCATCGAAACGGGGTGGCGACTGATGTTCGTCAGCGAGGCTGTACCGGCCGGATTGTTCACCCTGTTGGTGCTGCTTGTGCCCGAAACGCCACGCTACCTGGCTCTCTGCGGACGCGACGACAAGGCGTTGGCTGTCTTGGAACGCATCAACGGTGCTTCACAGGCACGTGCCATCCTGGCCGATATCAAAGCTACGGCACACGAGAAGACCGAGCGTCTCTTCACTTATGGTTGGCTGGTCATCTTTATCGGCATCATGTTGAGCGTATTCCAGCAGGCGGTGGGTATCAACGCCGTGCTCTATTTCGCCCCGCGTATCTTCGAAAGTATGGGTATGGGCAATCCGATGATGCAGACTGTCATCATGGGTATCATCAACATTCTCTTCACGCTGCTGGCCGTGTTCACCGTGGAGCGTTGGGGACGCAAGCCGTTGCTCATTTCGGGCTCGATAGGCATGGCTGTCGGAGCCTTCGGCGTAGCGTTGTGCAACGTGGTGACAGGTCTTCCTGCCCTGGTTTCCGTAGTGAGCATCATGGTCTACAGTGCTTCGTTCATGTTCAGCTGGGGCCCTATCTGCTGGGTGCTGATAGCCGAGATATTTCCCAATACCATCCGCGGCGCGGCCGTGGCTGTGGCTGTCGCTTTCCAATGGATTTTCAATTTCATCGTGTCGTCCACCTTCGTGCCGATGTACAACATGCAGTTGGGTGAGATGGGCGACAAGTTCGGCCACATGTTCGCCTACGCCCTTTATGGCTTCATCTGTGTAGTGGCAGCCGTCTTCGTGTGGAAGCTCGTGCCCGAAACCAAGGGCAAGACACTGGAGGACATGACGCGGTTGTGGAAGAAGAGATAAGTTACATATTAATGAATAGACAAATACGCTTATGAAGAAGATTATTATCCCTGTCCTGCTGGCCGGTGCCCTGCTGTCGGCCTGCCGGCAGAAGCTCCCTTATCAGGATGCTTCCCTTCTGCCCGAGGAACGTGCGGCCGATCTGGTGCAGCGTCTGACGCTGGAAGAGAAAGTGGCGTTGATGCAGAACAATTCCTCTGCCGTACCCCGGCTGGGCATCAAGCCCTACAACTGGTGGAACGAGGCCCTGCACGGGGTGGCCCGCAACGGACTGGCCACTGTCTTTCCGCAGGCCATCGGCATGGGGCCGCCTTTAACGACTCGCTGCTCCACGCGGTGTTCACCGCCGTGAGCGACGAGGCCCGTGCCAAGAACCACATCGCCCGGCGCGACAGCAGCTATCAGATCTATCAGGGCCTGACTTTCTGGACGCCCAATATCAACATCTTCCGCGATCCGCGTTGGGGACGCGGGCAGGAGACCTACGGTGAAGATCCGTATCTGACGGGCCGGTTGGGTATGGCCGTCGTCAGAGGTCTGCAAGGCCCCGAGGACAGCCGGTACGACAAGGCCCACGCCTGCGCCAAGCATTATGCCGTTCACTCAGGCCCCGAGTGGAAACGCCACAGCTTCAATGCCGAGGACATCGAGCCGCGCGATCTGTGGGAAACCTATCTGCCCGCTTTCAAGGACCTGGTGCAGAAGGCCGGCGTAAAGGAAGTGATGTGTGCCTACAACCGCTTCGAAGGCTCGCCCTGCTGCAATAGCGACCGCCTGCTGATGCAGATCCTGCGTGACGAGTGGGGATATGAAGGACTGGTGGTGAGTGATTGCGGTGCCATTTACGACTTCTTCGAGGAAGGCCGCCACGGGACGCACAAGGACAAGGCGGACGCTTCGTCGGCAGCCGTCCTCTCGGGGACAGACCTGGAGTGCGGCGATGCCTACAAGTCGCTGGCCGATGCCGTTCGTCAGGGCAAGCTGAAAGAGGAAGACCTGAATCGCTCGGTATCCCGTCTGCTGAAGGCCCGCTTCGAACTGGGAGAGATGGACGAGACTACGCCTTGGGATGCCATCCCCGACTCGGTTGTCAATTGCTGCATACATCAGGCTTTGGCTCTACGCATGGCGCGTGAGAGTATGACCCTGCTCCAGAACAAAAACAATCTGTTGCCGTTGAAGGCCGACATGACCGTTGCCCTTGTTGGTCCCAATGCCAATGACTCGGTAATGCAGTGGGGTAATTATAACGGTTTCCCCGGCCATACTGTTACCTTGTTCGAAGCTTTGCAGAAACGTCTGCCCGAAGAACAGTTGATTTATGTGCCCGGTGCCCTTTATGCAGAAGGTTTTGTGCCGAAACACAGGAAAGAAGAGATGGAACAGACGAAACCGCTGGACACAGCCTCTCTGTTGAAGCAAGTCGGTCGTGCAGACGTCGTGGTCTTTGCCGGAGGAATCTCTCCTCTGTTGGAAGGCGAGGAAATGAAAGTCAATGTACAGGGCTTCAAGGGTGGCGACCGTACAGACATTGAGCTGCCTGCTATCCAGCGTCGGTTGCTCAAGGCGTTGAAGGCTGCCGGAAAGAAAGTGGTCTTCGTCAACTTCTCGGGTAGTGCCGTGGGGCTGGAGCCTGAAACGCAGACGTGCGATGCCATCCTGCAGGCATGGTATCCCGGCGAGGCAGGTGGTACAGCTGTGGCCGATGTGCTCTATGGCGACTACAATCCGGCCGGACGCCTGCCCGTCACCTTCTACAAAAATGTGGGCCAGCTGCCCGACTATCAGGACTACAGCATGAAGGGACGCACGTACCGTTATTTCGAAGGCACGCCGCTCTTCCCCTTCGGCCACGGACTGAGCTATACGACCTTCGCCTACGGCAAGGCCGAGGTGAAGGACGGTTGTCTGCTGGTGCCCGTCACCAATACAGGCAGTATGGACGGCGATGAAGTGGTTCAGCTTTACCTGAACCGTCCCGACGATGCCGACGGGCCACGCAAGACACTGCGTGCCTTCAAGCGTGTACACATTCCTGCCGGAGCGACCCGCACGGTCAGCCTGCCGTTGACGGAGGAAACCTTCAACTGGTGGGATACGGCGACCAATACGGTTCATCCCCTGAAGGGCAGCTATAAGTTGCTTTACGGAGGAAGTTCGGACGACCGTGCCTTGCAGACGATGATGTACGAGTTCTGATATCCGATAAAACAGTTCAGTTTCTTAGTTATACCTCTGGAACCACGGGATAGAGCGTCTTGTTTTCCTTGTCGATGGGGTAGAGTGCTTTTTCCTGCTCCAGCCTTTCGATCATCAGTTGGCAGAGTTCACGCACTTTCTTGCGCTCCGTCTGTGCCAGGTCGTTCTTTTCGAACGGGTCTTCGGCCAGGTTGAACAGCTTGTAGGTGGGCTTGCCGTCGGTTTCGGGATTGTAGTAGTAGATCAGCTTCCAGTCGCCCTTGCGGTAGGTGGTGAAATAGCTGCCGCGGTGCTGGTGTGGGAAATGCATCAGGAAGTCGTCGCGATGCTTCTTGTCGGCCTTGCCGGCCAGCAGTTTCTTCAGGTCGGAGCCGTCCAGCACGTGTCCCTTCGGAGCCTTGACACCAGCCACGGACAGGATGGTGGGATAGAGGTCCATTACCGTACCCATCTGGGTCTGCATGCAGCCTTGGGCGATGGGATAAGCCTTCTGGAACTTGTTTGAAGCATTGGGCTTGGCCCAGGCGGCGATGAAGGGTACCCGTACACCGCCTTCGTATTCCGAACCTTTCTTTCCCTTGAGCGGTGCCGACGAGCCGTAGTCGGCAGCTCCTCCCAGCGGAGCGTCACCGCCGTTGTCGCCCAGGAAGATGACCAGTGTATTCTCGGCTACACCGGCTTCCTCGAGCTTGTCCAGCAGGTCGCCCAGCGACTTGTCCATGCCCTCTATCAGCGTGGCGAAAGCCTTTGCCTGCTGGGGCTTGTCGCTGTTCTGATAGTGGCCGATGAAGCGTTCGTCTGTCTCGAAGGGGGCGTGTACGGCGTAGTGGGCCATGTTCAGGTAGAAAGGTTTGCCCTCGGCGATGGCTTTGTCTATCTCCTTTTCGGCCTCCAGCGTCAATGCGTCGGACAGGAAGGTGGAGGTGCCGTGATACTGCTCCAGGTCAGGTACGGCCCGTGCGCGCTGTCCTTTGATCCAACCATATCCGTTCTCGCCATGGTAGCTTCCAGGGTGGCCGATGGACGAGCCGGCGATGTTGACGTCAAAGCCCAGTCGGGTAGGGTCTTCGCCTTCGCTGTCCTTGCATCCGAAGTGCGCCTTGCCCACGTGGATGGTCTTGTATCCGGCTGCTTTCAGTACGGCGGGATAGATTTGTGCATCGGCCTTCAGGCCCTGCCAGTTCCATTCGTAAGGACCGAATTGGTCGCGGTTGTTGCTTTCGGCGTTTATCCAGTTGGTGGTGCGGTGGCGTGCCGCGTTCTGTCCTGTCATGATGGACGTGCGCGAAGGCGAGCTGACACTTTGGGCGTAGAAGGTGGAGAAGCACGTGCCTTGCGTGGCCAGCCGTTCCATGTTGGGCGTGCGATACCAGTCGTTCAACGGCTGGCGTTGGGGTTGTCCGTTTCGGTCGGTGATAAAGGGGACGGAGGTATCCATCAGTCCCATGTCGTCCACCAGGAAGACTACGATGTTGGGGCGCTCTTGAGCAGCCAGCGTAGCGGCGGTCGAGAGGGCTGCCAGTGAGGCGAAAAGTTGTTTTTTCATGAGATATCTGTTTAAGCAATGATTTGAATCAATGGAAAAGGAGCTGTGCAGTTTCCTCTCCTTGACGGCAAAGATACCTAATTATTTCCAAAAGAAGGCGACAACTGAACTGATTTCAATGGATGTACCATCTGTTTACAGATTTTGTACTATCGGTTTACAGGCTTTGTACTGCCAGTTTACTCCGTTTAAACTATCAGTTTAATGGCTTTAAACTCTCAGTTTAATACGGATAAACTGGCAGTTTATTGCTGATAAATTAAAATAAACTCATTTATTGCTGATAATCAATGTCCTAGTGAGTTGTTGTTAAAAGAGCTGAATGCCCCTTCATAAAAAGATGCCCGTCGTCGAACCGCGAGCTGAAATAAACCGTAACTTTGCCCCCGATTTACTAAAAACATCCGAACCATGATACATTTTGATACCGACTATATGGAAGGCGCGCACCACGAAGTGATGCGCCGCCTGGTGGAAACCAATCTGGAGCAGACACCCGGATATGGTTGTGATGACTATACGGCACGTGCCAAGGACTTGATTCGCGAGGCTTGCGGCCAGCCGCAGGCTGCCGTCCAGTTCCTGGTGGGTGGTACGCAGACGAATGCTACCGTTATCGACGCCCTGCTGGCCCGTCACGAAGGCGTGCTCGCCGCCGAAACGGCTCACATCAATGTGCACGAAGCGGGTGCCATCGAGGCCACGGGCCACAAGGTGCTGACGCTACCCCAATACGACGGTAAGGTGAAGGCCGCCGACGTGGAAGCCTACATCCGCAACTTCTACCGCGACGAGACCTACGAGCACATGGTGGCGCCGGGCATGCTCTACATCTCGCACCCCACGGAACTGGGCACGCTCTATACCCTGCGCGAACTGGAAGACCTGAGTCGCGTGTGCCGCGAGGCGAACATTCCTTTATATATGGACGGCGCCCGTCTGGGCTACGGACTGGCGGCCGAGGGAACGGACGTCACATTGAAGGACATTGCCCGCCTGTGCGATGTCTTCTACATCGGTGGTACCAAGGTCGGCGCCCTCTTTGGTGAGGCGGTGGTGGCTGCCCGCCCTGAGCGATTGCCCCATTTCTTCTCCCTCGTCAAGCAGCACGGCGCATTGTTAGCCAAGGGGCGTCTGTTGGGCATCCAGTTTGGCGCGCTCTTCACCGACGGCCTTTACCAGCGCATCGGCGCCCATGCTGTCCGCCTGGCCCTGAAGCTGAAGCAGGCCTTCGTGGCGAAGGGCTATAAGCTTCACCTCGATTCGCCCACCAACCAGCAGTTCGTCTGCCTGCCCAACGAGACCATCGACCGCCTGAAGCGTGAAGCCACCTTCGAGCTGTGGGGCCCCCGCGGCGAAACGGAGACGGTGGTGCGCTTCGTCACCAGCTGGGCCACGCGCGAGGAAGACGTGGACAAACTGATTGCCTTGCTTTAATGAAAACAGATTTAAAACGAACGATACACAATGGATTCCATCAAAATCAACAAAGTGCAGATACGTAATCTGCAGATTGAAGACTACGACCAGCTGGCCCAGTCGTTCACCCGTGTCTACACGGACGGAAGCGATGTCTTCTGGACACACAAACAGATAGAGAAACTGATACGCATCTTCCCTGAGGGACAGATCGTGACGGTGGTCGACGAGAAGATTGTGGGTTGCGCCCTCTCCATCATTGTCAACTACGACGATGTGAAGAACGACCACACCTATGCCCAGGTGACGGGCAAGGAAACCTTCAATACCCACAACCCCAAGGGTAATATCCTCTACGGCATCGAGGTCTTCATCCATCCGCAATACCGCGGACTTCGTCTGGCCCGACGCATGTACGAATACCGTAAGGAGTTGTGCGAGGAGCTGAACCTGAAGGCCATCATGTTCGGCGGCCGCATCCCCAACTACCATAAGTATGCCGACCAGATGCGTCCCAAGGAATACATCGACAAGGTGCGCCAGAAGGAAATCTACGACCCCGTGCTCACCTTCCAGCTCTCCAACGACTTCCACGTGCGCAAGGTGATGCGCAACTACCTGCCCAACGACGAAGAGTCCAAGCACTACGCCTGCCTGCTCCAGTGGGACAACATCTACTACCAGCCGCCCACGCAGGAATATATCAGCCCGAAGACCACCGTCCGCGTGGGCCTCGTGCAATGGCAGATGCGTAACTACACGTCGTTGGACGACCTCTTCGAGCAAGTGGAATTCTTCGTCGATGCCGTGTCCGACTACAAGAGCGACTTTGTCCTCTTCCCCGAATACTTCAACGCGCCGCTCATGGCCCGCTTCAACAACGAGGGCGAGTCCGAAGCCATCCGTGGTCTGGCTGCCTATACCGACGAGATACGCGAACGCTTCATCAAGCTGGCCATCAGCTACAACATCAACATCATCACGGGTAGCATGCCGCTCATCAAGGAAGACGGCCGCCTGTACAACGTAGGCTTCCTCTGCCGCCGCGACGGCACGTACGAGATGTACGAGAAGATACACGTCACTCCTGACGAAATCAAAAGTTGGGGCCTGAGCGGAGGCAAGGCGCTGAAGACGTTCGATACGGATTGTGCCAAGATTGGCGTCCTGATCTGCTACGACGTGGAGTTCCCCGAGCTGTCGCGCATCATGGCCGACCAGGGCATGCAGATTCTGTTCGTCCCCTTCATGACCGACACGCAGAACGCCTATAGCCGTGTCAAGGTCTGCGCCCACGCCCGCGCCATCGAGAACGAATGTTTCGTGGTCATTGCGGGTAGTGTCGGTAACCTGCCGCGTGTACACAACATGGACATCCAATATGCCCAGTCGGGTGTCTTTACGCCCTGCGACTTCACCTTCCCCACGGACGGCAAGCGCGCCGAGGCCACGCCCAACACGGAGATGATACTGGTTTCGGATGTAGATTTGGATTTGCTGAACGAGCTGCACACCTATGGCAGCGTGCGCAATCTGAAAGATCGCCGCAGCGACCTGTACGAGGTAAAAATGAAAAAATAGGGAAGCGGCGGAGGACGAGAACCCGGAATTTT
This sequence comes from uncultured Bacteroides sp., assembly GCA_964419245.1. Lineage (GTDB taxonomy): Bacteria > Bacteroidota > Bacteroidia > Bacteroidales > Bacteroidaceae > Bacteroides. The sequence continues at coordinate 23,978 of CAYQOV010000024.1, read as the reverse complement.
CATCGAAAGCTTCTCCGAACGTTCGGACAGCCCGGAAATCCCGTCGAAAGCTTCTCTAAGCGTTCGGAGAGCCCAGAAATCTCATCGAAAGCTTCTCCGAGCGTTCGGACAACCCGGAAATCCCGTCAAAAGCTTCTCTGAGCGTTCGGGCAGCTCAGAAATCTCATCGAAAGCTTCTCCAAACGTTCGGAGAGCCCAGAAATCTCATCGACGGCTTCTCCGAATGCTCGGACAGCCCGTCGATGAGATTTCTCGTTTAATATTCCACTTTGTCGGCCTTTTCCTCCCATGCGCGGAAGGCGGCAATAGCTTCGTCGGGCAGGAGTTCTTCCATGGCCTTGTTGCGGTCCTCGCGCTTCAGGGCCAACTCGTCGTAGATGAACGAGTCGTCGAAGCCGATGCGGGCGGCGTCGGCCTTGTTGTTGCCGTAATAGATTTTGTCCAAGTGTGCCCAGTAGATGGCTCCCAGACACATGGGGCAGGGTTCGCACGAGGTATAGATTTCGCATCCGCTGAGGTCGAACGTATCCAGCTTCTGGCAGGCGGTGCGGATGGCGCTCACTTCGGCATGGGCCGTAGGGTCGTGGTTGGCCGTCACGCGGTTCACACCTGTGGCCACGATTTCGCCGTCTTTCACGATGACGGCTCCGAACGGCCCTCCGCCGTTCTTCACGTTCTCGATGGAAAGCTCAATGGCTTTCCGCATAAAATCTTCCTTTTTCATACTTTACTTAATAGGATTATATCAGTGACGTCGTCGTCATTTGTAGCGTAAAGATACGCGAAATTCTCCATTTCCCCAAACTTCGGGCCGTTTCATTTGCTTTGTTCTCTTTTGTTCTGCTTGAAAAATCTGAAATCAGATACTTCGTTTTTCAGCAGAAATTCGTAATTTTGCGCTTCATTTGAAACGATAGAAAACGAACTTAAATATAGATAGAAATGGCAGTAGAACTGAAAGACCTGACCAAACGCAGTGAGAACTACTCGCAGTGGTACAATGAATTGGTTGTCAAGGCCGATTTGGCCGAACAGTCGGCAGTGCGCGGATGTATGGTTATCAAACCGTATGGATACGCTATATGGGAGAAAATGCAACGTCAGCTGGACGATATGTTCAAAGAGACAGGGCACGTAAATGCGTATTTCCCGCTTTTGATTCCTAAATCCTTCCTTAGCCGCGAAGCAGAACATGTAGAAGGCTTCGCGAAGGAATGTGCAGTTGTAACTCACTATCGATTGAAAAACGATCCGAACGGTGGCGGAGTGGTTGTCGATCCGGCTGCCAAGTTGGAAGAAGAGCTGATTATTCGTCCGACATCGGAAACCATCATCTGGAATACATATAAGAATTGGATAAACTCCTATCGCGACCTGCCTATCTTGTGCAATCAGTGGGCCAACGTGTTCCGCTGGGAAATGCGTACCCGTTTGTTCCTGCGCACGGCAGAATTCCTGTGGCAGGAAGGACATACGGCTCATGCAACCAAAGAAGAGGCCGAGGCAGAAGCTGTTAAGATGCTGAATGTATATGCCGACTTTGCGGAAAAGTATATGGCAGTGCCTGTTGTAAAAGGTGTAAAATCTGCTAACGAACGCTTTGCCGGCGCACTCAATACTTATACCATCGAGGCGATGATGCAGGATGGCAAAGCATTACAGAGCGGTACGTCTCATTTCTTGGGACAGAATTTCGCTAAAGCGTTTGACGTTCAGTTTGTCAACAAGGAAAACAAGTTGGAATATGTTTGGGCTACTTCATGGGGCGTATCTACGCGTCTGATGGGTGCACTGATCATGACACATTCCGACGACAACGGTCTGGTACTTCCGCCGCATCTGGCTCCGATTCAGGTAGTTATAGTTCCTATCTATAAGAATATGGAAATGTTGCAGAAGATTGACGAGAAGGTAGCCGGCATCGTTGCCAAGCTGAAGGCGATGGGTATTTCCGTGAAGTATGATAACGCTGACAACAAGCGTCCAGGCTTCAAATTTGCTGATTACGAAGTAAAGGGAGTTCCTGTACGTCTTGTAATGGGAGGCCGCGACCTGGAAAACAATACGGTGGAAGTGATGCGTCGCGATACTTTGGAGAAAGAAACCCGTTCGTGCGACGGTATCGAAGAGTATGTAAAGAATCTGTTGGAAGATATTCAGAACAATATCTATCAGAAAGCCTTGAATTATCGTAACAGCCGCATTACGACAGTAGATAGTTACGAAGAGTTCAAAGAGAAGATCGAAGAGGGCGGTTTCATTTTGGCACACTGGGACGGTACTACCGAAACAGAAGAAAAAATTAAGGAGGAAACCAAGGCTACTATCCGTTGTATTCCGTTTGATTCATTGATTCCTGGTGATAAGGAGCCGGGTAAATGTATGGTAACAGGTAAACCTTCGGCTTGCCGTGTTATTTTTGCCCGTTCATATTAATGGATTAGAATCATTTAAAATATTTGTGAGCCTTGCTGGATTTTTGTTGCAAACACAAAATCAGCAAGGCTCATTTTTTTGCGTATTATTTTGAAGAGGAATCTGTTTGAACTTCTGTTTTATTTTCCGGTTTTTCCTTTTTAGCTCTTAGTCTTTTTAGTTGTAAAAGTTTCCACTTTTTCCAGAATAGCAATTCATTCCACTTTTCAAAGTCTTTCTGGAATATGATACCTATGCCTTGAGTGGTAAGATTCGTTTGAGTATAATAGCGATCGTTTGTCTCATTATAAGCTTTGAGGCGTATTTCTCCGGAACGGGTAACAAGCCATTCAGCCTGGAAGTCTCCAACGAAGTTGGTGTTTGCCATCGGGTTTTCCCGATACCCGAAGTTTCCGTTTATAAGGAGGCGGTTGTTGAGCAGTTGTCCGGACAGCATTCCTTCAAACTCCATGTCAGTCCAGCCCTTTTCACCAGTACTGAAGTTGGTGCCTACATTCCAATTGTTGTTGTCTATGATTTGCGACAGTGCATTATTCAATTGGCCTGAAAGTGTGGAAGACAATACGCTGGACATCATATCTGAATTCTGCCCTGTTCCGAAGGTTTCCGAAGGATAGAATTTTCCGATGCTGAGCAAATACAATATCTGCATGCTCATCTGTTCGTCGGTTGGGATATAGTTTCGTACGAGAGCCTCAATTTCATCGCGTTCGTTGGGCAGTTCCAGGTCCAGTTTGATTGTGGGCGAAGTGAGATATCCGCTCAGATTCATCACACAGTTCACTTTTACGTTGGTATTCTGATAGTCACTTGCATCGGGTATCAAATCGTTGAGCGATGCTGAGTTGACTGTATAGTTGGCCTGTATGTCCAGATTGGCATTGGCGGGATTTCCATTGAAGGTAATGGTGCTTCCGTCTTTGATAATGAAATCTTTGCGGATGACCTCCTGCAGGCTGAATTTATAGATGCCTTGGCTGATACGATAGTTGCCAAAGAGTTTGACATCTCCTTTGTTATAGAATTCAGTCCGGATATTACCGGTTCCGCGTCCGCTAATGTAATCGCCTGCTATCGGATCCATAATGATGCGCATGGTTGCGTCAGGGGTTGCATCTATGATGAGATTAAGCCGGATGTCTGTATCCATCTCCTGTTCTTGCTCTTCTTTCTCCATTTCTTGTTGGGCAATCTCGTAGGTAGACATCCGAATATCGTTCTGTACGGTGCGGCGTGGCGTTTTGTCGACAAAGTGGATAAACTGGTTGCTGGTCGCTGTAGTCACATTGTCTTTGATGTATGTAAAATTGGTATTTCGGTTGGTTGTCATAGCTACATCGATGTTCACGCCTTCTGCCGCATTGCCGGCGATACTGGCATTTCCTGTGCCATAGACAGTGCCGTAAAACGGGAATTCGACTGATTCCTTGGTATTCATGAGCAGCATATTGTTGACATTGAAATTAAAACGATAGCTTAGATTCTTGAAATGGGTATAGCGTAAGTAGCCATTCATGTTCCCCTGATTCCCATAAATGTCAGACATACGGTTGTTCTTGAAAGTCAATCCGTCAGGCGCAATGTAGATGCTGTCTTTTACGAAAAAAGTCGTATTCAGTACATCTACTTTCATGGAAGCATCTCCATACACCTGACCTTCCATTGTCAATGCCTTAAACTTGCCATAAAAATGTACATTTCCCGTAGCACGCCCTGTAAACTCGGGAGTGATGTCTTTCATATAATAATGTATGAATTTCAAGTTCGTGCTATCTGCCTCGATTTGCAAGTCGAGTGAACTGGTTGGTTTGATAGGGTAGATAAATCCATGGACATGTGTTCGCGCAATATCGGCTTCACGGATATGTGCATCCAAATAAATGCCTTTGACATTGTGGTGCCATTCTCCATGTATGTTGGCATCACCGAGCAAACCGTTGTTGATTCCCAAATTATGAATGAACAGGTCGGTACTCATGACAGGTTTTTTGAAAACACCGGTTGCATATGCAGGTCCGGTAGCCTCACCCTGGAAATTGACACCTAAGTCGGCTATATCAAATACATATCCGATATTGATTCGTTGCAGGTCCAGGTGTACTGTATCTTCAGGCTGGTCAGACAAGATTCCGTCGATACGGAGGAAACGTTTCTGATTGGTAAAATTGAAATTGCGTACATACACCTTGCCCGAATCAAGAATGACTTGTGCCGGATGAATGTTCCACAGAGTGTCGTTCAGAATGATGTCTGTGGGGTGAATGTCAACGACCATTTTTAGTGGCGGCTGTTTTTGGGGGGAGTCAGGTCTTGTCTGCCGGCGAGTTGATTGAACTTGTGTGTCTACCTGTTGTCTCATAAAACGGGCAGTGCTGGAAAGTTGTCCGCTATAAGTGATTTTACTGCTATTTCCCCAGTTCAATATAGTTTGGATACTATCATTTTTAGCTAACGCTTCTATCGCCAGATTGACGGAACTGTCAGCTTTTCTATGAGTGAAACGGATACGGGCATGAAAATGATCACCTGGATTTTCACATAAAATCAACCCGGATTCAATAAATTTGTTGTTATACCGCAAATGAGGGAAATAGCCTTCTACACGCATACGCTGAGCCTTATCATTGAAATATCCTTTCAGCGTAGAGTGCGTGTACACGGTAAGTGGGAATCCGAAAACTTTTGAGAACAATTCTGTGTTGTAGATATGCAGGTCAAAACCAAAATTGTTTTCAGTATCAATCGTTTTTTGTGCATAGGAAGGCAGTAATGCAGGAATGTATCTTTGCAGGATGTTCAAGAAACTGGTCGGTAGTGTACGATAAGAATAATCACCAACGATGCTTCCTTTTAAGAATGTCGAATGGATATCAAGTCGTTTGGAGTCGGCCTGTCGGGTAGCTGTCAACTTGAAGTTATCCATCAAATAAGTTCGTTCTGGAGATATAAATTGCAGGCTGTCAATATTGATTTCACCATTCATCTCGTCAATCGAACCACCCGTAAAGTCTGCCTTTAGTTTGACGGAAAATTCAGCATTCTCATATTTGGGGGTCAGGTTCAGTGTATGGGGACGGACATGTCTGGCTTCAGCCAAAAAATTGAAAGTAGGTATTCTGCTGGCAGTATTGATGGTGCCATTTAGATTTAATGAAGCATTCTCATCATCTAATGCTATTTTCCCCGTAAAACCACCTTGTTTATATTCACCGTCCAAAGTAATGTTCTCATACGTATAACCGCTATAATCAAAGGAGGAAATAAGCCCTTTGGCTTCAATGGACGGATAGTCGTGGGAAGTATGACATCCCTGTACTCCCATGTTGAACGTTATTCTTCCCCATTTGGGATTGTCTGTCAATTTTCCAAGTTCAAAATCGGAGGTAGCCATGGAGCCGGAATAAGATACTGAATGTCTTTCCTTGTCTGAACTGAATTTTATATCGGTGTCAAGACTGCCAATACTGGTACGCAAGCGTCCATATGTGACTAAATCGGTGAAATAGCCGGATATTTCACCTTGGAAACTAATGGTGCCCAACCGTTGGAGTGCGGGTGGCACTCCCTTATAGTCTTTGCTGAAATTTTTGATAAAAAAAGCAATTCCATCAGGATTGGCATGTAGATGGGACAGGTTACCGAATACATAAGTATCTTGAAAATGAGATAAATCTTGAAATGAAACATCTCCTCTCAGCAAAAATTGCTTGCCGGACGATATGACCAACCGGGGACAATTCAGCTGATCTATGGTACCATTCACTTCGGCTTCTAGCTGTAATGAGTCTTTGAAAGAAGAAAATGCAGGAATGAATGCAGACAAATCGCTCAAAGTGACATCCGACGGAAGCATATGACAAGAGAAACGGACGTTATGAACAAAATCGTCCATGGTCCTTAGGCTGTCATATTCCATGCGGATGGTGTCCATACGCAGATTGGTATGAGGCAGCTCGATGCAAAAGCCTGCTATTTGCATTTTCTGCTCATTACCGGTTATCTTCAGTCCAAGCTTGTCCAGCTTAAAGCCCGAAGAATGTTCCTCAAGGCTCATTCGTTTGATAGATGCGTTGATGGAATCATTTTGGAGTGCTTTCAACGAAATGCTGGCAATGATATTGCATAGGTTGATATGGTTAATATTGAACTTTCCCGGGGTTTCTTTTTCCGACAAGATGTTATACGAGACTCTTCCTCGACGAAGCAGGAGGGAATTGATTCTTAAGTTGAGATTTGTCTGTTTGGGGACGGTATCTTTGGATGCAAATGCATCGACTATAAACTGAAAATTCGGATCAGATTGCGGAGTGGCCTTCTCAAGGTTGGCAGTAAAGCCGAACAATTGGATGTTGTTAATGGAAATGCGTCCTTGAAAAAGTGGGAGGACATCGAATTTTGCAGAAAAGCGCGTGACCTTAAGCATTTCCTTTCCTGAACGGTCGTCCAGCATGAGATCTTCAATGACTATGCGGTTCAGAAGTCCAATATGGATACGCCCCAAAGTGAGTTTGGTATCCAAAAGATTTTCTAATTCGTTGGCTACGAACACAGACATTTTGCGCTGAATGTAGGGAATATTCAGCAACAATGCTATACCGATATAAGACATTATAATTATACCGATAAGCCAGCGCAGTGTTTGTTTCAGTCCTTTGATAATACCGTTAATTTATATTTTGCCACACAAAAATATGAAATAATACATTATCCATACTACTTTTATCACTACTTTTGCAGAGCTTAAACGTAAATAAACACTATGAGTACAATAATATTAGGGATAGAAAGTTCGTGTGACGATACTTCGGCAGCTGTAATCAAAGATGGTTTCCTGTTATCGAATGTTGTGGCCAGTCAAGCTGTACACGAATCATACGGTGGGGTTGTGCCCGAATTGGCCTCTCGTGCCCATCAGCAAAACATTGTGCCGGTTGTACACGAGGCTTTGAAACGTGCGGGAGTAACCAAGGAAGAATTGAGTGCCGTTGCTTTTACCAGAGGGCCCGGCCTGATGGGTTCATTGTTGGTTGGCGTGTCTTTTGCCAAAGGCTTCGCCCGTTCATTAGGAATCCCAATGATAGACGTTAATCATCTGACCGGTCATGTATTAGCCCATTTCATTAAAGCAGAAGGTGAAGAGAATATACAGCCTGATTTTCCATTTCTTTGCTTGCTGGTTTCGGGAGGAAACTCACAAATCATTTTGGTAAGAGCCTATAATGATATGGAAATTTTGGGTCAGACTATTGATGACGCTGCGGGTGAAGCAATAGACAAATGTTCAAAAGTAATGGGACTGGGATATCCTGGAGGCCCTATTATCGATAGGCTGGCACGTCAAGGCAATCCGAAAGCTTTTAGTTTTAGTAAGCCGCATATTCCTGGACTAGATTATAGTTTTAGCGGACTGAAAACATCGTTTTTGTATTCCCTTCGCGATTGGATAAAGGATGAGCCCGATTTCATAGAGCATCACAAAACCGATTTGGCCGCATCGCTGGAAGCGACTATTGTAGATATTTTGATGGACAAGCTTCGCAAAGCCGCCAAACAGTATAATATTAAAGAAGTGGCTGTAGCTGGAGGTGTTTCAGCAAACAATGGTTTAAGAAATGCTTTCCGCGAACATGCCGAAAAGTATGGATGGAAAATCTTTATACCTAAATTCAGCTATACAACAGATAATGCTGCGATGATTGCCATTACAGGATACTTCAAGTATCAGGACAAGGATTTTTGTCCGATGGAAGCGCCTGCTTATTCGCGCGTCACTTTAAAATAAAAGAAGAAGAAAGGAGGTTTTTTGTGAAAGCAGAAGAGGAATTGGGCAATTTGCTCAAATCGAAAAAACTTTCCCTTTCCACCGCAGAAAGCTGTACGGGTGGAGGTGTCGCTGCTGCTATCACATCGGTGGCGGGCAGTTCGGAATATTTCATGGGAGGTATTGTGGCTTATTCGAACGACGTGAAAACCAGCTTGCTGCATGTTTCTTCTAATACGCTGGAGAAATACGGAGCGGTTAGCAGGGAAACGGTAATGGAAATGGCCGCAGGAGCGATGAATACGCTGAAAACAGATTGTGCCATTGCGACTTCGGGCATTGCAGGGCCGGGAGGTGGAAGCCGGGAAAAGCCGGTAGGGACAATTTGGATAGCGGTTGCCTATAAAAATGAAATTGTAACTGTCATGCAAACGGGAGATAACGGCCGGGCAGAAAATGTGCAAAATGCAATACAAAACGCCATGGATTTGCTTATTGAAATTTTGAAATAAGGAAAAAATGCTATTATACAATGAATTATTTCCCGAAAAGCTTGTTTGTTAACGATAAAAGTGCTTACTTTGCGCTCTGTTTGAAATAAGTATAGATAAAAACTATAAAAATAGAGATAGAAATGTCGAAGATTTGTCAAATTACCGGAAAGAAAGCCATGATTGGCAACAATGTTTCACACTCAAAGAGAAGAACCAAAAGAACCTTTGATTTGAACTTGTTTAACAAGAAATTCTACTATGTAGAACAGGATTGCTGGATTAGCTTGAGCTTGTGTGCTGCTGGTCTGCGCATTATCAACAAGAAAGGACTGGACGCTGCCTTGAATGATGCTGTAGCTAAAGGTTATTGTGATTGGAAAACCATTAAAGTAATTGGTTAAAAAAGAGGAGATTTAGAATATGGCAAAGAAAGCTAAAGGTAACAGAGTGCAGGTGATTCTGGAATGCACAGAACATAAAGATAGTGGCATGCCGGGTACTTCTCGTTACATTACGACGAAGAACAGAAAGAACACCACTGAGAGATTGGAACTGAAGAAGTACAATCCTATCTTGAAGAGAGTGACAGTACACAAAGAAATCAAATAATACGTATAACCCATGGCAAAGAAAACAGTAGCAAGTTTGCACGAAGGTTCTAAAGAAGGTCGTGCTTATACAAAGGTTATCAAGATGGTGAAGTCGCCCAAGACTGGTGCTTACATCTTTGACGAGCAAATGGTTCCTAATGAAAAGGTTCAAGACTTTTTCAAAAAATAAGATTCTAAGTAATCACTTTTGATAAAAATCCTCTTGCCAGCCAGCCTGTCAAGAGGATTTCTTTTTGTAGACCAATTGTTAATCGTTTTTTTTCACTATCTTTGTGCAATAATGCATTATAATAAAACATATGGGATTTTTTAGTTTTTTTTCAAAAGAGAAAAAGGAGACATTGGATAAGGGTTTGTCCAAAACCAAAGAAAGTTTTTTTGGAAAGATAGCACGTGTCATTGCCGGGAAGACAAAAGTGGATGACGAAGTGCTGGACAACCTTGAAGAAATACTTATCACTTCGGATGTCGGCGTAGAAACTACGCTCAAAATCATTGAAAGAATAGAGAAGAGGGCTGCATCTGAAAAATATATGAATACGCAGGAATTGAATCATATCCTGCGTGATGAAATTTCGATGTTGCTTACGGAAAACAATACGGATGATGCCAATGACTTTGATGCGCCTATTGCGAAGAAGCCATATGTAATCATGGTGGTAGGTGTGAATGGAGTGGGAAAGACGACTACGATCGGAAAACTGGCCTATCAGTTCAAGAAAGCAGGCAAGTCCGTTTACTTGGGAGCGGCCGATACGTTCCGTGCTGCAGCCGTAGAGCAGCTCGTGATATGGGGCGAAAGGGTAGGTGTTCCTGTCATCAAGCAGAAAATGGGCTCTGACCCTGCTTCTGTAGCCTTTGACACATTAAAGTCTGCTGTAGCCAATGACGCGGATGTGGTTATCATTGATACCGCAGGACGACTGCATAATAAAGTGGGCTTAATGAACGAACTGACGAAGATAAAAAACGTCATGAAAAAGATAAATCCAGATGTTCCCAATGAAGTATTGTTGGTCTTGGATGGCTCTACCGGCCAAAATGCTTTTGAACAAGCCAAGCAGTTTACTTTGGCAACAGAGGTGACGGCTATGGCGGTAACCAAGTTGGATGGAACAGCCAAAGGTGGAGTCGTTATTGGTATATCCGATCAGTTTAAGATACCGGTAAAATATATCGGATTGGGTGAAGGAATGGAAGACCTGCAAGTATTCAACAGAAGGGAATTTGTAGATTCTTTGTTTGGTGAGAACAGATGAAAAAGAATACGATAGACATCATCACTTTAGGCTGCTCTAAAAATCTGGTTGATTCAGAACATTTGATGCGTCAACTTGAAGAAGCCGGTTATCATGTGACTCATGACGCCGAACGTCCTCAAGGCGAAATTGCTGTTATCAATACATGTGGTTTTATCGGAGATGCCAAAGAGGAGTCCATCAATATGATTCTAGAGTTTGCCCAAGCTAAAGAAGAAGGCTTGCTCAGGAAACTATATGTTATGGGGTGCCTTTCCGAACGTTATCTGAAAGAGCTGGCTGTTGAAATTCCCCAAGTGGACAAATTTTACGGTAAATTCAACTGGAAAGAACTCTTGCATGATTTAGGAAAAGCCTATCGGGAAGAACTGCACAACGAACGAATTCTCACAACTCCTGCTCATTATGCTTATCTGAAAATATCCGAGGGATGTGATCGGAAGTGTTCCTATTGTGCGATTCCTATCATTACGGGACGCCACGTTTCACGCCCTATGGAAGAAATATTGCAAGAAGTTCGGTATCTGGTTGGCCGTGGTGTAAAAGAATTCCAAATCATCGCACAGGAACTGACCTATTATGGAGTGGATTTGTATCATAGACAAATGCTGCCGGAATTGGTAGAGCGTATCGCTGACATACCTGGAATAGAATGGATACGGCTACATTATGCTTATCCGGCACATTTCCCGACTGACCTCTTCCGTGTAATGCGTGACCGGCCCAATGTTTGTAAATATATGGACATTGCCTTGCAGCATATCAGTGACAACATGTTACAAAAGATGCGCAGGCATGTCACTAAAGAAGAGACTTATCGATTGATAGAAAGTTTTCGAGAAGAAGTACCCGGCATTCATTTACGTACCACTCTGATGGTAGGCCATCCTGGAGAAACAGAAGCTGACTTTGAAGAGTTGAAGGAATTTGTGCGTAAGGTGCGTTTCGATCGAATGGGAGCTTTTGCATATTCAGAAGAAGAGGGAACTTTTGCTGCCAGCAATTACGAAGATCACATTTCTCAAGATGTGAAACAAGCACGCCTGAACGAGTTGATGGCTATCCAGCAGGAGATTTCGTCAGAACTTAGTGCTGCAAAAATAGGTCGACGGATGAAGGTTGTTATTGACCGTGTAGAAGGCGACTACTATATAGGACGTACCGAGTTCGACTCTCCTGAAGTGGATCCGGAAGTGTTGATTGAAAGAAACGGAGAAGAGCTGGTTATCGGCAATTTTTATCAGGTAGAAATCGTTAATTCCGATGATTTCGACCTTTTTGGACGTATCATCTAAAGATTTTTCAAAGACGTATTGCTAATATGGCATTTTTTTGCTAATATAGCGTCCGTAAATATAAAACCGAAAAACGAGTGAACAATAAAGATTTTACGTCAGAATTGTCAAAAAGGCTGGGGTATACCTTGAAAGACACTTCAGAGTTAATATCCTCTTTACTTTCCGGCATGACCCAACAGCTGGAAGATGGGAATGCCGTAGCCATTCAAGGATTCGGCACCTTTGAAGTAAGGAAAAAGGCAGAACGTATTTCTGTAAACCCTGCAACCAAGCAACGTATGCTGGTTCCTCCAAAGTTGGTGCTTACATACCGACCCAGCACTCTGCTGAAAGAAAAATTTAAATGAAATATTCCTTTAGACCTTTGGTGAGTTGCTGCTATGAATGAAAAAGTGAATATACAGAACCTGGTAGAATTGCTTGTCGGTAAACACCGTATTGCTCCTAAAGAAGCAGAGGAATTCGTAAAGACTTTCTTTGCCGTAATTGAAGAAGGACTGGAGCAGGATCGGTATGTCAAAATAAAGGGATTGGGGACGTTCAAACTGATTGGCGTCGAAAGTCGTGGAAGTATCGATGTCAATACAGGGGAACGAATTGAAATACAAGAGCATACAAAAGTTTCTTTTACGCCTGATTCAGCACTTAAGGAATTAATTAACAGGCCTTTTGGGCATTTTGAGACTGTAATCTTAAATGAGAATACTGTTTTGGAAGATACGCCGATAGAAAAGGCCGGCGAAGATGAATTAGAAGACGTTTCTACGGAGCAAAATATTGCAGATGAGCCAACTCCTATATCGGAAGTTCTTCCAGATGAGGCCACTTCATCCATTGAACCGATTGTTACAACCGCAAATGTTGTTACTGAAGAGAGTGTAGATGAACGGGAAGAAGGGGGTAAAGCTACAACGGAAGAAATACAGAAAAGCTCGCTAAAATCGGAGAATGCAGATGAGGGTGTTACGCAGCAGGCTGTTTCGAAAGAAGGTAAAGGAAGTGGTATGAAGTGTTTTGTGGTTATACTGACCTGTGTACTTCTGGTTTGTGCAGGCATTGTCTTCTACCTTTATTATCCCGATTTGCAAAGGACATCAACGCCCGTATCGTCTGAAAAATATACTCATCCGAGTGCCGCGATGGATTTGCGGCAAAATTCTATTCAGCCGGTAGACTCCCTTAAAGAAACAGAAGATACGCTTCGGATTCCACAACCGGTAAAGGTTGAGGACGCTCTTGTGACAAAACAGCAGGAGGAAAAGAAAATACTCCCCGAAGAGCCTCAAAAGGCTGTCAAAAAATCAACGGTCAAAGCACAGCCGGTAGATCCTGATTCTGTTAATTATGAGATAGCAGGAACGGAAACTACTTATACTGTAAAAGAAGGAGAGACGTTGACACGGATTTCTTTAAGATTCTACGGAACAAAAGCTTTATGGCCTTACATTGTGAAACATAATGCGGACGTGTTGAAGAATCCGAATAACGTGCCCTCCGGTACGAAACTTAAAATACCTACATTGATTAAAAAACAATAACGGCAAACAATCCGTAACCCATTATCCGTTTTTCATTTCAGTAAACATCAACTTCAGCAATATAAAGTGCCACTTTAGGAAGCTAAAGAGGAACTTTATGCAGCTGAAGAAGGACTTTGTTTGTCGTATCTGGTAGCGTTGTTTTCGATATCATGCAATACTTTTCCGTGAAAGCACATCTTCAATGTCATATCTCGGAGTGAAAGATTATCGGTACGTACTGTAGATTTCCGCTTAAAATCAGATTTAGTATCAAATCCTTCACGCCTTCACATCGACGTAAGTGTCTATGAAAGAGCAAGTTGTGGTGAAATCAAAGTTTCACTGTCAACGAACGTTGAAAGTTTGTTTACAAGATGTGTTGTTATCCAAAACTTGTTGAGAGAATGCGGGTAAATAATTGATACGTGAGTGAATTTAGTTTAATCTAAAGGTTTGGCCTTTATTTTTAATAAAATTTAGTTGGTATGGTTTACGAATTTCCTGTACTTTTGGAAGCAAAAAAAGAACGGCTTTGCCGATGCAATAAAAAACAGAAAATAGAACTTAAAAAAATATTGATTTATGGCTGAAACTATTGATATCCGTGAACTGAATGAGCGGATTGAAAGACAAAGCGCTTTCATTACCAATCTGACTACTGGCATGGACCAGGTCATTGTAGGACAAAAACATTTGGTGGAATCTTTGTTGATTGGTTTGCTTTCCGACGGGCATGTATTGTTGGAAGGTGTGCCTGGATTGGCAAAGACATTAGCAATCAAGACATTGGCTTCTTTGATTGATGCCAAATACAGCCGTATCCAGTTTACGCCGGATTTGTTGCCGGCCGATGTCATCGGTACCATGGTTTATAGTCAAAAGGACGAAAGTTTCCAGGTAAAGAAAGGTCCTGTTTTTGCAAATTTTGTACTGGCTGATGAAATCAACCGTGCTCCTGCCAAAGTGCAGAGTGCATTGCTCGAAGCGATGCAGGAACGTCAGGTGACTATTGGAAAAGAAACATTCAGATTGCCCGAACCCTTCCTGGTAATGGCAACCCAAAATCCGATTGAACAGGAAGGAACTTATCCGCTTCCCGAAGCTCAGGTGGACCGTTTCATGCTGAAGGTTGTCATAGACTATCCGAAACTGGAAGAAGAGAAACTGATAATCCGTCAAAATATAAACGGAGAAAGGACGAATGTACGTCCTATTCTGAAAGCAGAAGAAATCATTGAGGCACGTAAAGTGGTACGTCAGGTATATTTGGATGAGAAAATCGAAAAATACATTGTAGATATCGTTTTCGCAACCCGTTATCCTGAGAAATATGATTTGAAGGAATTGAAGGAAATGATAGGCTTCGGCGGCTCTCCACGTGCTTCCATCAACTTGGCGCTGGCTGCACGCAGTTATGCATTCATCAAACGCCGCGGTTACGTCATTCCTGAAGATGTGCGTGCCGTAGCTCATGACGTATTGCGTCATCGTATCGGACTGACTTACGAAGCTGAAGCCAGCAACTTGACTTCGGATGAAATTGTAAGTCGCATCCTGAACAAGGTAGAAGTGCCTTGATGCATCAACGAAAGGAATATTCCGCAATAAGCGGAAATATGTCTGAAAAGTTGTGGATTATGATTGGTATATTTAAGTCCCTTGTTTGCGGGACGCGGATAGTTTATTTTTGAAACTTGCAAATGGAAACCACTGAACTATTAAAGAAAGTTCGCCAAATAGAAATCAAGACACACGGCTTGTCCAGCAATATTTTTGCAGGACAATACCATTCGGCCTTCAAGGGTAGGGGAATGGCTTTTTCCGAAGTGCGTGAATATCAGTTTGGCGATGACATTCGTGATATCGACTGGAATGTAACGGCACGTTTTAATAGACCTTATGTCAAGGTATTTGAGGAAGAACGTGAATTGACGGTGATGTTGCTGGTCGATGTTTCCGGTAGTTTGGAATTTGGTACGGTGAAACAGATGAAGAAGGATATGGTGACCGAAATAGCTGCCACATTGGCTTTTTCGGCCATTCAGAACAATGATAAGATTGGAGTCATCTTCTTCTCTGACCGGATAGAAAAATTCATTCCTCCCAAGAAGGGACGCAAACACATACTGTACATCATCAGAGAACTGATTGATTTCCATGCCGAAAGTCGGCGTACGAATATTCGTATGGGGCTGGAATATCTGACAAATGTCATGAAACGTCGGTGCACGGCTTTTGTCCTTTCTGATTTCATTGACCAGGAGAGTTTCAAAAATGCCATGACCATTGCCAACCGCAAGCATGACGTGGTAGCCATCCAAGTATACGACCGACGGGTGGAAGAACTTCCGGCCATCGGTCTGATGAAAATAAAGGATGCTGAAACGGGGCATGAGCAGTGGATAGATACGTCATCGCGTGCAGTGCGCAAAGCTCATCACGAATGGTGGGTGAATAAGCAGGCTGAACTGAATGAAACATTTACCAAAAGCAATGTGGACAATGTATCTGTGCGCACCGACCAAGACTATGTAAAAGCCTTGATGGCACTGTTTGCGAAGAGAAACTGATGTCGTAAAGAAAAGATCGTTTGAATGATGAAAAGATATTTGTTTTCTATAGCTCTGGCATTGTTTTTTATCAGTAAGGGGTATACTCAATCCGTAACAGTGGACGCGAGTATCGACTCTTTGCAGATATTGATTGGTGAGCAGGCAAAAATTAAACTGGAAGTGTCGCTTGACGCCAACAAACGGGCCATATTTCCGGCATACAGAGATACGCTGGTACGTGGAGTGGAAATCGTTGATGTGGCCAAACCCGATACACAGTTGTTGAATGACGGAAAGCGTACTCTGATTACTCAGGAATATACTGTCACGTCTTTTGACTCGGCACTTTATTATCTTCCGCCGATGGAAGTTTTGGTAGACAATAAACCCTACCGGTCAAAGGCATTGGCACTGAAAGTCTATTCTATTCCTGTGGATACGCTGCATCCTGACCAGTTTTTCGGTCCTAAAACAGTGATGAACGCTCCTTTTGTGTGGGAAGACTGGTATTTGTTTATAGCTTGCGTACTGTTGCTGGCTCCCTTCTTGTTGGCTGCCATCTATCTGGTGAAGCGAATTCGCGACAACAAGCCCATTATCCGTAAAGTGAAAGTGGAGCCCAAGTTACCGCCACACCAAGTGGCTATGCAGGAAATTGAGCGCATCAAACAAGAAAAAGTATGGCAGAAAGGACAGCCGAAGGAATACTATACGGAATTGACAGATACTCTTCGCACCTATATCAAAGAGCGTTTTGGTTTCAATGCGTTAGAAATGACTTCTACTGAGATTATCGAAAAGTTGTTGGAAACAAATGATAAAGAGGCTTTATCTGATCTGCGCACGTTATTTCAGACAGCCGATTTGGTGAAATTTGCCAAACACAATCCGCTGATGAATGAAAATGATGCCAACCTGATTAATGCGGTAGATTTCATTAATGAGACCAAAGAGAAAGAAGACGAAAACGCCAAACCGCAACCTACCGAAATAACGATTGTGGAAAAGCGTTCCCTGCAAACGAAACTATTGCTGGGTGCGGGGGCTGTCGTGGCGGCTGCAGCCTTTATTTGGGCAGTGGTCTATATATGTAAAGAGTTGTATAATTACTTTGCTTAAAACGTAGAAACAATGGTTTTTGCTAATATTGAATATCTATTTCTATTGCTTTTGCTTATACCTTATATAGTATGGTATATCATGAAGCGCAGAAACAACGAAGCAACCCTTCAGATTTCTGATGCACGTGTTTATGCCCATACTCCCAAAAGTTATAAGAACTATCTGCTTCATGCGCCGTTTGTTCTGCGTATCATCAGTTTGATACTGCTCATTCTGGTACTGGCCCGTCCTCAGACTACGGATAGCTGGCAGAATAGCGAGATAGAAGGTATAGACATCATGATGGCTATCGACGTCTCCACTAGTATGTTGGCAGAAGACTTGAAGCCTAACCGATTGGAAGCAGCGAAAGATGTGGCTGCCCAGTTTATCAATGGCCGTCCCAACGATAATATCGGCATCACGCTTTTTGCAGGTGAAAGCTTTACACAATGTCCGCTGACTGTAGACCATGCAGTATTGTTAAACTTGATAAAGGACATCAAATGTGGTGTGATTGAGGATGGTACAGCTGTGGGCATGGGTATAGCCAATGCGGTTACCCGATTGAAAGACAGCAAGGCTAAGTCCAAGGTCATCATTCTTCTTACTGACGGAACGAACAACAGGGGAGATATCTCGCCTCTGACGGCGGCTGAGATAGCCAAGAGCTTCGGTATTCGTGTTTACACCATTGGTGTGGGTACTAATGGAATGGCACCTTATCCTTATCCGGTAGGAGGCACGATACAGTATGTCAACATGCCTGTAGAGATAGACGAGAAGACTTTGACACAAATAGCAGGCACTACGGACGGTAACTATTTTCGCGCTACAAGCAATTCGAAGCTGAAAGAGGTATATGAAGAAATCGACAAGTTGGAGAAAACCAAACTCAGTGTCAAGGAATTCAGTAAGCGGCAAGAAGAATATCGCTGGTTTGCTTTGGGAGCATTCTTGTGTGTATTGCTTGAAGTGCTGTTGCGCAATACAATTCTGAAAAAAATTCCATAATAGAAGATGGAAGAGAACAGCAAGTGTATATGAAGTATAATTTGTAATTAAGAGTATATAAAGATATGTTTCGCTTTGAAGAACCTGCATATTTATATTTGCTGATATTGTTACCTTTGTTGGTTGCATTTTATTTGTATTCCAATTATCGCAGACGTAAGGCGATTCGAAAGTTTGGCGATCCGATATTGATGGCTCAGTTGATGCCGGATGTCTCACGATATCGTCCTGATGTAAAGTTTTGGTTTGTATGGGCTGCTATCGGTCTTTTTACCGTGCTGCTGGCCCGTCCACAATTCGGATCAAAACTTGAAACTGTCAAGAGACAGGGGGTAGAAGTGATGGTAGCCCTGGATATCTCAAATTCAATGTTGGCCCAAGACGTACAGCCCAGCCGACTGGAAAAGGCTAAACGCTTGATGGCTCGCCTCGTGGATAAGATGCAGAACGACAAAGTGGGTATGATTGTGTTTGCGGGTGATGCTTTTACACAACTTCCTATCACTAATGACTATATTTCGGCCAAGATGTTTTTGGAAACAATTGATCCTTCGTTGATTTCCAAACAAGGAACTGCCATCGGAGCTGCAATTAATTTGGCTACTCGCAGTTTTACACCGCAGGAAGGTGTAGGCCGTGCCATTATACTGATAACCGACGGTGAGAATCACGAGGGTGGGGCTGTAGAAGCAGTCAAGGCTGCTACGGAAAAAGGCATTCAGGTCAATGTGTTGGGAGTCGGTTTGCCGGACGGGGCTCCCATACCGATGGACGGGACTAACGATTATCGACGCGACCGTGAAGGTAATGTTATCGTGACGCGTCTGAACGAACAGATGTGTCAAGAAATAGCCAAGACGGGTAATGGCATTTATGTTCGTGTGGATAATACGAATAATGCGCAAAAAGCAATTATCAGTGAAATAGACAAAATGGCCAAGGCGGATGTGGAAACCAAGGTTTACACTGAGTATAATGAACAGTTTCAAGCAGTGGCATGGATTATCTTAATTCTTCTGTTGGCTGAAATGCTGATATTGGAACGTAAGAATCCACTGTTCCGCAATATCCATTTATTTTCAACTAAGAAAAAGGAACAATGAGCATGAGTTATCAGAAATATATAGGGTTGTTTTTTCTGTTAATAGCAGCAACGACCATACATGCACAAAAAGCTGAACGTGATCTCATACGAAAAGGAAATCGTATGTATAATGACAGTGTATATGAAAATGCTGAAGTTAATTACAGGAAAGCTTTGGAGATTAATCCGAAGTCAACCGTTGCCATGTACAATTTGGCAAATACGCTGATGCAACAGAATAAACTGCAGGAGGCCATGGAGCAATTTGCCGGTGCAGCCAAAGTGGAAAAAGAAAAACCTAATCTGGCACAGATTTACCATAATATGGGTGTCATTTTCCAATCACAGAAAGATTATGCAAAGGCAATAGAGGCATATAAAGAATCGCTTCGTAATAATCCGAAGGATGATGAGACACGTTATAATCTGGCTTTGGCGCAGAAATTGCTGAAAGATCAACAACAAGATCAGCAAAATCAGGATAATCAGCAGAACCAACAGAAGCAGGAAGAGAAACAAGATCAGCAGCAAAATCAGCAACAGAATCAAAATAATGATAAACAACAGGAACCTCCTCAGCAACAGAAGCAAGACAATCAGATGTCTAAGGAGAATGCAGAGCAGTTGTTGAACTCCGTAATGCAGGATGAGAAAGATGTACAAGACAAAGTAAAAAAACAGCAGCAGGTTATCAAAGGTAACCGCCTGGAGAAAGATTGGTAAATTAAATAACAACAGATAATATATGAGGAAAATCGTTTTCTTATGGATAGCATTGTTTACTACGGCTTTGTGCAGTTATGCCGATGACAAAGTGACATTCACGGCATCAGCAACTCCTGATGTTGTAGCTGTGGGAGATCAACTCAGGCTATCATATACAGTAAACACGCAAAAGGTGAAGGATTTTCGAGTTCCTTCTATCAAAGGATTTGATGTACTGATGGGACCTAGTCGCTCCTATAGCAGACAAAATATTAATGGAGATGTTACGGAAAATCTTACCTATACTTATATTTTATTGGCCAAGGCAGAAGGAGAATATACGATTCCTGGTGCAACGCTTTCGGTGGGAAAGGACCAATATCTGTCCAATTCTGTAAAAATTAAGGTGTTGCCTGCTGACCAATCCTCGAACACACAAGATACAGGAAGTGGACAAGGAGGAAGAAGAAGTTCATCTTCATCAAGCGGTACTTCTATTTCTAATAACGATTTGTTCATTACGGCTACACTTAGCAAAACTAATGTTTATGAACAGGAAGCCATTCTGTTGACATATAAAATATATACAGTAGTGGATCTTCGTGGATTTGATAATGTAAAACTCCCTGATTTTAAAGGTTTTCATTCTCAAGAGGTAGAATTACCCAATGACAGACGGTGGGGATTAGAACATTATAAAGGTCGCAATTATCATTCAACAATCTACCGTCAGTTCGTCCTTTTCCCACAACAGTCAGGAAAATTGACTATTGATGCAGCTCGATTTGATGCTTTGGTTGAGAAAATGGAAGAGGTTGTTGATCCATTTGAGGCTTTCTTCAATGGAGGTGGTGGAAGTATGCAGATAAAGAAAACCTTGATGACTCCCAAACTGACGGTTGACGTCGAGTCTTTACCGGCTGGCAAACCTACAGATTTTAGCGGAGGAGTAGGAGAGTTTACTATTTCTTCTTCCATCAACAGCACGGATGTGAAAACGAACGATGCCATTACGGTAAAGCTTGTCATTTCTGGAACAGGAAATCTGAAGTTGGTATCAGACCCGGAGGTTAAGTTCCCCGAAGATTTTGAAGTGTATGATCCAAAGGTTGATAACAAGTTCCGTCTGACCAATGCCGGCCTGTCCGGAAATAAAGTGATAGAATACCTGGCTATTCCACGTAATGCAGGAACCTATAAGATTCCTCCTATCAAATTTAGCTACTTTGATATCAAGTCACGTTCGTACAAGACCTTGGCTACTGAAGAATACGTCGTTCAGGTAGCTAAAGGTGCAGGAAATGCAACGCAGACCATTGCAAACTTTACCAATAAGGAGGATTTGAAAGTGCTGAATGAGGATATTCGCTTTATCAAGCAGAATGATGTGAAACTAATGCCGAAAGGAAAATATTTTTATGGTTCGACAACCTACTGGTTATTCTATCTCATTCCTGGCATTGTGTTTATCACTTGTTTTATCCTTTACCGTAAGCAGATTGCTGCAAACGCCAATGTGGCAAGAGTCCGCACGAAAAAAGCTAATAAAGTTGCTGTTAAACGCATGAAACAGGCTGAAAAATTGCTTGCAGCCAATAAGAAAGAAGACTTCTATGATGAGGTACTGAAAGCTTTGTGGGGCTATATCAGTGATAAACTAAATATTCCAGTTTCACGTTTGTCTAAAGACAACATTGAAGAAGAATTGCGCAAATACGGCGTATCTGACGATTTGATAAAGGAATTCCTCAATGCTCTGAACAGTTGTGAATTTGCCAGGTTTGCTCCAGGAGATGCCAATCAGGCTATGGATAAAGTCTATACAGAATCATTTGAAGTAATCAGTAAAATGGAGAACTCAATCAAACATTAAAAAGAGGAGAGTATATAGCATGAAAAAGATATGGGTTTTAACTATTATATTAATGGCATCGGTAACATTGTTTGGTCAAGATGCCGTCCTCAATGATTCTGTCAGCTCAGATTCTTTGACGAAGTCAGATGCTTCTGCTTTTTCTGCAGCTAAACAGATTGTAAATGCAACTAAAGCTGAAGGAGACAGTGCATACATTAAGAATGACTTTGCGTCTGCCATACAAATTTATGAGAGCTTGTTGCAACAAGGAGAAGCACCGGAAATATATTATAATTTAGGTAACTGCTATTATAAAACGGATGATATTGCACGTGCCATCCTCAATTATGAACGTGCTTTATTATTAAGTCCCGGAAATACTGATATACGTGCCAATTTGGAAATAGCTCGTTCTAAAGCTATTGATAAAGTTACACCTGTGCCTGAAATCTTTTTTATAACATGGATAAAGTCATTAGTTAATTCTCAGAGTTCTGATGCATGGGCAAGAACGGGTATTATTTCTTTCTTGCTGTTATTAGTATCCCTAGCAATCTTTTTCTTTACCCAACATATTAAGTGGAAAAAAATAGGATTTTCTGCTGCAATATTATTTTTAATAGTAACAGTCCTTTCCAATCTATTCGCATCACAGCAAAAAAGTTATTTGACCAATCGTAATGATGCTATTATTTTATCACCAAGCGTGACAGTACGTAGCACTCCAAGTGAAAGTGGTACCAGCCTCTTTGTTCTACATGAAGGGCGTAAGGTAGAGATTAAAGATAATAGCATGCGTGAATGGAAAGAAATACGTTTAGAAGATGGTAAAGTAGGGTGGGTGCCTTCCTCTTCGATAGAAGTAATTTGAGAATCTAAAGATAATCTTTTTCGAAAGTCCGAATCACATATAACAGATGGTTCGGACTTTCTTTTTCCATATAACCTTTGTTCCTGACAAAAAGATAAAAAAGGAGGCAAAAAAGTTTGTTTTATCTTTTTTTTTCCTTAAGTTTATAGCGTGATAATTAAAAAATAGAGTATTAACCATTAAGTTTATGAATATGAGAACAATAACTTTCAACGAATTACGTAAGATCAAAGACTCTTTACCCACAGGAAGCATGCATAGAATTGCCGATGAATTAGGCTTAAGTGTAGATACAGTTAGGAATTTCTTCGGTGGACATAATTTCAAAGAAGGTAAAAGTGTAGGTATACATTTAGAACCGGGTCCTGATGGTGGATTGGTAATGATTGATGATACCACGGTGCTTGATAGGGCATTAGAAATCTTAGATGAAATAGCAAACGAACATAAGCAAGTCTCTGAAGAATAAAAAAGTCTGTAGAAAATCCCAATTGTTGCATCATGAAGAAAGACAATTGGGATTTTTCTTTTAGACGAATTTGTATACCTATCTTTATTTCATTATTTAGACTTTTGACTATCATGGAAGACAAATTAGTAACCTTAGCCATATTAACATATGCGAAAGCTCAAATTTTAAAAAACGTACTTGAGAATGAGGGAATTGAGACGTGTATTCATAATATAAACCAGATACAACCGGTGGTTTCATCGGGAGTAAGAGTTCGTATTAAAGAAAGTGATTTGCCTCGTGCACTGAAAATAACAGAAAGTTCCGCATGGTTGTCCGAAGAGGTTGTAGAAGGTAAGTCACCTCATATTGACAAGTCAACAAATAAGATCTTAATTCCTGTCGATTTCTCCAATTATTCATTGAAAGCTTGCGAATTCGGCTTCCATTTTGCACAGAATGCTGGTGCAGAGGTATTGTTATTACATGTTTATTTTACCCCGATTTATGCTACTTCTTTACCATATAGCGATATTTTCAATCTTCATGGTGATGAGGAAAATACTCGGAATATACTTCAAAAAGCCCATAATGAAGTCACTGCATTCTCAGATAAAATAAAGGAAAAAATTAGTTCGGGGTATTTGCCAAATATTAAATATTCATGCATACTGAGAGAGGGTATTCCTGAGGAAGAAATTATTCGATATGCAAAGGAAATTCATCCCCGTATGATTATCATGGGTACACGTGGTAAGGATCAAAAAGATATTGATTTAATTGGAAGTGTAACAGCTGAAGTAATAGAAAGAGCACATACTACAGTTTTAGCTATACCAGAAAGAACACTTATCAAGCAGTTATCAGAGGTTAAGCGTATTGCTCTCATTACGAATTTTGATCAAAGAGACTTAACTCAAGTTTCGGATTTAGATTCTAAGCTGTTTGTGCATAGGCCTGTAGTGC
>CAYQOV010000023.1:0-36976 GCA_964419245.1 uncultured Bacteroides sp. | reverse complement strand
AAGTGGTACACTTTTCAATTAGTACCTGGTACACTTTTGCATGCGTAACTACAGTATAGGGCTTCAAAATGAACAATTTTTGCTACCAGATTCCTGCAATAATTCTATACCTTTCCAGCAAAACAATTAAAATTCCCATTTATGATTAAACAGTTTTTAATGAAAGCGCACAAAGCAACAGCGATAGTGCTATTCACCGCCCTCACCTTGGCGGCCTGCAAGTACGACGACTCCGAACTCTGGGAGCAAGTAAACCAAAACACCGAGGAACTGGCCGCACAGGCCGCGCGCATCGCCGCCCTCGAAGCCTGGCAAACCGAGACGAACACCAACATCGAGGCGCTGCAGACGCTGCTTAGCACGACGGACTACATCACCGCCGTGACGCCCGTCGTAAAGGACGGCGTGGAAGTGGGCTTCACCATCAGCTTCCTGAACACGCCAGCCATCACCATCTACCACGGCACGAAGGGCGACAAGGGTGACAAGGGCGACACCCCGCAAATAGGTGCCGCGCAAGGCGACGACGGCAACTGGTATTGGACGCTGAACGGCGAGCTCCTGACCGACACCGACGGCAACTCCATACGGGCCAACGGCACGCAGGGCGAGCAAGGCGACCAAGGACCCGCCGGCGACGACGCCCCGCTGCCTCAGCTGGCCACGGGCGCGAAACTCAACGAACAGCAAATCACCACCGACTCGCAGGGAAAGGCCATCGTAAAGGATGCCATCTACCTGAGCGTGGACGGCGGCAAGACATGGACACGCGTCAGCGGCGAGAAGGGCGAACAGGGCAACACTGGTGCTACCGGCGAGAAAGGCGACAGCTTCTTTGAAAGCGTCGACACGACGCACGCCGACTACGTCACTTTCACCCTGGCCGACGGCAGCATCTTCCAAGTGCCCCGCTATGTGGGCATCAGCCTGACATTCAGTACTTCAGACCTATTTCTGCCTCACAGCACACTGGCAAAGATACAATGCACCGTCACTGGCATCGACAAGCCCACCAAGGACAACCTCTACCTGATAACCGTCCCCGACGGATGGAAAGTTGTCATCAATGATGACCTCAGCATCAACGTTACCGCCCCCGACGCTGAGTCCGAGGGCGAAATCCTCGTGATGCTGGACAACAAGAAGGGTAGCACCACCATCGGGCGGATAAAAGTCAACTGCAATAAAACTTATCTGTATTTAAACAATGTTGGCGAAGGCAAACTTGCTGAGCGAATCGGCGACCGTACCGACCTAACCGCCATCACCGTGACAAGCGGCGAGATCAACGACAAGGACTGGGAGGCCATCAACCAGAACAAAGACGCGCTGACCGACCTCGACCTCGCGGGCACCACCTATACGGGCGACAACGCAGCAAACTTAGTTTATTCCGGAATCAACTCGCTCCTCCAGAACGCCAAGCTGCCCCAAGGCGTCACAGGCCTCGGAGAGAAAGCATTCAGCAGCTGCAAATCCCTGAAATCCATCCTCCTCCCGGCATCGCTGACGAGTATAGGAGACTATGCATTCTCCGAGTGCAATGCCCTGACCTCCATCAACATCCCGGACGGGGTGACAAGTATAGGAGGCTATGCATTCTACCTATGCTACTCCCTGCCCTCCATTGACATCCCGGACGGGCTGACGAACATCGGATACGCCACATTCAGCAACTGCTCGTCCCTGACCTCCATTGACTTCCCTGCAGTGCTGAAGACCATCGATGACTACGCATTCTACTACTGCTTCCTCCTGAAATCCATCGAAATCCCGAGCGGAGTGACAAGCATCGGTATGGGGGCATTCGGCGATTGCAACTCCCTTTCCACCGTCACTTTCCTGGGCGAAACACCGCCCATGCATACTGATAATGTCTTCTACGAGTGTACCGCCCTTTCCGACATCTACGTGCCGGCCGGATCGGTAGATGCCTACAAGGAAACATGGAGCGAATACGCGGACAAAATCTCCGCCATCACCGAACCGTGAGCTCTTGAACCTTTCCAGCAAACAATGCCATGTAACAAGAAAATTTATAAGATATGAAAGCAAGAAAAACATTCCTCCTCCTGCTTGCCGCACTAACCTTCGCGGCCTGCAAGTACGACGACTCCGCCCTCTGGGAACAGGTGAACCAGAACACCGAAGAACTGGCTGCCCAGGCCGCGCGCATCGCCGCCCTCGAAGCCTGGCAGGCGGAGACGAACACCAATATCGAGGCGCTGCAGACGCTACTCAGCACCACGGACTACATCACCGCCGTGACGCCCGTCGTGAAGGACGGCGTGGAGGTGGGCTTCACCATCAGCTTCCTCAATACGCCCTCCATCACCATCTACCACGGCGCGAAGGGCGACAAGGGTGACACGGGCGACACCCCACAAATAGGCGCCGCGCAGGATGACGACGGCAACTGGTACTGGACGCTGAACGGCGAGTTCCTGACCGACACCGACGGCAACCCCATCCGAGCCAACGGCACGCAAGGCGAACAAGGACCCGCCGGCGACGACGCCCCGCTTCCCCAGCTGGCCACAGGCACGAAGCTCACCGAACAGGGTGTCAACACCGACTCGCAGAACGAAGACATCGAGCCCGACGCCATCTACCTGAGCGTGGACGGCGGACAGACGTGGACGCGCGTCAGCGGCGCGAAGGGCGAACAGGGCAACACTGGCGCTACTGGCCCGAAAGGCGACAGCTTCTTTAAAGGCATCGACACGACGCACGCCGACTACGTAACTTTCACCCTGGCCGACGGCAGCATCTTCCAAGTGCCCCGCACAAGCATCAGCCTGTCGTTCGATCCTGAGAGCCTCTCCCTGCACTACGACGAAAAAGCGACCATACAATGCACCGCCGAGGGTAGCGAAGACTTCACCCCGGACAACCTCTTCATCGTGGCTCCCGAGGGCTGGACAGTTGACATCACCCAGACCCGCGCCACCAGCACCAAGTTCGCCCTCAACGTCACCGCCCCCGACGACATAAGGAGCGGCGCCGGCACAGGCGAAATCCTTGTGATCCTGGACAACATGAAGGGCAGCACCACCATTGAGCGCATTCCCGTTAATTGCCCCTGGGTAAAGCTCGATGTCAATGCTCCCGGCGAGCTCGCCAGCCTGATAGGCAGCCGCACCGACCTGATCTCCATCACCGTGACGGGCGGCACCCTGAACGAAGCCGACTGGAATGCCATCAGGCAAAATGAATGGGAATTGCAGATTCTCGACCTTGCGGGTGCCACCTATTATACAAGTGACTTGAGCCAGTACGTTAGCGGTCTGTATGATGATTTTGCTCCCCTCACGACCGTCAAGCTGCCCCAAGGTGTCACGGGCCTCGGAGAACACGCATTCTGGAACTGCCAGAACCTCACCTCGATCAAACTCCCGGACGGGCTGACGAACATCGGAAGAATGGCATTCTCGCACTGCATCGCCCTCACCTCCGTCAACATCCCGGACGGGGTGACGAGCATCGGATCTGCCGCATTCAATGGCTGCCCCTCCCTCACCTCCATCGACCTCCCGGCCAGTGTGAAGAGCATCGGAAGCCAGGCATTCTCCTTCTGCAACAAGCTTGCCTCCGTCACCTGCCGGGCTACGACGCCGCCTACGCTGGATGGCATAGACTTTTTCTACGACTGCCCCTCCGACCTTCAAATCCGAGTGCCGTCCGAGTCGGTAAAAGCCTACAAGGCAGCGAAGAACTGGAGCACATACGCGGACAAAATCGTAGCCATCCCCTAAGCGTGATGCATTCCGAAGCGCTTCGGAAACCTGCCAACGATCGTTGGCAACCCGCCGTAGCCCTACGAAACCCTGCCAACGATCGTTGGGAGACCACCGAAGGCCTACGAAACCCTGCCAACGATCGTTGGCAGACCGCCGAAGACCTACGGAAACCCGCCAACGATCGTTGGGAGCTCGCCGAACCCCTACGAAACCTTGCCGACGATCGTTGGCCGGACAACGAAGCCCTACGGAAGCTCGCCAACGATCGTCGGCAACCTAAAAAGAACAGATTTTATCAATAACCGCTAAAACTTTAGTATTATGGCAACACAAATCAAATCGTTTGGCAAGAGCCGCATGACCATCGGCTCCTGCAGTGAATTCCACAACAATGTACTCGAACTCATCCTCGCCGCCACCGCCGCCGAACTCCACATCGAGGCGCTGGAGCCCGCCTACAGCAAGGCCATCGCCCAGTTGGCGGGCATCGTCAACCGCCAGCGTGCCTACATCTCCACCGCCCGGCTGGCCGACACGGACAAGGTGCGCGACAACGCCGTGGGCACCATCAGCAACGTAGTCAGCGCCTACCAGACCACGCCCGTCGAAGCGAAGCGCCAGGCCGCCCGACTCCTGGGCCCGCAGCTCGCCGCCTACAAGGGCATCCGCCAGCACGAATACAGCAAGGAAACGGCGGAAATCAAGGGCATGCTCGGCGTGCTGCAAGCCGAGGACAACCAGGCTGCCGTCAGCCTGCTGGGCCTCGACGACGAGGTGACCGCCCTGGCCGAGGCGAACGCCGCCTTCGAAGCCGCTTTCAAGGGCAAGCAGCAGGAGAAGAGCACGCGCATGGACGTGGAAGACCTCGAATCGGAGCAGGTGGTGGGCCAGGCGAACGCGCTCTACGACCAGATTGTGCAGACGGTGAACGCCTACGCCATCGTGCAGCCCACGGACAAGCTGCTGGCCTTCATCGCCGACCTGAACGGCGTCGTGGGCGTCTATGCCGACATCGTGGACGGCACTACCTCGGGCGGCGGCTCCACCGACACCGACCCTGAACCGACGCCGGAACCGGAACCGGGCGACGAGGACGGAGGCGACGACCAGGGGGGAAGCCCGCTATAATTGATAATGGAGAATGGAGAATGGATAATTGAAAATTCATTCTCCATTTTCCATTATCAATTCTCCATTAAAAAAAGGGGCTCCGGCCCCTTTTTTTTGTACCTTTGCCCAGCAAAAGCAAAGAAACAGAGAACAATGGAATTCAAGTACGACGTAATCGTGATAGGCGCCGGCCACGCCGGATGCGAAGCCGCAGCCGCCGCAGCCAATCTGGGCTCGGAGACGTGCCTCATCACCATGGACATGAACAAAATCGGGCAAATGAGCTGCAACCCCGCCGTGGGCAGCATCGCCAAGGGACAAATCGTCCGCGAAATCGACGCCCTGGGCGGACACATGGGCCTGGTGACGGACCGCACCGCCATCCAGTTCCGCCTGCTCAACCGCTCGAAAGGCCCCGCCATGTGGAGCCCCCGCGCGCAGTGCGACCGCGCCAAGTTCATCTGGGCGTGGCGCGAGGTGCTGGAGAATACGCCCCACCTGCACATCTGGCAGGACACCGTGCGCCGCCTGCTGGTGGAGGACGGCGAAGTGCGGGGCGTGCAGACGGTGTGGGGCGTGACGTTCCGCGCGCGCTGCGTCATCGTCACCGCCGGCACCTTCCTGAACGGCCTGATGCACGTGGGCCGCACCATGCTGCCCGGCGGACGCATGGCCGAACCCGCTTCCTACGAACTGACCGAATCCATCGCCGCACACGGCATCGCCTACGGCCGCATGAAGACCGGCACGCCCGTGCGCATCGACGGACGCAGCGTCCACTACGAGGACATGGAGGTGCAGGACGGCGAGGCGGACTTCCACAAGTTCTCTTTCCTCGACACCCCCACCCGACAGCTGCGCCAGCTGCCTTGCTGGACGTGCTACACCAACGAGGAAGCGCACGAGGTGCTGCGCCGCGGCCTGCCCGACTCGCCCCTTTTCAACGGGCAGATCCAGAGCATCGGGCCGCGCTACTGCCCCAGCATCGAGACAAAAATCGTCACCTTCCCCGACAAGCCGCAGCACCAGCTCTTCCTGGAGCCCGAGGGCGAGACGACGCAGGAACTCTACCTGAACGGATTCTCGTCGTCACTGCCGATGGACATCCAGCTGGAGGCGCTGAAGAAGATTCCAGCCTTCCGCGACTTGGTGGTCTATCGCCCCGGCTACGCCATCGAATACGACTACTTCGACCCCACACAGCTGAAGCATACGTTGGAAACGAAGAAAATCAAAAACCTCTTCCTGGCCGGACAGGTGAATGGTACCACGGGGTACGAGGAAGCGGCCGGACAAGGCATCATCGCGGGCATCAACGCCCACATCAACTGCCACGGCGGCGAGCCCTTCACCCTGGCGCGCGACGAAGCGTATATCGGCGTACTCATCGACGACCTGGTGACAAAAGGTGTGGACGAGCCCTACCGCATGTTCACCTCGCGCGCTGAATACCGCATCCTGCTCCGCATGGACGACGCCGACATGCGCCTCACTGAACGCGCCTACCACTTGGGCCTGGCCACGCGCCACCGCTACGACCTGCTGACGAGCAAGCGCGAGGCCGTGAACCACATTCTGGACTTCGCCCGCAGCTACTCCATCAAGCCGGCGCTCATCAATCCTGCGCTCGAAGCGCTTGGCACTACCCCGCTCCGCCAGGGCTGCAAACTGATCGACCTCATCAACCGCCCGCAGGTAACCATCGCTAATATTGCCGAACATGTCAGCGCCTTCCACCGCGAACTGGACAAGGTAACCGAGCGTCGCGACGAAATTCTGGAGGCAGCCGAAATCCTCATCAAGTACGAAGGCTACATCGGACGCGAACGCATGATTGCCGACAAGCTGGCCCGCCTGGAGAGCATCAAGATCAAGGGCAAGTTCGACTACAACTCCCTGCAATCGCTCTCCACCGAAGCACGGCAGAAGCTGGTGAAGATTGACCCCGAGACCATCGCGCAGGCCAGCCGCATCCCCGGCGTATCCCCCAGCGACATCAACGTCCTGCTGGTGCTTTGCGGCCGCTGACGGGCCTTACGTTCCACGTGAAACAAAAAGTTCAATAAACCTAATAAAACAACTGATTATGAGCAAAGAAACTCTAAAGAAAAGCATCCGCGAAATACTTGATTTCCCCATTCCGGGCATCTTGTTCTACGACGTGACGACCCTGTTCAAAGACCCTGCCGCCCTGCAGGAACTTTCGGACACGATGTACGAGATGTACAAGGACAAGGGTATCACGAAGGTCGTGGGCATCGAGTCGCGCGGCTTCATCATGGGCCCCATCCTCGCCACCCGCCTGGGAGCCGGCTTCGTGCCCATCCGCAAGCCCGGCAAGCTGCCCGCCGAAACCATCGAGGAAAGCTACGAGAAAGAATACGGTAAGGATACGGTGCAGATGCACAAGGACGCTATCGATGAAAACGACGTTATCCTGCTGCACGACGACCTGCTGGCCACCGGCGGTACCATGGCTGCCGCCTGCAAGCTGGTAAAGCAAATGAATCCCAAGAAAATCTACGCGAACTTTATCATCGAGCTGGAAGACCTGCACGGCAAGGATGTCTTCGACAAGGACATCGACGTCGAAAGTGTGCTTTCTCTCTGATTTCATCGGGGCACAGGCAGGACGACACACCTCAACGTCCTGCCCGCGCCCTTCCTCTACCCCTACCTTAACCCCGACCTCCCA
Organism: uncultured Bacteroides sp.; assembly: GCA_964419245.1. Lineage (GTDB taxonomy): Bacteria > Bacteroidota > Bacteroidia > Bacteroidales > Bacteroidaceae > Bacteroides. The sequence goes on along the minus strand of CAYQOV010000023.1, from coordinate 29,431 downwards.
TGAACAAAGACCCCGAACTGAAGCTCAACGACTACCTGAGAGGCATCGTGCTGAACCTGCCCGAAAGCCCCGGCATCTACCAATACCTGAACGATGAAGGAACCATTATCTACGTTGGAAAGGCCAAAAACCTGAAAAGAAGAGTCTCCTCTTACTTCAACCATGACCACGGTCCCGGTAAGACAAGGATACTGGTGAGCAAGATTGCCGACATTCGCTACATCGTGGTCAATACGGAAGAAGACGCGCTGCTGCTGGAGAACAACCTCATCAAGAAATACAAGCCGCGCTACAACGTCCTGCTGAAGGACGACAAGACCTACCCCAGCATCTGTGTCCAGAACGAATACTTCCCGCGCATCTTCAAGACACGCCGCATCATCCGCAACGGTTCGTCCTACTACGGACCCTACAGCCACCTGCCGTCCATGTATGCCGTCCTCGACCTCATCAAGCATCTGTATCCCATCCGCACCTGCAACCTCAACCTCAGCCCGGAAAACATACGCGCAGGCAAGTTCAATGTCTGCCTGGAGTACCACATCAAAAACTGCGCCGGCCCCTGCATCGGCAAGCAGAGCCACGAGGAATACCTGAAGAACATCGGTGAAATCAAAGAAATCCTCAAGGGAAACACACGCGACGTGGAGCAGATGCTCTACCAGCGGATGCAGGACCTGGCCGCCGAAATGAAATTCGAGGAAGCACAGAAAGTGAAGGAGAAATACCTGTTGATAGAGAACTACCGAGCGAAGTCGGAAGTGGTCAGCAACGTACTCCACAACATCGACGTTTTCTCCATCGAGGAAGATGCCGATGAAAAGGCAGCTTTCATCAACTACCTACACATCACGAACGGCGCCGTCAATCAGGCCTTCACCTTCGAGTACAAGAAACGTCTCGAGGAGACCAAGGAGGAACTGCTCCAGCTGGGTATCATCGAGATGCGCGAACGCTACAAGAGCCAGTCGCGCGAAATCATCGTGCCCTTCGAACTGAACATGGAAATGAAGGACGTGACCTTCACCATCCCCCAGCGTGGCGACAAGAAGAAACTGCTTGACCTGTCCATCCAGAACGTAAAGCAATACAAGGTGGACCGCCTGAAGCAGCAGGAGAAACTGAACCCCGAACAACGCGTCACGCGCCTGCTGAAGGAAATCCAGCGACAACTGCATCTGGACCGCCTGCCCCTGCGCATCGAGTGCTTCGACAACTCGAACATCCAGGGCTCCGACCCCGTGGCCGGGTGCGTGGTCTTCGTCAAGGGAAAACCGTCGAAGCAGGACTACCGCAAGTACAACATCAAGACCGTGGAAGGACCCGATGACTATGCCTCGATGAAAGAGGTTGTCTGGAGGCGATACAAGCGCGCTGTAGAGGAAAACGCACCTCTGCCCGACCTCCTCATCACCGACGGTGGAAAGGGTCAAATGAGCGCCGTAAAAGAGGTTGTAGACGAGTTGGGGCTGAACATCCCCATCGCCGGTCTGGCCAAGGACAACCGCCACCGCACCAGCGAGCTGCTCTTCGGCTTCCCTCCGCAAAGCATCGGACTGAAACAGGGTACACCCCTATTCAACCTGCTGACCCGCATACAGGACGAAGTACACCGCTATGCCATCACCTTCCACCGCGACAAGCGCAGCAAGCGACAGACGGCTTCAGAACTGGACGAAATAAAAGGCATCGGTGAAAAGACCAAAAACGCCCTACTTAAGGAGTTCAAGAGCGTGAAACGCCTCCGCGAAGCCACGCCGCAGGAATGGGCGGCCGTCGTAGGCGAAGCCAGGGCACGCGTCCTGCAGGAACACTTCGGCAGGCAAAAGGACGGGGCTCAGCAATAAAAATAAGCGGGCTTATTTTGTATTGCATTCTCCTTTCACTATCTTTGAATAAGATAGGAGGCGGTTCGGCATAATCAAATTGAAAAACTTAGTTTTCATTTGCTTCTGCGCTCACCTTTCACTATCTTTGTCAGTCGGTAAAACAAGATACAAAGACATGAGAGTAGTGATACAACGCACCACACACGCTTCGGTGACCATCAACGGACATTGCAAGGCAGCCATCGGCCAAGGCATGATGATACTCGTAGGCATCGAAGAAGCCGACGGACAGGAAGACATCGACTGGCTCTGCAAGAAAATCGTGAACCTGCGCATCTTCGACGATGAAAACGGCGTAATGAACCGCTCCATCCTCGACGCGGGAGGCGCCATCCTCGTCATCAGCCAGTTCACCCTGCACGCCTCGACGAAGAAAGGGAACCGCCCGTCGTACATACGCGCCGCCAAGCCGGAGATTTCAATCCCCCTCTACGAACGGTTCTGCCAGGACCTCTCGACCGCACTGGGCAAGGAAGTGGGCACGGGAGAATTCGGTGCCGACATGAAGGTGGAGCTGCTGAACGACGGCCCCGTCACCATCTGCATCGACACCAAAAACAAGGAATAACCCCCAAAAACGCAGCGATATGACACTGGAAGAAGCACAGAAACAGGTGGACAGCTGGATCAAGACGTACGGTGTGCGCTACTTCAGCGAACTGACCAATATGGCCGTACTGACCGAGGAAGTGGGCGAACTGGCCCGCGTCATGGCTCGCAAGTATGGCGACCAGTCGTTCAAGCCCGGTGAAAAGGACAATTTGGACGAAGAGATAGCCGACGTCTTCTGGGTATTGATCTGCATTGCCAACCAGACAGGTACCGACCTGACCGAAGCTTTCCGCCGCAGCATCGAGAAAAAAACGAAACGAGATCAAGACAGACATATCAACAACCCTAAACTGAAGGAACATGGAAAGTAAAGAGCCCACCAAAAGCAAGTATGACGAAGCGCTGGCCAAATACAACACCAGCCTCGACGATGCGGACGTAGCCGCACAAGTGAAGGCCATCATCGAACAGAAAGTGGCCGAAAACGATACACCCGAAGTCAAGAAATTCCTCTTCCACTGCATCGACCTCACCACGCTGAACACCACGGACAGCGACGAGAGCGTAATGCGCTTCACCCAGAACGTGAACCGTTTCGACGAAGACTTTCCCGATATGAAGAACGTGGCCGCCATCTGCGTCTATCCCAATTTCGCCGAAATCGTGAAAGATACACTCGAGGTGGAAGATGTGAAGATAGCTTGTGTATCGGGCGGATTCCCCTCCTCGCAGACCTTTACCGAAGTGAAGGTAGCCGAAACTGCGATGGCCGTTATGGACGGAGCCGACGAGATAGACATCGTCATCTCCGTAGGCAAGTTCCTCGTAGGCGACTATGAAAGCGTGTGCGACGAGATCCAGGAATTAAAAGAGACCTGCAAGGACAAGCATTTGAAGGTTATCCTCGAGACAGGCGCCCTCCGTACGGCCTCGAACATCAAAAAAGCCTCGATTTTATCGATGTATGCAGGTGCCGACTTCATCAAGACTTCTACTGGGAAACAGCAACCTGCCGCCACACCCGAAGCCGCTTACGTGATGTGCCAAGCCATCAAGGAGTATTACGAAGAGACGGGCAACAAGGTAGGCTTCAAGCCAGCCGGAGGCATCAACACGGTGAACGACGCCCTCGTCTACTACTCCATCGTGAAGGAAGTGTTGGGCGAAGAGTGGCTGAACAATACCCTGTTCCGCCTGGGTACCAGCCGCCTGGCCAACCTGCTGCTGAGCGACATACTGGGCAAGGAGACGAAGTTCTTCTAAACAGAACTCGAATACACAAAAATAAAAGGCCGCTTTCCTCCTCGGGAAACGGCCTTTTATGCTTATCATTACAATGTTTTATTTCTGTCTTTCCACCACATAATTAAGGTAGGCTTCCAGCGACTGGCGGACGGCCGCGCCGGCTGTAGCGGGGAGCAGCGCAAAGGCCTTCTCGCGATAGTCGCGCATCACCCTTTCGGCATACTCAATGCCACCGTTTTCCTTCGTGAAGGCCACCAAACGGCCGATTTCATCGGCCGATGCAACACCAGACTTCACCCGCAGGGCAATGGCACGGGCCTCTTCATCGCCCGTCGAGTTGAGCACATGGAGCACGGGCAGCGTCAGCTTGCCTTCGTGCATGTCGTTGCCCGTCGGCTTGCCTATCTGCTTGTCCTCATAATAATCGAAGATATCGTCCTTAATCTGGAAGCAGAGACCAATATATTCACCGAACAGACGTGCCTTCTCCACGTCCTCGGCAGAGGCTCCGGCCGACAGGGCGCCACACTTGGTACAGGCGGCAAAAAGCACGGCCGTCTTCTTGCGGATAATCTCAAAATAGACGGATTCGGAGAAATCGGTGTTGCCCACATTGGAGAGCTGGAGCAGTTCGCCGTCGGCCAGGTCCTGACCCAGTGCGGAAACCACGTCGATGATGTCGTGATTGCGCGTCAAAGCCACCTGTACGAGAGCCGTAGCCAGCAGATAGTCGCCCGAGAGCACGGCCACCTTGTTGTTGAACACGGCGTTCACCGAGAGCTGTCCGCGACGCTCGCCGCTTTCGTCCACCACATCGTCGTGCACCAGGCTGGCATTGTGGAGCAGCTCCAGCGCCACAGCCGCATGAAGGGCCGCCGGAGAAACCGCACCGCACAGCTTAGCCGAAAGCAGCACCAGCATAGGCCGCATCATCTTCCCGCTCCGCCGGCGAATGTGTTCGATTACACTGTTGAGCAGCGGGTTGGAGCTGGAAAGCGAACGGGCAAACAGCTGCCTGAAATCTTCCAACTCAGCAGAAATAGGGGCTTGTATCACTGATGCTATATCCATGAGGGCATTATTTGGGTACAAAAATACGAATAAAACGGTTAATACGGTATTTTTTTGTACTTTTACCCTGCAAAAAAGGATAAAATGTATGAATTCAACCGATAAACTTTTCCTGCTCGACGCATACGCGCTCATCTACCGCGCCTACTATGCGCTCATCAAGAACCCGCGAATCAACTCGAAGGGGCAGAACACTTCGGCCATTCTGGGCTTCGTCAATACCCTCGAAGAAGTGCTCAAGAAGGAGAACCCCACCCACATCGGCGTGGCCTTCGACCCGGCCGGGCCCACCTTCCGCCACGAGGCCTACGAACAGTACAAGGCCCAGCGCGAGGAGACGCCCGAAGCCATCCGCTTCTCTGTACCTATTATAAAGGACATCATCCGCGCCTACCGCATCCCCATCCTCGAGGTGGCGGGCTACGAGGCCGACGACGTGATAGGCACACTGGCCACCGAAGCCGGAAGGCAGGGCATCACCACCTACATGATGACGCCCGACAAGGACTACGGCCAGCTGGTGGGCGAGCACGTCTTCATGTACCGTCCCAAGCACACGGGCGGCTTCGAGGTGATGGGCACGGAGGAAGTCAAGGCAAAGTTCGACATCCAGTCCACCCTGCAGGTCATCGACATGCTGGGCCTGATGGGTGACGCGTCAGACAACATCCCCGGCTGTCCGGGCGTAGGCGAGAAGACGGCACAGAAACTCATCGCCCAGTTCGGCAGCATCGAGAACCTGCTGGCCAACACCGACCAGCTGAAGGGTGCCCTGAAGACGAAAGTCGAGACGAACAGGGAGCAGATTGTCTTCTCAAAATTCCTGGCCACCATCAAGACCGATGTCCCCATCCAGCTAGACATGCAGGCCCTCGTCCGCGAAGAGCCGGACAAGGAAGCGTTGCGACGGATTTTCGAGGAACTGGAATTCCGTACCCTCATCGACCGCGTGCTTGGCAAAGACGAAGCCTCCCACCCTGCCGCTCCCGCCGACCCGTTTGCCGGTACTCTCTTCGCCCAGCCCGACGCTACGAAAGAGGCCGCTCCGAAGGCCGCTGCCCAAGGCGATTTGTTTGCGTTATTTGCGGACGAGGGGGCGGGCGGCGCCGAAAATTCGATTCTCAGCAGCTTAGAAACGATAGAAACCGACTACCAACTTGTTGATACAGAAGAGAAAAGGCACGAATTTCTTCAAAAGTTGTTGACAACAGAAATTCTCTCAATAGATACGGAAACCACCGGCACCGAGCCGATGGAGGCCGAACTGGTGGGCATGAGCTTCAGCGACGCCGAAAATCGGGCGTGGTACGTGCCCGTTCCGGCCGATCAGGAAGAAGCCTTAAAAATTGTGAACGAGCTCCGACCACTCTACGAAAACCCAAAATCGGTGAAGGTAGGTCAGAACATCAAGTACGACATGATTGTCCTGCAGAACTACGGTGTCCGTGTGCAAGGTCCGCTTTTCGACACCATGCTCGCCCACTACGTGCTCCAGCCCGAACTTCGACATAACATGGACTACCTGGCCGAAATCTACCTGCACTACCGCACCATCCACATCGACCAGCTCATCGGCCCGCGGGGCAAGGGACAGAAGAGCATGCGCGACCTCGCCCCCGCCGAAGTCTACCGCTACGCCTGCGAAGACGCCGACGTCACCCTGAAGCTGAAGAACGTGCTCGAGAAGGAACTCAAGGCGCAGGGCGTGGAACACCTCTTCTATGAGATAGAGATGCCGCTCGTGCCCGTCCTCGTGAACATCGAGAGCAACGGCGTGCGTCTGGACACGGAAGCCCTGAAGCAGTCGGCCGCACACTTCAACGCCCGCCTCAGCCAAATCGAGGAAGACATCTACACACTGGCTGGCGGAGCCTTCAACATCGCCTCGCCGAAGCAGGTGGGCGAAGTGCTCTTCGACCGCCTCAAGCTGATGGAGAAACCCAAGAAGACCAAGACCGGCCAGTATGTCACCTCCGAAGAAGTGCTCGAAAGCCTCCGCGGCAAGCACGACATCGTGGGCAAGATATTGGAGCACCGCGGCCTGAAGAAGCTGCTGGGCACCTACGTCGAAGCCCTGCCCCAGCTCATCAACCCGAGGACGGGACGCATCCACACGTCGTTCAACCAGGCCGTCACCGCCACCGGCCGACTCAGCTCGAGCAACCCCAACCTGCAGAACATCCCCATCCGCGACGAGGACGGCAAGGAGATCCGCAAGGCCTTCATCCCCGACGACGGCTGCGAATTCTTCTCGGCCGACTACTCGCAGATCGAGCTGCGCATCATGGCCCACCTCAGCGAAGACCCCAACATGATCGAAGCCTTCGTCGGGGGCCACGACATCCATGCCGCCACCGCCGCCAAAATCTACAAGGTGGGCATCGACGAGGTGACCTCCGACATGCGACGCAAGGCCAAGACGGCCAACTTCGGCATCATCTATGGCATCTCGGTTTTCGGGCTGGCCGAACGCATGAACGTTTCCCGCCAGGAAGCCAAGGAGCTGATAGACGGCTACTTCGCCACCTATCCCCGCGTGAAGGCCTACATGGACCGCAGCATCAACGTGGCCCGCGAACAGGGCTACGTGGAAACCATCTTCCATCGCAAGCGCTTCCTGCCGGACATCAACTCGCGCAACTCCGTCGTGCGTGGTTATGCCGAACGCAACGCCATCAACGCACCCATCCAAGGCAGCGCCGCCGACATCATCAAAGTAGCCATGGCCCGCATCTATCAGCGCTTCCAAAGTAACAATCTGAAAGCAAAGATGATTTTACAGGTCCACGACGAACTGAATTTCAGCGTTCCGACGGCCGAAAAAGAGCTCGTGCAGAAAATTGTAATCGAGGAAATGGAGAACGCCTACCGCATGCACGTGCCCCTCAGGGCCGATTGCGGGTGGGGAACCAACTGGCTGGAAGCTCACTAAAGAGGCCGATAACAAAGTTTAACTTACAATCAGAAAGCAGCCAAAAGGAATTAATTAAAATGCACTTTGTATGCAAAATGTCCGGCAGACCATCCGCCGGACATTTTTTTTGATATTTATTGGGCAAAAAGAAAGGGGATAAACCCTGCAAATGCTTACATTTTGAAAAATATTCGTCGAATATCAGACATTATGTCAATATAATGACTACCTTTGCACCGCTTTTCAGAAATGAAGCATAGAAAAAAGAAAGAATAGACATAAATTGATATTAATCATGAAAGCAAAAGTATCCTTAAAGAAATTGTTTGTATCTACCCTGTTTCTGACTCTTGGTGTAAGCGCATTCGCTTTCCAGAACAACGACTTCGTTTACAATTCGAAAGAAGTAAACGGACTGAAAGTGAGCCAAAGCGTCTACAAGAACAACAACAACCTGCTGACCAATTATCTGGAATACCATTACAAATATGATGACCAGAAACGTCTCATTGAGAACGAAACTGTATGTTGGGATGAGAATCTGAAGACTTGGAAAAAGGTAATGTGTGTACGCTATACATATAGTGATAATCAGGTAACGACCAACTATTACAAATGGAACGACCACAAAGGCCGGTACATAAAAGAAAATGGCAAAACAACCACTATGTACATAGCTGCCAAATAAGCAAGTATAAAATCCTTATACTCTCTTAATCGAAACTATTTTACTCCTAACAATAAACCAAACCTTTTTAGTTAACTGCGAAAAGCTGGAGTGCGTGATGCATCCCGGCTTTTTTATTTTTCTCTACCAACTAATTAACCATTCCATCTCCACACATGTAATTGCGCACAAGGTGCATAATCTTTAAATAAGACAAGAACACTACGGAAAGAAAAACCGAAAACAGAATTTTCGTTTTGCCTTTCCCTTGGTTTACACTATCTTTGCGGACTGAAAACAACTGAAAACAAGAAGATAACTCTAAAATATAAGACAGACTATGGCATTAAAAGCAGGTATCGTGGGCCTTCCCAACGTGGGAAAATCCACACTCTTCAACTGCCTGTCCAGCGCGAAGGCACAGGCAGCCAACTTCCCATTTTGTACCATCGACGCCCAGATGGGCCAGGTATCCGTGCCCGACGAACGACTGACCAAGTTGGCCGAAATCGTCCATCCGGGTCGCATCGTCCCCGCCGTGTGCGACATCGTCGACATTGCCGGACTCGTCAAGGGCGCCAGCAAGGGTGAAGGCCTGGGCAACCAGTTCCTGGGCAACATCCGCGAATGCGACGCCATCATCCACGTGCTCCGTTGCTTCGACAACGGCAACATCGTCCACGTGGACGGCTCCGTCGACCCCGTGCGCGACAAGGAAATCATCGACACCGAACTCCAGCTGAAAGACCTCGAGACGGTAGAAAACCGCATCAAACGCGTGGAAAAGGTAGCCAAGGTAGGCGGCGACAAGAATGCCAAAATAGAGTACGAACTACTGCTCCGCTACAAGGAAGCGCTGGAGCAGGGCAAAAGCGCCCGCACCGTCGTTCCTCAGAACGAAGACGAAGAAACCTGCGCCCGCCAGATGTTCCTGCTCACCACCAAGCCCGTGCTCTACGTGTGCAACGTGGACGATACCTCCGCTGCCACCGGCAACGCCTACGTGGAGCAGGTGCGCAAGGCCATCGAGGGTGAGGATGCCCAGCTGATGATTATCTCCGCCCAGACCGAAGCCGACATCGCCGAACTGGAGACTTATGAGGAGAAACAGATGTTCCTCGAAGACCTCGGCCTGAAGGAAAGCGGTTGCAACCGACTCATCAAGGCCATCTACAGCCTGCTCAATCTGGAAACGTTCATCACCGCCGGCGAGATGGAAGTCAAGGCCTGGACCTACCGAAAAGGATGGAAGGCTCCGCAATGTGCCGGCGTCATCCACACCGACTTCGAGAAGGGCTTCATCCGCGCCGAGGTCATCAAGTACGACGACTACATCAAGTATGGTTCCGAAGCTGCCGTACGCGAAGCCGGCAAGCTCAGCGTCGAAGGCAAGGACTACGTGGTGCAGGACGGCGACATCATGCACTTCCGGTTCAACGTGTAAGGACAAAGACAAAATAAAGGACGAGGCCACGGGGCAAGCACCCGGACGGCCTCGTCAAATTATACCCCCTGATACAAAACAACCATTACTCCATGAAAGCCATTCTCCCACTCCTTCTCGCCCTTCTGGTTCTCCCCCTGCAGGCACAGACGGCGGCCGACAGCGTAACCATCTGCGGACGCGTGACCGACTACGAAGGACAGCCCATCGACAGTTGTTCGCTCTTCTGGCAGACACCTTCGTTCGACGACGCAGCCCAGGCCATGACAGATGCTGACGGACGCTACTCGATACGCATTCCCCGCGGCAAATACCAAAGCATGGGAGCCTTGCACATGGACACCTATCCGCATACGCCCCAAGGTTCGGCCCTGCCGGCAGCCGACCAGCGGCTGGAATTCTGGGCATGGGACTTCATCGCCGACCGCGACACGACGCTCGACATCCGCTACCACCGCATGGAAGTCTACGGCCTGCGCGTGTTCCGCATCCCCGGAGCCATGCCCTGCTACCAGATATTCGTCCGCCCCATGAGCCTGACCCGCTTCCAGCAAATGGAAGCCTCCCAGGTGCAGCATGCCCAAGACGTGAGCAACATCGAGCAGGAAGCCGCACGCGACGACGCACGAGCCGTCCGCCTCGCGCCCACCCTCGACCGCCTGAAGGCCACCGTATGGATAGACGGCGAGAAAGTGCCCATCCTGATGAAGCAGGAAATCAAGGAATACTTCTCGGCCAACGAATGGGGGAATGCCTACCTCCTCACCACAGACCGCCCCAAGCGCAGCACCGACCTGCCCTACCACATCTTCAAGGTAGAACTGGAAGACCTCGACAACGGCGACCGGGGTGAAGGGCTCTACTATATGGAAAAAGAAAAGTATGTAAACTGAACAAATACATCCCAACCCTCAAAAACAAATACAACATGAAGAACTATCTCATTGCAGGTACCGGCGGCGTAGGCGGAAGCATCGCCGCCTTCCTGGCACTGGCAGGGAAAAACGTCACCTGCATTGCCCGCGGCGAACACCTGGCCGCCATCCGCGAACACGGACTCCGTCTCCACTCCGACCTCAAGGGCGAACACACTCTGCACGTCCCCGCCTATACGGCCGAGGAATATCAGGACAAGGCAGACGTCATCTTTGTCTGCGTCAAAGGATATTCCGTCAATTCCATCACCGACCTCATCCGGCGGGCCTCGAAACCCGAAACCGTGGTCATCCCCATCCTCAACGTCTATGGCACGGGACCCCGCATCCAGCGTCTGGTGCCGGGCGTGACGGTGCTCGACGGCTGCATCTACATCGTGGGCTTCGTCAGCGGCCGGGGCGAAATCACACAGATGGGACGGATCTTCCGTCTGGTCTATGGTGCGCACCAAGGAACGGATGTTCCCCGTGAAACACTCGAAGCCGTGCAGCGCGACCTGCAGGACAGCGGCATCAAGGCCGAAATCTCGGACGACATCAACCGCGACACCTTCGTCAAGTGGTCGTTCATCTCGGCCATGGCTGTGACGGGTGCCTACTACGACGTGCCTATGGGCGAAGTACAGAAGCCCGGCCCCGTGCGCGACACTTTCATCGGCCTCTCGCGCGAAAGTGCTGCCCTGGGCCGCAAACTGGGCATAGAGCCGAAGGAAGACCTGGTGGAATACAATCTGAAGGTAATGGACAAGCTCGACCCGCACAGCACCGCCTCCATGCAGAAAGACATGGCCCGCGGACACGAAAGCGAGGTGCAGGGACTGCTGTTCGACATGATTGCCGCCGCCGAAGCGCAGGGCATCGACATCCCCACCTACCGGATGGTGGCAGAAAAGTTCAGAAATCTCTGACCCGCGAATTTTGTTCTTTGCCGGATAAAGATTACTTTTGGCAACCGTAACCATAAAACCAAGAAAGAAACGTCATGTTACCGTTACTCAACATCCATTGGAACCCCGATCCCGAACTGTTCAACCTCTTCGGCATCTCCATCCGTTACTATAGCCTGCTGTGGGTCATCGGCCTGGCTTTTGCCTACTTCATCGTGCAGAAAGAATACCGCGACCGGCGCATCGGCGACGACAAGTTCGAACCGCTGTTCTTCTACTGCTTCTTCGGTATCCTCATCGGTGCCCGCCTGGGTCATTGCCTGTTCTACCAGCCCGACTACTACCTGCACCACTTCTGGGAAATGATTCTCCCCGTGAAGTTCCTGCCGGACGGCGGATGGAAGTTTACGGGCTACGAAGGCCTGGCCAGCCACGGCGGTACGCTGGGACTCATCATCGCCCTGTGGCTCTACTGCCGCAAGACGAAGATGCACTACATGGACGTGCTCGACATGATTGCCGTAGCCACCCCCATCACCGCCTGCTGCATCCGTCTGGCCAATCTGATGAACTCCGAGATTATCGGGCGGCCGACGGACGTTCCCTGGGCTTTTGTCTTCGAGCGGGTGGACATGGTGCCCCGCCATCCGGCCCAGTTCTACGAGGCGCTGGCCTATTTCGTCTTCTTCCTCGGCATGGTGTGGCTGTACAAGCGCGGGCAGAAACAGGCTCCCGCTACCCCGCGTACCGACTTCAGCAGGGGTACGAAAGCCGACACACAAGTCGCCTCACCCTATCACCGCGGCTTCTTCTTCGGCCTCTGCCTGACGGAAATCTTCGTCTTCCGCTTCTTCATCGAGTTTCTCAAGGAGAACCAAGTGGACTTCGAGGACGGCATGACGCTGAACATGGGCCAGTGGCTCAGTGTGCCCTTCGTCCTCATCGGCCTTTACTTCATGTTCTTCTACGGACGACAGAAGAAGGCGTGACGCCCCCGCGGCTTTCGGACCGCTGAAAACATCCCCGCTTTTCCCCTGAAAGATACGACCTTTTGATGCAAAAGAAGCAATGTTTTGCATCAAAAGGTCGTATCTTTTATAGAAAGGCAAAGGAAGTAAGCAATCACATCTGCCATCTTCGTTGCGTCCATGCCAGATTGTCAATATAAAACAGGATGGAGAAAAGCTCCATCCTATCAATCATTTTCAAAAACAGGATATTTTATTTCCCTTTGACGATGCGCTTGATGTCGTTCAGTTTGTTCAGCGCCTCGAGGGGCGTCAGGTTGTTCACGTCGAGGTTCAGTATCTCGTCGCGTATCTGGCACAGCACGGGATCGTCCAGCTGGAAGAAGCTGAGCTGCATGCCGCCGGCCGACGAAGGCCCTTCGGTGATGGTCTTGCCCGTGACAGTACCCGTCTGGCGGTTCTCGCGCTCCAGCTGCTTCAGGATTTCGTCGGCGCGCTTCACGATGCTCTTGGGCATGCCTGCCAGCTTGGCCACGTGGATACCGAAAGAGTGCTCGCTGCCGCCCCGCTCCAGCTTGCGCAGGAAGATGACCTTGCCGTCCACCTCCTTCACCGCCACGTTGTAGTTCTTGATGCGGGCGAAGCTCTTCTCCATTTCGTTCAGTTCGTGGTAGTGCGTGGCAAAGAGGGTGCGCGCCTTGGCCCGCGGATGTTCGTGGATGTACTCCACGATGGCCCAGGCGATGGAAATGCCGTCGTAGGTCGACGTACCGCGCCCCAGCTCGTCGAAAAGCACGAGGCTGCGCGGCGACAGGTTGTTCAGGATGTCGGCCGCCTCGTTCATCTCGACCATGAAGGTCGATTCGCCCACGGAGATGTTGTCGCTGGCGCCCACACGGGTGAATATCTTGTCCACCAGCCCGATGTGCGCGCTCTCGGCAGGCACGAAGCAGCCTATCTGCGCCATGAGGGTGATGAGGGCCGTCTGGCGGAGCAAGGCCGACTTACCGGCCATGTTGGGACCGGTGATGATGATAATCTGCTGTGTCTGGCTGTCGAGCATCACGTCGTTGGCCACATACTTCTCGCCGATGGGGAGCTGTTTCTCGATGACGGGATGGCGGCCCTGACGGATGTCGAGCACGTCGTCGTCCGAAAGGACGGGACGGATGTAGTTGTTCTCGCGCGCGGCCGTGGCAAACGACAGGAGGCAGTCGAGGCGGGCCACCTGGTTGGCGTTGATCTGGATGGCGGGGATGAACTCGCTCAAGGCCTGCACCAGCTCGTTGTAGAGCTGTGTCTCGAGCACCAGTATCTTGTCTTCCGCGCCGAGTATCTTCTCTTCGTATTCCTTCAGTTCCTGCGTGATGTAGCGTTCGGCGTTGACCAGCGTCTGCTTGCGTATCCACTCCTGGGGTACTTTCTCCTTGTGGACGTTGCGCACCTCGATGTAGTAGCCGAAGACGTTGTTGTAGCCTATCTTCAGGCTCGGTATGCCCGTCAGTTCGCTTTCGCGCTGCTGCAGCTGGAGCAGGTAGTCCTTGCCGCTGTAGGCTATCTGGCGCAGCTCGTCGAGCTCGGCGCTGACGCCCTGCTTGATGACGCCGCCCTTGTTGACCAGCAGCGGCGGGTCGTTGTTGATTTCACGGTCGATGCGGTCGCGGATGGACTGGCAGACGTTGAGCTGCTCGCCGATGCGGTTCAGGCTGGCATTGTCGGCCTCCAGGCAGGCCTGCTTGATGGGTTCAACGGCCTGCAGGGCCACCTTCAGCGCCACCACCTCGCGGGGACTGACACGGCCCACGGCCACCTTCGACAGGATGCGCTCCAGGTCGCCGATGCGGTGCAGCTGCTCCTCCACCAGGTCGCGGAAGTCGGACTCGCGGAAGGAGTATTCCACCACGTCCAGGCGGTCGTTGATGGGGCGCACGTCTTTCAGCGGGAACACCAGCCAGCGCTTCATCAGGCGGGCACCCATGGGGCAGATGGTCTTGTCGATGACGCTGAGCAGCGAACTGCCCCCGTCGTTCATCGAACCCATCAGTTCGAGGCTACGCACGGTAAACTTATCGAGCCGGACGTACTTGTCTTCCTCGATGCGGGCCAGCGACGTGATGTGGCCTATCTGCGTGTGCTGCGTCATGATGAGGTATTGCAGGATGGCTCCCGAAGCGATGATACCGTTCTTCAGGTGCTCCACGCCGAAGCCCTTCAGATTCTTCACCTCGAAGTGTTTCAGCAACTTTTCGCGGGCCGTCGTCTCGGTGAACACCCAGTCGTCCAACTCGAAGGTGAAGAACTTGCTGCCGAAATTGCCTTCGAACATCGGCCGCTTGCCCCGTTCGAAGAGCACCTCCTTGGGACCGAAGTTGTTGAGCAGCTTGTCGATGTAGTCGAAGGGGCCTTCTGCCGTCAGAAACTCTCCTGTCGATATGTCCAGAAAAGCCACACCGCAGGCTCCCTTGCCGAAGTGTACGGCAGCCAGGAAGTTGTTCTCGCGGTAGTTCAGCACGTTGTCGTTGATGCTGACACCGGGCGTCACCAGCTCCGTGATGCCGCGCTTCACCAGCTTCTTGGTCAGCTTGGGGTCTTCCAGCTGGTCGCAGATGGCCACGCGCTTGCCCGCACGGATGAGCTTGGGCAGGTACGTGTCGAGCGCATGATAGGGAAATCCGGCCATCTCGATGGTCTTCTCCTTGCCGTTGGCACGCTTAGTCAGCGTGATGCCCAGGATTTCGGAAGCCACAATGGCGTCGGTCGAATAGGTTTCGTAGAAGTCTCCGCAACGGAACAGCATCACGGCGTCAGGGTGCTTGGCCTTGAGGTCGAGAAACTGCTTCATCATCGGTGTAAGGACAATATCTTCGTTCATGAGTTTTCGGCTTAAAAACTAAACAGAAACAAAGATAAATCTTTTTTAGAAAACAAGCATCTGCGGGCTCCCATTCCTTAGTAACCCTTAACAAAATAGCGCATATTCATAAAACATGTTATATAACATGCGTTTTTTCTTGCAGAATTTGCAGATTCCCCAAAAGTCCGTACCTTTGCATCGTGTTTTTCATAGTATTAGATTTTAAGGTTAACAAAGGTTGGAGTACAGCGGTACTCCTTTTTTTATGCCCGTACGTCAACAAGCCTCTCCGCCAGCTCATTCTTCTTTCCCGTCCGTCGCTGCCGGCACAGCTGCCTCGCGCCACAACCTTTTCCTGAATCCCAACGGCGTTTCGCCCGTATTCCGCCGGAAGAATTTGCAGAAAGCAGAAGTGTCGCTGAAATTGAGCCTGACCGCCACATCGCTCACCGCCAGACTGCGGTTGCCCAGCAAGGTACGTGCCTCCATCAGCAACAGCTCGCTGATGATGCCGTTCACCGTCTTGCCCGTTCCCGTCCGTACGATGCGCGACAGATACTGTTCGCTGATGGCCAACTCGCGGGCATAGAAAGCCACAAAATGCTCTTCGCGGAAATGACGGGTGACGAGGGCATAGAATTCCTGCAACACATGCTCCTTGGGACTCAGATGCCGGCGGATGGGGGTACGACGCGAAAGGAAGTCGGCAATATCGAGCAACAGAGCATTGCAGGCAGCCTGAAGACGGCGGAAGAGGAACTTGTGGCCGGAACCCAGCAGGCGCATCAGCACTTCCAGCTGGCTGCGCATCTCCTGCATCTCGTCTTCGGCCAGCAGGAGGGTATATTGCCTGTTCTGCCGCAGGGTAGACAGCAGGAGGGCGGTCGTCTGCGTCAGGTATGAATCGTTGGTCAGCATGGCTTCCGAAATGGAAAGGGTAATGAAGCGGATGTCTTTCGACGAGAACAGATGGTCGGTCAGGTAGTTGGCTCCATGCACCAGTAGTGTGCCCGCCTCCATGACGATATGTTCCCCGTTGAGCAATATCTCCGAACGCCCTTCCAGTATAAAGATCAGATAGAGTTCACGGTTGAAGTAGGCTACATCTGCCGGATAGTTGCGGTCGTCGTATCCGCTTTCGAAGCAGACCACATCTTCCCGATAATGGGGGATTTCCGGACGCTCTTTCAGCATCCCTACATTGTCGAATATACAAGATTTTACCATTTCAACTCAGATATATACCTGCAAAAGTAGCATTTGTTTCGTAATATACAAAAATTGAATCGGATTGTATAACCCGATGCGAACGAAAAAGGCGAACTTTGCGCCCCGAAAACAAGGTAAAAAGATCAGGATATGAAAAGTATGTTCAAAAGATATCTGGTATTTGTAGCAGGATTGTACTTTCTGGCTGCGGGTGTGGTACTCATAGTCCGTTCGGCATTGGGCACGACTCCCATCTCGAGTGTCAACTATGTGATGAGCCTCAACACACCGCTCACACTGGGCACCTGTACATTCATCATCAACATGCTGCTCATCGTAGGGCAGTTCTGGTTGGTACGCGGACGGGGCAGTCGTCAGGACACCGTCGAAATCCTCCTCCAGATTCCTTTCTCCTTCATCTTCTCGGCCTTCATCGACCTGAATATGCTCCTTGCGGCCGACATCCGCCCGTCCAACTATGCCATGTCCATCGCCCTGCTGCTCGTAGGATGCCTCGTCCAGTCAGTAGGCGTGGTACTCGAACTGAAGCCCCGTGTAGCCATGATGAGCGCCGAAGCGTTCGTAAAATATGCCTCCAGCCGCTACCGCCGCGAGTTCGGACGTACGAAAGTGTGCTTCGACGTCACGCTGGTGACACTGGCCGTCCTGCTCTCGCTGGCCTTCACGCAAACCATCGAGGGCGTACGCGAAGGCTCGCTCATTGCAGCCGGCCTCACCGGCTATATCGTCACTTTCCTCAACCACAAAATCATGACGCGCAAGAACCTCTACCGTCTGATCCCTGTATTGAGACCTGCCACCGATAAGAAACAGGAGGTTTTAGAGGCCTGTTAAAGACTTTTTTACTTAACAACTGCATGCAAGGTCTAAAACATGTTATAAAACAGACTTTTTTATTTGCATTATTTGCAGATTTCCCCAAAGTCCGTACATTTGCAATGTGTTTTTCATAGTATTAGATTTTAAGGTTAACAAAGGTTGGAGTACAGCGGTACTCCTTTTTTTAGGCCCATACGTTTCCTTCCCATTCTTCCCCAGTCGACAAAATAATTTTTCCCGGTCAGAAAAAAATCGAAGCCAGCTTGTAACTAATCGGAAACCTCGAACGACCAACTGAACAAAAAGCCGGAAAAATGACAGACAAAAACAAGGAAAAAGAATTCACCGACCTGCTGCTGCAACACCAAGCCATCGTCTACAAGGTGTGCCTGCTCTATGCGCAAGACAAGGAAGACCTCGCCGACCTCTATCAGGAGGCGGTGTACAACCTGTGGAAAAGCTACAGGACATTTGAAAACAGAAGCAGCTTCGGCACCTGGGTCTATCGCATCGCGCTGAACACCTGCATCACCGACCTGCGCCGCAGGAAGCGCCATGAGTACGTCCCTCTGCGCCTGACGGATACCGACCTGACGGACGATGACCCGCAGGATGAAATGCTGAACGACCTCTACAGCCTCATCCGCCGTCTGAACAAGCTGGACCGCATGTACATCGTCCTCTGGCTGGACGGAAAGACCTACGAGGAGATTGCCGACATCATCGGTACCAACCGCAATCAGGTGGCCGTCAGGCTACACCGCATCAAAGAGAAACTGAAAACCATGTCCAACCTTTAACTTTACATTATCATGAATCTGGAAGAAATGCAACAAGCGTGGAAAGAACTCAACGAACGGGTCGCACGCAACGAAATCCTGCATCGGGAAGAAGTAAAGAGAATCCTGAACACACGCAAGGAAAACCAATTGGAGAAACTGATGAGACTGGAGAAGACAGGGCTGTTGACCATCGTAGTCTTGTGTCTGTTCTGTATCTATGCCTGGACAACGTTCCCCGGCTACCACTTGGCTACCAACATTACAGCGGCCATTCTGCTCGCCGGCAGCCTCGTCCTACAGGCAGGCCGACTACACCAGCTGACCAGCATGAAGCGGGCAGAGAATCTGGAAGTACAAATTCGATACGCCCTGCGCTACAAAGCCGCCTACAACCGTACCTACCTGATTCTCTACCCGATTATCATCCTTTTTGCCGTTATGCTCGTCGTCAACTTCCACACGCTGTTCAACCGTACCCTTATCCTACTGCTGCTGGCAGCCGGCGTCGTAGCCGACTATTTCATTTTTCACTACACACACGAACGAGTGAAGCAGATGATTGAGGCCAACCGAGAACTCAAGCAGATAGAAGAAGAATGACTGAAGAAAAGCATAGGCGGAACAGGGTAAGCAATGCCCTGTCCCGCCTTTATTGCAGCTTCAGGAAACGACCTTACAAGCTATACCGTCACCATTTTCAATCATAAAATCAGGATAGGCAAAAACTTCTACCGTTTGATACCCTTGCTGAGACCTACCACCGACAAAAACAGGAAGCCTTAAAGGCTCATTAAAGACTTTTTTACTTAACAACTGCTTGTAAGATCTAAAACGTGTTATATAACAGACTTTTCTGACTACATTATTTGCAAATTTCCCAAAAGTCCGTACATTTGCAATGTGTTTTTCATAGTATTAGATTTAAGGTTAACAAAAGGTTGGGCTCAGCGGAGCCCTTTTTTTATATATAAAGTATCTCCACATTATTTCTCTTATCTTAAAAGAAATTCATGTATACCTGCACAAAAAGGCCATACCTAGATCAAGCTCTTTATTACCAAAAACCAGTAATAGAAGTTTAATACTAAATATAGCCCTTTTACATTAATCTATTTCAATCACTATTAATTGCTAACAGGATTCTGAGTTAATGTGGACCCGCTAGGATAAGAGTTAATAGCATCTTGCGGTATAAAATAAACCACTCTATAATCCGTTGCAGGAATATCTTCATTGGCAGAATGCGGTCCAGGATATTTTCTCACTAATGGATCACCATTACGAAATACGTCATAACTTCTTTCCGCTTGATAAGCCATTTCTAATTGACGTTCTTTATCCACCAAAGAAGAGGCAGTCTCAGCTGTAAATTCACTCGTTGAATATTCCCCACCTTCAATTGCACGTCCACGAATCACATTAATATCAGCCATAGCCTCAGCCAATCTTCCAAGTTTTACATATGCCTCTGCACGATTTAAATACATCTCGTCAAGTCGGGAAATGATCGGCGAATGCAACTGTGAATCTTGACCATCTTCACGAGAACATTTCACGATATAGAACATTGGATATCCATTATTCAAAGAAATATAATAATCTATTAAACCAACATAGTCTACTCCACCATAACGAATGGTATAATACTCTTCATCAGCACTTCTTCCATCTTCCGTATAAGGAACCAACGCATAAGTTTGCTCCTCACCATTCTGCGTTTCAGTACAAACAGTATGAGATGCATTTACAGGCAACTGTTTATACACATATCCTGTATTTGAACTATTAGGAATAATAAAACGGAATACTTCGGTATAATTTCCACTATCATCCTGTTCATATTGAGGTTCTATAAAGGTAGCACGTGCGTCTATAATATTTTCAGAATCGGGTCTCCAATCGTTCCTGCCTTCTTCATTCAATAAATCCAAATACTTGGCACTGGCGTACATTTCTCCCCAACCCATTCCACCAATATTGGAATACATTCCACCAATAGTATAATAATAATCATATCCGCTAAATTCGCTTGCCAGCCTTTTTACTACAAAAATATCTTCTGTATAATCTTCTGGTGTAGTAGTATTAGATTTCATATACGCTGAACGAGATGCAAGCGAATAATCACCAGAATTAATGACAAGTTCTGCATAATAACGAGCAGAATCTGCATAAATGGTATTCGGACTTTCATATGTACCACTCATATACAAATAAACTCGTGAAAGCATCGCTTGCGCTGCGCCTTTCGAAGCATAAGCAGGCCCATCATTGCGAGTTATTGTCGCTTCTGCTTGTCTAAGGTCATTTATAGCTTGCTGATAGGTTTCTTTTACAGTAGAACGGTCTGGCAATTCCAAATTATCCATATCTTCTGGAGTACCATTCACAATAGGTACTCCCAAATTTGTCTCAGCTCCTTGATAATAAGGACGTCCAAACGCACGACAAAAATAAAAATACATCATGCCACGAATATAATAGCATTCTCCCAATTTACTTTGTATATCCTCATCATCGGTTTCCCCTATCATCTGAATGATATTAGATGCTTGAGCAATAGCCTTATATCCATAGTCCCAGAAATTTTGTAGACGATAATTATCAGGAGTTCTGGAAAAAGTAATAAATTCATAGAAAGCATCTGTAGAAGAGCCACGTATCATCATATTATCACCAGCATATTCTCCCATCCGATGCATAGGATCAGACCAACTTTTCAATTGTGCATAAGCACCATCTATCATGTAGTCCAACGTTTCTGAAGGATTAGATACCACTTGTTCGGATGCCATACTACCAGCAGGGAAACGATCAATATCGCATGATATGAAAAAAAATGCGATAAATAGCCAATTTATAACTAACGGTATTATTACTTTTCTCATAATGTCAACATTTTAAATAATTATAAAGTCAGATTAATGCCAAACATAAATTTACGAGTAGTAGGATAAATACTGGAACTTGCTGTACTGATTGTTTTATAGGTACCAGTGCTACTATCATAAGAAGCCGGTATTTCCGGATCTACTCCTGAATATTTCGTAATAGTAAAAACATTTTCTGCAGAAAAATAAATACGAAGATTCTGTATGAAATATTGAGGAAGCTTTAAATTGTAGCCAATAGTCAGTGAACGTAATTTCAAGTAATCTCCATTTTCAAGATAACGGGTAGAAGCACTATTAGATTGGCTAGTATTGCCGTAACTAGCTACCGGGTGTGTAGCAATATCGCCAGGTTTTTCCCAACGAGTCCACCCATCCTGCAACTTCATCTGATTACGGTCTGTATATGCCCCATCAGAATCATATTCCTGACGCGCATAATTATAAATCTTACCACCAATAGAATAACCAAAAGACGCACTTAAATCAACATTCTTCCAATTAACACTTGTATTAAATCCTCCAAACAATTTAGGATTGGTAGCCTCACTAATTACTTGATTAGCTTCTGAATAATTACTTGTCGTTTCCCGACTTCCCTCACTATCATTGATATACCATAAAGGAGAACCGGTTTCAGGATCAACACCTGCCCATTCGCGCAAGTAAAAACGATCTGTCCCATAGCCAACTTTCAGTACTTTCTCTGCAGCACCTGCAATACTAGTATCATTACCACCTCCACCTATAATAGTCAAATCTGGATCATCCCCATATAATTTTTCAACTGTATTGACATTATGTCCCAAATTCAAATCGACACTCCATAACCAATCTTTTGTACGAATAATATCACCTCCGATTGTTAATTCAATACCTTTATTACTTACTTCTCCTACATTCTGCCAACGACTGGTAACTCCTGTTAATCCTGATACAGGAACTTGATAAAGAACGTTCTTGGTATATTTGTCATAGTAATCTAAAACAAGTCTCAAACGATTCTTAAAGAAATTGGCATCCACACCGACACCAGCAGCATAAGTAGTTTCCCACGTCAGGTTTTCATTACCGACTTGGCTAATGAGTAATGCAGGCGAGCCATTATAGTTTGCAGAAGCCGAATATAAATCGTACGACGGATAGCGAGCTGTCGGAATATTTCCAACCGATCCATAAGAAGCACGAAGCTTAAGTACATCGACCCAATCAGCATTAAACCACTCTTCATGATTAATATTCCAACCCGCACTGATTGAAAAGAAATTTCCATATTTATTATTGGCACCAAAGTTTGAAGCACCATCACGACGAATAGAAGCTTCTGCCAAATATTTTCCACCATAAGAATAATTTGCCTTCATAAAATAAGATTGTTTTGCCCATTCCGTAAGGCTTCCTCCAACAGATTCTGGCGTAGAAGTTGCATCAAGTACACCAATCCCAGAAATAAGCCCTGTTCCCACAGCAGAAATAGCTTTAGTCGAAGTAGACAAAAATTCATACGCCAACAGAGCTTGCACGGAGTGTTTATCCCTAAATGTTTTATTAAAAGTAAGATATTGGTTTGTATAAAGCCGTGTTGAGTTACTCTGATATTCTGTAACACGACCTTGCACACCAGAAGCACTATCTGTATTCGGATCTGTATACTGGGAATAGTAATATCCTTTGTAGCGATAACTATTTACGGATGTAAATGTCAACCAATCTGTAAATCGGATATCAAAATCAAAATTACCTGTAAATTCATAAGTTTTATAATCTGTATGATCACCATTAGCCAAAGAGTTCAAATAATTGGTATCAGAACTATCAACCCATCCGCTGTAACGATCAGGAACCAAGTTTCCATCTTCATCGTAAGGACTGTCCCATGGAAACATCGTATACATGGAAGATACATCATATTGCGCATCATAAATATCAATCATAGAACCTGAAACATTGGGTTTAATCGTTAACCATTTAAATGGTTTATAGGTTGTTCGATACCTAAAGCTGTAGCGTGTATAGTCATAACCTTTTACCGCACCTGTTTCATCGTAATATCCTAAAGAAAAATAGGATTGTATCTTATCACTACCACCAGACAATGAAATGTTATAATCTTGTGTAAAACCTGTTTGTGACGCAAGATCCCACCAACTGAAATCGCAATTTCTCAATTCCGGAGTCCAACGGCTGAAAGTAATATCATCTGCATTCGTAAAAGATGCATAATAGTCATACAATTCAGCACCATTCATCATTTCCATATTTCCATTTGTCAAACGACTAACACCCAATTTTGCAGAAAAATTAACTGTCATTTTTTCCATTTTACCGGCTTTTGTCGTAACAATAATAACTCCATTTGCACCTTGAGAACCATAAATAGCAGTAGAAGCTGCATCCTTCAAAACAGTCATTGTCTCTACATCAGATGGATTCAATACTCCAGGATCTTCTCCTACAATCACCCCGTCAATGACCCATAAAGGTGAGGTACTTCCACTCAAAGTGGCCCGACCACGAATTTGTACCGCTCCATTAGATCCAGGCTGACTGGATCCTGGTGCAACATACACTCCTGAAATTTTACCATTCAACATGTTCTCAACATTAGGAGTTGTTATATCCTTTAGCTTCGTTTCACCTAAAGTACTCATAGCTCCTGTCAAACTTTCCTTTTTTTGGACACCATACCCTACAACTACAACCTCATCCAATGCCTGAGCATCTTCTTTCATGGTCACATCATACTGTGTCACATTAGGAATAATTTTCAACGTAACTGTGGTGTATCCAATATAACTGATTATCAATTCGGCTCCACTGGTAACAGTCAATGAATATTCACCATCAACACCTGTTATCGTACCATTATTCGGCATTCCCTTTTCAACAACAGAAGCACCAATAATACTTTCACCAGATAAATCTTTTACAAAACCTTTTACCGTTACTTTCTCTGTCTGCTGTTCTGAGAAACTACTGGCTAATTGCCTTTGATCGGCAAAGACATCAACAGGCACAAAAAAAAACAGATAGCATAATCACTACAAAAACATACTTTGCAAATAAATACACATAATTTCTCATGCTCACTCAATTTTTAATTAAAACTTATCGGGCATCTCAACAACGAATCTATTCTTCTAACTATTTCTGGTACACACAAAAGATAGCATGCTTTTTCAATGGAAATCGATTAATTATAATAGAAAAGAATATCCATTTCCGCCCGTAGAGAAAGGATCTCTAACCACTATATCAAACAACAATCCAACTTGTTGCCATCTAATTTATTAGATAAAGATAAAATAGAATGATTATTTACAATCATGTAACTTCACAACAGCTAATAGAAGCTCTCTCCATATAGCTGTTGCAATACACATCTCAATCTCAGAATCGGCCTACCCTACAATATCCGATACTTTTCAGACGAAATATAATACAACATCAGGTTTTTCCACTTTGACTTTATGCAGCTGTTAAACACAAACATCAAGTGGTGATAATAGAATGATTCGAAATAAACTTTTTAAGTTCAGGAATAATTCTCATTTGCAAATTAGTTCTCTTAATTTTTCAGCATATATAGTAAGGTTAGAAGAAACAATCTTTTGCAAATCCCCACTTTTCAACACTCCTCTCATTGTTAAATCAACACATACTAAACTTCTCTCACATACAAAAACATCTACTTTGTATATCTATCCCCTTATCTAAAAACGATACAGAACAATAATACATGTACATATCTTTGGGCTTTTTCAGTATTACAAAAATGGCAACAAGAAACACTTGTCCAATTGTAAGTACCAAAAAATAAAGAACTCATTCACAAAATGACATAAGAACATGTAATAATACAAATATTCAGAAAGGTTTTATATCATTTGTCAATCTGTTACAAATATAGTTTTTGTATTTTATAAAACGCAACATATTTTCTAAAAAATCCATCGCATTTGCAAATATTAACCTACTGATTAACAACGAATAATAATATAAATACAGGTAAAAAACAACAGCCGCCATTTCCTATTTATTGTATAGGAAACGACGGCTGCTCCACCGTTTTTACGCCAGCGATATCAATCCTCACTCATCATCTCTTTCTTGCTTCGGCGTACCCTCCGGTTTATGTTTAGGCATCGGCTTTTGGCTCATACCCAACCATTGGTCATATTGGGTTTCGGTGAGTATCTTCTTCATTTTTTTGTTCTTTTTGGCGATACGCTTTTGCATGTCCTCCGCACTTTCTGGCTTCGGAGCTCCATCCATCATAGGTGGACGGTGCATACCGTTAGGAGCACCTTCTCCCATGCCCATGGGTGGCATGCCTCCCTCATGAGGCGGACGAGGCCCCCGACCATTTGCCCCCATCATAGGCGGACGTTGCATGCGGTTTTCAAGCAATTCGCGCTGTTCTTTCAAAATCAGTTTATAGACTTTCTTATACTGCTTGTCCGTCAGATTCAAAGCTTCTTTCAAGCGATCAGTTTCTTTTTGTGCCATCTTTTCAGGATTAGGCACTTCGCGAAACATTTCACCTTTCTTTTCTGGCTCGCCTTCCGAAGCCACCTGTGCCTGTACCTGCAAAGCAGATAGGAAAATTCCAAGACACAATACCGTATATTTCAGGCTCATTTTCATCTCTTATTCCTCCTTTGTTTACTATGAATGACATTGCAAATGTAGCCAGCATTCGAACAAATAGAAAACAGAATAGACCAATAGGAAACTTTTGACGATAAAACCTAAAAAATCTGGCATCTGAATGTAATTTATCCGACCCGACAACGACTAATAAAAGAAACTCAAGACATGATTAAACAAGACTACCTGATACGCATGATACAGCAAATCGTCTCCATGATTGTAGAGGCGCTGCTACATAAGAAAAAAATCCGCCAAAAGGAATGGGAAGACTACGACCACCTGACGCGACAGATATTGGGGACAGACACCCGCGACTTGCTCAACACTAGTGCCGACGAACTAATTGCCCGCCATGCCGACACGCCCGACGGTATGGAGAAGCTGGAGTTGGCCGCCGTCAACATGCTGAAGCTGGCCGAAGAAGTAGATGAAGACAATCCTCTACTGAAATCACGCCTCCGACAGGAAGGCATCCAACTGTTAAAATATATCCAGCAGCATAGCGACAATTATTCGCTCCAACGAGAATTTCTCATTGGCCTGCTGGAAACAAACCATTGATTTACGCCTCGCAAAACAGCCTTTTCGAGTATGGATTACATAGTTTTAGTAAAAGCCTCCTATCCATTCGTTTTATCTAATTCCTTCCGCCGCTTCTCCAAAATCCGCACGAACTCTTCTTCATTGGTAGGTTGGAAGGCATCGTGTTTACCATCCTGATAGACCACCAGCACATAGTGCACCAACGCACGTCCTCCCACTTGCATGGACGAACGACACTCCACTGACACAATCTCGGCTAACGAACGCTCACGTTTGCGCGAAAAACGTCCTTCATAAATGATCAGCTGACCATCTGTTGTCAATGTATAAGTAGTATGAATGATTTTTTCGATGAAATGAAGCAACAGGATACCCCATAGCACAGCTATCAAAATGTACTTCACCCACAAGCAATAAACCAGCATGAACGTAAACATAAGCAGCGCCAGATAACGGGCCGCACCCACTCGGGCATGGAATACTCTATCCATCGTTTCTCCTTTTTTGCGGTAAAGGTATGGATTTTCGGCGGCAAAGCGCACAAACAACGCACTTATTTTGTAGATTTGCAACCTGCTAATACACATTGTTATGGTAAGAAAGTTCGATTTCCTCGTCATCGGCTCAGGAATAGCCGGTATGAGCTTCGCCCTGAAAGTGGCGGAAAAGGGGACGGTAGCCCTCATCTGTAAGGCCGGAATGGAAGAGGCCAACACGTATTTTGCACAGGGAGGCATCGCCTCGGTGACCAACCTGGCCGTGGACAACTTCGACAAGCACATCGAAGACACCATGATAGCCGGCGACTGGATCAGCGACCGCGCCGCCGTGGAGAAGGTGGTGCGCAACGCACCCGCACAAATCAAGGAGCTCATCCACTGGGGTGTGAACTTCGACAAGAAGGAAGACGGGACATTCGACCTGCACAAGGAAGGCGGGCACTCGGAGTTCCGCATCCTGCACCACAAGGACAACACGGGAGCCGAGATACAGACTTCGCTCATCGAAGCCGTGAAGCGGCATCCCAACATCAGCATATTCACCGACCACTATGCGGTGGAAATCATCACACAGCACCATCTGGGCATCATCGTGACGCGCTACACGCCGGGCATCAAGTGCTATGGCGCCTATGTGCTGAACGAGAATACGGGCGAGGTGGACACCTTCCTCTCCAAAATCACCGTCATGGCTACGGGAGGTTGTGAGGCCGTTTACCGCCACACCACCAATCCGCTGGTAGCCACGGGCGACGGCATCGCCATGGTTTACCGCGCCAAGGGAGCGGTGAAGGACATGGAGTTCATCCAGTTCCACCCCACGGCCCTCTACCATCCGGGCGACCGTCCCTCGTTCCTCATCACCGAGGCCATGCGCGGCTACGGCGGCGTGCTCCGCACAACGGACGGCAAGGAGTTCATGCAGAAGTATGACCCACGCCTGTCGCTCGCCCCGCGCGACATCGTGGCCCGCGCCATCGACAACGAGATGAAGCTCCGCGGCGAGGACCACGTCTATCTGGACGTCACCCACAAGGACCCGGAAGAGACGAAGCGCCACTTCCCCAACATCTACCAGAAGTGTCTCAGCATCGGCATCGACATCACGAAGGACTACATCCCCGTAGCGCCCGCCGCCCACTACCTCTGCGGAGGCATCAAGGTGGACCTCGACGGGCAGAGCAGCATCCGCCGCCTCTACGCCATCGGCGAATGTTCGTGCACGGGCCTGCACGGTGGCAACCGCCTGGCCTCGAATTCGCTCATCGAAGCCGTAGTCTATGCCGACGCGGCTGCCAAACATGCCCTGAGCGTACTGGAGCGTTATGACTTCAACGAAGACATCCCCGAATGGAACGACGAGGGCACCATCAGCAACGAGGAACGTGTGCTCATCACGCAAAGCATGAAGGAGGTGAACCAAATTATGGAGTCGTACGTGGGCATCGTGCGCAGCAACACGCGCCTCACCCGCGCCTGGAATCGCCTGGACATCCTCTACGAGGAGACCGAACGCCTCTTCAAGCGTTGCAAGGCCACGCGCGAGCTGTGCGAACTGCGCAACATGATCAACGTGGGCTACCTCATCACGAAGCAAGCCATGGAGCGCAAGGAAAGTCGCGGCCTGCACTACACCATCGACTATCCGCACCACGCCGACGAAGCCGACGGAAAGAAAAAATAAAAAGTCTTCTGTAAACATTAAGAAGACTCCCCTCATTGGTCCCAGATGGCCATAGAATTGGACGCAAACTTAATTTTGCAACCTATAACAAGCATATAATAAAAACGACCCATTGGCCTGTCTATGCGACTTCTGCCAATGGGTCGTTACTTAATTAGAATATAGAATGGAGATAATCCAAATCTTACCAGTTTTCCTTCTTCACTTCGAAGTAAGCCTGCGGATGGAGACAAGCGGGACATAACTCAGGAGCTTCCTTACCTACATAGATAAATCCACAGTTACGACACTGCCATACCACTTCGCCTTCCTTAGCAAATACAGTAGCATTCTGGATATTGTTTACGAAAGCTTGGTAGCGTTCTTCGTGTCCCTTCTCAGCTACAGCAATGTTGCGGTACATCAAAGCGATTTCGGGGAAACCTTCCTCATCGGCGATGTCAGCAAACTTGGGATAATCGAGCGACCACTCTTCGTGCTCACCTGCAGCAGCTGCCTGGAGATTTTCAAGTGTTGTACCGATAACACCTGCGGGATAGCTGGCCGTAATCTCTACCATACCACCCTCGAGCCACTTGAACATGCGTTTAGCGTGTTCCTTTTCCTGATCGGCTGTTTCCATGAAGATAGCAGCAATCTGTTCGTAACCTTCTTTCTTAGCTACACTGGCAAAGTAAGTGTAACGCATGCGTGCCTGCGATTCGCCGGCGAACGAAGTCATCAGATTCTTCTCTGTGCGGGTTCCTTTGATACTCTTAGTCATAATCATTCAGTTTTTAAAAGGGTTAATATTTTGTTCTTGTTGATTTCTTACGTTGCAAATGTAGGAAAAAGACTTCAAATGCCTTATCTCCAACCTTATCGGATTTTTCTATCACTTCATAAACAAAATCTATTATACAG
>CAYQOV010000022.1:5879-37548 GCA_964419245.1 uncultured Bacteroides sp. | reverse complement strand
CAGGAGGCTCATCCGATGGGTGTTATGAGCAGCTACAACGATTGGGATGGTGTGCCTGTGACGGCCAGTTACTATTTCCTTACCGAACTGCTGCGCGAGGAATATGGCTTTGACGGCTATGTGGTGAGCGATAGCGAGGCGGTGGAGTATGTCCAGACCAAGCATCGCGTGGCCGATACCTATGACGAGGCTGTGCGCCAGGTGCTCGAAGCTGGTTTGAACGTGCGTACCCATTTCACGAAACCTGCCGACTTCATCCTGCCCATTCGTCGTCTGCTGGAGCAGAAGAAGATTTCGATGGCCACTATCGACAAACGTGTGGCCGAAGTGCTGCGTGTGAAATTTCGCCTGGGATTGTTCGACCATCCGTATGTGGAGGACACGAAAGCTTCGGACAAGGTGGGTGGTGTGGACCCCAACATGGACTTCGTCAAGCAGATACAGCAACAGTCGCTCGTTCTGCTGAAGAACGAAGATAACCTTCTTCCGCTGGATCGTCAGAAGATTCGTAAAGTGCTCGTTACTGGTCCGTTAGCCGATGAGAGCAACTTCATGGAGAGTCGTTACGGCCCTAATCGCTTGGAAAAGGTAACCGTGCTCGACGGCCTCCGTGCCTATCTGAAAGGCAGGGCCGAAGTGGTTTATGCCAAGGGATGCGATATCGTAGACAAAGGGTGGCCCGCTACCGAAATTCTGCCCTCTCCGCTGACTGATGAAGAGAAGGTAGATATGGTTGAGGCTGTACAGAAGGCTGGAGATTGTGACGTCATTATCGCTGTATTGGGAGAGGATGAATACCGTACAGGCGAAAGCCGTTCACGTACCTCGCTCGACTTACCAGGCCGTCAGCAACAGTTGCTAGAAGCCCTCTATGCTACAGGCAAGCCTGTCGTGCTGGTACTCATCAACGGCCAGCCACTCACCATCAATTGGGCTGACAAGCATGTCCCCGCTATTCTGGAAACTTGGTTTCCTAACTGTCAGGGCGGAACGGTGATTGCCGAGACCCTTTTTGGCGAGCACAATCCGGGCGGTAAGCTCACAGTGACCTTCCCAAAGAGTGTGGGACAGATTGAATTGAACTTCCCCTTTAAGCCGGGGTCTCATGGTGCACAGCCTTCTTCGGGCCCCAATGGCGCAGGTTCAACACGTGTCTTAGGCGAGCTTTATCCTTTTGGTTACGGTTTGAGCTATACCACTTTCGATTATTCCGACCTTGAGGTGACGCCGCTCGAACAGTCTACTCAGGGCGACTATACCGTTCGTTTGAAGGTGACCAATACCGGCAAGCGGGCAGGCGACGAAGTGGTGCAACTTTACGTGCGTGACAAGGTGAGTAGCGTCATTACCTACGACTCGCAGCTCCGTGGTTTCGAACGCGTTTCTTTGCAGCCGGGTGAAACGAAGGAAATCATGTTCCACCTCACTCCCGAAGACCTTCAGCTGTTGGACCGCAACATGCGCTGGACGGTAGAGCCGGGGGAATTCGAGTTTATGGTCGGTGCATCGTGCCAGGACATCCGTCTGAAGCAGACGGTGCGGGCGTTGCCATAATAAAAGATGTACAGGTAATTTTAGACTTGAGAACGGAGGTACGCCAGTATCTCCGTTTCTTGTTCGGGGTGGAACCAACGGATATCGGTGTCGCGCTTGAACCAGGTCATTTGCTTGCGGGAGTAGATGCGCGAGTTCTGCTTGATTTTCTCGACGGCAAAGTCCAGTGTCCATTCACCGTCCAGGTATTTGAAAAGTTCCTTGTAACCCACGGTGTTCAGTGAGTTGTAGTCCTTGTGCGGATAGACGCGGCGGGCCTCGTCCAGCAGGCCGTCGGCCATCATCTGGTCCACGCGGCGGTTGATGCGGTCGTAGAGTTCCTCGCGGTCGCGGGTCAGTCCCACCTTGACGATGCGGAAGGGGCGCGGCTTGGTCTGTCGGGTACGGAAGGAAGTGTATGTTTTCCCTGTCATGTAGCAGATTTCGAGGGCGTGGATGACACGTTTGGGATTTTTCAGGTCAACTATCTGGTAGTATTCGGGGTCGAGCAGGCGGAGCTCGGCGCAGAGGCGGTCGAGGCCTTCTTCTTCGTAGCGGCGGAGCATCAGTGTGCGTGTCTCGTTGTCTACGGTCGGGATGTCGTCGATACCTTTGCACACAGCATCCACATACATCATGGAACCGCCGGTCAGTACGACGACGTCTTTTTCCTTGAACAGCTGTTCAAGAAGTTTCATGACTTCCGTTTCGTATTGGGCGGCACTGTAGTAGTCGGTCAAGCCCAGCGTGCCCACCATGTAGTGCTTCACCCGCCGGAGCTGTTCTTCGGTCGGGGCGGCCGTTCCTATCTTCAGGTCGGCATACAATTGCCGCGAATCGGCCGACACGATGCACGTGCCGAACGCTTCTGCCAGCCGCAGGCTCAGTTCCGTTTTGCCTACGCCGGTGGGGCCTATGAGAACGAGGAGAGTCATTATAATGGATAATTGAAAATGGATAATTGAAAATGATGGTGAAATTTTCCATTCTCAATTATCCATTTTCCATTGTATTTAGTATCTGTCTTCGTCGTAAGGATTGCCTCCGCTTCCTTCGTCAAAGCCTTCGAAGCCTTCCTTATCGAAGTCGTCCATATCGAAATCCTGATCGCCGTAGAAGTTCTCGTCCAGGTCAAGGGCAGTGCTGTTCTTGGCTTCGAATTCAGCAAAGTCAATGGTCTGTTTGGAAGCTTCACCTTCGCTCTTGGTACACTTGGCTCCCTTCATGTTTTTGCCGGTGATGATTTCGCTGAGCTCGATGAAGAAGCAACGTTCGGTCATGTAGTCGAACACGTAGAGCAGTTTCTGTTTTTCGTCCTCTACCAGTTCGTCGATACGGGTGTCTTTCATCACCCAGCTGTCTATTTCGGAGTTGTCGTCCATTTCTTCCAGCGTCACTTCCTTTTCCTTCTCCCAGTCTTCGTCGCAGATGAAAAACGATGTCATCTGGTCATCCGTATATCCAACAGATTGAAGAATCACCTCGTGAAAGTCGTAGAAAGTGGCTTCCGGATCGATT
Organism: uncultured Bacteroides sp.; assembly: GCA_964419245.1. Taxonomy (GTDB): domain Bacteria; phylum Bacteroidota; class Bacteroidia; order Bacteroidales; family Bacteroidaceae; genus Bacteroides. Next base: position 34,497 of record CAYQOV010000022.1, on the reverse strand, counting down.
TGTATTTCTCTGACAAAGTCGTCCGACTCGTCAGAGATAAGGGTAAATCTATAAATCATAGTTCGAGTTTGTTGGTTACTTGAGTTTGTTATCTTTCTTATTTCCCTCCAGGGATAATACCACGTTCGGAGCTTCGTATGAAGTCGACGATGTAGCGTATTTCAGGTGTCATTTCCATCTCCGCTTCAATCTTGTTCAGAGCGTCGGTCGTGTTCAGGCCACTCTGGTAGATGAGGCGGTAGGCATTGTGGATGGCCTCGATGGTTTCGTTGGAGAAGCCGCGGCGGCGCAGGCCGACGATATTGAGGCCTGCATAGCAAATAGGCTCGCGTCCGGCGATGATGTAGGGCGGGATATCTTTGCTGAAGCGGCATCCTCCTTGAATCATACCATAGCCGCCTACGCGACAGAACTGGTGCATCAGTACGCCTCCGCTGATGATGGAGTTGTCGTCGATTACGATTTCTCCTGCCATTTTCGTCGAATTGCCAATGATGCATCCGTTGCCTATTTGGGCGTCGTGGGCCACGTGTACACCTTCCATCAGCAGGTTATTGTTGCCCACGATGGTACGTCCTTTGGCAGCCGTACCACGGTTGACGGTCACGTTCTCGCGGATGGTGTTGTTGTCGCCAATCTCAGCGGTTGTCTCCTCGCCTCTGAACTTCAGATCCTGGGGGATGGCACCGATGACGGCACCTGGAAAGATGGTGTTTCCGTTCCCGATGCGGCTGCCATACAGGATACTGGCATTAGCCATAATTTTGTTGTTGTCGCCGATAATCACATTCTTGTCGATAAAGACAAAGGGGGCGATTTCCACATTTTCGCCGATCTTTGCTTCTGGATGGATGTATGCTAAGGGACTGATCATAATATGAATGAAGAATTAAGAATGAAGAATGAAGATTTCTGGCCGCACGATGAGGCGTGTTCCACGGAAATTCTTCATTCTTCATTCTTCATTATTAATTTTATTTGTTCTTTACTATTTGTGCCATGAACTCGGCTTCGCATACCACCTTCTCGCCTACGAATACGTATCCTTTCATGGTGGATATGCCGCGGCGGATGGGGGCCAGCAGTTCTACACGGAATATCAGCGTGTCGCCGGGCACTACCTTCTGGCGGAACTTCACGCCGTCTATCTTCAAGAAGTAGGTAGAATAGCGTTCGGGTTCATCGACGGAGTTCAGTACCAGCAGGCCGCCGGTCTGTGCCATGGCCTCTATCTGCAGTACGCCCGGCATGACCGGCTCCTGCGGGAAATGACCCTGAAAGAAGGGTTCGTTGGACGTGACGTTCTTCACACCGACGATGTAGTTGGCACCTATCTCGATGACCTTGTCCACCAGCTGCATGGGGTAGCGGTGGGGCAGGAGCTCGCGGATGCGGTTCACATCCATGATGGGCGGACGGTTGCAGTCGTAGGTCGGGGCCTGTATCTCGTGCAGGCGGATTTCCTTGCGCATCTGGCGGGCAAACTTGTTGTTGATGGTGTGGCCCGGGCGGGTGGCGATGATGCGTCCCTTGATGGGTTTGCCTATCAGGGCCATGTCGCCGATGACGTCCAGCAGCTTGTGGCGTGCGCATTCGTTGGGCCATACCAGTGGCTTGTGGTTGATGTAGCCCAGCTGCTTGGCGTCCATGTGGGGCACGCCCATTACGTCGGCCAGCTTGTCGAAGTTTTCCTGCGACATTTCGCGTTCGTAGATGACGATGGCGTTGTCCAGGTCGCCTCCCTTGATGAGTCCTGCCTGAAGCAGGGGCTCGATTTCGCGTACGAAGACGAAGGTACGGCTGGCGGCCACTTCGTCCTTGAACTTGCCCATGTCTTCCAGCGTGGCAAACTGGTTGGGCAGGATGGTCGAGTCGTAGGATACCAGCACGTTCAGGCTGAAGCTCTCGTCGGGTAGCAGGATGATGGACGAACCGGTCTTCTCGTCACGGAATTCGGTCTTCGACTTGATGATATAGAAATCTTTTACAGCGTTCTGTTCTTCGATGCCTACGCGTTCTATTTCGTTTACATAATATTGGGCGCTTCCGTCCAGAATGGGGAATTCGGGGCCGTTCACCTGTATCAGGCAATTATCTATGCCCAGGGCATAAAGGGCTGCCATGCCATGTTCCACGGTGCTGACCTTCACATTGTTCTTGGCCAGTACGGTGCCGCGTGTCGTCTCGACCACGTTTTCAGCCACTGCGTCGATGACGGGCTGTCCTTCGAGGTCGGTCCGCTGGATTTTGTATCCGTGGTTTTCGGGAGCCGGGTTGAAGGTTACGGTCAGGTTGAGACCCGTATGAAGGCCTTTTCCACTGAGCGAAAAGCTGTCTTTCAGAGTCTGTTGTTTCAACATGGGTTATTTATTTAATTGTTTTTTGAGTTCATTCAGTTCTTTGCGAAGGGCGCTCAGCTCGAAGTACATGTCGGGCAGCTTGCGGAAGATGGCCTGCGACTTGAAGTAGGGCTTCTCTTCCATGGGCGGCGTACCTATCAGGCGTTGGTTGCCCTTGGTGCTGCTCGGTACGCCCGACTGGGCACCGAACGTCACTCTGTCGCCGATGTGGATATGCCCCGCGATGCCTACCTGGCCGCCGAACATACACCATTCGCCTACCTTGGTCGAACCGGCCACACCTACCTGCGAGGCCATTACCGTGTGCGAACCTATCTCGTCGTTATGGGCTATCTGGACGAGATTGTCCAGCTTCACGCCGCGATGCACGATGGTGGTTCCCATCGTGGCGCGGTCCACGCACGTGTTGGCTCCTATCTCCACGTCATCCTCAAGGATGGCAATGCCGATTTGTGGAATTTTTTCGTAACCTTCGGGGGTAGGGGCAAATCCGAAGCCGTCGGCGCCGATGACGCATCCGGCATGCAGGATGCAACGGTTGCCCACGCGGCAGTCGTGATAGACCGTCGCGCCCGGATAAAGGATACAATGGCTACCCACGCGGGCTCCGGCACAGACAGTGGCGCGCGGATGGAGGGTGGTGTTGTCGCCTATCTCGACTCCGTCGCCCACGTAGGCGAAGGGGCCGATATAGACGTTCTCTCCCACTTTGGCCGTGGGGGCCACGAAGGCCAGCGGGTCAATGCCCTTCAGCTGCGGCTTGCTCTGTTCGTAGAGCGCCATCAGCTTGGCAAGGCTCTCATAAGCGTTGTCCACCTTGATGAGGGTAGCTTTCACTTCATGTTCGGGTTCGAAGTCCCTGTTCACCAGAATGATGCTGGCCTTCGATTCATAAATATAGGGAGTGTACTTCGGATTGGACAGGAAAGACAGTGCGCCGGGGATTCCTTCCTCGATTTTGGCGAAGGTATGTACGGTCGCATTTTCGTCTCCTACGATTTCTCCCTGTATGTAGGCAGCTATTTGTTTGGCTGAAAATTCCATGTCTGTTTCTTGCTAAATGGTTTCCAAAACACAAATAACGGACTTTTTTTTTATATTTCCTTGTCCTTGGGTGAATATTTTATACTTATCTATGCAGGCGCAGGTAGCAAAGGTAGTATTTTTTTACCTTCTTCGAGAGCAGCTGGATGTTGAGCATGTCCGATGCCTCGGCAATGTTCTTCGTGGTGCCGTCCTTGTAGAGAATGTCGATGCTGTCGTCGGCAGGGTTGTACATGTTCTTTTCGATGCGGGGGACGGAGACGAACCAGGCGGCTTCGGCAGGCGTCACGTCCAGCGCGGCAGCTATCTGTGCTGTCAGTTCCTGCTTGCGTTCTTCGGTGGCGGGTTCGGTAGAGATTTCCACCTTGAACAGGCGGCGGTCCACCATGCCCGTACTTAGCGTAGACAGGACCTTGTCGGGATGGTCGCTCCATACCTTGAGAGCTGTCCAGATGTCGTTGTCGTCCAGGCGGATGAAGTTCTCCAGGCAGGCTGGGTCGTCGTAGAAGCGCGTGCGGTCCACGTCGTTGTAGAGGAAGAAGCGCAGGGCGGGCGAGGCGAAGAGGTCTTCGCCCTTGGCGGCCAGCTCCTTGGCACGGAGCAGGGCGGCGATGAGCATCCGCTCGTAGGCCACGGAGGCCTTGTGCAGATATACCTGCCAATACATCAGACGGCGGGCCATGAGGAAGTTCTCGATGGAGTAGATGCCTTTCTCCTCGACGACGAGGTGGTCGTCCTTGACGTCGAGCATCTTGATGATGCGCGCCGAGCCGATGTTTCCCTCGGTGACGCCCGTGTAGAAGCTGTCGCGGCGCAGGTAGTCCAGGCGGTCCATGTCCAGCTGGCCGCTGACCAGCTGGTGGAGGAAGCGCTTGGGATACTCGTCCTTGAATATCTGGATGGCCAGCGTCAGCTGCCCGTTCATCTCGCGGTTGATGCGCTCCATCAGCAGCAGGGAGATGTCTTCGTGGGAGACGCCGCGTACGATGGTGTCTTCCAGCACGTGCGAGAAGGGCCCGTGGCCGATGTCGTGCATCAGGATGGCAGCCTTGACGGCTTCAGCCTCGCTGTCGAAGATGAAGTTGCCCTTGGCCGTCAGGTGCTGGATGGCCTCGGTCATCAGGTAGAAGGCGCCGAGCGAGTGCTGGAAGCGTGTATGTTGGGCGCCGGGATAGACCACGGACGACAGGCCCAACTGGCGGATGCGCGTCAGGCGTTGCAGCAGTGGATGGCACACGAGGTCGTAGAGCAGTCCCTTTGGTATGTTGATGAACCCGAAGACAGGGTCGTTGATGATTTTGCGTTCGTAGCTCATGATTTCTGTTTTTAGGGTGAGGATTGGGTGGGACGATGGGTAGATGGTCTCCGTTTATCGTCTGTGTACTCTCGGTTCAAAGCCTTTAAACCGTCAGTTTACTCCGTTTAAACTGTCAGTTTAATAGCTTTAAACTCTCAGTTTATTACGGTTAAACTGGCAGTTTATTTTTAGTAAACTGAAATAAACTGCTTAGCATTTGATTACCAATAAGTTTCCTCGATGTAGTTATCGAACTCCGGTTCGGCTTTCAGCCCTGCCTGGCGGAAGACGTTGGCTATGGCCTGTTGCTCCTTGGGCGTGATGAGTCGTTCGCCCTTCCGGCTTTGGAAGTAATAGCTTCTGCAAGAGAAGCAGGCCATGATGCGCCGTCTGATGTCTGCCTCCAGTCGGTGGGGGATCTCGTCGAACAGCTTCGTCATGCCTTGGGCGAAGCGCACGGGCGTGCTGTCGCGGTAGTAATCGCATCCCTTCTGTGCATGGGCGACGCAGGCAGGGTGCACAATGCGGATGGGGCCAGGCTTGTCCGAAGCCTCTGCTGCCGTCAGCTGACGATAGGCGATGGCGCGCAGGCATTGCGGGGCACAGGGACAGGCCTCGTCGCCGGCAGGACAGTAGATATAGTCTTTGGGCATGTTGTCCGTCTTTCCTGAGGCGGTGGCAACGTTGTTTTCGTGATTCATGGTCGGATGTTCTTATTTGTTTACGCCCAAAGGTAGGAGATTTCAAGGAGATAAACAAGGGGAAGGCAGGTAGAGTGGGGAAGAAATCTGTACATCTATCCGTAATTTCCGTTATTTCTTCCGTAATCTGTATACAAGGCGGAGGTCTCTGTCACTGTATCTTTGTACTATAAAATAGGTGTAAGATATGAACAGAAAGAAAAACATTCTTTGCCTGCTGGCAGCCTTCCTGCTGACAGGCCTCACCGCCGCTGGTGCGGCAAACGTTACGGACAAGTGTAACCCTTCAAAACAACATGATATGGAAAAATTGGAATTGACCAGCGAGTGGGACAAGGTGTTCCCACAGAGCGACAAAGTGAATCATAGTAAAGTGACCTTCCACAACCGTTACGGCATTACGCTTGTAGCCGACCTCTACGTACCAAAGCAGGCTACGGGTAAGCTGGCAGCCATTGCCGTGAGCGGACCGTTCGGAGCCGTCAAGGAGCAGTCGTCCGGCCTCTATGCGCAGACGTTGGCTGAGCGTGGCTTCCTGACCCTAGCCTTCGACCCCTCGTTTACGGGCGAGAGTGGCGGCCAACCTCGCTATGTGGCTTCGCCCGACATCAATACGGAAGACTTCTGCGCGGCCGTGGACTATCTGTCAACCCGTGACGACGTAGATCCTGAGCGCATCGGTATCCTCGGTATCTGCGGTTGGGGAGGCATGGCCTTGAATGCCGCCGCCATCGACACGCGCATCAAGGCGACGGTCACTTCGACCATGTACGACATGAGCCGTGTGAATGCCAACGGTTACTTCGACTCGATGGATGCCGACCAGCGTTACGAACTCCGCCGCCAGCTCAACGCCCAGCGCACGGCCGACTACCGCAACGGCTCCTACGAACGTGCCGGCGGTGTGGTGGATCCGCTGCCTGCCGACGCACCCCAGTTCGTGAAAGACTACTATGCCTACTACAAGACACCGCGCGGCTACCATAAGCGTTCGCTCAACTCGAACGACGGATGGAACAAGACTTCTTCGCTGTCGTTCATCAACATGCCTATTTTGACCTATAGCAACGAGATACGTAGCGCCGTCCTGATGATTCACGGAGAGAAAGCTCATTCGTGCTACTTCAGTCGGGATGCCTTCCAGAAACTGACGGGCGATAACAAGGAACTGCTCATCATCCCCGGCGCCAACCACACCGACCTGTAAGACAACCTGCAGGTAATACCTTTCGACAAGATTGAGAGCTTCTTCAGAGAGTATCTGAAGTAAGATGATAAAGCATATTCATTCAATGAAACAGGGGTGTCGTTCAATCTTATGTATGAACGGCACCCCTGTTATATAATGGAGCTTTTCGCAGAATCAAAGAATAGCCTTCAGTTGCTCAGCCATCTGCGCCTGTACTTCCTGTGCGGCCTTGCGGCTGGCGGCAGCGAAGTTTTCTGTCTTGTCCACGTAGATGATGCCACGGCTGGAGTTGACGATAAGGCCGCATTCCTTCGTCATGCCATACTTGCAGACTTCTTCCAACGAGCCGCCTTGTGCGCCTACGCCAGGTACGAGCAGGAAGTGGTTGGGCACAACCTTGCGGATGTCCTCGAACATGCGTCCCTGTGTAGCACCTACCACGTACATCATGTTCTCGTCGTTAGCCCATTGCTGGCTCTTGCGAAGTACTTTCTCGAAGAGGCGTTCGCCGTCTACGTCCATCGTCAGCTGGAAGTCGTGCGACCCCTTGTTGCTGGTCAGTGCTAACAGGATGACCCACTTGCCTTTGTACGTGAGGAACGGCGTCACGCTGTCCTCGCCCATGTAGGGAGCTACGGTTACGGAGTCAATGTCCAGCTCTTCGAAGAAGGTACGGGCATACATGGCCGATGTGTTACCGATGTCGCCACGCTTGGCATCGGCGATGATGAACTGGTCAGGATAGTTCTGCTTGATGTAGTTCACTGTTTTCTCGAAGGCAATCCATCCCTTTACGCCCATGCTCTCGTAGAAAGCCAGGTTGGGCTTGTAGGCGATGCAGAGGTCCTGCGTAGCGTCGATGATGGCCTTGTTGAAGGCAAAGATGGGGTCTTCTTCTTTCAGCAGATGTTCGGGAATCTTCTTGATGTCCGTGTCGAGCCCCACGCAGAGGAACGACTGCTTCTTCTTGATGTTTTCAAAAAGTTGTTGCTTGTTCATATCTTCTGTTTTTAACTGTATTACAATTCGCTTTCTTTTAACCGTTCTGCATTCTCGGCCACGATGAGGTGGTCGATGCAGTCCTGTATGTCGCCGTCCATGAAGGCGGCCAAGTTGTAAATGGTGTAGTTGATGCGGTGGTCGGTGATGCGTCCTTGCGGATAGTTGTAGGTACGTATCTTGGCCGAGCGGTCGCCGGTAGATACCATTGTCTTGCGCTTGGAGGCGATGTCGTCGATGTACTTCTGATGCTCCTTGTCGTAGATAAAGGTGCGCAGACGCGAGAGGGCACGTTCCTTGTTCTTGGGCTGGTCGCGCGTCTCGGTACACTCAATGAGGATTTCCTCTACTATGCCCGTGTTGGGGTTCTTCCAGTTGTAGCGCAGGCGTACGCCCGATTCTACCTTGTTCACGTTCTGGCCGCCTGCACCGCCGCTTCGGAAGGTGTCCCATTTGATTTCGCCTTCGTTGATCACCACGTCGAACTCCTCGGCTTCGGGCAGTACGGCTACCGAGGCGGCCGAGGTGTGTACACGTCCCTGCGTCTCCGTAGCCGGTACGCGCTGTACGCGGTGTACGCCCGACTCATACTTCAGTGTGCCATACACGTTATCGCCCGTGACGGAACAGATGATTTCCTTGAAGCCGCCGGCGGCTCCTTCGTTGGCGCTGGACACTTCGAGCTTCCACCCCTTGATGTCGCAGTACTTGGAGTACATGCGGAAGAGGTCGCCGGCAAAGATAGCTGCTTCGTCGCCGCCCGTACCGCCACGTATCTCGAGGATGGCGTTGCGGCTGTCCTGCGGGTCGGCGGGGACGAGCAACAGTTTGATGTGCTCTTCCAGTTCGGGCAGGCGGGCCTGGCAGGCATCGAGTTCCTCGCGTGCCATGTCGCGCATCTCGGCATCGGTTTCGTTGGCGATGATATCCTTGGCCTCGTCGATGCCGTTCAATACCTGCATGTATTCTTTGCGGGCGTCCATCAGGTCGCCCAGTTCCTTGTATTCTTTCGTCAGCTTGACGTACCGCTTTTGGTCGGCAATGACAGCCGGGTCGGTAATCAGTGTCGACACTTCCTCGAAGCGGGCCACGAGGCCGTCGAGCTTTTCCAGTATGGTGTTGTTTTCTGCCATTTATTTTGTTTTATTCTATTATTACCACAACCTCCCCTCAATCAGCCACGCCAGCACTGCCGCAAACACGACTACGCCTGCGATACTCAATATCCATTTCTTGGGAGTCATGCGATACTTCGCCTTATCGGCTTCGGGAGCAAGACGAGGACCGGAGTAGATTCCAGTGGCTGCACCGATGATGGTGTAGTTCAGGAATCGGAGAACAGGCGCATCCCACCGGTCGCTGAGGACATAGAGTCCGAAACAGAAGGCAAGGATGACAACGGCTACGAGAATGACTTTGAGCAAGTGTTTCATATCTTTGTCTATTTATTGTTTTACCACAATCTTCCCTCAAACAGCCACGCCAGCAATGCAGCCAGCAGGAAAAAGCCGGCAACAAGCCAACTCCATGTCCGGCGAGAGAAGCGGTTCTTCACCCGTTGCTCCTCGTTGCTGAAATACTGGCTGCCTATGTAGGATCCGATGAGAGCCGGCAACAGGTAGCAGACGCACTTTAGGAATGGAATATCCCACTTGTAAGCCACAAAGAGGATAACTCCACAGGCGGCTACCATGCCAATACCTATCAGGCAACCTTGGTGTTCTCTTTCCATAATTCTTATCTTAAAGAGTCGTTCTTGTTACATATATTTCTCAAGAAACCAAAACGCTGTGGTGACTTAGGTATTGTCACTTATTTCTAGATAGAGCGTCAGCACTCCGGCCAATGTCAAATAGATTATGAGAATCCCCATCAAAGCCTTTTTGGAGAAGTGAGGCCATCCCTCTCTGCCAGGGAGGAAAATACCCAGGAATCCGGGAGACAAATAGCACAGGAACGATAGATACACGGAAGTACTTTCTACCAAGTATCCGAGGATGAACAGGCCTACGCCGATTGGCATCATGGCAAGCCATGTAAACACGATCAGATAGACATTACGGATGTTTTTCATTTCCTTATTTCCTCTTCCGGCGGGTGGTATTGCTTCGGTAATATTGCCCCCAAGCCAATACACACACCACAATCAGACCAATGACTACATAGCCCATAGCGCTCAATATCTTTTATTAATACCTGAACTCACCGAACTCCGAGCGGATAATCAACTCCTTCTTGTCGCTTTCCTCGATACGGCCGATGACTTGTGCGTCGATGTTGAACGACTTCGAGATGGCGATGACTTCCTCGGCATGTTCGGGCGAGAGGTAAACTTCCAGACGGTGTCCCATGTTGAATACCTTGTACATCTCCGCCCAGTCGGTGTCGCTCTGCTCCTTGATGGTGCGGAACAGGGGAGGTACGGGGAAGAGGTTGTCCTTAATGACGCGGCAGTTGTCGCCCACGAAATGCAGCACCTTGGTCTGTGCGCCGCCCGAGCAGTGTACCATGCCGTGAATCTCGGGGCGCAGGGCGTCGAGCAGCTTCTTGACAACCGGCGCATAGGTACGGGTGGGCGAGAGGACGAGCTTGCCTGCATCCAGCGGACTGCCTTCTACCTTGTCGGTCAGCTTCAGCTTGCCGCTGTACACCAGTTCGTCGGGCACGGCCTTGTCGTAGCTCTCCGGATATTTCTCTGCCAGATACTTGGCAAAGACATCGTGGCGGGCCGAGGTCAGGCCGTTACTACCCATGCCGCCGTTGTATTCCTTCTCGTAAGTAGCCTGTCCGTAGCTGGCGAGGCCCACGATGACGTCGCCCGGACGGATGTTGGCGTTGTTGATGACGTCGGCGCGCTTCATGCGGCAGGTCACGGTAGAGTCCACAATGATGGTGCGCACCAGGTCGCCCACGTCGGCCGTCTCGCCGCCCGTGGCATAGACGCCCACGCCCATTTCACGCAGCTCGGCCAGCAGTTCGTCCGTGCCGTTGATGATGGCGGAGATGACTTCGCCCGGCACCAGCAGCTTGTTGCGTCCGATGGTGGAGGAAACGAGGATGTTGTCCACCGCGCCCACGCAGAGCAGGTCGTCGATGTTCATGATGAGCGCGTCCTGCGCGATGCCTTTCCACACCGAGAGGTCACCCGTTTCTTTCCAGTACAAGTAGGCCAGCGACGACTTGGTGCCTGCGCCGTCGGCGTGCATGATGTTGCAATACTCCGGGTCGCCGCCCAGTATGTCGGGGATAATCTTGCAGAAGGCCTGCGGGAAAATGCCCTTGTCGATGTTCTTGATGGCGTTGTGAACATCCTCTTTCGATGCGCTTACGCCGCGCATCATGTATCGTTGATTACTCATGAGATAATGTATTTTTGTTCAATTGAATATGCAAAAGTAACAATTATTCGGCAGATAGCCTACTATGCAGCAGGCATTTTCCAGATATTCTGCTTGTTGTTTTTTCCATTATAGAAATTAAGGGTGTTGCTTTTAGTAGAAAGGATTGTTTTCTCATAAAGAAAACGGCCGTTTCTTTATGGGAAAACAGCCGTTTCTAAATGATAAAACACAGACTCGTGTCATAGGGGTATTTTAGAATTGCACTTGTGGAGCCTGCTCAGCACCTTCAGCTGCCTCGAAGTAGGCACGCTTGTCGAAGCCGAACATACCGGCGAGGATGTTCTTGGGGAAGCGTCGGATGGTGGTGTTGTAGGCCTTGGCCGCGTCGTTGAAGTTCTTACGGGCTACATTGATGCGGTTCTCTGTGCCTTCGAGCTGGGCCTGCAACTCCAGGAAGTTCTGGTTGGCCTTCAGGTCGGGATAGTTCTCGGTGATGGCAAGCAGCTTGCCCAAGGCGGTGGCCAGCTGGCCCTGTGCCTTCTGATATTCGGCCAGCTTCTCGGGCGTCAGGTCCGTGGGGTCCACTTTGATTTGGGTAGCTTGGCTGCGGGCGGCGATGACGCCTTCCAACGTTTCCTTTTCGTGAGCGGCATACCCCTTGACGGTGTTCACCAGGTTGGGGATGAGGTCGGCACGGCGTTGGTACTGCGTCTCCACGTTGGCCCATTGGTTGCTGACGTTCTCGTCCATGCCGACGAGGCTGTTGTAGCCGCTGACGGCCCAGATGGCGATGATGGCCACTACGGCTACAATGATGATAATCGTTACTTTTTTCATATTGTTCAGTAATTTGATAGATTAATAAGATAATAGCAAATTCTTGGGAAGGTCAGAATCGGGAACCGGCACCTCCGCCTCCTCCCATTCCTCCGCCGAAGCTACCTCCACTGAATCCTCCGCCACCTCCGCTTCCGAAGATGAAAGGACCTCCGCCTCCTCCTCTCCGTCCGCGATAATTGTCATCGTAAGATTGCTGGCGGCGTATCACCTGATGGCCACAGTTACGGCAGGTGTAGGTTACGTCTTCCGTTCTGACACCGTTGCGAAGTGCAATAAGGCGGCTGGAGCTGCGTTGCAATTTGTGCTGGCCGCATTTGGGACATTTGGAAGCTGCGTGCATGGCTATGACTGCGAGGAAAACACCTACCGCTACGATACCGAAAAGTACCAAAAAGACGCTACCTGCACCATCGTCATCTCCGTTGGCTGGCAGGTCGTTCTCCATCGAACCGTCCAGGCGTGCACAGGTAGCACGGATGCCGGCCACCATGCCTTCACTCCATCGGTTTTCCTTCAAATAAGGTATCATATGGCGTGTCTGGATGCGTTTGCAAATGGCATCGGGCAGGGGGCCTTCCAACCCATAACCAGTATAGAACTGGATGCATCGTTGGTCGGTAACGAGCAGGATTACGAGTCCGTTGTCCTTACCTTTCTGTCCTACTCCCCATGAATTAAGCAGCTGATGGCAGAAGTCGAAGCAGTCTGCTTCGCCAATGGTGGGAACTACGGCCACTACAGTCTGAATACCGGTTTGCTGTTCCAGAGCATAAAGCATGCGGTCAATGCTGTCGCGAGCTGCCACATTGAGTATGTTTTCGGGGTCACATACATAGCGAGTTTTGTCTACTAGGTGTACTTTCGGTAGATTCTCTGGAGTATAAACAACTTGTGCCCATGTCGTCAAACAAAGAACCTGACAGAATAAGATAGAAAGTATAATTTTTTTCATGAAGGTATGGATTCGTTCTTTTAGTGAATATATGTCCCAACAAAATCGCGGACTTTACGGGTATAAGCCTCAGCATTTTCTTTATAAGCTACGGCATGTTCGGCTCCAGGTACAATCCAAAGTTCTTTTGGAGCTGGTTTGGCTTCGTACAGTGGATGTACCATCCATGTGGGTACGAAAGTGTCGGCATCGCCATGAATGAAAAGCATGGGAAGGGTGCATTTCTTTACTTGCTCCAATGGAGATGCTTCTTGGAAATTCCAGCCGTATTCTATGTGGCACAATGTACTGGCTACATAGAGTAGTGGAAAGGCGGGTAGACCAAACTGATTTTTTAGTTCGCCTTTAAATTCATCCCAAGCACTGGTATAGCCACAGTCTTCTACAAAACATTTGATAAAAGGTTGTTGGTATATTCCCTGTTGTACTTCGCCTGATACACACATTGTTGTGGCTGCTCCCATTGAAATGCCATGTACTACCATCTCTGTGTTTCCTCCAAAAAGATGATTGGCTTCTTCTGTCCAACGGAGTATGTCGAATCGATCTTTCCAGCCCATTTGTACCTCAGTACCTCCACTTAGTCCGTGCCCATAGAGATCAGGTAGTAAAATGTTGTATCCCAATTGACGGTTGTACAGATAACCTATCATCATCATTCGGATGGAATTGTCTGTATATCCGTGTACAATGACTGCCGTATGATTGGTTGAATCGGCTGCTGGTACATAAAGGGCATGTAAAGGAGTGCCTTCATCATTTTCAATATAGAGGTCGTGTAAAGCTTCAGCTGCTTGTAGGCTGTCGATCCAATGTCCCACTTCGGGATAAGTTTGCCGCATATATTCAAGCGAACTTTCAATGTTACGACTGCGGCTAACCAGCTCTTCAGGTTTCAGGGCATATCCTAGCATGTAGTATCCGGCACATAATAGTAGGGCCGCTATGGCTATGACAGCTATCAGGCTGTATTTGATGGCTTTTCTCATTCTTTATTCAGCTATTTATTCCATATTTCCCATGATACAAAAGCTTGGAGTAGTAGCATTTCCAATCCGTTTTTTACGGTGGCCCCCTGCTCTATGCCTTTTTTCATAAAAAGAGTTTCGCTGGGATTGTATAATAGGTCGTAAAGCAAATGTTTCGATGTCAGTTGGTTGTAGGGAATGTCTGGACAAAAATCTACTTTGGGATACATGCCTAGCGGAGTCGTATTCACGATGACGGTATGTTCCTGCATAATTTCAGGCGTCAGTTCTCCGTAGGTTAATATATCATTTCTTTTTTTAGTACGTGATACGAAAGTAGATTGGATACCCAAATTGGCTAATCCATGAAAAACTGCTTTGGAGGCTCCTCCTGTTCCTAAAATAAGGGCTTTGGTATGATGAGGCAATAATAAGGGCTCAATGGAACGCGTAAAACCAATGATGTCAGAATTGTAACCTACTAGTTTTACTTTTCCTTTAGCTTGAGGGATTATTTTAATGACGTTTACGGCACCTATTTTAGCAGTATCCTTGTCTAGTTCATCTAGGTAAGGGATGACTTGTTCTTTATAGGGAATGGTGACGTTGAGGCCGCGGAGATTGGGATTTTCTTCGATGACTTCCATGAAGTCTTCGATACGTGGTATTTCGAAGTTTACATATTCAGCATCAATATTCTCAGACTGAAATTTTTCGTTGAAGTATCCGATGGAGAATGAATGCTTCAGCGGATAACCGATTAAACCGTATTTGTCCATAATTAAAAGTTTATTTGGTTGCTACATAAAGGGTACAGATACCGAATGTTAATCGCCGGAAACACACCTGGCTGAAACCGGCGTTGCGTATAGCCTGCTGCATCACTTCGCCTTGCGGAAAAGCGCGAATGCTTTCGGGTAGATAAGTGTAGGCGCTGTTGTCCTTGGATATCAGTTTGCCAATAAGCGGCATTACTACTTTAGAGTAAAGAGTAAATAGTTGCTTCATGGGAAAGTGGTCGGGTGTAGATAACTCAAGGATAACTAAATGTCCGTTAGAGCGAAGTACACGACACATTTCTCCAAGTGCAATATCCAGATGCTCAAAATTACGGACACCGAAAGCTACTGTTACTGCATCGAACGTGGCATCTGCAAAAGACAATGCTGTGCAATCTTCGCGGGCGAAAGATACCTTATCTGCGAGGCCTGCCTGCTGTACCTTTTCACGGCCTACTTCCATCATGCCTTCCGAAATGTCAGCACCAATGAGAAACTGTGGTTGTAGCTCACGGCAAGCCAGGATGGCAAAATCGCCCGTACCGGTAGCTATGTCCAGTATTTGTTGGGGGTGATAGGGACGGAGTGTATGGATCGCTTTTCTACGCCAACTACGGTCGATACCCATTGAGAGGGTGTGGTTCAGTTGGTCATACGTTGGAGCGATATGATTGAACATGCGTTCCACCTGTACAGCTTTTGTACCTTCTTCACCGTATGGCTTAATATGTTCCTGAGGATAATCCATAAAAATAGGTATATTCTTGCGCAAAGTTAAGAAAATAAGTAGTTCAGTGTGTAATTTATGGCATATTTTCCAGTATATTCCTTATCTTCTTTATTTGAAGAAACTATAAGAATATTTGGATATAGAAGCTTACTTATACCCGTTTGGGTATAAATCAGTGTAGCTTTTGGTTAATTATACCCATACAGGTATAATCAGTGAAGAATTTTATTATATTTGTACCCGAAAGGGTATAGATATGACTTATACAGTAATTGCAGATTTTGTAAAGGAAATGCGTCGTCAGTTTGGTTTGACGCAAGTGGACCTGGCAGATAAGTCGGGTGTAGGGTTACGTTTTGTTCGCGATTTGGAGCAGGGTAAACAGACCTTGCGGATGGATAAAGTGAATCAAGTGCTCAGATTGTTTGGCCGTCAGGTAGGTCCGGTGGAGGTTGATGTAAAAACAAGGTAGGATAGGTTATGAAACGGGCTAAGGTATATCTGTACGACCGGTTAGCTGGCAGGTTGATAGAAGATGAAAACGGTTTTACTTTCACGTACGACGCTAGTTATTTGGCTTTGTCTGATGCAGCAGCTGTTAGCCTTACACTACCATTGACGGAGAAGCCTTATCATGATACGGTGCTTTTTCCATTCTTTGATGGACTAATACCCGAAGGCTGGTTGCTGGACATTGCCGAGCGGAGTTGGAAGATTAATCAACGTGACCGCATGTCGCTTCTGCTAGCCTGTTGTAAAGATTGTATTGGAGCTGTCAGTGTGATACCGGATAATGAAACTGAGGAGGAAAAGTCATGAGTCGATGCCTGTATTGTTATAAAGAATTAAGTGAGGGAATGAAAGATTTTCATCCGGCTTGTGCTCGCAAGTTTTTTGGTGTCCGTATGGCTCCTGAGTTGCCTTACGTGCGCAGTCAACTGGGTGATTTAGCTCGTGAAGTAGTACGCAGCCAAACTACCCTTACTGGGGTGCAAGCTAAACTTTCTCTTGATATTAACAGAGGTGGGCGTAATGAACCTGATCGCTTTACCATAGTAGGATTGTGGGGACGTTTTATTTTGAAGCCGCAGACGCAGTCTTATCGTGCTTTGCCTGAATTGGAAGATGTTACCATGCACTTGGCCGAAGCTGCCAAAATCAATGTAGTACCTCATAGTTTGATACGTTTCAGCGATGGTGAATTGTGTTACATTACCCGCCGTATCGACCGTCTGCCCAATGGTCATAAGGTGGCTATGGAAGATATGTGTCAACTGTCCGAACGGCTCACAGAGTACAAGTATAAGGGCTCTTACGAGCAGATAGCCAAGCTTATTCGTCGTTACTCTTTTACGCCACAGCTCGATGTTATTAATTTCTGGGAAATGGTTGTCTTTTGTTGGATAACAGGTAATGCTGACATGCACCTTAAAAACTTTTCGCTTTACAATCTGATAAATGGATATACGCTTACTCCGGCTTATGACATGTTGTCTACTGCGCTGGTGATTCCCGAAGATACGGAGGAGCTCGCTCTTACTCTTAACGGGAAGAAGAATCGTTTGCGTAAGATGGATTTCTACAAGGCTATTACTGCTTCGGGAGTAGAAGAAAAAGTGATTGAGAATCTGGCTCGCCGATTCAGTCGAGCCCTACCTAAGTGGTTTGAACTGATAGACCAGTCTTTCTTGCCTGATGATATGAAGAGACAATACAAAAAGCTTATCTTGCGTCGTGTGGTGATGTTGCGTTGACAGTCTTGCTGGTTGGGTAAAACAGACGCAGATTACATGGAATAGAGATAGTGACATTCGTGCTATTCCGCGTAATCCGCGTTAAGTGTATGTCAGGAGCAGGTGTGCTCTTGTATTACTTGTTTAGGTATTCTGTTACATTCTTTTCGATACGTGCGGCAATATCTTCAGCAGCTTCGCGAACAAATTTCTCGCCGGTGATGTGCTCATACAGTTCGATGTAACGTTCGCTGATAGAGGTCACAATTTCGTCGGTCATCTCGGGAACCTGCTGGCCTTCCTTGCCTTGGAAGCCGTTGTCCATTAACCATTCGCGTACGAATTCTTTGGAGAGCTGCTTCTGGGGTTCGCCTTTCTCGAAACGCTCTTCGTAGCCTTCGCTGTAGAAGTAGCGGCTGGAGTCGGGTGTATGGATTTCGTCCATCAGATAGATCTGGCCGTTGTGTTTTCCGAATTCATATTTCGTATCTACCAGGATGAGGCCACGCTCGGCAGCAATTTCTGTACCGCGCTTGAAGAGGGCCAGTGTATATTTCTCCAGCAGGGCATATTCTTCGGGAGTAGCCAGACCCTTGGCCAGGATTTCTTCCTTGGAGATGTCGGCGTCGTGTTCACCGATTTCGGCTTTGGTAGTCGGGGTGATGATAGGTTCGGGGAACTTCTGGTTCTCCTTCATTCCTTCGGGCAGACGTACGCCGCAGATTTCACGCACACCGCTCTTGTAAGCGCGCCAGGCCGAGCCGCAGAGGTAACCGCGAACAATCATTTCTACAGGGAAACCTTCGCACATTACGCCGACGGTTACCATCGGGTCGGGTGTAGCCAGCTTCCAGTTGGGGCAGATGTCGGTCGTGGCATCAAGGAACTTGGCAGCGATCTGGTTCAGCATCTGGCCCTTGAAGGGGATACCTTTCGGCAGGATGACGTCGAAGGCCGAGATACGGTCGGTTGCTACCATGACGAGCTTTTCGCCGTTGATGTTGTACACGTCACGTACTTTTCCGTGATAGACACTCTTCTGTCCCGGAAAGTTGAAATCAGTTTTAGTTAACGCTTGTTTCATAACTGTTATGTATTTTGATTAGTGTTAGTCGTTTGGCTTTTCTTCTCTTCTTTCTGGCGTTCGCGTTCAGCTTTCTGTTCTTTCTCAAACTTCTCGTACGCCTCCACAATCTGTGTTACCAGTTTGTGACGGACGATGTCTTTCTTGTTCAGTTCAATGAAGCTGATACCCTTTACACCTTTCAGTATCTTCAGGGTCTGTACGAGGCCGGAAGTCTGCGAGGAGGGGAGGTCGATCTGCGTCATGTCGCCCGTCACAATCATTTTGGTGTTCATGCCCATGCGGGTGAGGAACATCTTGATTTGGGCAGTGGTGGTGTTTTGCGCTTCGTCGAGAATGACGACCGCATCGTTTAGTGTACGTCCGCGCATGAAGGCCAGCGGAGCTATCTGGATGATGTTCAGCTCCATGTATTCCTTCAGCTTGGCGGCGGGTATCATGTCCTGCAAGGCGTCGTAGAGCGGTTGCAGGTACGGGTCTATCTTGTCTTTCATGTCGCCGGGCAGGAAGCCGAGCTTTTCGCCTGCCTCCACGGCGGGGCGGCTGAGGATAATCTTTTTGATTTCCTTGTTTTTCAGAGCGCGTACAGCTAAGGCGATGGCGGTGTAGGTCTTGCCTGATCCAGCTGGGCCGATAGCAAACACCATGTCGTTCTTATGGAAGGCATCTACTAGCTTCTGTTGGTTCTCACTTCGGGGAATGATGGGCTTGCCCGTCACACTGAACACGATGACGTTGCCGCTCTTTTCCGCTTGCGGGGCATTGCCTTTGATGATGTCGATGATGGCTTCTTCCTTCAGCGAGTTGTACTCGGCGCAATGCTTCTCCAGCTTGATGATGTTTTCTTCGAAGGCACACATTTCTTCTTCATCGCCCAGCACCTTGATGACGTTGCCGCGCGCCACAATGCGCAATTTGGGGTAAAGGGCCTTGATCAGCTGCATGTTGGCGTTGTTTACGCCGTAAAAGATGACCGGGTCGATATCTTCGAGGACAATCAGTTTTTCTATCATTGATATGTTTTAATTGTTCATTGAAATGCCTTGCAAAGGTAGTGAAACGTTTGGAAAACCGTGTCACTTCGTACCGTTATTTTTCAACACCGGCTTGACGACGATGCCGTTTGCATTCTTGGTGCAGCGGATGCACTCGTGCCGCAGGCTTTCTTCCTTCATGTTGAAGAGAATGTTGGGGTTGAAGTGCTGGCCGTTGATGCGTGTTTCGAAGTGCAGGTGCTCGGTAGTGGCTCGTCCTGTGCGTCCTGTCAGAGCGATGGCCTGCCCGGCCTTTACCGTGTCGCCGCTTTGCACTAGGTTTTTGGAATTATGGCTGTAGACGGTCTCCAGGCCGGAGGGATGGCGTACCACAATGACATTGCCGTAGGCACTGTAGGGTTTCGACATACGTACCACGCCGGCGAAGGCACTGCGGATGGTGTCGTTGGCCCGCGTCTTGATGTCGATACCTGTATGTCGCCCGCCGCCCCGCCCGTAGGGCGAGATGACCTTGCCGCCTGGCAGGGGGAAGCAATAGTCCTTTTGCCCCAGGCTGTCGAGGTGCAGCAGGATGGTTTTACTCTTGTCGAACAGTCCCGGTGTAGCCACTCGGATGTGGTTCACCTCCATGTTGGAGAAGGTGCCTGTCTTCTGCTGGCCCTGTATCTGTAGAGGGAGCAGAAGACAGATGAGGAGTAATAACACTGTTTTCATTCGAAGTAATGAATGTTTCCTCCGTCGGGTGAGGCATATTTCCTTAAAAGTTCCTGTGTCATTTTGGCAGCCTGTTGCAGACGGGTGGTGTCGCCGTCGTAGCTGTTGATGATGGCCAGAATGTGGCGGGTACCGACGTCCATCTTGGTACGCTCGTTGTCGCTGGTAG
This sequence comes from uncultured Bacteroides sp., assembly GCA_964419245.1. GTDB lineage: Bacteria > Bacteroidota > Bacteroidia > Bacteroidales > Bacteroidaceae > Bacteroides. Next base: position 14,602 of record CAYQOV010000022.1, on the reverse strand, counting down.
GGGTACCGATACCACCCACGGCGTCGCGGAAGACGGGCAGGCCTTCGATGTTGAGCATGCCGCGGCCGATACCCTCGAACGGTTCTTCGGCCCGGCCGATACCCAGGCAGAGGTCGGTTCCCTGTATCTTGTCGGCATCGAAACCGCCGATGCTGTAGCCCGTACGCAGGGAGACGAGGTTGATGAGGTCCACCAGCGTATCAATCTGATACAGCTCCAATCCGCGGAGCAGACGCCGGCGCAGAGCCTCGGCAGAAGGACGGTAACGGCTGGGATCCTTGCCGCAGCGTTTGTAGGCTTCGCGGGTGGCGGCAATGGCGGGCTGGTGCTTGATGCCTTCGGTGGTGTCGGCGGCACGCAGTTCTTCGGTGAAGGCGTTTATTTCCTGCCAAAGGCCTTCGCTATGAGGCGTATTGGTCACTTCGGCATAGACGGCTGCTCCGCGATATTCGGGACAGCGGGATTTCAGTTCTTCGGATACGGTTAGGTTGTACATAATACTTAAGTTTTAGTTTGTAAATAGCTACGAGTGACGAGTGGGCTGGCAATTACTTGTCACTTGTAGCTCGTAACTCGTCACTTATAGCTCTTCATCATGATTCCCGACAACATCCTGCCCGACTTGATTCCCAGCCTGCGGGCAGAGAAGAAGTCTCCGTGGCGGGTATAGGTACAGATGCCGGCGGTCTCTATCTGCGTGTCGGGCAGGCCGAAGTCCAGCAGTTGCAGCTGGTTGGCGGCCCACAGGTCGATGTGATGCTTGTGGGTGTCGTTGTACCATTCGGCGATGTAGGGCATCGGGAAGTCGGCGGCGCGGAAGGCTTCGTATACCTCTTCGCCCACTTCGAAGGCGGCGAGCGAGATACCTGGGCCGATGACAGCTTGCACGTCTTTGCCCTCTGTGCCGTAGAGTGTTTGCATCCGCTCCAACGTGTGCCGAACGATGCGGTTCACCGTTCCCCGCCAGCCGGCATGGACGGCAGCGATGGCGCGGTGCCTTTGGTCATACAATAGAATAGGGATGCAGTCGGCTGTCGAGATGCAGAGGCAGATACTCCGCTCGCGGGTGATGAGGGCGTCGATGCCTTGCAGGCGTTCGTGGCGTGTCTGAGGGTCGGCCTGCAGGTAGTCGGTGTCGATGACGAGGGAGGCCGTGCCGTGCGTCTGCCAGGGGATGACGAGCTCCTGCGGGCGTTGCGGCAAGGCTTCCAGAAGCAGTTTCTGGTTGCGGAGGACGTTCTCAGCCGGGTCGCCTGTGTAGGGCGTGCAGTTCAACGAGGCATAGGTGCCCGTGCTGACGCCACCGTGACGGGTGGTGCTGAAAGCAAAAATGTCGGAGCATGCATCGTTTAATGCATACTCCAACATTCGTTTGTCGGGGCTGAGGCGGCTCATTGCTTGTCATCCTCCCAGTCCTCTTCCTCGTATTCAAAGTCTTCGAGGTCTTCGATGTAGTCCTCGTCCACATATTCGATGCTGAGGTCCTCGTCTTCGCCTTCGTCGGCCAGCTCCTCCTTCAGGTGGCTCATGTCCTTGGGGCGGTGGGCGATGCTTTCTATCTTGCCCTCAATCTTGTTGCTCTCCTTGTTCAGTTCCTCCCACAGGATGTCCTTCAGCACGTTGATGCCGAGGCCCGAGATGGCTGAGATGAACACGTGGGGCACGTCCTGAGGCAGGGTGGGTTCTATCTCGTCCATCAGTTCCTGGTCCAGCATGTCGCACTTGGTGATGGCCAGCACACGTTGTTTGTCCAGCATTTCTGGGTTGAAGTTGCGGAGTTCGTTCAGCAGGATGTTGTATTCCTTGGTTATGTCATCGCTGTCGGCAGGTACCATGAAGAGCAGCAACGAGTTGCGTTCGATGTGGCGCAGGAAGCGCAGACCCAGTCCGCGGCCTTCGCTGGCTCCTTCGATGATGCCCGGGATATCGGCCATGACGAACGACTTGCCTTCACGGTAGGACACGATGCCCAGGTTGGGCTCCATCGTCGTGAACGGATAGTTGGCTATCTTCGGCTTGGCTGATGATACAGCCGAGAGTAAGGTCGACTTGCCGGCATTTGGGAAGCCCACCAGTCCGACGTCGGCCAGCAGCTTCAGCTCCATGATGACGGTCATTTCCTGCATTGGCTCGCCAGGCTGTGCGAAGCGCGGAGCCTGACGGGTGGCCGTCTTGAAGTGCCAGTTGCCCAGTCCGCCGCGTCCTCCCTTCAGCAGGATTACTTCCTGTCCGTGTTCGGTGACATCGCAGATGTATTCGCCCGTCTCGGCGTTGTAAACCACCGTGCCGCAGGGCACCTCGATGACCTTGTCCTCGCCGTCTTTGCCGAAGCTGCGGTTCTTGGAGCCGCTTTCGCCGTGACCGGCCATGATGTGACGGTCGTAGCGCAGGTGGAGCAGGGTCCAGTAGTTGCGGTTGCCGCGCAGGATGACGTGCCCGCCGCGTCCGCCGTCGCCACCGTCAGGCCCTCCGTTGGGCACGTACTTGGCACGGCGCATGTGTGTGGAACCCCGGCCGCCCTTGCCCGAGCGGCAGTATATCTTTACATAGTCTACAAAGTTCGATTCTGCCATAATGCTATAATATTATAGATCTGTTGGCAAAGATACGAATAATTTCGAATACATTAGGATATAGGAAGCTATTCGCCTTTCATTTCTCGGCACACCTTGTCTATATATTGCACAAATGCATCGGAAAAGACATAAGTGTCGGCTTTGGCGGCTGCTTCGTTGTAGCGGCGGACGAAGGCCGGTATGTCGCAGAAACAGTCGATGGCAGTCTGAAGCCCCAATTGGTCACGGATGAGAAACACCATGTAGTCGCCGGTGGTATGTCCTCCAAAATGGGCGCAGCCGGAAGCTTCCTCAAATTGCTCGGCTGTAATTTTCCCGGCCGCATAGTCGCACGTCAGGTTGTCAAGTTGTTTCAGGACTTCGGGGGTTGCGGCATAGTCGTCGTTGTACATCTTGACAATCTCCGGTCCGTATAGTCCCAGTTTGGTGACGGGCATTTCAGGTTTGCTGATGAGGTCGGCCGTGCCTTCCATTTGGTTGTATACAAGAGCCGTTAGTGCCGGGTCGTCCGAGTCCTTCGGATAGCGCAAGTCCCAGAGCGCATCCATGTAGTGATGGTGCAGTTCGTGGGCAGCTGTGTTGATGAACCCTTCCGTGCCGTCTTCATACACCTGGTTGATGTCGAAGAACACGGCTCCGCCCATGGCGCGCGACTCCGGGTCGAAAGCCAGATAGAACATCGGCAGGTCGGCCAGGGGCAAATCTTTCGCATCAGCCGGCAGGAACTGTTTTACCCGGCTGTATGCCTGTTCCATGAGTTGTTCAAAGTCAGAATGGTGTAAGAAATGTTCCAGCGAATCCATCCGTTGGCGGATCTGATAGAAGTTTACGATAAAGTAATTTTCAAAAGGCGCGTCCGTTGCCATCGGTTGCAGGGCGATGCTGTCGGCCATGGCCCGGCAGGCAGGGTCGAAGACTGTCGTGAATGCCTTGCGGATATTCTGTTGCCATTCTTTCCAATCGGTACGGATACTGAAGAACGACTGATAGCCTTTGGTCGCAAACAATGCTTCCCAATCGGCTTCGGAGGGCTGCTTCCCCTGTTCGGCTGCACGTGCCAGTTCGATGAAGCGGACGGCCGATTCGATGGAATATCTTTGGGAGCTCTGTGCCTGGATACCCCCAATGAAGGATGCCAGAAGGCAGATGGTGATGATACAGTGTTTCATGTGTAAATGAGTGATTAAGTAAGATATAAGTTCAGTAAAAAATCATTGTTTAACTGCGACAAAGGTAAATAATTTTTTTTCGTGATGCAAGTATGTAGATTTACAATGTGAAGATACTGTCGGCTGCGGATAGGCAGACTTGCCGGATCAGCAGCGCGCCTGAGGTCGCGGGAGGGGAGAAGCCAGGTATGGGGAAACAAAAAATGCACCGCGGTGGGTGCATTTTCTGTTTCTTTGGAGCGGGAAGCGCTTCTTACTTCACTGCATCAATCGCCTTGCAGATGTCGGCAGTGATGGTCTCCAGCTCGCCCAGTCCGTTGATGTGGGCGTAGAGGCCTTCCTGCTTGTACCAGTCGATGAGCGGAGCGGTCTGGCTGTGGTAAACGGTGAGGCGCTTCTTGATGGTCTCCTCGTTGTCGTCGGCACGGCCCGACTGCTGTCCGCGCAGGATGAGGCGCTTCATCAGTTCGTCTTCGGGCACGTCGAGGTCGAGCATCACGCTCACCTGCTGTCCGCGTTCGGCCAGCATCTTCTTCAGAGCCTCGGCCTGTGCGATGGTGCGGGGGAAGCCGTCGAAGATGACGCCTTTCGAGTCCTTGAAGCTGTCCAGTGTGGAAGCCAGGATGTCGATAATCAGGTTGTCGGGGAGGAGCTGGCCCTGGTCGATGTAACCCTTGGCTGTCTTGCCCAGCTCGGTTCCGTTCTTTATTTCGGCACGCAGCACGTCACCTGTGGAGATGTGGTTGATGCCATACTTTGCTACAATTCTCTCGCTTTGTGTGCCCTTGCCAGAGCCGGGGGCACCGAAAATTACAATGTTCAGCATATTTTAATTAAGAATGAAGAATTAAGAATGAAGAATTGAGAATGGAGAATGAAGAACGGTTGTCATTCTTCATTCCTCATTCCTCATTCTTCATTCACAACTGTATAAATGTCCTTATAGTTCCGTCCGAAGCCGTCGTAGTCCAGTCCGTAACCCACGATGAAGTCGTTGGGAATGCGCATGGCGGCATACTCGATGTTGAGATCCACCTTCAGCTTTTCGGGCTTGACGAGCAGGGTGGCGATGTGTATTTCCTTCGGGCCGCGGGTACCGAGCGTCTCAAGCAGACGTTGCATGGTGAGGCCTGTGTCTACAATGTCTTCCACGATGACGATAGTACGCCCGCTCAGGTCTTCGTTGATGCCGATGACTTCCTTGACGGCGCCTGTCGATGACACGCCCTGGTAGGAGGCCAGCTTGACGAACGATATCTCGCAGGGAATGGTGATGCGTTTCATCAGGTCGGCGGTGAACATGAACGAACCGTTCAGCACGCTCAGGAAGAGCGGATTCTTGCCTGCCAGATCACGGTTGATTTCGTTAGCTACGCGGCTCACTTCTTTCAGTATATCCTCCTCTTTGATGGAGACGGTGAATTTCTTGTCTTTGATCTGTATGCTATCCATGGGACTTGTGAATATTAAATTGGTGCAAAGGTAGCGAATTTATTCCACTCCGTGCATCATCTTTTGCAATTTCTTCGACAGCAGGAAAAGGATGACCGACGCGGCGGCCGACATGACGACGAACACCAGAAAGAAGTCGTACATCGTTTCGATGCGGTAACCCATCAGCGTCTTCACCTTTCCCGCCTCGGGATAGAGGCCCGAGAGCGTACCGGCAAACTTGTTGGCCGTGGCTGTAGACAGGTACCAGATGCCCATCATCAGGGAGGCGAAGCGGACGGGTGTCAGCTTGTTCACCATCGACAGGCCGATGGGCGAAAGGGCAATCTCGCCCATCGTGTGGATGAAGTACAGGCCGGTCAGCCAGATGAGGCTTACCTTGACGCCGGGCTGCACGTCCTTCACGCCGAAGCAGATGACCAGATAGCCGAGCGACAGGAGCAGCAGACCGATGGCCTGCTTGGTGGGCGACGTGGGTTCCATACCCCGACGCGCCAGTGCTCCCCATACGCCCGGCATGACGGCTGCCAGAATGACGACGAAGAAGGGATTGAACGACTGAATCCACGAAGCGGGCATTTCCCATCCCAGAATGACGCGGTCGGTCTGCTCCGAGGCAAACAGCGTGAGCGAAGCGCCTGCCTGCTCGTAGGCGGCCCAGAAGAAGATGACGAAGAAGGCGATGATGTAGATGACCAGGATGCGGTCGCGCTCAATCTTGGTGAGTGAGCCGTCCATCAGGATGCTGGCCGGGAAGACGATGCAGGCCGTGAAGATGCCGATGCTGATCCAGTCGTTGCCGAAGCATCCGTAGAAGAACAGGGCCAGCACGACGGCCATCGCACTGCATATCCACAGGTTGCGGCGTTTGCGCCGAAGCTCCTCAGGCGTCTGAGCCTTTACGGAGGTGCCTTCCGTCTCTTTGCGTGCATCGGGCACGATACCCAGTTGCTGGCGGGGCCGATGAGGTAACGGTTCTTCTGCGTCTCGAACAGCACGACGGTCAGCACCGTGACGATGGCGGCAATCAGGAAGCCCCATTTGAAGTCCTGCGGATTGCCCGTCTCGCCGAAGTAGCCACAGACAAGCGGAGCGAGGAACGATCCCACGTTGACACCCATATAGAAGATGGTATAGGCCGAGTCGAGCCGACGGTCGCCGGGTTCGTACAGCTGCCCGACGAGCGACGACACCGTGGGCTTGAAGAATCCGTTGCCCAATATAAGGAAGGTGAGTCCGCCGTACATCAGTCCCCTCGACAATTCCTGAGCATCGAGCATGGAAGCGCTGAAGAACATCAGAAACTGCCCGACGGCCATCAGCACGGCGCCCCAAAAGACGGAGCGACGGATCCCCCAATACTTGTCGGCCACGTAGCCGCCGATAAGCGGAGTCAGATAGACGAGGCCCGTGTAGCTGCCGTAGATGGAAGCAGCCGTTTCGGTGTCGAGCAACAGGGCTTGGGTGAGAAACAGGATGAAGATGGCGCGCATGCCGTAATAGCTGAAGCGCTCGGCCGTACTGGTGGCGAAAATCAGATAGAGGCCTTTGGGATGTCGGTTGGTTGTATTCATGTGTGGTCTTTGTTTTTGCGGCGCGAAGTTACGAATTATCGGGCGAATGCGTTTCTTTTTGCCTTCTACATTTTTCAGAAAGATGGCATGAAACGCGTTTTCATTTGCGAAATAGAATCGGAATGCCTACTTTTGTAGAAAACTGTAAGCAAGCATTATGAAAATATTTCCGACTTCGGGCATCCGCCAGCTGGATGCCTATACCATCGAACACGAGCCCATCGCCTCCATCGACCTGATGGAGCGGGCCGCACGGGCGCTGGCCGACGCCATCATGGAGCAGTGGCCCGATACCGACACTCCTTTCACTGTATTTGCAGGTCCCGGCAACAACGGGGGCGATGCCCTGGCCGTGGCACGACTGATGGCCGGACAGGGCTATCGGTCGGAGGTTTTCCTCTTCAACCCGCAGGGAAAGCTTTCCGAAGACTGTGCCGTGAACCGTGAGCGCCTTCTCGATGTGGAAGGCATCACTTTCCATGAAATCTCCACCCAGTTTGCCCCTCCCACACTGACGGCAGACCATGTGGTGGTGGACGGCCTCTTCGGCAGCGGGCTGAACAAACCGTTGGGCGGAGGGTTTGCCGCCGTGGTGAAGTATATCAACGCCTCGCCTGCCCATGTGGTAGCCATTGACGTGCCGTCGGGCCTGATGGGCGAGGACAATACCTATAATATAGCAGCCCACATCGTCCGCGCCGACCTGACCCTGAGCCTGCAACTGCCCAAGCTGGCTTTCCTCTTTGCCGAGAACGAAGCCTATGTAGGCGAATGGCGCCTGCTGGACATCGGTCTGAGCGAGGAAGCTATCGACGAGACGGACACCGATTTCGAACTGGCCGACGACGACGAGGTGGCCTCCCTGCTCCGTCCGCGCGGACGCTTCGTCCACAAGGGCAACTTCGGCCGTGCGCTGCTCATTGCCGGCTCGCAGGGCATGGCGGGGGCTTCCATCCTGTCGGCGCGGGGCTGCCTGCGCTCGGGCGCGGGGCTGCTGACGGTGCACGTGCCGTTCTGTAACAACTTCATGGTACAGTCGTCCGTACCCGAGGCCATGACCGAGCTGGACTACAGCGAGACGCGCTTCTCCGAGCCGACCGATACGGACGACTATCAGGCCGTGGGTATCGGTCCCGGCCTGGGGCGCGACCCGCAGACGGTGGACGCCGTGCTGGAGCAGATACGCACGTGCCAGACGCCGATGGTCGTCGACGCCGATGCGCTGAACGCTTTGGGCGAGCATCGTTCGGGCCTGAACGACCTGCCCGAGGGGAGCATCCTGACGCCCCATCCCAAGGAGCTGGAGCGGCTGGTGGGCAAGTGCCACAATTCGTACGAGCGGCTGATGAAGGCGCGCGAGCTGGCGCAGAACACGGGGGCGCACATCGTGCTGAAGGGCGCCTACACGGCGGTGGTGTCGCCCACGGGCCGCTGCTGGTTCAACACCACGGGCAATCCGGGCATGGCGACGGGCGGCAGCGGCGACGTGCTGACGGGCGTGCTCCTGGCACTGCTGGCGCAGGGCTACGACGCCGGGACGGCGGCCCGCCTGGGTGTCTACATCCACGGTCTGGCGGGCGACATCGCCGCGCGCAAGCAGGGCCGCACGGGCATGACGGCGGGCGACATCGCTACCTGCCTGCCCTTGGCGTGGAAGCTGCTGGAAGAAAAGGATGAATGATTTTCGGAGCCGTCGGAATGTCCGGCGGCTTCTCAGTGCATAGGGGGAGCCCGGCGGACATTCCGCTGGGCTCTTTGCGTGTTCGGAAAACGTAGAAATCAGAATTCCAGGCTGTCCGCGTGTTCGGAGAACGCAGAAATCAGAATTCCGGGCTGTCTGCGTGTTCGGAGAGCGCAGAAATCAGAATTCCGGGCTGTCCGCGCGTTCGGAGAACGCAGAAATCAGAATTCCAGGCTGTCCGCGTGTTCGGAGAACGCAGAAATCAGAATTC
>CAYQOV010000022.1:0-5779 GCA_964419245.1 uncultured Bacteroides sp. | reverse complement strand
CGGGCTGTCCGCGTGTTCGGAGAACGCAGAAATCAGAATTCCGGGCTGTCCGCGCATTCGGAGGGCTGAGAATTTAGATTTCTTGACTGTCCGCGCGTCGGGACGGGCCGTCGATGAAAATTCCGGTTATTTTCGGGTGGTGATGTGGAAGCAGGCCTGTTTGATTTCGTATTTCACGTAGCAGCGGTTGGCCCGGCGCAGGTCGCGCAGCACCTCGGCCAGCACCAGCTTCAGCGTGTCGGCGCCGACGTCCTGCATGGGGCGTCCGTCTTCGTCTTCCACCTTCTGGAAGCGCTTCCAGCTGATGTCGAACGTCGTTCCGTAGGCGTGGGTGGAGTTGCTCGAGGCGTTGGTGTTGCGGCGGCGCAGGCGCTTCACGTCCTTCTCCGTGCGCAGGACGGAGGTGACGATGATGCGGTTCGGGTTGAGGCCTTTGGACGTGAGCGAGTCGAGGAAATTCTGCCCGATGGTGTCCAGCAGGGCTGCGGCGCCGGGAATGAGGTAGGGGATGGAGTGGGTGAGCGAGTCGACGGCATAGCGTTCGTTGGACTCGATATAGGTCAGACGGTCGGTCATTTCTTCTGCCTCTTCGCGCGAGGCGATGGGGCTGATGCCGATGGCCTGGGCCACGTTCAGCTGTTTCTGGTTCAGGTCGCCGAAGGTGCGGCCGAAGTTGGCTACGCCGTGGATGTTGCGCGGTTCGTTCATCTTCATCGACATGTCTTTCTTCTTGCATCCTGCAAAGGCGGAAACGAGGCCTGCCGTCAGCAGCAGGCAGGGTAGGAGGCGCGAGGCCCGTTGGATCAGTTTCATTTTCATTGTTCGTATTAAGTCGTTTTGTTTCGTGGTTTTCCGTAAACCGCGTGCAAAGATACAGCAAACCTCGGAAGTACAAAAAGCAAAAGATAGTTTTCGTTTTTCTACTTCCGAGGCCTTTCCCTTTTATCCTTTAAAGATCTTTTCCAGCTTCGTAGGCCTGCTCCAGGGCCGGATGCCCTGCGATTTCTCCCGTATGCCATACGCCTCCGGCGAAGATGTTGCCTTTCACTTGCGGTCCTTCCAGACAGTCGAGGAAGCCCTGGAAACTGTCGGCAATGCGACGGGCGATGGCGTCGTCGTCTTCGGCGGCGGCCGAGATGAAGTAGAATTCCTTGCCGGTCATCTCGGTATAGCGTCCGCAGCAGCGGTCTATCAGGGTTTTCATCTGGGCACTGATGGCATAGAAGTAGACAGGCGTACCCAGAACAATGACGTCGGCTGCTACCATCTTCTCGATGATTTCTGCCGCATCGTCTTTCTGCGGACATGGCTTTTGGAGGAAGCTGCAGGTGCTGCATCCCGTACAGTAGTGGATGGTTTTGTCACGCAGGAATATTTTTTCGACGGTGTGTCCACTTTCTACGGCTCCGCGCATGAATTCATTGCACAGCGTGTCCGAATTGCCGTTGCGGCGCGGACTGGAAGATAAAATCAATACTTTCTTTGTCATAATTTACGTTGTTAAAGGTTGCAGGCAAAGATACGCAGATTTTGCTTTCCGCATTGTATATAAATTGCGGATTGTATAATACAAAATACGTGGATTATCCGTACCTTTGCCTCCCAAAAGATTATTGGATGCAACGATATTTCATTGATTTGGCTTACGACGGCACGGCCTATCACGGCTGGCAGGTGCAGCCCAACGGAGTGAGCGTACAGGAGTGCCTCGAGAGGGCGTTGTCTACGTTGCTGCGCCGCGAGGTCGGCGTAGTGGGGGCCGGGCGTACGGATGCGGGGGTGCATGCCTCGCTCATGGTGGCCCATTTTGATGCCGACGGTCCGCTGGACGAAGTTTTCATGGCCGACAAGCTGAACCGCCTGCTGCCGCCTGATATCTCGGTGTACCGCCTGCGGGCAGTGAAGCCCGAAGCGCATGCACGCTTTGATGCCACCTCGCGTATGTACAAGTATTACGTTACGACGGCCAAGTATCCTTTTGACCGGCAATATCGTTGCCGACTTTTCCAGCGCCCCGACTTCGAACGGATGAACGAGGCGGCCCGGACGTTGTTCGACTATACCGACTTCACCAGCTTCAGCAAGCTGCATACGGACGTGAAGACCAACAACTGTCGCATCATGGAGGCTGCCTGGACGCAGGTGGACGACGTGACGTGGGTCTTTACCATCCGTGCCGACCGCTTCCTGCGCAACATGGTTCGGGCCGTGGTAGGAACCTTGCTCGAAGTGGGCCGCGGCAAGATGGATGTCGACGGCTTCCGTCGCGTTATCGAGCAGAAAGACCGCTGCCGTGCGGGCACGTCGGTGCCGGGCAATGCCCTCTTTCTGGTGGACGTCACCTATCCTGAAGATCTGTTTAATATTTGATATTTTATATTTTATATTTTTCCCCCATGTGGTTACTGCTTGCTTTTCTCTCGGCCGCGTTGCTGGGATTTTATGACGCTTTCAAGAAAGAGTCGCTGCGCGACAATGCCGTGCTGCCGGTTCTGTTTCTGAATACCGTTTTCTCCAGTTTGGTGTTCCTTCCTTTCATCCTGTTGTCCTTTTGGGCGCCCGACGTGCTCAGTGGGACGATGTTCGACATGCCCGTAGCGGGCTGGGAGGCGCACAAGTACATCCTGCTGAAGTCGTTCATCGTTCTTTCGTCGTGGATATTCGGCTACTTTGGCATGAAGCACCTACCGCTCACCATCGTTGGCCCCATCAATGCCACGCGTCCCGTCATGGTGCTTATTGGCGCCCTGTTGGTGTTCGGCGAGCGGCTGAACCTTTATCAGTGGATTGGCGTGCTGCTGGCGGTGCTCTCGTTTTTCATGCTGAGCCGTTCGGGCAAGAAGGAGGGCATCGACTTCAAGCACAATAAGTGGATCTTGTTCATCGTCTTGGCGGCAGTGACGGGTGCCATCAGCGGCCTGTACGACAAGTACCTGATGACGCGGCTCCATCCCATGCTGGTGCAGTCGTGGTACAACGTCTACCAGGTGTTCATCATGTGCCCCATCATCCTGCTCCTGTGGTATCCGCAGCGCAAGACGAGCACGCCCTTCCGCTGGGAGTGGACCATCGTGGGCATCTCGCTGTTCCTTTGCGCGGCCGATTTCGTCTATTTCTACGCCCTCAGCTACGAGGATTCCATGATTTCCATCGTCTCGATGGTGCGTCGTGGCAGCGTGGTGGTTTCCTTCCTCTTCGGCGCCCTCTTCTTCCACGAAAAGAACCTGAAGAGCAAGGCGGTCGACCTCATCCTGGTGCTCATCGGTATGTTCTTCCTCTACCTGGGCAGCCGCTGACAGACGGATATAAGGAGATTTTAACGTCGGACGGTCTTGTATCTTTCCGCGTTAATTCTCATCTTTGCATCCGCAATTAAAATTCGATTGATCCTATGGCAGAAGATTTGTATATCAGCGGCGGCACGAAGGAGGAGCGCTACGCAGCTCTGCTCCCTCAGCTGGAAGGCCTCCTGGCGGGCGAAACCGACGAGGTGGCCAATCTGGCGAACGTGGCGGCGGCCTTGAAGGAGACGTTCGGCTTCTTTTGGGTGGGTTTCTATCGCGTGTCGGGCGACGAACTGGTGCTGGGGCCTTTCCAGGGGCCTGTGGCCTGTACTCGCATCCGCAAGGGGCGTGGCGTCTGTGGCACGGCATGGCAAGAAGCCCGCACGCTGGTGGTGCCCGATGTCGACGCCTTCCCCGGTCACATCGCCTGTAGCTCCCTTTCGCGCTCGGAAATCGTGGTGCCGTTGACCGACGGTGCGGGCGCGGTGTGGGGCGTGCTTGACGTGGATAGCAGTGAACTCAATACGTTCGACGAGGTGGATGCCCGCTGCCTGGAGGAAGTGTGCCGCCTGCTCCGTCGCAATGCAGACAAAAAAGAATAGAAGAATGAAGAAACTATATACCTTTATATCTGTAGCCCTTTTGGGGATGGCTCCCTTGTTCGGCCAGACGGCCAAAGATTGCTTCAAGGCGATGCCCGACAGCCTAACGCCTTTGTTGACGGAGGTCAACAAAGCCGACTGTATTGATTTCCTCGAAAGCAAGATGAAAGCGGAAGTGACCAATCGCCTGGGGCAGAAGTCCGAAATGACCGAACTTGCTCCCGACTATATCCGTATGCAGATGACAAGCCGCAGCTTTTGGCAAATGAAGATGCTGGATGTGAACGATTCGACGCGTGTTGTGTGCACGATTTCCACCGTCAACGGCCCTGTGCCCGACAGCGATGTCTGCTTCTATACCACGGAGTGGCAGGAACTTTCCGCCTCCTCTTTCCTTCAGATGCCTGTATTGGAAGATTTTCTTTCTGTCCCCGACTCTCTGAATGATAACGGTGTACGGCAAGCCATGAGTCAGGCAGATATGACATTGGTTATGGCCAACCTTTCTTCCAAAAACGACACGCTGACGTTCTCTTTTACTACGCCCCGCTATATGGACAGCGAGGCGAATGACGTGTTGAAACCTTTCATTCGCCCCGTGCTGAAATATGTGTGGAGGGAAGGACGCTTCGTTCCTGTCACTTCCCTTTGATTCGGTCGAATCCTTCGCCGTACACGCCGATAACAGCGCTTTGCGATACGAACGCATTCGGGTCAATCTCTTTGATCAGATGGAAGATGATACCCGATTCGCGCTTTTTGGCCAGGATGAATAACATCTTGATTTCCTTTCCTGTATAGAAACCTGATGCGTTGATTACCGTTACGCCGCGGTGGGGATATACATTGATGCGCTTGCCTATTTCTTCGTATTTGTCGCTGATGATGAAGAACTGTACCGACTGACGGGCGCTGTTTACCACCTGGTCAAGAACAAAGCTGCAGATGTAGAGCGTTACGTATCCATATACAACTTTTTCCCAATCTTTCAATACGAAATAGCTTGACGAAATGATGATCAAGTCGCATATCAGCATCACCTTTCCTAAGGTGATGTCTCTGTATTTATTGATGATAGCTGCGATGATATCCGTACCACCTGTACTTCCGTTTGACGAAAAGGCAATGCCGATACCGCTTCCACAGAAAGAGGCGCCAATAACACAGGCCATGAATGGTTGGTCGTGAAGCAGTGTGATGCCTTGTGTTACCCGTTGGATCAGCGATAGGAAGAAGGTTAGGGTGAATACAGCAAAGATGGTCTTTATGCTGAATTTCCATCCCAAGATACGGATGGCTAATAGCAGTAAGATGAAATTGATAGAAAAGTAGACATACTGTACTGGAAGTCCAGTTGCGAAATAGACAATAGAAGCAATACCAGGTACGCCACCAGTCGTGATGTCGTTGGGCAACAAGAAAACGGTCCATCCGATGCCGTATAAAATCATTCCTAAGGCTATCATAACGTAGTCCTTGGCTTCGTGAATAGCCGCTTGTTTGGATGGAAATTTGAGTTTTGCGTTCATTTTCTTCTTCAAATTTAGTATAAGGTCCTTGAAAACGGGCGCAAAATTAATTCTTCTTTTGTTCAGAAACAAGAAAAGACTACATTTTTCATTCAGTCCTTATGAGGATCGTAATCTATTGACATCATGACTTTTTAATTCTTCTTATAGAAAGAATTTCTTCCTCAGTTATCGGTATCTTTTTCTCCAGTAGGCCAGAACTTTTTCTCCAGTTAGGGAAAAAGCACCGTTTTCTCCTCCTTAAATCATCGTTTTCCTCTCCCTAACGCGCTGTTTTCTTGTTTTGTTCGCATAGAACTTACCTGTAGTTGTAATTGTACCGCGCGCACTCGTGCGCATGAAATATTATAATGTGTCGTCATTT
>CAYQOV010000021.1:14572-39892 GCA_964419245.1 uncultured Bacteroides sp. | reverse complement strand
GCTGGCAAGGCGTTTCGGGTTAAACGACTGCTCGTTGGGACAGTTCATCAGAAGAAATTTCCCTGAACTGACAGAAAAGCACCAAAAGCTGGTGCAACAAGAAAACAACGAAACAGGCATATAGCCAACCCTTGAATATCCGATATCGCAACCACGATGGAAAAATCCGCACTACTTTTCTTTAGCTTTTCGCTGTATGAAATTCCACTTTTCTATTCTTGAACGGACTGGCAATCCCTCCCGATAAAGCCCATAACGGAAAACAACAGCCTCCAAGGTGTCAAGCCGGAGGCGGAAGACAGTGGGCAGTCTTTACTTTTCTTAGACTGTATCAATTTATATTTTCTTCACCCAATACCCGTTCCCATACCTCGTATGTACTCTCCGTCCCAGCTGGGCCAGCAGGCGGCTGAACGAAGTACACGAACAGTCTCTCAAGGCAGCGGGATTCTTCTGTTTTAATACGGCATAAATGTCTGCCGCGGACATCAGCCGTGCGCCCTGCTCGCCGGCCTCGGCAAACGCGAAGCAACTGCCGATAAGCTCTTCGGCAGGGGTAATGCGGTAGAACGGACGGTTGGCCGACTGGATTTCAGCCTCTTCGGCCTTGCTGAACCAGCAACGCTCGCCGCTGTTCAGTTCGTGCAACAGTTGGGCATAGAGCTGGGCGTGGTCGATGGGCGTCGTACAGTCGATGGCCTGCTCCACCTCCACGCAGATGAAACGTCGGCTGCCCGAAAGGTCGGTCAGCAGGTCGCGGCGGTTGCTTGTGCCGATGAGCGAGGCGATTCTTGGCAATGCCTCGGCCGAACGGCGGTAGGCACGGCGCACACGCAGGTCTTCCATCTGCATCAGGTTCTTCAGCTGGGGCATGCGGCCGGCGGGAAGGCGGTCGAACTCGTCGAGGTTGATCAGGCCGTAGGAGGCCAGTTTGTTCTCTGCCGACGAGGCATTGGTCAGGTCGAAGCTTTCCGTGAAGTAGTCACGCAGTTCCTCAGGAAGCAGCATACGGCAGAAAGTGGATTTACCCAGGCCCTGTGTGGGGCTGACTAAGAGCGGAGCCACACTGTTGGCACGGCGGCCACGGTGGCCCGAACCGGTCCACTGGGCCGTGACGGCCAGCATCCAGCGGTGGAAGGAGCGTACCCAAACGTCCTTGTCGGAGACTCGCTTTGCCAGCTCCGTCATACGGTCCTTGCCGTCCCATTGGGGCAGACGCTTGAGATAGAGTTCGAAGGGGTGGTAGGCCTGCACGTGGTCGGACTCCACATAACGCTTGATGTCACGGTCCCAGCACTCCACGCCGTTTTCAATGGCACTGAGGGCAATGCCGTTCAGGGTGCGGCTGTCTACAGGCGTATAAGTAAGGTGGTGGGCTTCATCGGCTTTTTCTGTATCCAGGCGGGCGCATTCCGTCCGCTCCGTCAGCAGGTTGTAGCGGAAGGCATAGTGCAGTTTCAGGTAGCGTGAGAGACGTTGCATCATCCGTTGCTGTTTCGGTTCCTTTTCTCCTTTTTCTATATCTACAGGTTTTGGTTTTTTCGTAGCAACCGGAGCGGCTTCTATCCATTCCGTCACCTCGTCCTGTCCGTTCAGGCTGAACATGCGCTTTTCGGGATCCGCCTGTCGCGGCTTCCAGGTCAGACGGACGGTGAATTCGCCGTCGCCCGTCACGAGGAAGGCCTGTCCTTCGGGCAGGCGGGAACAGGCACGGTTCAGGTCGGCAAGCAGCCGGTCGTACGACGAAGCGGACGGTTCTTCGCGGAAAAAGAAATCTCTCAGTTGGCAAATCAGATTCATAGGCACATTATTTTTCTCGTAAAGATACGACATCCAGAAGGCAAAGTCAAGTTTTTCGGCGTAAATAACGGACGATAATCAACCATAATCAACGATAATCAACTTTTTATTGATTTCACAGGTCGATTTCAGAGATTCTCCCGATGTGATTTCACCACAGACGACTGAGAATAAGCCACTTATATTGAAACATCCGCATTGGGCAAGATGATGCATTATCGCACAAACCGAAAACGATGAATGTAGCCGTGAAACTTCATCTTTCACCCTACAACATTTTCTTCCAACAGCTTACGCTACGAATGAAGGATTGAAAGCAATTTGGGACAATCAACCACCCATCAGCTACATTCCGTTTCCAAACACCTACTTCAGCCCGCTAAACATCAACTTGACGGACGTAACCATGGACTTTAGCCGGCAAAAACGTCCATGCTGCCCATCCAAAGAAACTATGTTTTACGCCTAAGAAGACATTGCTTTCCGACAAAGAAAACAATGCTTTCGAACAAGCAAAAAGGCAAGTTGCATTTTTTACAACCATCCTCGCACCACTTCCCTTTTGTGATTTCATAAAAAAAGTGTAGTTTTGCTCTTGAAACAAGTTTTGCAAGATTATGACCAAATTTGAAATAGAAGAAAAGATTGTGGCGATGCTCAAGACCGTGTACGACCCAGAAATACCCGTAAACGTATACGACCTGGGGCTGATTTACAAGATTGACGTGACAGACGACTTCAATGTCAGCATTGACATGACGCTGACGGCGCCCAACTGCCCGGCGGCCGACTTCATCATGGAGGACATCCGCCAGAAGATAGAGAGCATCGAAGGCGTGGCCTCGGCCACCATCAACCTGGTCTTCGAGCCCGAATGGGACAAGGACATGATGAGCGAGGAGGCCAAACTGGAACTGGGATTCTTATAACAAAACAAGTTTCGCATCCTGCGAAACTTGCAGAAGTGAAAGGAATTAAAGGGAGTTATCGCCCGCCCAAGCGGGCTTAGGAGTTAAAGCCAATAGCAATAAAATTTATTCATATGAACAAGAACACACTTAGCCTGCTGGCCTGTACGGCACTGCTCTGCGCCTGCCAGCCCACACAGAAGCAAACGACCATCACCGGCA
This sequence comes from uncultured Bacteroides sp., assembly GCA_964419245.1. Classification (GTDB taxonomy): domain Bacteria; phylum Bacteroidota; class Bacteroidia; order Bacteroidales; family Bacteroidaceae; genus Bacteroides. Next base: position 36,962 of record CAYQOV010000021.1, on the reverse strand, counting down.
ACCTGACCGGTACCAGAAGTGATACACTGATAGTATCTTATTGCCCTTTGGCAGACTTGAACCAACGAGCCATGCAAAAAGACACGATCCTGCTGCAACAAGGCAAGTTCACCCTGCCTCTCGCCAACGACAGCACACCGACAGCCGCTTACCTGTATCCCCTTTCGGAGGGCAAGCTCACCAAATCCATTGCCGTAGTGGCATTCCCCGGCGAGACGGTGCAAGTGAACGGTTCAGCCGAGCAATACAACTATACACTGACCGGAAACGCGTTTCATGCAGCCTGGCAAACCGTAAAAGATCAGTGCCGCCCCTATATGCTACAGATGGACTCCATCTCTGATATACTTGTTGCCAAGCAACAGGCCGGAGTTGCACAAGACAGCATCTACTATATTTACCAAAATGCCTATCTCCCCGTCCTAGAAAAAATGCAGGAAGTACAAAAAGACTACATCCGCCAGCATCCCGATGACGACCTCTCCATCTATTTATTGAGCAGGTTAGGGCAAAAAAATGCCAAAGAATTGTTGCCACTCATCGGTGAGAAAGCCAAATCGGGCATCATGGCTCCTGTATATCAAGCCATGGATAATGCCCTGCAAGAACAGAAAGCCCGCGAAGAAGCGCGCAAGAACATGGTGGAAGGTGTCACAGCCCCCGACTTTACACTGAAAGATCTCCAAGGCAAAGACCTCACCCTGTCGTCCCTGCGCGGCAAGTATGTGGTACTGGACTTCTGGGGAAGTTGGTGCGGTTGGTGTATCAAAGGTATCCCCGACATGAAGAAATACTACGAAAAGTATAAGGACCGCATGGAGATATTGGGTGTGGATTGCAACGATACGGAAGAGAAATGGAAAGCAGCCGTAGAGAAGCACGAACTGCCCTGGCTGCACGTGCGCAATACGGACGAGGCAGACATCACGGTGAAGTATGGCATACAGGGCTATCCCACCAAGATTGTCATCGACACCGAAGGCAAGGTGGCCAAGATTGTGGTAGGCGAAGATCCCGCCTTCTACAAATACCTGGACGAACTGTTCAAATAAAAACCTAACAAATACGCCTTATGAAGAATGTATATTTCCTCTCCGACGCCCATCTGGGTTCGCGTGCCATCGAGCACGGACGTACGCAAGAACGCCGGCTGGTGAACTTTCTGGACAGCATCAAGCACAAAGCTTCGGCCGTCTATCTGCTGGGCGACATGTTCGACTTCTGGTACGAATTCAAGCTGGTGGTTCCCAAAGGCTACACGCGCTTTCTGGGCAAGCTGTCCGAACTGACGGACCTCGGAGTGGAAGTACACTTCTTTACAGGAAACCATGACATCTGGTGCGGCGACTACCTGACAAAGGAGTGCGGCGTCATCCTGCACCGCAAACCGCTGACCACAGAAATCCATGGCAAGGAATTCTATCTGGCCCATGGCGACGGACTGGGCGACCCCGACCGAAAATTCAAGTTCCTGCGCCTCATCTTCCACAGCCACACGTTGCAAACCTTGTTTTCCGCGCTTCATCCACGCTGGAGTGTGGAACTGGGACTGACGTGGGCCAAGCACAGCCGATTGAAACGGGTGGACGGCAAAGAGCCTGACTATATGGGCGAAAACAACGAACCGCTGGTGCTCTATACAAAAAACTACCTCAAGAACCACCCGGACATTAATTTTTTCATCTACGGGCATCGCCACATTGAATTGGACCTGATGCTGAACGCCTCATCGCGTATCGTCATTCTGGGCGACTGGATCAACTACTTCTCGTACGCCGTATTCGACGGTGAACACCTGTTTTTGGAAAACTACATCGAAGGCGAAACAAAACCCTGACAAAATAAAAACGCTGTCTGACAAAACTGACACCCCTTATGGAAAAGAAGAAAGACGGATTTCCCAATGAAAAGGCCATTGTGATTCCTCAAGAGATTCTTCTCAAGGTGCAAAAGAATCCCATGACCAGCCTGCTCTATCCGACCGATGTCGGCTACTATCCCCATGCGGAGCACCATTATCGGCAACGGGAAGAAGGCAGTGAACAACACATTCTGATCTATTGTCACGAAGGAGAAGGCTGGTATGACATCGGAAAAGGCCGGTGTTGCATAAAAAAGAACCAATTCTTCATCATCGAAGCCGGTACGCCGCACACCTATGCCGCATCGGCCCAACATCCATGGAGTATCTACTGGGTACATTTTGCCGGCGAAAAAAGCCACCTCTTCGCCGAACTGTTCAATCGAACCAGCCATATCGATGACTCGCCTTCCGCCCGATTCGACGATCGCATTCGCCTGTTCAATGAAATCCTGGTGAATCTAGAGATGGGATACAGCGTGGAAAATCTGGAATATATCACCCTCTGCCTATGGTACCTGCTGGGAAGCTTCAGGTACATCCCTCAATTCAGGGAAATAAACAAACCGCAAACACAAGACACCATGCAGAAGGTCATCAACTTTATGAAAGCCAACCTGAACAAGCAGCTCACCCTGGAGGACATCGCACAGAACGTAAACTATTCACCCTCTTACCTGAGTACCGTATTTACCCAAAAAGCCGGCATGTCTCCCATCAGCTATTTCAACCAGCTGAAAATACAGAAGGCATGCCAGCTCTTGGACTTTACGGACAAGAAGGCTAAGGAAATAGCCTTCGAACTGTCCTTCAGCGACCCCTACTACTTCTCAAAGGTATTCAGTAAATACATGCACATGTCTCCTAAAGAATACCGCATGAAGAAAAAGGGATGACACACATATAAATTATTCACACATTTTCAGTAACTGTTGCCCTACCTGATGATTGATATCAAGGCGTATCACTTCAGACAGGAACTTACGGGCCTGTTCCTTATTGCCCAACCCCAAGTATCCAAGTCCCATTACCAGATTGCAATGGATAAGGTTACGGACATTCAGGTCATCATCCCAAATCAGCAGGTCGGGAAGCGAAACGGCAAAATAATCAATCTTGACCTTGTCGAACAGATGCTTTTCGCCGTGCTTGATAAGACGGTTAAAACGGCTGCGCGCCTTGTCTTCCTCACCCAATTTGCGCCAAGCCAGTCCCTGATAGAAAATCTTGTCCGGCTGCTGGTCGTTATAGAAGAACGCGATAGCCGGTTCAGCCGAGCCCTTAGTCGCCCGTTCAAAGTAGGCTTTCGCCTGCTCCATGTCTCCCAGTCCTTCGTAAGCGCATCCCAACCAATAATGGATATCATTCTCCTCAGCCATCGAGAGCTTTCCTTCACCCAGATTATCAGGATATTTTTCTGTTTCCTTCAACAATCTTACGGTATCGGCATAACGCTTCTCCGCCAAAGCCTGCTTGGCCAGCTCCACACGACAGAACACATACTGGCTCGTCACCTTGCCTTCACCACCTTCCCACGGATGGAACTTGCGTGAATTGATCAGGTCGTATGCTTTCTGATACTCACCCAACTGATTATAAAGCGTGATACGCTCAATGCACAAGTCATCACGCTGTTCTACTTCGTTCGCATGAGCTTCCAGGAAATCCAGACGCTGACGATGCGGATAGCGAAGTTTCTTATACAACTGGTCAAGTTCCATCAGGATACGTGCATCTGTCGTATCGAGATTATACGCCTTCTCCAACGCGGCCAATGCCTTCTGAGGATTATGTTGTTTGTTATAATAAGCCAAAGAAAGATTACGCAATACCGTCGGGAAGCAATCGTCGAGAGCTGCCGACGTTTCCCAACATGTCACAGCATCTTCGTAACAACGAACGGCATAATGGAAATTACCCAAATAGTAGGGAGCCTTAGCTCCTGTCGGGTTCAAAGTCATGGCATCCTGCAACATCAAGACTTCTTCCAGTTTATTGGGGAAACAATAATCCGGACACATCTGTTCTGCTTTCTGATAGTAAGCCAATGCTTCATCCTTCTTTCCTGCTTTCGAAGAGAAGTAACCCAATGCATAATATACCATCGGATACGTATTCTCTGTATCTTCTGTCACAAAAGAAAGCAATTGCAAAGCCTCATCGTACATGCCGGCCGAAGCATAGTCAATGGCATACTCCATATAACTATGGACAGCACCACGCATCAATGTCTTCATTTCTTCCTTCACGGCTGCTGCCTCTTCCACCTTACCCTGCAGTTTTCTGATCAAATAGGCTTCAAAACGGCATCCCATATTGAAACGATCCATCGACAAGGACTCATCGATCAATACCATTGCACGGGTATAATCACCCGTTTTGCGCAAGAAGGAAGCCTTCAACTGCCGCCCCTTATGATTCAACCAATTGCGATAGAGCGAACGGTCTATATGATCCAAACCGTTTTCATAATCCTTGCGGATCATGTCAATTTGCGCCAGTCCCATATAACCGGCATCCTGCCAAGCTGCGTTCCAGGTAGCCTTGAAGAAAGCATCATAGGCACCGTCTATATCACCTTGCATCTTCTTGCTCCAACCCAAGTTGTAATACGGTTCACCGTCATAAGGATTCGGATTGCGCTCTGTCTGCGTTTTAATGGCACGGTCAAAATAACGCTGTGCCTCTGCAAAACGCCCGCGACGCATCAGTAACAAACCGACAGCATTGTTACAACGGATATCCCCCTCCTCACGGCTCAAGGCCTCCATGTAATAATCCATAGGCTGATACGTAGCATGACGATACTGTTCCAGATGGTGACCAGTCAGGAAAAGTTGTTCCATGCTTGCTATCTGCTTGGGAGCAAGTGCAGCCTTGGCAGGCTCAGGTATCGGACGGATCTCAGGTTTGTCAGCTTGATAGCTTACCATAACTTTTCCATGTTCATCAAGTACCATCAGCTTCAGGTCTTCTGCTTTTTGCGTATCACATGCCACTGTCTGCACATAAGCATTCTCGGGCGAAACTGCGGTAAGCGCATCCAAACAGATTTTTCCGGTTTTCTCATTGGTCAGTATAACCCGCACTTCGCGATGGGCTGCCGTCGTATAAAGAATGACCTTCATCCGACCCTCTCCTTCCGGAAGCAGGTTAATTAAAGCATCACGTGTCGCATTTTTCACCAGACCGACTTTCTGATAAGGCATGAAATACTGTACCCATGACTTCTCCTCATAAGGCTGAAGCCAAGTGAAGTCCGGCTGATTATCGCAATACATACCAGTCATCAATTCGATATAAGGTCCGTCTTCATCCGTCAAGTTACGGTCCCATGCTTGTCCAAAGTCGCCGTTACCCCAAGTCCATTGTTTCTTACCGGCATTTACATGATGGTCTGCCACATGAAGCAGGCCGGCTTCGATATGTTCTTCATAACCTCCAACAAAATCGTATTTCGAATTGATGGCCATGTAAGAAGTCGGAACAGGAATATTCTTGTAGCGGGAAATATCCACACCTGCCGAATAATCTACCTTGTAATATTCGCCGGTAGCAATCGGGAAACTTGACACAGCCCGCTTTCCATGATCGAAGACGGCATTCACATCGGGTGGGAACACCGAATAGTAATCCTTATTCACCACAACGGCCGGATTGGCCCACCACAGGAATGTCTGTGGGAATGGAGTGCGGTTGTACACCTTTGCTTTGATTTCAATATAAGCCTTGCCCGGATAAAGAGTAAAACCTGCCATACCTTTTGTCCGGAACATACGCTCCACCTCACTGCACCACACCGTCTTACTACCATCCGGAAACTCCTCAATCATGCAATCGGTCGGCAAATAGGTGCTGTGGCGATGGTGCTGTGGCCAGTTGAATTCGATACCTCCTGAAATCCAAGGACCGGTCAGACCAACCAACGCAGGCTTAATCACCTGATTATAATAAACAAAGTGACGTTTCTTCACTTTATCGTATGCCATCTGGATACGTCCGCCCAGTTCAGGCAAAATCATTACCTTGATATACTCATTCTCAATGAAGAATGCACGCCAGGGACGGTCGTGTTTCTCATCCTCTATTTTTTCTACTACCGGATAAGGATAGACCGCACCCGAACTACCTTGATAGACACGCTTTTCGAGAAAAATCGGATTCTTTTCTTCCTTACCAATTCCATAAGTAGGCAACATCACGACTTCTTCCCAAGCCTTTACTTCCGAAGTATTTACAGTACTTCGAGTCAGATATTCTGTTATTGCTTCCATAATTTATTTTAGCTTAAATATTCTTTTATCACCAACCACTTTCATGTAAATTTGATAACAAAAGCCACATTATTTCCAACTGCAAAGTAAGAAGAAACTAAAGAAAAGGAAAATGGAATATTTATCTGAATTGATGTAATTTTCTACGAACAGCAAAAAATAAATCAGCATAAAAGAAGGTTACAAAAAAGTTCTTCATTATCGCTATATCACCCTAACAAACAAAAAAAGAGGCCTTACTGACCTCTTTATTTACACACAACAAACAGTTATCAAAGCAATGCATTCAGAGCCGCTTCATAATCAGGCTCATCCGAAATAACTTTAACCAATTGCGTATAGCGTACCTTACCAGCTTCATCAACTACAATGACCGCACGTGCCATCAGACCCTCCAGCGGACCGTCGACCAGGCGGAGGCCGTAGCCTTCCACGAAGTCGTGGCTACAGAACAGCGAAAGCGGCACCACATTGTCCAGTCCTTCAGTTGTACAGAAACGGGACTGCGCAAAGGGCAGGTCCATCGACAGGCAAAGCACGACAGTATTTTCCAGTTTCGAAGCACGAGCATTGAACTGACGTACAGACAGAGCACACGTCGGCGTATCAAGGCTGGGAAAGATATTCAAAATTATCCGCTTGCCCCGATAGGACGACAGGCTGACTTCCTCCAGCGCAGCATTCACCGCGCGGAAGTCGGGTGCTTCTTGTCCCACCTTCACCATCTGTCCGCAGGTATGAGCCTCCGCTCCACGGCAAATGACCACTTCTCCTCTCTCTCGTGCAGGATTCCCGCCCTGCGCAGCCGCCTTCAGCGGCATCAGGCCCAGCACCAGAACAGCGCATAAACCCAACATCATTTTCATTGTATCCATATCGCAAAATCTGTTTCCTTATACAACAATCCCACGCAACATTTGGTTGCATGTCCTGCAAGAATACCTATTCTCTAGATAAAACAGGCTGCCCCTCGGCAACACAAAAGATAAAAACTATGTTTTTCCTCTTTTGTACTTCGCTCAGTTTGCCTATCTTTGCCTCATACCAAAAAACAAACAAGATGATGGACACAAGAATCACATCCCCCCGCATCACCGAGCTGAAGCCCGGCGAGATATTCGTTTTCGGCAGTAACCTGGAAGGAGCCCACGGCGGAGGTGCCGCCCTATTGGCTTGGAAAAAGTGGGGAGCTGTATGGGGACAAGGAGCAGGCCTACAAGGACAGACTTACGGCATCCCGACCATGCACGGAGGACCTGCCGAAATTAAGCCTTACGTCGACGACTTTATCCGTTGCGCCCAAGAACATCCCGAACTGACGTTCCTTGTCACGGAAATAGGTTGTGGTATCGCCGGATTTACGCCAAACGAAATAGCCCCGCTCTTTAAAGAGGCTGTCGGCATAACGAATATCCACCTGCCTCAACGTTTCTGGAAGGTACTGAAGGCGAAGTAAAGGCGCGTACGCCGACGCCCTAAAGCCACCAGGATGCACACCAACGAACAAAAAGCACAGACCACGAAAACGATGCCTGTGGACGAAAGGATATTGCCCATGCCAACCAAAGGCGAAACGATACCGCCCGCAGCAAAACATACGGCACCGAGCAGTGCCGAAGCCGTACCTGAATTCTCGCGCTGACTCTCCATGGCCAAAGCTGTGCTCGAGGTGAACGTCATACCCATACTGAACAGTAAGCCCAACATCAGCATCTCGTAAACCCAAAAACTGCAACCCGACATAAGAGCTGCACACTGGAGTACCGATATGACGGCCATACCACAACAACCCACCAACGTGCAGCTTTCAGGTCGGTGGAACTTGACCGACAAGGCGGCTGCGATTCCAATAGCCAACGCATTGACACCAAAACAAAGGCTGAAAGCAAAAGCCGAAAACCCATAATGCTGCTGTACAATGAAAGGCGAGGAAGCGATATTGGCAAACAGTACGCCCTGAGCAAAGGCCATCTGAAGGACGTAACAGACGTAGCGCCGGTCGCGCAGGACGATACCGAAACTACGAAACGTATCAGTCCACTGCTCCGCCGAACGTTGGTCGCGGGACAACGATTCCCGAAAATGGCAACAACCAGCCAGTAGCAGAATGCCCAATCCGAACAAGATCCAAAAGATCCCCTGCCAACCTATTAGGTCAGTCAATAGCCCGCCCACGATAGGAGCTGCCACAGGAGCTACCCCATTGATCGCCCCGATAACCGCCAACATCTTGGCCAGTTCGCGACCGGAGAACTTGTCCGTCGCTACAGAACGCGAAATAACAATGCCACCCGCACCCGCAATACCCTGTAGCAGGCGAAAAGCGACAAACTGTTCGATACTCTGCGAAAACAGACACAGTAAAGTAGAAATGATAAACAACCACATGGCTACCAGCAACGGCAAACGACGTCCATAACGGTCGCTCAAAGGGCCGAAAAACACTTGCCCCACAGCCAAGCCAATCATACTGGTCGTCAGACCCAATTGTACCATCGAGGACGTGGTACTGAAATAATCACCCATCGAGGGCAGGCTGGGCAGGTACATATCGGTGACAAACGGACCGAAAGCGGTCAGCATACCCAGCAATATCAACAAGAATACTTTGGAATTTTCTTTTACCATATATCTATAATCTCTTAGAAAGGCGTGGCAAAGTTACCATGAATTCCTGCAACCTGTAACACCACGTACCACTGCCTATCACCCTTTTTGGAAAACATTTTCAGAAGTTAACAAGCCAAGGGCATTTCCGTCCGAGTGAGCACCAGGAATCATGCAGATTGAGACAGATTTATTTGTCTCAACTTTCTACTTTTCTTATTTTTGCATCCATCAAACCAAAGCAAGAACCACAACATGCAATACCTACTCAACGCCCCCGCCTCGCTGCACGCCACCGTGCAGCTACCCGCCTCGAAGAGCATCAGCAACCGCGCACTGATCCTGCATGCTCTATCGGGAGGTAGCACACGTCCTAAGAATCTGAGCGACTGCGACGATACACAAGTGATGATACGTGCCCTTGACCATATGCCCGACGTGATAGACATCCACGCCGCCGGCACAGCCATGCGCTTCCTCACTGCCTACCTCTGCGTGACGCCGGGCACGCACACCATCACCGGCACTGAACGCATGCAACAGCGCCCCATCCGTATTCTGGTAGACGCCCTGCGCACACTGGGAGCTCGTATCGACTATACTGGCAAGGAAGGCTTTCCGCCCCTGCACATCAACGGCACCCAACTGACGGGCAGCGAAATCGAACTGGCGGGCAACGTGAGTTCTCAATACATCTCGGCACTGCTGATGATAGGCGCCGTGCTACCCATAGGGCTGAAACTGCGGCTAACGGGCGATATCATCTCACGCCCCTATATCAACCTGACACTGCAACTGATGCACGACTTCGGTGCACAAGCCGGATGGACATCCGAAAACAGCATTAGTGTAGCACCCGGCGGTTACCACGACACGCCTTTCCGTGTGGAAAGCGATTGGAGCGCAGCCTCCTACTGGTACCAAATGACAGCCCTGGCAGCCGGTTCTCCTGAGGTAGAATTGTTGGGACTCTTTGCCAACAGCGCGCAAGGCGACAGCCGTGGTGCCGAACTCTTTGCCCGACTGGGTGTACAGACGGAATATACTCCACAAGGCGTGAAGCTCCGCAAGCAAGGACATCCCGTCGTACGTCTGGATGAAGACCTGGTGGATATCCCCGACTTGGCCCAAACATTCGTCGTAACCTGCTGTCTGCTGGACGTTCCCTTCCGCTTTACAGGTCTACAAAGCCTTAAAATCAAGGAAACCGACCGCATCTGTGCCCTCATCACTGAACTGAGGAAACTGGGCTACGTGATACACGCCGAACAAGACAGTATCCTGTGGTGGGACGGCGAACGATGCCCTGCCGACGAACAACCCGGCATAGATACCTACGAAGACCATCGCATGGCCATGGCTTTCGCTCCTGCCTGTCTCGTCTGCCCCAGCATCCGCATCAACGAGCCGCAGGTGGTGAGCAAGTCCTATCCCCGCTACTGGGACGACTTGCAGGCAGCAGGATTCGGCATTACGGCATATCCCGAAAGCAGATAAACAACAGGTTTCCGCTATTTTAGGACATCTGGCCTCGTCGTGCCCCAAATCTGTGTATCTTTACTTCACTTCGGAATCAAAAGCTTGAAAACTTCGTTTTCGCTTTGTGCTTCTCTAAGTTTGCACTACCTTTGCAATGCTATATATAAATAAGGTATGTGGATACTGATCGTTAGTCTGATAGTCCTGGCTGTGGTAGCAGCTGTAGCCGGAGTAATACGCAACCGCCGCTTACGCAAACAAGTGGAAAGCGGCGAACTGGAAGCTATGCCCGAAACCGTGCAAGTGGACTCGGAATGTTGCGGACAGCACGAAGTGTGCGAAAAGGAAAGCCTCCTGGCTGCCGTCAGCAAGAAGATAGAATACTACGACGACGAAGAACTGGACCAATACATCGGCACGCCCGGCGACTCCTATACAGCTGAACAGGAGGAGGAGTTCCGCGATGTATTCTACACCATGCAGGCCGAAGACGTAGCCGGATGGGTACGCAGCCTGCAGCTCCGCGGAATTGCTCTGCCGGACAACCTGAAGGACGAGGTCTTTCTCGTTGTCGGAGAACTGAGAGCCAATCCGCATAAGAAGTAATTAAGGAGGTAGAGAAGGTAAAGGCCGATAGTAATTATTAACCACTAAAAAAGCTGCTAAAAACATGGACCTGTTACAATATACATTTTTCCAACACGCCCTGCTGGGCAGCCTGCTGGCAAGTATTGCCTGCGGACTGGTGGGTACGTACATCGTGACGAGGCGGCTGGTATTTATTAGTGGTGGACTGACACATGCCTCGTTCGGCGGTATCGGACTGGGGCTGTACACGGGGATCTCGCCCATTCTATCCGCTGCCCTGTTTGCCGTTTTGTCGGCCTTCGGTGTGGAATGGCTCAGCAAACGCAAAGACATGCGCGAAGATTCGGCCATTGCGGTATTTTGGACACTGGGAATGGCGCTGGGTATCATGTTCACTTTCCTGTCGCCCGGCTTTGCACCCGACCTTTCGGCCTACCTCTTCGGTAACATCCTGACCATTACAGCCAGTGATATCGCATTATTAGGTGTCCTATCGGTTGTTTTAGCTGTATTCTTTGGCCTCTACCTGCGCCCTATTGTCAGCATCGCGTTCGACCGCGAGTTCGCCCGTTCACAAGGACTGCCCGTAGAGTTCTTCGAATATGCCCTGATGCTGTTCATCGCCCTGACCATCGTGGCCTGCCTACGTATGGTGGGTATCGTGTTGGTCATCTCGCTGCTCACTATCCCGCAGATGACGGCCAATCTCTTTTCACACCGTTTCCACCGCATCATCTGGCTATCCATCGGCATCGGCTACCTCAGCTGCCTGGGAGGACTGCTGCTGTCGTTCTACCTGAACGTACCCTCGGGAGCATCCATCATCTTCTTCTCCATCCTTATCTATGCCATATGCAAGATAGGGAAAAGCCTCTACATCGTCAAACTAAAGAAACAAAACAGATTATAACTATACATTAAAATAAGAATCATACAATGGAAATCAACATCCAATCATTAGACCAGATTCACGAAGCCGCCCGCCAGTTTGTCGAGGCCATGGGCGACAATACCGTCTTTGCTTTCTATGGCAAGATGGGTGCCGGAAAGACCACCTTCATCAAAGCCGTCTGCGAAGAACTGGGCGTGAGCGATGTCATCACATCACCCACTTTCGCCATCGTCAACGAATACCGTTCCGACCTGGCCGGAGAGCTCATCTACCACTTCGACTTCTACCGCATCAAAAAGCTCGAAGAAGTGTACGATATGGGATACGAGGACTACTTCTACAGCGGTGCCGTGTGCTTCATCGAATGGCCTGAACTGATTGAAGAGCTGCTGCCGGGCAATACGGTGAAAGTAACCATCGAAGAGGTGGAGAACGGCGCACGCCGCCTGACACTGGAAGAATTAGCCTGACCGTCACCATGGCCAGCCAATATCTGATACAAGGCATCTTTGCCACGGCAGGCATCGTCAGTCTGCTGGCAGCCCTGCTGGACTGGGACTGGTTCTTCACGGCGCGCAACACACAGTTCGTCGTGCGCAACGTGGGACGTCGCCAGGCCCGCCTGTTCTACGGCATACTGGGACTGATTCTGATAGCTACGGCTGTGTTCTTCGTACTGAACACACCACCAGCATAAGACAGGCCTGCTGAGACAGTGCTTCGTCACCCTCTGACGAAGTGCTTTCTCACCCTCTCAGGAAGTGCTTTATGACCACCTAAGGAAGTGCTTCATGAAAACGTCATGCCGTGCTTCGTCAGAAAGCGACGAAGCACGGCATGAACGGAAAAGGGAAAATGTCGGCTTATTCGTTGCCGCCCAATGAGTCGGTATATTCCATCTCACCCTGAACGACAAAAAGCAGTTCTTCGGGGTCATACTCACCCATTTCGTCCTTACGGGCTTCCTTGATGATGTAGTCTACAATCTTCTCCAGATCGATATCGATATAGCCATCTTTATCGGGCTGTGCATCGAGGATTCCACTCTCTACATAATACTCGTCTATCACGTCGAGGAAGTAATACAGTTCGTCATCGGAAAACTTCTCCTTCAGATCCTGCGGCAAATAGTTTTTGATGAACTCGATGGTCTTCTCGTCATCCAGATCATCCTGCAAGAATTCGTCTACTGTTCCCATATTATTGAATGATTTTAAAGTGACAAAGGCCACAAATGCAACCGCCCCCTGTACGGGATGCGTCCACATTTGCAGCCTTCTGACTATGATTTACAACAAAGCGTCAATCTTGGCAGCGTATGCCGATTTGGGAGCGGAGCCCACCTGTTTGTCCACCAGCTTGCCGTCCTTGAAGAACAGCACGGTAGGGATGTTGCGGATACCGAATTCGGCAGCTACATCACCATTTTCGTCTACATCGCACTTACCGATGAGCACCTTGCCTTCGTACTCGGCTGCCAGCTCCTCGATGATGGGAGCTACCATCTTACAAGGTCCGCACCACGGTGCCCAAAAATCTATCACTACAGGCTTTCCCTCTGCGAGCGTTGCCTGATAATTGCTGTCAGTAATCTCCAATGCCATTGTCTTAAGCTTTTAATTTATTGATTATTATTAATTTATTATCCAATCATTTCTTAACCGATTGCATGGGCAAAGATAGTGAAAGGTGAGAGCATAAACAAATGAAAATGTAATTTTCAATTTGGTTATGCCGAACCGTATCCTATCTTATTAAAAGATAGTGAAAGTCGAAAGCAAAAAAAATAAGCTTGCTTAATTTTTTTTGCTGAGACGCATCCTATCTTATGTATAGAGAACTAATTTATTCGGAAATCCAGTTCCGGACGTTCTTTTAAATAAGAAATCAACTCACGCCCCACAGAGAGCTTCACCGGACGTGATACCATATCGAGCGTCATCTTCGTCTCAGGATCGGAAACCTTGACATAGAGTTCCGTAGAACCAGGATGCTCTTTCGTGAGATCCACCAGTTCGTTCACCAATTCCGTGTTGAGCACCGTAAGAGGAATGAGGATGGTAATCTTGTTAATCAGCTTCTCCTTGACATCGGGCAACAGCTCAATGGACGTAATCTTCAGCTCGAATTCATTCTGCCTCCACTGCTTGGGCTGGCAACGTGCCTTTATATAAAGGAAGGTACGTTCGCCCAAATAACCCTGATACGTGACCCAGTCGTTACCGAAGAAAGGCAACTCGGCGGCACCGGAGTAGTCTTCTATCTTGGCGATGCCGTAGGGATTGCCGTTCTTGCTGGTACCGCGGCGCAGAGCGGTGACGATGCCGCCCATCGTGATTTCTCGTCCCACAAGCGCTTCCTTGTTCTCGAGTTCGGCCATACGGGTATTGCATACATGTTCCAGCACCACGGCATATTCGTCCAGCGGATGGGCGGAAAGATAGATACCTACCAGATCGCGCTCCTTGTTCAGACGGTCGAGGTCGCTCCACCGTTCGGCATCGGGTACTTCGGGCGTAGCGATGTCCACCACATTCTCGCCACCGAAGAGCGAGTTGGCTGCCGCAGCCTTGTCGGCCTGATAGCGGTTGCCGTAGCGCACGAGTGATTCCAAGAAGATTTCTCCCTTGGAGTTGAGAGCAAAATACTGTTCCCGGCGCAGTTCAGGAAAACTGTCGAACCCACCCGCCAAAGCCAGACACTCGAGGTTCTTCTTGTTGCAGGCGTTGAGGTTGACACGCTGCACGAAGTCAAATATCCCGGTATAAGGGCCGTTTTTCTCACGTTCTTCCATGATGCTCTGCACGGCACCCTCGCCCACTCCCTTCACGGCACCCAGCCCGAAACGGATGTTCCCTTCGGGGTTGACGGTAAACTTCAGGTTACTCTCGTTTACATCGGGTCCCAGCACCTTGATGCCCATCGACTTGCATTCGTCCATCAGCTTGGTGATGGTAGTGATGTCCGAGAGACTTCGGCTCATGACGGCGGCCATGTACTCGGCGGGATAGTTGGCTTTCAGATAGGCTGTCTGATAGGCCACCCAGGAATAGCACGTGGCATGCGACTTGTTGAAGGCGTAGGAGGCAAACTTCTCCCAGTCGGCCCAGATTTTCTCCAATACCTTGGGGTCATGGCCGTTCTTCTGCCCGCCGGAGATGAACTTCGGCTTCATGTGGTCCAGCTTGTCGCGCAGCTTCTTACCCATCGCCTTACGGAGGGCATCGGACTCGCCGCGGGTAAAGTCGGCCAGCAGACGGGAGAGCAACATCACCTGCTCCTGATAGACGGTGATGCCGTAGGTATCCTTCAGGTACTTCTCCATGATGGGGATATCGTACTCGATGGGCTTGCGTCCCCACTTGCGGTCGATGAAGTCGGGGATGTAGTCCATAGGACCCGGACGGTAGAGGGCGTTCATGGCGATGAGGTCCTCGAACGTGCTGGGCTGAAGCTCGCGCAGGTACTTCTGCATACCGGCCGACTCGAACTGGAAGGTGCCGATGGTGCGGCCGTCACAATAAAGCTTGTAAGTGGCAGGGTCGTTGATGGATATCTTGTCGATATCAATGTTGATGCCGCGGTGCAGACGGACATTCTCCACAGCTTCCTTTATAATAGACAGGGTCTTCAGGCCGAGGAAGTCCATCTTGATGAGGCCGGTATCTTCGATGGCCGAACCTTCGTACTGGGTGACGAGCATCTTCTCGCCCGTCTCCTTGTCGTCGGCGGTGCTGACGGGCACCCAGTCGGTGATGTCGTCGCGGCAAATGATGGTACCGCAGGCATGTACCCCCGTACCACGCACGTTGCCTTCGAGCATCTTGGCATATTTGATGGTCTCGCGCACCAGCGGGTCGGGCGACGCCTCGGCCGCCTGCAGTTCGGGCACGTAGGCGATGGCATTGGGCAGGTTCAGCTTCTTGTCGGGTATCTTGTCGGGCACCAGCTTGCACAGGCGGTCGGATTCGGACAACGGAAGTTTCTCCACGCGGGCCACGTCCTTGATGGCCATCTTGGTAGCCATCGTGCCGTAGGTGATGATGTGCGCCACCTTCTCCTGCCCGTATTTCTCGGTCACCCAGCGGAGCACCTCGCCGCGGCCGTCGTCATCAAAGTCCACGTCGATATCGGGGAGGGAGATACGGTCAGGGTTGAGGAAACGCTCGAACAGCAGGTCGTACTGGATGGGGTCAATCTTCGTGATGCCCAGGCAGTAGGCCACCGCCGAACCGGCCGCCGAACCACGTCCCGGCCCCACGGAAACGCCGAGCTGGGTGCGGGCGGCATTGATAAAGTCCTGCACGATGAGGAAGTAACCGGGGAAACCCATGGTCTTCATGATGTAGAGCTCGAACACGAGGCGTTCCTTCACCTCGTCGCTCAGCGGGTCGCCATAAAGACGTTTGGCGCCGTCGAATGCCAGCTTGGCCAGATAGTCGGCCTCCAGCTTGATACGATACAGCTTCTCATAGCCTCCCAAACGCTTGATTTTGGCGTTGGCGGCTTCCTCGTCGAGCACCACTTCGCCGTTCTCATTGCGGGTGAACTCGTCGAACAAATCTTTCTCTGTATATTTCTTGCGGTATTCCTCCTCCGTACCGAAGTCCTCGGGAATGGCGAAGGTAGGCATGATAGGAGCATGGTCAATGGAATAGGACTCCACTTTATCGAGAATCTCAAGCGTATTTGCCAAGGCTTCGGGCACATCGGCAAAGAGTTCGTTCATCTCGGCCTTGGTCTTCATCCACTCCTGCTTGGTGTAGAGCATGCGGGTGGGGTCGTCGAGGTCCTTGCCGGTGCTGAGGCAGATGAGGCGGTCGTGGGCCTCAGCGTTCTCCTCGTCCACGAAATGGACGTCGTTCGTACAAATCAGCTTGATGCCAAACTTCTTGCTGTACTCCAGCAGCTTGGCGTTTACCTTCTGCTGCATGGGATGGGCCTCATGGTTAGCCCGCGGCACGGTAGCCTTGTGGCGTTGCAACTCCAGATAAAAGTCGTCGCCGAAGAGGTTCTTGTACCAGCGGATGGCTTCCTCGGCCTCGTCGTACTTGTCGTTGGTTATCTTCTTGGGGATTTCACCACCCAGACAGGCGGAGCAGACAATCAGCCCCTCGTGATACTTCTCCAGCTCGTTGCGGTCGGTGCGCGGACGCATGTAATAACCCTGCGTCCAGGCGTGCGACACCAGTTTGATGAGGTTGTGGTAGCCTTTCTCATTCTTGGCCAGCACCACCAGGTGATAGCCGCTCTGGTCGGGCTTGCCCTCCTTCTTGTCCATCGTGCGGCGTGCCACGTACATCTCGCAGCCGATGATGGGCTTGAAGATGCGCGCCTCCGCCGCGGCTATCTTCTCACGACAGTCGGCCAGCGCGGCTTCCTTGTCCTCGCACTCCTCCTTGCCGCTCTCGATGTCGACCATCTTCTTCTTCAAGTCCTTGATTTCGCCTTTCGGGCCGCCGTTCTTCTTGTTCACGTAGTTGGTGAACTCCTTGATGCCGAACATGTTACCATGGTCGGTCACCGCGATGCCGCGCATGCCGTCCTTGATGGCCTTGTCCACCAGGCGGCTGACACTGGCCTGCCCGTCGAGCAACGAATACTGGGTATGTACGTGTAGATGAACAAAATCTTGCATAAGCACTCCTTTCAATTTGGAGCATAAAGGTACAATCTATCCCATTTTCAGCCAAAATAATCCTCAAAAAATTACTTATAGACGCATTTCTTCCCCAAATTCTTGTTAGATTTTTAAAATACACCTATTTTTGCAAGTAATTTCTAACTCCAAAACAACTCTAAACGCGGGTTTACATGGGCAGACTTAAAAGACTAAAAAAAATACGCATACACCGTGAGGGGACTCACACACTGATTGGAAGCCTGTTGCTGCTATTGGCGGTCAACTCCGTCTTATATTTCGGACTGGACAACAAAGTTCCATTCTACATCGTGGGAGTCATCAGCCTTATTGTGTACGGCATATTGGTAAATTTCTTCCGTTGCCCGATACGTCTCTTCGGACAGGATACCGAAAAGGTCGTGGTAGCTCCCGCCGACGGAAAAGTTGTAGTCATTGAAGAAGTCGAGGAAAATGAATATTTCCACGACCGCCGTCTCATGATTTCCATCTTCATGAGCCTGGTCAACGTACACGCCAACTGGTATCCAGTGGATGGCACCATCAAGAAAGTGGGTCATCAGAACGGCAAGTTCATGAAAGCGTGGCTACCGAAAGCCAGCACGGACAACGAACGTTCGATGGTAATCATCGAGACTCCCGAAGGTGTGGAAATAATGGCACGCCAGATAGCCGGAGCGATGGCCCGCCGCATCGTCACCTACGCCGAACCGGGCGAGGAATGCTACATAGACGAGCATATGGGCTTCATCAAGTTCGGCTCACGCGTGGACGTTTACCTGCCACTGGGTACGGAAGTTTGCGTCAAGCTGGGACAACTGACCACCGGCAACCAAACTGTCATTGCCAAACTAAACTAAAATCTGAAATTATGGCCAACTGCATCACCCGACATATCCCCAACGCACTGACCTGCCTGAACCTGTTTTCGGGCTGCATCGCCGGCGTGATGGCTTTCGAAGCGCGCTATGAACTGGCACTGCTCTTCATCATCATCAGTGCGACGTTCGACTTCTTCGACGGACTGGCCGCACGAGTCCTGGACGCCCATTCCATCATCGGTAAGGATCTGGATTCGCTGGCCGATGATGTCAGCTTCGGCCTGGTACCGTCGCTCATCGTATTCTCCCTGTTCAAGGAAATGCCCTACCCCGCCTATATGGAAAGTATGGCGACCTGGTTACCCTACTCGGCTTTCCTCATTGCGGTATTCTCGGCCCTGCGCCTGGCGAAGTTCAACAACGATACGCGCCAGACGACTTCCTTCATCGGCCTGCCTGTGCCTGCCAACGCCCTGTTCTGGGCCTCGCTCGTAGCGGGCTACCATCCGATACTGACCGGCGGCAGTGTTCATCCGCTCGGACTGCTGGCACTGGTCTGCCTCTTCTCGTGGCTGCTGGTATCGGAGATTCCGATGTTCTCGCTGAAGTTCAAGAACCTGTCGTGGAAGGACAACAAAGTGAGCTTCATCTTCCTGCTGCTCTGCATCTACTTCCTGGCGACCTTGCAAGTGCGCGGTTTTGCCACCTGCATTGTCTGGTACATCCTGCTGTCATGGTTTACCGGCCGGAAGAAATAAACTTTCCGTCTGGCACGATTGTTGTAGTAGTGTTATCAGAACCAACTTAAACACTCGATACGCATGTTACATTTCTTAGGATTTCTGTTTATACTCATCATAGCAATACTGATTATCGGTCTCAGTATTATCGGTAGTATTGTACGCGGCATCTTCGGACTCGGACGGAAAAAAACGTCTTCGCAGGACTTCCGAAGCTATACATTCTACGGAGACAACCGGCAATCATCACGTACCTCGACCGACACGACCGACGGCATACGTCCTGAAGAAGGTGAAATACACATCAAACATAAGGAACGTATCTTCTCCAAGGATGACGGAGAGTATGTAGACTTTGAAGAGATAAAGGAATAATACTGAAAAGACGGAAATGACTAAACATTCGATAATTTTAACCGTTCTACTCTTGTGCTGCGGAATCGCCGTACATGCTCAAGACGATAAACCGGCCTTCACAGCAGACTTATACGGAGGACTCTATCTCAATAACGAACAAGCATGGCAACTTGAGCCATCCGTAAGCTGGCTTTTTCATAAGTATCTCGGGGTGGCACTTGGATTGGAATTAACCGGCCAATACAACCAACCGAGTCGTCAGACCACCATTGACGGACAGAAGGCTGAACTCACAGACAATGAGAGGAACATCCGATGGATCATATTCAAGCCGTCTGTAGTTCTGAAATCTCCAACCGTCTGGAAAAGTACGGACAACGATTATCGCCTTTGGTTCCAAGTAGAGCCTGGCCTCAGTCTGGCATGTCCATTCCGCAACTCTTTAACGTATGAAATCAAGGAATTTACTGGGTCAGTCAGCCAAACCGTAGATTACCGACGATTTCCCAATAAAGGGCTCCAGTGGTTCTATTGGAACGCAAGAGCTTCCGTCAACTTTGCCATTGGCCGTTTTATACTCAGAGGAGGATATTACCTCTCCAATCTTGACTACTATTCCGGGCGCAGAAATATTACGTTGGCCAATGGACAGAAATTCTATGTGCCAAAGAGAGAGTTAAGTCAGAGCGTATTCCTGTCAATCGGCTATTCGTTTCCCCACCTTTAATTGATACTTTTCCATTTAACAGACTGAAAAGTCAGGAACTAACACTAACGTTAACTGCGAACTATCCCCCCTTCCTTACCGTTTCCGCTGGAAGAATCCTTTCATCAAGGCGGCACACTCGTCGGCCATCACGCCTTTCACAACTTCCGTTTTGGGATGGAGAGCCTGCGGCGCATAGCGCTGGTAACCACGTTTTTCGTCGTCGGCACCGAAAACCAGACGCCCCGTCTGCGCCCAAGCGATGGCACCGGCACACATCACACACGGTTCCACCGTTACATAAAGCGTACATTCGTTCAGATACTTGCCGCCGAGAGCCGACGCAGCGGCCGTAATGGCCTGCATCTCGGCATGGGCTGTCACGTCTGTCAGGGTTTCGGTCAGATTGTGGGCACGGGCAATGATGCGGTCCTTGCATACCACGACGGCACCGACGGGCACTTCGTCGCGCTCGGCCGCCTTCCGCGCCTCGGCCAAAGCCTGCTTCATGTAATATTGGTCGTCCATATTGCTCAGGAATTAAAGAAGTTAGGGAAGTTAAAGAAGTTAAGGAAGTTAAAGCCGATACTTTGCTTACCAAAGATTAGCGCCTCATGTCGTGTTCGCCGAAGAGGGTCGGATAGTCTTCTTCCATATTCTTGTGGATGAACATGAGAATAGTTTCCCTGAACCAGCGCGATTTGTTGGTTATCTTGTACTTCTCCAGATAACGGTCCACAATCCGCAGTTCCTCCTCGCTCATCAGGCACACGATGCGCTGTTCGCGTTTGGGCTCGTCGGGCGTTGCTTTCGCACACGTTTTGTCTCTCTTTCTCATATTTCCTGCAAAATTAGTGTTCCTGCCGTAAATTCAAAGCAGAAAAAGCGTAAATTTGTCTCCCGAGAAGAAAAAAGACGGTAATATGGCAGCACACAACAGACTGGGTAAGGAAGGCGAAGACGCTGTAGCAGCCTATCTGGAGCGGAAAGGCTACACGATACTCCACCGCAACTGGCGCAAGAACCGCCTGGAGCTGGACATCGTGGCCATGCACGAAGGCGAGCTGGTGGTGGTCGAAGTGAAGACCCGCACCAACACCGACTACAAGGAGCCTCAGGAGGCCGTGGATTGGCGGAAGGTGCGCCACATCGTCGTGGCAGCCGACGCCTACATCAAACACTTCGGCATCGACCTGCCCGTCCGCTTCGACATCGTCACGGCCGTTGGCGACCGGCCTCCGTTCCAGATCGAACATCTGGAGAATGCTTTCTATCCGCCGCAATTCTGAGAATAATGAATTTTACGTACAAGACCAAAATGACAGCAACTTCCGAACAACCCTCCTTTCCAATCATCGGGCTGGAAGAAACAGACTCGACCAACCGTTACCTGAGCGACTTGTGCGACAACGCCCCGTCCGCCCCCACCGAATATACTACCGTCACCGCCCGTTTCCAGACATCGGGCAAGGGCCAGCGCGGCAACTCGTGGGAATCTGAAGCCGGGCAAAACCTCCTGTTCAGCACCGTGCTCTATCCCCGTTTCGTCGAGGCACGCCGCCAGTTTGTTCTGTCGCAGATTGTCTCGCTGGCCGTCAAGGAAGAGCTGGACACCTACACGGAAGGCATCTCCATCAAATGGCCCAACGACATCTACTGGCACGAGAAAAAGATTTGCGGCATGCTCATCGAGAATGTGCTGGAGGGCAACCGCATCGGCCGCTGCATCCCCGGCATCGGCATCAACCTGAACCAGACCACATTCCGCAGCCCCGCGCTCAACCCCGTATCGCTGAAGCAGATTACGGGCCGCGACTACGACACGACGACCGTCCTCGACGGCTTCCTGCGCCGCCTGCACACTTACTACGAAGCCCTGCGCCGCGACGCGGACGGACGTTTTGCCGCCTCCGTGGCCCGCCGCTACGCCGACGCCCTCTTCCGCCGCGAGGGCCTGCACCCCTACGAAGACGCCGGCGGCCGCTTCCTGGCGCGCCTGGCCGACGTGGAGCCGGACGGACGCTTCGTCCTGCAAGACGAGGCGGGACGCTTGCGGCGATACCTCTTCAAGGAGGTGCAATACATCCTCTGATACCGGAAATGTCAAGAAAACTGTTCTCTGGGCTCTCCGAACGCTCGGACAAGCTGTCGAACTGTGCGAAACGCTCTCCGAGCGATCGGACAAGCCGTCGAACTGTGCGAAACGCTCTCCAAGCGTTCGGACAGGCCGTCGAACTGTGCGAAAGTCTCTCCGAGCGTTCGGGCAGGCCGTCGAACTGTGCGAAACGCTTTCCGAGCGTTCGGACAGGCCGTCGAACTGTGCGAAACGCTCTCCGAGCGTTCGGGCAGGCCGTCGAACTGTGCGAAATGCTCTCCGAGCGTTCGGGCAGGCCGTCGAACTGTGCGAAATGCTCTCCGAGCGTT
>CAYQOV010000021.1:0-14472 GCA_964419245.1 uncultured Bacteroides sp. | reverse complement strand
CGTACAACTGACGTGTTTCCTATCACATAAAGAAGGGACATGAGATTTTACCGTCTTGCAAGGCTTGAAACCATTTTGAAACTCGCAGGGGAGTGAACAGGTGCGGGGAAGATACAAAAAAGATTTCCCCCTGACCGCCTCGGCAAGTCAGGAGGAAATCCTTCCGTACAATCCCTTCGGCCAGCGGCCGGAGACTTTATTCTTCGGAGGTCAATCCTTCATATTGTTCAATGACCACCTGCACATGATAGGCATGCTCCAGTGCCGGATAACGTTCCCGATAGAGAGAAGTGCGGTCCGCAAACACACAACGGAAGTGAGGAGCTAAATTGAAATCACGCGTATCAGGCGAAACACCGCCATTGGACTCGCTCAGAAACAGTTCGTCCGAACGGTTGCCCGACGACAGACGGACGGGCGTGAAGCGTTCGAAGAAAAATTTGCGTGCAAAGCCGTCGGCCGTCCGCACATTGAGTTCCAGAGGATCTTCGAGTCCGATGGGCTCCGCCGATGCATCGAATACATAACGTGAAGAACCGATAACCAGCTGTCCCGTATTCATCGCTTCGTTCTGATAGACGAACGTATAACTCTTGACGACGGCAGGCCCCGAAGAAGCATGCAGCATCTCCTGCTCCAGCGCGTTCTTCTCTTCATCGGTCAGCCCTGCGCCCTGCAACATCACGCGGTTGTCTATCACGCCATAGAGATAATAGGGATAACCTACCGTGACCGACAAAAGATAATCCCATCCGTAACCGTCACGGATAAGGACTTCCGCCTTTCCGGCCTTCAGCGGACGGATAAAGAGCTTGCCCCCTTCGCAACGGGCCTGCACCACCTCGTCGTTGCTAACCTCCAAACGGAAATTCCCGTCACCACCCTGTATGAGATACACACGGTCGGCCGTCTCAAAAGCCATCAGAGAGATACGAGGGTTTTCGTTATCGAAAACTTCATTCGGGTTTTCATACGCCAGTTGGATACGTGGAACGCTGTCGTCTTTATCGGAACAGGCACCCAGCCCGAGCGACAGCAATGCCAGGCAGAGCAAGACAAAAGGAATCAGTTTTTTCATGTCGAAGTATTTTTTCGCAAAGGAAAGGATTTGTGACGGAAGGATGAAACGTTTACCGAAGTTTCTCGGACATTTAACTTTCATTTTCATTGCCAACTCAGCCATCTATTGCATTCACCTTTTGCAAAGGCAGGAGGCGGTTCGGCAAAAACAAATGAAAACCGCGTTCTCAATTTGTTTCTGCGCTCACCTTTCACTACCTTTGCAACAAACAAAGCATTGCATCCCGATGACAGACGAAAGCCATACGCTACACATCAAGAACATGGTATGCCACCGCTGCATCCTGGCCGTGGACAACGCCCTGCGCACGCTGGATCTGCATCCGCTGTCTGTAGAGCTGGGCATCGCCGTCACCGCCGAAGAGCTGACACCCGACCTCCGCCTCCGGGTAAAGAAAGCGTTGGAGGCGTTGGAATTCGAGCTGATAGACGACCGACGGATGCAGACGGTGCAACAGATGAAGGACCTCATCGTCGGCCTCATTCACCAGCCCACGGACGCTCCCCTCCAGACCAACCTGTCTGACTATTTGGCCCATGCCCTCGGCAAAGACTACGGCACGCTGAGCAAGCTGTTCTCCGAAGCCTCGGGCACCACCGTCGAGAAGTATGTCATCGCCCAGAAAATAGAGCGGGCCAAAGAACTGCTGACCTATGGCGAACTGACACTGAACGAGATAGCTGACCGCCTGGGCTACTCGAGCACCGCTTACCTGAGCGCGCAGTTCAAGAGCGTGACGGGCCTCACTCCCACGCAATTCAGGCTGCAGAAGGAGAAACGCCGCAAGCCGCTGGACGAGATTTGAAATAAAGACACGACACAATCTTATAACTTATTCCCCGAATTCCATAACACCCGACCGGAGAATCCGCCGTACCTTTGCAGACGTAAACATCAAAACCAACCGTCAGCAATGGAAAACGAACATACCATCCAACAGAACTTCGACGTACAGGGCATGAGCTGCGCCGCCTGCTCCGCCCGTGTGGAAAAAACCTTGAGCCGGCAGCCGGGCGTCGTCCAGGCCGCCGTCAATCTGGCCACAGCAACCGCCACGGTGACCTACGACCCGTCGGCCTGCACAGCCGAAGCCCTGCAACAGGCTGTAGAGACTGTAGGCTTCGGCCTGACTCCCAAACAAGAAACACCCGCGCCCTCGGAGGCGGAAGACAAGGAAGCGGAACAACTGCGCCAGTATCGCACGCTAAAGCGGCGCACCGTGTGGGCCATCGCCCTCGCCCTGCCCGTGGCCGTCGTCGGCATGGCGTTCATGGACTTGCCCTATGCCAACTACGCCATGTGGCTGCTCGCCACGCCCGTAGTCTTCGGCCTGGGCCGCGGCTTCTACGCCAACGCCTGGCGCCTGCTGAAGCACCGCGCGGCCAACATGGACACGCTGGTAGCCGTCAGCACCGGCATCGCCTACTTGTTCAGCGTGTTCAACCTCTTCTGGCCCGACTTCTGGCGGTCGCGGGGCATCGAGCCGCACGTCTATTTCGAAGCTTCGGCCGTCATCATCGCCTTCATCCTGCTGGGCCGTCTGCTCGAGGCACGCGCCAAGAGCCGGACAGCCGATGCCATCAAGAAGCTGATGGGGCTGCAACCGCAGACGGTAACACTGGTAAATGAAGAATTAAGAATGAAGAATGAAGAATCAGGCTGCGCTGCACCTGACAGCCCGCAAGGAAATTCTTCATTCTTCATTCCTCATTCTTCATTAAAAGAGTCTTATCCATTGGAGAAGGTCACCGTCGGCAATCTGCTTCTGGTCCGCCCCGGCGAACGTGTGCCCGTGGACGGCACGGTCGTGAGCGGCGAATCGCACGTAGACGAAAGCATGCTCAGCGGCGAACCGCTGGCCGTGGGCAAGCGCGCGGGCGACCGTGTACTGGCGGGCACCATCAACCAGAAAGGCAGCTTCGTCTTCCGCGCCGAGCAGGTGGGACACGACACGCTGCTGGCCCACATCATCCGTGCCGTACAGGACGCGCAGGGCAGCAAGGCCCCCGTGCAGAAACTGGCGGACCGTATTGCAGGCATCTTCGTCCCCACCATCATGGCCATAGCCCTGCTGAGCTTCCTCGGCTGGGTGCTGCTAGCACCGACCGACGGCTTCACCCACGGTCTGCTGGCACTGGTGACGGTGCTCATCATCGCCTGCCCCTGTGCCCTGGGGCTGGCCACACCGACGGCCATCATGGTAGGCATCGGCAAGGGAGCCGAACGGGGCATTCTCATCAAGGACGCTGAAAGCCTGGAGCGTGCACGGCGGGTAGACACCGTGGTGCTGGACAAGACGGGCACCGTGACCGAAGGCCGTCCGCAGGTGACCACCCTCCGCTGGCGACACGAAGACGAGCGCCACGCCGCCGCCTTCCATGCACTGGAGAAGCGTTCCGGGCATCCGCTAGCCGAGGCTATTGTCCGCTACTGGGAAAATATTTTTCCCCAGTTAGAAAAAAATATTTCTCCAACTGAAGAATTTGAAAGCCTCACGGGCCAGGGTATTCGCGGTCGCGTCGGCGGTACACGTTACTACATCGGGAACCGTCGCTTGCTGGACGAACAGAAGATTGCCGTCGACCCGCAACTGGCGCAGGAGGCCGACCGCCTGGAAGCCGAAGCACAAACCGTCATCTGGCTGGCCGACGAGCACGAAGCCCTGGCCGTGGCCGCCATCGCCGACCGCGTGAAGCCCACCTCTGCGCAAGCCATCCACCGCCTACAACGCCAAGGCATCGACGTCCACCTGCTGACGGGCGACAACGAAGCCACTGCCCGCGCCATCGCCGCACAGACGGGCATCCGCCACTACCGCGCCAACGTGCTGCCACAAGAAAAGGCGGCCTACATCAGCCGCCTTCAACAAGAGGGAAAAATCGTCGCAATGGTGGGCGACGGCATCAACGACAGCGCTGCTCTGGCACAGGCCGACCTGAGCATCGCCATGGGTACGGGTAGCGATATCGCCATGGACGTAGCTGGCATCACCTTGCTGAAGGGCGACCTTGGCAAGCTGTCCGAAGCCCTGCGTCTCTCCCACCTCACCGTGCGCACCATCCGGCAGAACCTGTTCTGGGCCTTCATCTACAATATAATAGGAGTGCCTGTCGCCGCCGGTGTGCTCTACCCCGTCTGCGGCTTCCTGCTCAACCCCATGATAGCCGGGGCGGCCATGGCGTTCAGCAGCGTCAGCGTGGTGACGAACAGCCTGCGACTGAAACACTGTCGGCTGGGCTGACTCATTTTGAGAAAACACCGCTCTGCAACACGACTTCAGCTTTCTGAAGCAACGGAGAGGTGAATCGGATGCGGATGTCTCCCGTCTCGCCCGTTGCCTGCACGTAAGCCAGAAGGCGTCCGTGCCACACGCGCTGGCGGTTGTCGCGATGTTCGGACATGTCGCCGTTGTCACCGTTCTCCAGACCGAGCAGGCGGGCAGGTCCTTCGATACGGCAGGTGATTTCGTTATCGGCCAGACGAACCGGTACGCCCTGCTCGTCTACCACTTCCACCAAGACATGAGCCACGCGGCGGTCGGCCGAAAAGGTGTCGCAATCCGCCGTGACACGCAAGGCATAAGGCAGGCCCGACGAACGGACGACATACGAGGACAGCACATTCCCGGCCTCGTCGCAACCCTCGGCACGCAGTTCGCCCGCCTCGTAGGGAATGTCCCAATGGATGATACCGCTCTTCACGTCGTAAGGCTTCATTTCACCTACCACTTTTCCATTAAGCAGCAGGCGGGCCTGCGGTGCGTTGGTGTAGCATACCACGCGTATCTCCTGCCCCGTTTCATAGTTCCAGATGTCCCAGGCATCGGGCGACAGGTAATCGCGCTTCGGATACGTGCCGACGTAGGTGACAGGTTCCTCACTCCACAGCGCAGCCCGATGATAGCCGCGCGGCTTCGGCAGACTGGCGAAATCGAGCAGACCGGTGCCCAGTCCGCGTGATGGCCAGGCACCCGCCTCGCCCAGGTAGTCGGTTCCCGTCCAGATGAATTGTCCGAAGATAAAGTCCTTATTCTTCACGGCGTACCAAGCGTCGATACCCGAACCCGTCTCACTACCGTAAATGATGCGGTCGGGATAGGTGGCATGGTCTTCGTCGTAACGGTTCTCCGTATAATTGTAGCCCACAACATCCACTGCCTCGGGATAAGCCGTCTGATTGGACATCACCACACCGGCCAGGGCGCCCGTCACGGGACGGCTCTTGTCCACCGCCCGTACACAGGCCGCCAGCCGCTGGGCGATAACACCGATGCGCATGGCGTCGGGCGCGTCGGGTTTGTAACCTCCAAACATGGGTTGGTTGATAGTAGCCCCCACTCCGTCCAGAATGGGATGCGAATAGGGGTCGTTCGGATAGTCTACCTCGTTACCGATGCTCCACAGGAAAACCGACGGATGGTGGCGGTCGCGACGCACCATATCAGTAACATCACGCTCAATCCATTCCTCAAAGAAATCGAACGAACCCTGATAGCCGGGCTCGCCCTTATTCCAGCCCTTGATCCACTTGCGCTTGGGGAATTCCCATTCATCGGAGGCCTCGTCCATCACCAGCAGGCCGAGGCGGTCGCACAGGTCATAGACAACCGGAGCCTGTGGGTTATGGCTCATGCGGATGGCATTGGCGCCCAAATATTTCTTAAGGTTCATCAGGCGACGTTCCCACACTTCGGGCGGTACTACCGCTCCCAACACACCGGCATCATGGTGCAGGCAGACACCCTTCACCTTCATCCAACGGCCGTTCAGGGCAAAGCCTTTGTTCGGATCGAACTCCAGCGTGCGCAGGCCAACTTTCGTCCCGCTCCCATCCAACCGTTTCCCGTCGGCCAGCAGTTCCGTTTTCAAAGTATATAAATAAGGTGTATCCAGCTCCCAACGTTTCGGTCGGCTCACCTGCAAAGTCAGCGTCTGTTTGGACAAGCCTACCTTGCCGTCAGCCACACGGCCGGAAGCCTGTGCCACCTGTCGGCCCTCGGCATCCAGCAACACAGCTTTCACCTCCAGGCGGCCTGTAGCCTCCACGTGCTTCTCTACCTCCACATCGACTGCTATCGTCGCCTTGCGGTCGGTCAGCGAAACAGCGTACCAACCGATGCCCCACTGAGCAAAATGGATGTCGGGCGCCGACACCAGCCACACGTCGCGATAAATACCTGAGCCCGTGTACCAGCGCGAATCGGCATACCGGCTGTGGTCCACGCGCACGGCCAGCACATTGTCGCCTTCTTTCAAATAGGGCGTCAGGTCGTACATGAACGAAATGTAACCATTCGGGCGCTTACCCAACAAATGACCGTTCAAATACACCTCGCTGCGATTGTAAACACCTTCGAAATATATGTAATGCCTGGCTGCATCATCTGTCACCCGGAAATGCTTGCGATACCAGCCTATACCACCGGGCAGGTAACCGGTACAGCTGGCCAGGTCGGGCGAGAGTTGTCCTTCGATAGACCAATCGTGTGGCAGATCCAGCTTGCGCCAGCAACTGTCATCATAATCAATTCGAACAGCAGCAGAATCATCCTCCAACAAGAAAAGCCATCCGTTGTTGAATGCCTGTGCGTCACCAAAAGAGACTTGTGCTTTCATCTGAAGACAAAGCAAAGAAAGTAACAAGGCTGACACCATTTGATATATATACTTATTCATGTTTATGTTGTTTAAAGATCATACACAATTGTAGTTACACTCTTCGCATCCAGATAAATCTGATCTCCAACTTCCCACTGTTTTTCTTCCAAACTCTTGCTACTGGAAGTCGTATAAGAAACGACAGATTGAGGCTCAGCACTCCACCCTACATGAGTTTCATCCAATCGGACAGCTTTTTCCGAAAGGTTGGAATAAACTGCCACTATCTGCTTCCCATCAGAGGATATCCAGGCCGAACCGAAGAAATTATGTACTTCATTCATCGAAAGCCCAATACGATGGTACCCCGGACGAATGAAACGGCTGTAATTACCCAATACCCAAAGTGTAGCCGTAGGTTGATAAGTCCCTTCTTTCTCGATGTCACCATATTCACCATCGGCAGGAACTAACGAAATCAAAAGAAAGCGATTCTTACGTCCCCAACGAGATACATCCATTGATGTCCAATAACACCAGGAAGTCACTCCAGCAACAGTCAAATCGTTATGAATGACCTTCGACATATAAAGTGCGATGTCCATCTCAGTGGCCGTGTCATAACCGACAAATTCAGACGTACTGTAGCCGTCGCCCAACATACTCCACTCACTTTGCCACACATCCACGCCGTATTGTTGCGCAGCTTGTGCCACTTGCTGACGTACTTTACGCATGCCATCCCAACTACCATCTGTCCAATAACTATGAGCACAAATCAAGGCATTGACATGATCCAAATCGCCTACATAAGCAGAGGAACCAGGCGTAAAGAACGCAGAAAGTACATTACTACGGTCAGCATCTCCTTTGACCTTATACAGATATTCCCAGTCGCCCGCTTCCCCCAACAAAATATCAGTGGACAATCCTTTGGCTGTCAGCTCCGTGTCCAATAAACTGGCTACCTCGGCCACTTGCTCGTTTTTCCATCCGCTACCTTCCTGCCCGCTATCCCAATCGTATTGAGGTTCGTTGACCGGTGAAATGTGACTAATGGAATAGCCTTCATCTTCGTAATGTGCAGCTACCTCAGCCATATATTGAGCAAAGTCTGTGTAATGTTCCGGCTTCAAGTTCGAGCTGGCACCCTGCGCCGAGAACCCTTTCCCATTATAGGTATATTGTACGGGAGGCGTATTGCTGAACAGAATAAAATTATTGCACCCCAGTTCCTTGGCACGGCTCATGAAATAGCGCTGGCCTTCGCAGCGGGTCCAATCGTAAGTCAAATCGTCTGTCAGGTATGATTCCGCACGACGCGACTTGTCCTCAATACCGCTGGCATCACCTTGCTCGGCACTACCGCCTCCCAAATTCACCCGCCACTGGGTCAAACCGATGCCTTTCGGCTGTCCGTCTACAATCTCCGAAGAGAACAGTAACTCGGTTATCCCAGCCCGGCTTTGTGTCCACGTCCGACCGACATAGGCCGGCGACCAACAATCGGAAGCCCCAAATCCCACCATTGTCTGATAAGACTGACCGGCATCTATCGTCACCGATTTCTCCACACTTACCACAGGATCGTCTGTTTCCACACCTGAATCTTCAACGGGGCTATCGCTGCATGAAACCAATACCGTCAACAACGCCCCCCATAAATAACGTTTCATTTTGCTCCTATATATTTTATGCAAAGTTAGAAAAAAACTGCCGCAGATAATCAATAAAACTACCTGCGGCAGAATAATATAGACACTACCTATTGAATAATAAAATAACTATCAATTCCAGCCGGGGTTTTGAGTAATAGAACCATTTGACATCGTAATCTCATACAATGGAATAGGGAATACCAAATCGCGATTTTCATCAAAAGAGATACCTTTATCGCTAGCTTCACCCTGATTTTCCCATTCATAGAGGTCACGTGTTTCAGGATCGGTATTCCATTGTACAAAAGTACCATTCGGTCCTAACAAATTACAGATTACTTTTTTACCATTACTATCAGTCCAACGACGGATATCATACAAACGATTTTGTTCAAAGGCTAGTTCCAAACGACGTTCCAAGCGAATTGCATCACGCAAAGTTGTTCCGGACGAAGTCACCTCAGGCAGATTTACACGCGTACGAACCCGATTCAATGCACTACGGGCATCACTATCCAAACCCAATTCATTACAAGCCTCCGCATACATCAACAAGACATCCGCATAGCGTAAAATACGATGATTCAACGGGCTCTTGTCCGTATTATAAACTTCAGGTCTGTCTGCAATCGGCAAAAAATATTTACGGATAATACGTGCCGACTTATGCTGTGCCGGATCAATAATATAACAATCCGGATCCCAACCATATTGCTCGATATAAGAATCATAATATGACAAGCCCTTACTATTCTCTATAAACTCGTCAAAATTATCTTCACCCGCAATTTCCGTACATCCGGTCTTAATAATAGTCCAACGCAAACGTTCCGTATCGCCAGCATCAATATAAGCTTGCTCTAAGTTAGCAGAAGGCTGACACCAACTCCATCCGTCACCCGGACCATTTCTTGCTCCTGTTACAGTAGCCAACGAACCTCCTAAAGCAAGTGTGGAATGGTAAATGTATTGTACTTCAAAAAGGCTTTCTATACTGTTGTCATACTCCAAATCCCAGACCTGTCCAAACTCAGGAAGCAAGTCATATTCACCTTCATTGATAACAGTCTGCAGCACATCGTGAGCCTCCTGCCATTTCTCCTGATACAGATAAGCTTACCCAACAACCCCAAAGCTGCACCACGAGTAGCACGCCCCATATCCGATGCATCATATTCACTGCGTTGCGGCAATACTTCAGCAGCATCCAAAAGATCCTGTTCTATAAATGCATATACTTCTTCTTCCGAAGAACGAGTAATTCCCTGTATTTCTTCCGGCATCAAAAAGCCAGTAATCAGTGGTACACCACCAAAATTTCTTACCAACTCAAAATAATAATAAGCACGTAAGAAACGAGCCTCAGCCACCAAACGATCGCGCAAATCCGTATCTTCTACATCCAAGTCCGCAATACGTTCGATGCCAACATTACAACGCAATATGCCTTTGTAACGATATTGCCAGAAGTTAGAAATGGGACCATTACTTGCACCATTACCTTGATAATGCGCCAACGATATATAGTCACTCTGACTTTGTGTTGTATTACCCATCCAAGCATCATCACTACACATTTCCGAAAGCAACCACACCGTATTAATTTGCCACCAGCCGCTGCATGTAAGGGCTTCATAGCAACCAGTTATATATGCTTCACAATCATCAATAGAAGCAAAATAAGTATCCAAGTTCTGTGATCCTCTCACTTCCTCCGTCAGAAAATCTTCACAAGAAGTTGTTGAGAAAAACAAAGTAACAGCCAAAGTTAATATTCCAATTATTCGTTTCATAGTTCCTCTAAGATTAAAATTTTAAGTCTATACCAAACAAGAATGTACGAGGATTAGGATAAGCCGTATTATCTATACCCGTTTCTATTACACTGCCATCCAATGCAGGACGCTCTGGATCCATTCCTGAATATTTCGTGATTGTAAACAGATTTTGCGCAGAAAACGACACACGCAAATTTGAACCAGCCACCCATCTCTTAGGTAATGTATAACCAACCTGTAATTGCTTGCAACGCAAATAAGAGCCGTCTTCTACATAAAAACTCGATACACGATTATAATTCTGGTTTAAATCACTGTATGACAGCCGAGGAATGCTATTGCTGGTTCCTTCACCATGCCATGCCTTTTCCAATGTACCAGCCCAAACATTCGATCCATTGGCTCCTGAATATAAGCCTTTGGTTGTGTTAAATATATCATTGCCAAACGTTCCATAGAAGTTTGCAGAAAAATCAACATTCTTATAACGCAACCCCAAATTAATACCCATCATCAAGTCGGGATAAGGATTACCAATCCATGTTTTATCATTTTCATCAAGCACACCATCATGATTCAGATCTTTAAAACGGATATCACCAGGCTGCGCATTGGTCTGTATCAGATTACCATGTTCATCAGTATGGGCATAAACCTCTTCCCAATTCTGGAAAATTCCGTCAGCCACATAACCATAAAAACGAGAAATAAGCCCACCATCTTCATTGCGTATAATCTGGTCACTATTAAATCCTCCCGTTGAAATAGGACCGTCACCAGAGAACTTGATTGCCCTATTTCTCACAGCAGAAAGATTCAAACCTATATCATAAGAGAAATCCTTATTAACCTGATCATGCCAAGTCAATCCCAGTTCCCAACCGGAAGCTTTCATACTACCGATGTTCATCCAAACAGTACTGTTCCAATCAGGATAACCAATAGCATAGATATTTTCTTTCTGATAAAGCATGTCCTTTGATTTCTTTTGGAAATACTCAAACGTTACTCCTAAACGATCTTTCAAGAATGACATGTCAACACCGACATTCCAATCCTCCACAGTTTCCCATTTCAATTGATCATTACCCACACCTGATAAATAATAACCATTTGATAATGTACCATTAAACGAATAATAGTCCTGGCCCAGTAGAGTCAAAGTCGCATCATTATCAATATTCTGATTACCTACACGTCCCCAACCTCCACGCAGTTTCAAATTGCTGAATATTTCCTGATCCTGCATAAAGTCTTCACTAATAATACGCCAAGAAGCCGAAACTGAGGGGAAAACAGCATATTTGTTTCCTGCAGGGAAGCGAGAAGAGCCATCCGCACGAATAGAAGCTGAAATATAGTAACGATTATCATAATTATACATCACACGTCCCAAGAATGATACTAATGAATTATAACTTGTGCTTCCATTAGCTACAGCCATATCTGCATCACCGGCATCGACTTCTTGCATCTGATCCAAATTATTAGGTACACCATCACGTTGTGCATAAGTATTATAATAAGCAAAACGCTCTGCTGTAAAACCTCCCATAAAATTGAAATTGTGTTTCTTTGCAAATGTTTTGATATAGGTGATGGTATTCGTCCAGTTCCAGTCTAACCATTCCTGTGATTGACGGGATACTCTACTCAAAGTTGATTGCTCCAATGCATCCATATAAAACTGTGGAGTAAAACTATCTGAACGACGATAATGTGCATTAGTACTGAACTGTGTACGCAACGTCAAATCTGAAATAGGATTAACCTGCAAGTAGGTGTTAAGAATTGCTCCCATATCACGCGAATGACTGTTTGAACGTGCTATCGAAGCTGCAGGATTCCAAGTCTGGTTATTATATGAACGCTGGTAATTATTATACTCATTATCCTCCCACTCACTTTCGGGACGATACACTGGAGTTGTGGGATCCATAGACATCGCAGAAGAGAATTGATCTGGGGTATCATCCCAAGACTCTACACGAGGAGCAATCTCAAAACCCAACTTCACGTACTTATTAAAAGTATATTCGGTATTCAATCGGGCATTAATTTTGTCCCAATAGCCCACATCAAACTGAGAATCAGACCGATAATATCCAAAACTCAAGTTATATACCAGTTTATCAGTTCCTCCTGAGAAACTAAGAGCATAATTTTGTACAAGCGCTGTTTTGTTGACTACTTCATCCCACCAATCTGTACCTCCAGGATTAGTAGTTGCCCCTGTGTCGTTCCAATTGGAAGTCAATCCATCATTTGTATAACGAGTATTATATACTTCCTTATATTCAGAAGCATTAGCTATATTAGGTTTTGCAATTGTTTGAAAACCAACAGAGGTCGTAAAATTAACAGCAGTCTTTCCTGCCTTACCTTTCTTAGTCGTAATCAAAATAACTCCATTTGATGCACGCGTTCCGTAAATAGCGGCAGCAGAAGCATCCTTCAACACTTCCATTGATTCAATATCGTTACTGTTCAGAAAGTTTATATTAGCCCCTTCGCCTAAAGGCATACCATCTACAACATAAAGAGGATCGCTTCCATTAACGGTCGTAACACCACGAATCAATACTTTTGGTGTAGTACCCGGTCCACCACCACTGGCAACTTGTACACCATTTACCTTGCCCTGCAAAGCATCCATGGCATTACCCTTTACGGTTTGAGTAATTTCTTCGCCTTTTACTGTAGATATAGAACTCGTCAAATCACTCCTTTTCACGGCTCCATAACCTATAACCACCACCTCGTCCAATAACTCTGTGGCTTCTTTCAGAATAACATTAACTGTAGTTTTCCCATCCACATGCACTTCCTGGGTTTCAAAACCAATGCAGGAAAATACAAGCAAACCATTCGAAGGAACATTGTTCAACATATAATTCCCATCAATCCCTGTTATCGTACCAGTACCAGTATCCTTCACCTGAATCGTAGCACCAATCAACGGTTGATTATCTGTACCAGACACCACAACACCTTTCACTGTAATCTGCTGCGCATAGCCATAAATGGACAATACCAACAAACACGCAATCAAAATCTGTTTTCTCATATTTAGACAAATTAGGTTCATTAATTTACACGTACTAGTTTAGCTCTACCCAAATGTGAATCAAAGTAGAATTGATAACTACCAGTTGTATTTACCACTGGCTTCGACCAAACATCTTCACCAGTTGTCGGCCCACTATAATCTGTATTACGGAACGTGCTACCAGTATAATAACCAAAGATTTCCAAATCAGTACTAGAAGTACTGCACCATCTCGTATAATTCCACCACTGGTCCGTATGATAATTATGAATAATGAAATTCATTTCTTCACCAGCAGTCAAACTCAACGGAGTCTGATAATAAAAGAGGTGAGGATTATTCGCATCTTGTACAAAAGATTCTACTGTTGTAGGATTATCAGAAGTTAAACCAAATGTAAAATCCATCATAGTACTACCGCCATCATTCCATTTATCCAAAGTCGCTGTTCCATACACCATACTTGATGGCCATGGGTCATCAGCTTCATCCACAGAATAAGTTGACATACTATATTCTCCTGTATTGGTATTGAAAGTAATATCATAATAAACATTGGCTTCCGTCAACACAATAGGCTGTGCCAAATCAGGATCGCTAGTCAGCATCGTATTGTCTGAGGGGTCTAAGCCAAAACATATCGGAGAAAAGTCATTCGTTTGAGGCAAAAAATAGATTTCTGTATTAACTGTAGAGCAATAATATCTTGCCCGATACTGAAATTCTCCTACATGATCAATACGCATTGGCACCCCAAATACATCACTGTTCAATTCATCTACTGTAGCCACATCGGCCAAATACATCCGTTCATAATCCTGCAATTCATCTACAGAAATGACACAAGATATAACAGTCTCATTCCCCACACCATCAACAGCAGTAACTGTCAAATCATAATTTTGAACTTCACTAGGGAAAGTTATACGTTCCGAGAAACTGAAGGTAGCAGCACCTCCTGCATCTAACAGAAGATCTTCATAGCCACTAATTCCCGGTATCTCAACCCTGATATAATCAAGAGACCGATCGTCAGAAACTGATAAATTCAACGTGTATACCGTTTCTTCACGGATTAACACATTTACGGTCTCAGATGGAGCAGAAATAAACACAGGAGCAGAAAAATCACCATCCATAGTTATCAGCACATCTTGCGATACACTTCGACCTCCTACATCGGTAACAGTAACTTTAACTATGAAACTTTCTCCTAATTCATTCGCGTCCAAATCATAGTGATAACTCAATTCATAACTCAAGTTTCGGATTTAGATTCTAAGCTGTTTGTGCATAGGCCTGTAGTGCT
>CAYQOV010000020.1:0-40522 GCA_964419245.1 uncultured Bacteroides sp. | reverse complement strand
GTTCGCTCAGGAACTTGATGAGCGGTTTGTTCTTAGGCAATGCCTTGTGGCTGCGGTAGAGGGAGAGGAAGCCTTCTTCCTGTTCTTTCTTGTCGCTGGAAGCGATGAGACGTTTGGCGTCAGCCAGATACTGGGTAGCCAGTCTTTTTTGTGCCTCTACCAGTCTTTCTACCAGCGGACGGAGCTGTTCGAACAGTTGGTCGTCACCTTTGGGTACAGGACCAGAGATAATCAACGGCGTACGGGCATCGTCAATCAATACAGAGTCCACCTCATCGACGATGGCATAGTTGTGCTGGCGTTGTACGAGGTCTTTCGGGCTGATGGCCATGTTGTCACGCAGGTAGTCGAAGCCGAATTCGTTGTTGGTACCGAATGTGATATCGGCCAGGTAGGCGCGACGACGGGCATCGGAATTGGGCTGATGCTTGTCGATACAGTCTACGCTCAAGCCGTGGAACATGTAGAGCGGTCCCATCCACTCGGAGTCACGCTTGGACAGGTAATCGTTCACTGTTACGACGTGTACACCGTTACCGGTCAGGGCGTTGAGGAATACGGGGAGGGTTGCCACGAGGGTCTTACCTTCACCGGTTGCCATTTCGGCAATCTTACCTTTATGCAGAACGACACCACCGAACAGCTGTACGTCGTAGTGTACCATATTCCAAGTAATTTCGTTACCACCTGCCATCCAATGGTTCTTGTAGATGGCTTTATCACCTTCGATACGGACGAAATCCTTGGTGGCAGCCAGCTGGCGGTCGAAGTCATTGGCTGTTACGGTAATTTCTTCATTTTCTGTAAATCGTCTGGCTGTCGACTTTACGATGGCAAAGGCTGCGGGCAGTACTTCGTCGAGTGCCTTTTCGTAGATTTCCAGTATTTCTTTCTCAATTTTGTCGATCTGGGCAAAGAGCTCTTCACGCTTTTCCAGTTCCGTAGTTTCTACAGTGGCCTTCAGTTCGTCCACTTTGGCACGTTGAGAGGCGGCAGAGTTGCGGATGTATGCCTTCAGTTCTTCTGTTTTGGCACGCAAGGCATCGTTGTCCAGGCTGTCGATTTCCGGGTATGCGGCTTTCACCTTTTCTACCCACGGTTGTATTTCCTTCATGTCGCGGGTGGATTTGTTGCCGAAAATCGAGCTTAAAAATTCATTAAATCCCATTTTATAATTGTTTTTATTTATTGCAATGTTGGTTGATAATTGTTTTTCGCTGTGCAAAGGTAAGAAATTCACTCCACTGGGCACAAAGTTACAGTGAGTTTTTTCCAATAATCCGTTATCAGACAAGAAAATGGTTACATTCAGACGACGAAGCGGGACTCTTGTCTGCTTGTAAGGAAAAAACAGGTCAAAATTCGAGCGGAGTGGCTGTGCATCCATTCGGAGCACGTATGCGCATCACACTGCTCAAAGTAGGGGCGATGCGATCGGCACTGACAGGTGTCCTCACTTTTCCTGCTTTGATTCCTCCACCCATGAGAATCAGTGGTGCGGGAATTTCAGCAGCTCGCACGGCACGGTTGTCATTGCCATTTTCCTGAACAATGGTCCATCCCGGCAGTACTTTGATCAGCAGGTCGCCCGAGCGCTTGCGGTGGTAACTGTTGCGAATGCGGTCTATCTGGGGAGACCAGGAACCCAATAGCAGCCGGTGTGAGGAATAGACTTGGTCTACACCACTGAACTGTACCAAGAATGCAGCTGATTTTTCCAGAATTTCCGTCAGGTCCAGCTGCTTGTCTTCCAGAAGTTTATGGTTAAGATAAATTTGTTGGTCATAATAAGTTTCCACATACTGTCCGGCGCCATAGGTTGCCATAAGATACATGTTGAGCAGAGTGGCACAGCGGTTCAGGTGGAACTCTCCTCCAGGGATGCGGTAAATTCCCGTATCTGCAGGATCGGGATCGGCATAACCGGTGGATGCGATGCACAGAATGAGGTTGTTCAGTCCTATTTTCCGGTCGAGCATGTCGAGCAGGGTAGCAATGCTTCGGTCCAGACGGGCATAGATGTCCTGCATTTCCATGGCGCATTCGCGGGTGCTGCGGTGATTGTAGTTGCCCGCATAGTAGGTGAGCGCCAGAAGGTCGGGAATATCATCTCTGCCTATTCCACTTTTCTCCAACAGCCTTTCTGTCAGCAGGTTGACCTCATCGTTTATGAGGGGGCTTGCTGCCAGTCGGTAGAACTTGTTTTCTCGTTCGCTTTCAAAAATGTACTTGAATGGCTCTGTCCGCCAGTCGGACAGGTATTTGTAGCTGGATACCTGATGCAGGGGCATCCAAGTGATATCTTTAATGCGGAAATCCACGGAGCTGGAGTCATTGTATTGGTTCAGCCATTCGGGGAATTCCGGGTAATAGGTACTTCCACACCACTTTCCATTTGTCTTGTTAATCCAGAAAGCACCGTCGCCTGCATGGCCGGCACTCAAGACTGCTGCATCGCGGAAGGGTGCGATGGCATATACTTTTCCGGCATTGCGCGTGGCTACTTTCAGCTCGTCGGCAATGGTCGATGTCAGCAATTGGGCCGGAGAGCTGTTTTGGTTGGTGTAGTTGCCCATGAAGTTTGGATCCTCCACGCAATTGCGCGGTGTCAGGGTAGACACGTCCATCCATTTGGTGGCGATGATTCCATGTGTAGAAGGTGAACAGCCGCTGAATAGTGTCGCTGTAGCCGATGCGCGGTCGGGTTTGTCGAAGGGCATTTCGGCTTGCATGTAGACTTTGCCTTCACGCATCAGCCTTTTGAATCCTTTTTCCCCGTATAAGGCCGAAAATGCCTCCAGATAATCTGTGCGGAGCTGGTCGATGGTCAGAGTTACGACCAGTTTGGGCGTAGACGGTAGCGGCTGAGCCTGCAGCCCGCCGAAAGTCAACACTAATATGGAGGTTATCAGTCCTTTTTTCATCTCTTTATTCTTCTTCTTAAGCCTTGTTTATGGGATAAAATCAAGTTGCTTGCTGAACGTACCAGCAAACAAAGTGCCAAAGGTAGCATTGTCGGATTGATTTTTTGCGGAATTATAGCCCATAACAATATAAATAATGTTAAAATGACAAAATTAGCCTGCATGTAGCGGCTCGTTTGTCTTTTTCGCACCTTTTTTATCATCCAGGGCAGGCAGAATAGATGCAGGGGATGGAGTGCGAAAAGTATATAGTTGGAACCTACTGTCGGATGGGATGAGAACAGTGCCAGGAATGCCAGGATGCATCCGCTGAGTCCGGCAACTGTAAAAAGAATAAGGTCGATGCCCCATAGACTTCTTTGCCTGCGAACTCCATACCAAGAGCAGGCACATACAAACAGGAACAAAAGCGTGGCTGTCAGTAAAGGCGTAAAAAGAGTCGTTTCCGTTTGTTTGTCTTCGTTGGGAATGACAACGGGCTGTTCAGTCTGGCTCACCAGAGGACGTGTACCGATACCTGTACTGTCGGCTAGGGTGGCGGTAGCGAAAAAATCTTTCAGATAAAAGGGGGCAAACATCATCTGATGTCGGCTGATGGGGCGGTCTGCCTCGCTGCCGAGACAGAGGTCGATACCAAACTGCGACCATGGATGCCCCTGACAATATTGATGGACGATGTCTCGGAAGCTTCGTCCTGTATCGGTCGTCGTCATATCGTCGGAATAGCGCAGGGTGTTGTTTACGGCACGTTCCACCTGATCACGCGGGCGTGTGGCGCAGTTGTCATAGAAGAAATTATAGCGGTAGACACGGTTTTCCGGCCGATAATTTTCCTCCAATTGATTTATCAATTTTTGTTTTTCTTCCGTAGTCAGGTTCAGGGTCTGTTCCCAGACGTCGCGATTGTCCAGCAGGTATTCCGAAAGGAAGTATTTGTATTCCGTTGCTCCAAGCCGGTAGTCCGTTTCGCCAAGGGTGAAACGAAGGATGAAGTTGGACGACTGAAAACTGAACAAACCGTAGTTGAATACCACATCGATGCCCTTCCGACGGTTTTCATAACGGATGGCCGTATGTCCGAAGAGGGAATAGATTTCCTTGCCGGGGCCACAGGTCAGCAGGCTGAGACGGATGCCGTCATCTTGGGGCTGCATTTGCTCTTCTGTTGCTTGCAGAGAGTGGCATGCCAGGCAGCATAAAAGTAGGGATATGATAAATGTCTGAAATCTCCGTTGCATCGTCTTTATGGGTTTGCGCCACAAAGGTAATGTTTTATCCAATAAAGACCAATACTTTTCGGTTACGAAAAGGCTGTTTTTCCAAAGTCCTACTTTACGCTTCCAAAGTCCATAGTTACGGCGCTAAAGTCCATAGTTACGGTGCTCATGTAGATAGTTACGTTTCGGATGTCAACGGTTGGCGTGGGTATCCTTTCCTTCCAGCCAGGTATCGATGAGGCGGCGGGCGATGCTCAGTTTGCGGGGCAGTTCGGGCAGGTTGTTGCGGTGGTAGAACGCGCCGGCCGTGAGCTCGTCTTTCTGTAGTTTGATGTTGCCGCTCTCGTAGTCGGCAAAGAAACC
Source organism: uncultured Bacteroides sp. (assembly GCA_964419245.1). Classification (GTDB taxonomy): domain Bacteria; phylum Bacteroidota; class Bacteroidia; order Bacteroidales; family Bacteroidaceae; genus Bacteroides. Next base: position 36,018 of record CAYQOV010000020.1, on the reverse strand, counting down.
TACCATCAGGCCGCTGGGGTAGGGCCAGGGCTGGCTGTCGAAGTAGGTGATGTTGCGGATGCTGAGTCCCGTCTCCTCCATCACTTCGCGGCGAACACACTGCTCCAGCGTCTCGCCCGCTTCGAGGAAGCCTGCCACGAGTCCGTAGAAGGTGCCGCGGAAGTTGCGGGCGTGTACCAGCAGTATCTCGTCGCCGCGGCGCACCAGCACGATGATGGCGGTAGAGATGGGCGGGTATAATTCGTTGCCGCAGCGAGGACATTTCTTCATGATATCGGTCTGCTGCTCCGTGGGCGTGCCGCAGACGGGGCAGTAGCGGCTGTGCCGGTCCCAGTAGAGTATCTGGTAGGCCTTGCCGGCGGCTGTGTATTCGTCCAAAGGCAGGTGGTCGAACGAGGCGCGCAGGCCGGTCATCATCCATTGGTCGGTTTCGGCCACAGGGTAGTCGATGGCAAACGTATATACCTGCTGTCCCGTGGGCAGGGTGACGTGGTGTACAGTCTGTCCCTCCGCCTGAGCTACGGGCAGCTGCCTGCCTGTGGGCAGGGTACAGGTGCCGTCGGGAAGTTTCCGCATCAGCAGGTTGTCCTTGAAGAATACGCACCAGCAAGTGGTGCGGTCGCATTCCGTCTCTTTCATATTTGCGTCTTTTTTTTATAAGTCAGAAATTCACGTTGACGCCTCCCATGAAGGTGGCCTTTGGCATGGGATATCCGGCATTGATTTCGTAACGTTGTGCCAGCAGGTTCTCGCCTTTCACAAAGAGGCCTGCAAAGTTACACAGACGGTAGCCGATATTCAAATTCCAGAGTACGAAAGTTTCCTGTTTTTCCTGTCCCTGCGTCACGGAAGTGTAGAGACCGCGGATGTATTGCACGCCGCTGGCGGCTGTCCACCGTCCCTGGCGGTAATTGACGCCTGCGTACAGCTTGTGTTCGGGTGCGGCCAGTACGGGGTTCTCCATGTGCAGCCAGCTGTAGTTGGCGTTGGCCTGCCAGCGGGCGTTGAAGCGGTAGGCCACGTTGGTTTCCACTCCCCAGTTCTCTATCTGTCCCGTGTTCACGTTCTTGCGCTGGGTGGGGTCCACCTGGATGATGTTCTTGCCGTCGATGTAATAGAGGTTGAGGCCATAGGCCAGTGAGCCGCCGCAGAGCCGCTGCGTGTAGGCCAGTTCGTAGCTGACGAGGCTTTCGGGCTGCAGGTCGGGATTTTTGGAGAACATGAACAGCTCGCGGATGGTGGGGTTACGGAAGCCTTTGCTTACCATGGCCTTCAGTTCGGCCTGCCGGGGCAGGTGGAAGGCCAGTCCGCCTTGGGGTATCCATTCCGTGCCCGTGTGCGAGTGGTGGTCTACGCGGAGGCCGGCGTCGAGTGACAGCCAGTGGCCGATGTCCTGTCGGAAATCCACATATCCGGCCAACTCATCCAGCTGCTTGTCCACTTGCGGTTGTTTTTCGCCCGTAGCCAGTACCCTGTACCACGACTCGCCGCCGAAGTGCTGGTAGTCGAAACCGGCAGTGATGCGGTTGCCTTCGAACAGCGTGAGGCTTTGATACCACGAGAGGCCCATCATGCGGTCCTTGGAGTTGAAATGTGAGGTCTGCGGTTCTTCGCCCGGGTGATAGCCGTCGTTTATCTTATGGCGGCCCCAGTTGTAGAAGAAACTCAGTGCGCCTGAGGTTCGTTCATAATGGTTTTCGAGAGCAGCCGAAGCCATTCCGCGGGTGATGCGCGAGTCGTTATCGATATAGGGTGCCGCTATAGTACCCGGGTTGGAGGCGTTGAAGTGGGTCACGTTGACGTCGCCCCACAGCTTCCACCGGTCACTGAAGTCATAGCCCAGCTTGGCGTAGCCGCCATACTGTTCGAAGTCCATGTCGGGCCGGTGTCCGTCGCTGCGGTTGTACGAGCCGGTGGTGATGCTGCTGAAGCGTCCGCGCTTCAGGCGGTTGGTCACTTCGGTTTGCAGGGTGTTGTACGAGCCATATCCTACTTGCACGTCGGTTTTCGCACCTTCTTCTTCCATCTGCCGTGTGACGATGTTGATGACACCGCCCATGGCATTCGAGCCGTAGAGTACCGAGGCCGGTCCGCGCAGCACTTCCACGCGTTCGGCCATCATTGTCTGGTAGGCGTCGGCTATGGGGTGTCCCATCAGTCCCATGTATTGCGGGTGTCCGTCGATGAGCACCAGCAGTCCGGCCGTGGGGCTGCCGCCGATGCCGCGCAGGCTCATGCCTCCGGCCGCTCCGGTGGACACGCCGTAGCCCATGATGCCGCGGCTGGTGGTGAAGAAGCCGGGCACTTGTTCGGTCAGGGTGGGCAGTACGGAAGGCTGGTAATTGCTTTCCAGTTGTTGCCGACCTACGACGGAGATGGTCATAGGAAGATGGCGGATATCGGTTTCGTTACGGGTACCGGTTACGACAACTTCGTCTGTCGTCAAGTTACGGGCAATGCGAGTGGTGTCTTCCTGGCCCTGGATGGTGGAAGTTGCCAGGAGGAGAAAGGAAAGAATGCCTTCTTTCAAAATCAATTTTTTCATGTGTTTTTTCTCTGACTGGAGATAAATTTTTCTATAACTGGGAAAATTTCTTTGGCTGACTGGAGGTCACGGCTGGCTTGTTCCAGCGGACACCAACCTGTGTGATCGCGGTTGATGATGTGGTCCACTACCTCGTCGCAACTTACTGTGACGCCTGCTTTCTGTAGCAGGCCGAGGGCCGGTTGGCTGATGGTGCGGGTGTACACTTCGCGCACGCCGCCCAGTGCCATGAGCGAGGCAGCTGCCTTGCCGACGACCTTGTCGGCTACAGACGCACCGTGCAGGAATTCGGGTTCCTGTACCAACAGGTCATAAAGGTCGGCTACACCCCGCTGTGTGAACGTGCGGATGCGGTCACCGTTGGCTATCACGCAGGAGTATCCTCCTGCGTGAAGCATGTCTATGAGTTCTTTCATTCTTTGTCTTTTCGGGTTACAGCGTTTCTTGTTTCAGTTGCTCCACGTAGCGGTCGATGCGGTGCAGTTCTTCGGGGATGTCGATGCTCTGCGGACAGTGGGACACGCATTGGCTGCAGCCGATGCAGTGGTTGGCCTGGCGCAGGCGGGGCACGCTGCGGTCGTACCCAATGAGGAAAGCCCGGCGCGCCTCGCGGTAGTTGGCATGCTCCTGCGAAGTGGGCAGGTTGCCTTCGTTCACACATTTATTATAATGTATCAGCACGGCGGGGATGTCGATGCCGTAGGGGCAGGGCATGCAGTACTTGCAGTCGTTGCAGGGGATGGTGGGGTACTGCTTCATCAGGTCGGCCGTCTGCTGCAGGAACTCCAGGTCGTCGTCCGTCAGGGGCACCAGCGGTGAGTAGGTGCGCAGGTTATCCTGCAGGTGCTCCATGTAGGTCATGCCGCTCAGCACCGTCAGCACGTCGGGGAACGTACCGGCAAAGCGGAAAGCCCACGAGGCTACGCTCACTTCGGGGCCGCGCTGCTTGAGTCTGGCAATCAGGTGTTCGGGCAGCTTGGACAGACGTCCGCCCAGCAGCGGTTCCATGATGATGGCCGGTATGTGGCGTTTCTCCAGTTCGGCGTAGAGGTAGTCGGCGTTGACGTTGCGTCCCGAGGCATATTTCCAGTCCACATAGTTCAGCTGAATCTGTACGAAGTCCCAGTGCACCTGGTCGTGCATGGCCAGTACCTCGTCGAACACATCTTGTGTGCCGTGGAAGGAGAAGCCCAGGTTACGGATGCGTCCTGCCTCGCGTTCCTTCATCAGGAAGTCTATCATGCCGTTCTCGATGTAGCGGGCGCGGAAAGTCTCGATGCCGCCGTTGCCGATGGAGTGCAGCAGGTAGTAGTCGATGTAGTCCACCTGCAGTTCCGAGAACGAACGGTTGTACATGGCGATGGAATTCTCGCGTGTATAGTTGGAGAAGTTGGACAGCTTGGTGGCCACGAAGAACTTCTCGCGCGGATGGCGCTTCAAGGCGATGCCGGTCGATTTTTCCGACCAACCCTGTACGTAGACGGGCGACGTGTCGTAGTAGTTCACGCCGTGGGCCATGGCATAGTCTATCAGTTCGTTCACGGCATCCTGGTCGATGACGTTGCCGCCCTTTTCGGGAGCGGGCAGAGTGGGCCAGCGCATACAGCCGTAGCCCAGCAGCGATACTTTCTCTTTGGTCTTCGGATTCTCGCGCAGGGTCATCTTGTCAGTGGGGATTTCTCCCTCGGCCTGCAGGGAGGAGGATGCGGAGTTCTTCGGACCGCATCCTGCCAGAGCCGCGGTTGTGGTGGCCGTACTGATGCCTACAATCTTCAGGAACTCGCGGCGGGACATATCGTTGGAATGATTCTGGTCGTTCATTTGTATATCGTGATAAAGAAGTTATAGAAATAAAACGTTTACCGTTCACCGCTCAAATAATCCGGTGCCGTTCGTGTCCTTCCACATAGATAGCGCTGAAGGGACGGGCCGGGCAAAGGTTCTCGCAGGCACCGCAACCGATACAGCGTTCCGTGTCGATGGCCGGGAACTTGAGCGAATCGGGATTGTTGGGGTTCGACGGTACCATGGTGATGGCCCCCGTGGGGCAGTGGCGTGCACAGTTGCCACATTCCACCTTGTCGGTCTTCACCACACAGTTGCGCTTGATCCATACGGCGTGTCCTATCTGGATGGACGACTTGTCGGCCACGGTGATGGGCTTGATGGCTCCCGCGGGGCAGACTTCCGAGCACTTGGTACACTCGGGGCGGCAGTAGCCTCGTTCGTACGAAGAGAAGGGCTGCATCAGCGTCATCAGGCCGGTAGAGGGGCGCAACACTTCGTTGGGACATACCGACACGCAGAGCTGGCAGGCCGTGCAGTGCTGGGCAAAGTGACGAGCACCTTGGGCTCCCGGCGGCAGGATGGGTGTCTTTCGATTAGGGATTTTCTTGTCTTCGATGGCAGCCAATCCGCCGTCCACCTTCATTTCCTGAGCCTTCAATACGGCAGCCGAGGCCACCAGTGCCGTCGATGCCAGGAAGGCGCGGCGCGAGCTGCCTCCTTCGTCCTTCTTTCCGGTTGCTTCAACCTTCGTTTTGGGAGGATGGGCGTAGCGCAGTGCCTGGTGCTTGCACTTGTCCAGGCAGTCCATGCAGGCCACGCAGCGGCTGTAGTCTATCTGGTGGTTCTTGATGTCGATACACGAGGCTTTGCAGTTACGGGCACAGCGGTTGCAGTTGACGCACTTGTCGGTGTCGATGACCGGCTTCAGGTAGGCATACTTTGACAGGAAGCCCAGTACGGTACCTACGGGGCAGATGGTGTTACAGTAGGTACGTCCGTCCCGCCAGGCCAGTACAATGAGCACCACCAGTGTGACGGCGGCGATGACGAACGTGGGCAGGCTCTTCAGCCAGACGGTGGTGTCGTAGAAAGCATAGCTGTCGGCCCGTTCGGCCAGATAAGCCAGCAGGTTGTTTCCCCACTGGTAGATGGGGGCGAACAGGTTGCTTGCGATGCGTCCGTACGAACTGTAGGGCGCCAGCAGGGCGACAAACGAATGTACGCCTGCCACCAGAGCGATGACGAACACACCCAGCACACCGTAGCGCAGCCACGACAGGGCGGGCGAATGGCGGTAGCGGTTTTTCTTGCTTTTTTTCGAGAACCAGGCCACAATGTCCTGGAAGACGCCCAGCGGACAGATGACCGAACAGTAGACACGGCCCAGCAGCAGGGTGAGAATCACCAAGGCCAGTACCACTCCCACGTTCAGTGCCAGCAGGGCAGGAAGGAATTGAATCTTGGCCATCCAGCCGAACCACGTGTGCAGCGTTCCCGTGAAGTCGAGGAACAGCAGGGTAATCAGCGTAAAGAATACGATGGCCAGGGTCAGTCTGATTTTACGTAACATAATATAGTGTCTGTTTTTAGTAAGGTAAAATTGTCGTGTATCCTTTTTTGAGTGATACGCTGCAAAAATAAGAAGAAATTTGGAAAACAGAGTTACCAAAATTACGGTTATTTGTGTGCTTTCCCATTTTTTAAATATGGGTAATTGAAAGGCCTGATGCCCTGAGAACGTATATAATGGAGGTGTGACGAAGTGCTTCGTGAGGGGCTGACGAAGTGCTTTATGAGGAGCTCATGCAGTGCTTCGTCAGGGTGTCAGGAAGCACTGCATGAGAGGGTCAGGAAGTGCTTTGTCGCGGTGCGTAGCCGTCGTAGCCGTAAGAAAGCCTGTCATTGCATGGCCGAAGTGTCGAACGACAGAGGCAGCAGGTCGCCCACGTTTTTCACTTCGTAGATGCCTTTGCTCCCGTATAGCAGGATGCGCATGGGCTGGTTGTATCTTGTTTCCGTCTCGAGCATTACCTGTCGGCAAGCTCCGCATGGCGGAATCGGGTCTTCCAGAAATTCACCCTGTTCGTTGCGGGCGGCGATGGCCAGTGTCACTACAGCCTGTTCCGGGTAGCGCGAATTGGCATAGAAGAGGGTGGTGCGTTCGGCGCAGAGCCCCGACGGGTAGGCGGCGTTCTCCTGGTTGCTGCCGCATACGACGGTACCGTCTGCCAGGCGGGCGGCGGCGCCTACCGAAAAGTGGGAATAAGGGGAATAGCTGCGATAGGTGGCTTCACGGGCGGCGTCTATCAGTTCGCGGTCGGCCGCATCCAGTTCTTCGTATGAGAAAATACGGATGCCGATGTGGATATTCAGTTCTTTCATAAGACAAGGTTTCTGTAATTAATGTTACAAAGATAAGGAAGTGATTGGAATTTTCAATTCTTTTGCGGACTTTTGTGCCCGAATCAATGACAAAGACATGAAATATACGTTCCGACTGCTGGCCCTTGCGGCTTTTCTTATGATGCTTCTGCCTGCTTCTGCACAGCGCAGGAACTCCCGTTACAACGAATACATCAGGCAGTATGCTCCCATTGCCGTGGAGCAGATGAAGCTGCACAAGATACCTGCCAGCATCACGCTGGCACAAGGCCTGCTCGAGAGCGGGGCAGGGCAGAGTGTGCTGGCCCGCAAGAGCAACAACCACTTCGGCATCAAGTGCCATAACAACTGGCGAGGAGGTCGGGTCTATCACGATGATGATGCCCGTGGCGAATGTTTCCGGGCCTATCGTAATGTGCGCGATTCTTATGAGGACCATTCCAAGTTCCTCACCAGCGGTGCGCGTTACGCTTTTCTGTTCAAGTTGAAAATCACCGATTACAAAGGGTGGGCCAAAGGACTGAAAAAAGCCGGATATGCCACCGACCCTTCGTATGCCAACCGACTGATTACCATCATCGAGGACTACGAACTGTATAAATATGACACTCAGGGAATGGGCCGTCGCGAGGCCCGTAAGTGGGAGAAGGAAATCAAGAAGAAACCCTGGCTGCTCAATCCTCACCAAGTCTATATCGCCAACGGACTGGCATACGTCGTGGCCCGTGACGGTGACAGCTTCGAGCTGCTGGGCGGTGAGTTCGATATCAGTTGGAAGAAGCTCGTCGGCTACAACGACCTGCATCGTGAGTACACCCTTGAGGCAGGCGACATCATCTATCTGAAGAAGAAGAACAAGAAGGCGCAGAAGCCTTACACTGTCCACATCGTGCGCGACGGCGACTCCATGCACAGCATTTCGCAGAAGTACGGCATCCGCCTGAAGAATCTCTACAAGATGAACCGTAAGGACGGAGAATATGTACCTGAGGTGGGCGACCGTTTACGGTTGAGGTAGGATTGGGCACTCTTATTTCAGGATTGTCGTCTGTTGTTGCGCATGTGCCTGCGCGGCAGGGCCTGACTGTTTCTTTAACGTTTACTTTGAGGCGGTTTATTCTTCGGGGAATATAAATAATGTGTATCTTTGCGGTCGATTTTTCGGTTTTTAGACTGTATGTTATATATATTATGATGAATAAAAGGACACCGCTGGTAGGGGAACAGTATATGGTTCCCTTCATTTTGATAATTTCCTTGTTTTTCCTATGGGGATTTGCCCATGCCATACTTGACGTTCTGAACAAGCATTTTCAGGAATTGCTGCACATCAACAAATCCGTGTCGGCGCTGATACAGGCCATGATGTATATGGGCTATTTTGTGATGGCTATTCCTGCCGGGTTGTTCATTTCCCGTTTCGGCTATAGGCGGGGAGTGGTATTTGGATTGGTACTTTATGGAATAGGTTCGTTACTTTTTATTCCCGGCCAGCAGTGGATGTCTTACCAGGTGTTTCTGTTTGCTTTGTTCGTTATCGGGTGCGGATTGACGTTTCTGGAAACGGCAGCCAATCCATATGCTACAGAATTGGGCGCGCATGAAACGGCAGCCAGCCGTCTGAATTTTGCACAGTCGTTCAACGGTTTGGGATGCATCTGTGCTCCTATCGTGACGGGACTGTTGTTGTTCTCCGAGGACGGGAGTACAGGTTCGGGCAACGTGGCGCTTCCCTACGCCTGCATGGGGGTGGTCGTGTTGCTGGTGGCAGTCATCTTTTCGCGTGTCCGTCTGCCGGAAATTGTTCATGACGAGGAGGTCGATGCCGACGGACACAAGGTCGGGTTATGGAAACATAAGCTGTTTGTGTTTGGCCTGATGGCCCTGTTTGCATATGAAGTCGGGGAGATTTCCATCAATAGTTTTTTTATTAACTATGTGTTGGAGCAGGGATGGATGAATGCGCGTACCGCTTCATTGGTCCTGTCTTTTGGAGGCCTGAGCCTCTTTATGCTGGGACGTTTCATCGGAAGCTGGATTATGCGGCGGGTTCGTGCAGAAAAGATGCTTTTCGTTTGCGCTTCGGGTGTGGTGGCAACGACGGCTATAGTGCTTCTCGACTTAGGTTACGTTTCTTTGATAGCTTTGTTGCTGGTCTATGCGTTCGAAGCGATCATGTTCCCTACGATATTTGCCTTGTCCCTTCGTGGATTGGGCAACCATACCAAACGGGCTTCCTCTTTTCTGATGATGTCTCCGGTAGGAGGTGTAGTCGGTCCTTTACTGATGGGCCTGGTGGCCGATTGCACCACGATGGTGGTTGCTTTTACTGTCCCGCTGCTTGCCTATGTTGTAGTGTGGTTGTATGCCTGCAAGTTGTATACCCTGAGTGGAAAGGTTGCAGAAAAGGCTGTGGCTTGATGTCTGTTTTTATGGCTGAAGCCAGTTTTTAGAGGCATTTATTTTTCCTCTCCAACTATAGTTCCTATCTTTGCACACAAATAATAATCGATTATATTTTGGATTGGCTGTATAGTTTGTTTGTGGAACATTCCGCTCTCCAGGCGGTTGTTGTCCTATCGTTGATTTCAGCGGTGGGTTTAGGCTTGGGAAAAGTTCGTTTCTGGGGTGTTTCCCTAGGTGTTACGTTCGTATTCTTTGCCGGAATCCTGGCCGGACATTTGGGGTTCACTATTGACCGGCAAATGTTGAATTATGCAGAGAGTTTCGGGCTTGTCGTGTTTGTCTATGCGTTGGGCTTGCAGGTGGGTCCCGGTTTTTTCAGTTCTTTCCGGCAAGGAGGTATCAGGCTGAATATGCTGGCCACGGGAGTAGTCCTGATCGGTACGCTGATGGCGGTGCTGGGTAGTCTTGTGACAGATATCTCGCTTCCAGACATGGTGGGCGTTCTGTGCGGAGCCACGACAAACACGCCTGCGCTGGGAGCAGCACAGCAGACCTTGAAGCAATTGGGCATGGAGGCCAGCACTCCCGCATTGGGATGTGCCGTTACGTATCCGTTGGGAGTAGTGGGAGTCATTCTGGCTATTCTGATTATGCGTAAACTGATGGTGGCCGACAAGGATCTGGAAGTAAAGGAGAAAGAGAATGACAACAAAACGTATATTGGTGCTTTCCAGGTTCACAATCCTGGGATTTTTGGTAAAAGTGTAAAGGAAATAGCCGACTTGAGCCATTCAAAGTTTGTGATTTCCCGCTTGTGGAGAGACGGTAAAGTAACCATTCCTACTTCGGACAAGGTTGTGGAAGAAGGCGACCGCTTGCTGGTAATCACTTCGGAGAAGGAAGCAGCGGCGATGACGGTGCTTTTCGGCGAACAGGAACATACAAACTGGAATAAAGAAGATATTGATTGGGACGCCATTGATAGTAAGCTCATTTCGCAACGCATTGTGGTAACCCGTCCTGAATTGAACGGAAAGAAACTGGGTTCGCTTCATTTGCGCAACCATTATGGCATCAATATCACCCGTGTTTACCGAAGTGGAGTGCAATTGTTGGCTACGGCTGATTTGACATTACAGTTAGGCGACCGATTGACCATTGTTGGTGAGGCGGCATCCGTGCATAACGTGGAGAAAGTGCTGGGCAATGCGATTAAGAGCCTGAAGGAACCCAACCTGGTGGCTGTATTTATCGGCATTATCTTGGGACTTATCTTGGGTTCTATCCCCATTTCCATTCCCGGTATCAGCGCACCGGTGAAGCTTGGTTTGGCAGGAGGCCCTATTATTGTCGGCATTCTGATCGGTACGTTCGGTCCGCGGTTGCATATGGTTACTTATACGACGCGTAGCGCCAATCTGATGTTGCGGGCACTGGGGCTGGCCCTGTATCTGGCTTGTCTGGGATTGGACGCAGGTGCCCATTTCTTTGAAACGGTGTTCCGTCCCGAAGGCCTTCTTTGGATTGGTGTGGGTTTTGTCCTGACGCTGGTACCCGTATTGATAATGGGCGCGGTGGCCTTCAAGTGGATGAAAGTAGATTTCGGTTCTGTGACCGGCATGTTGTGTGGCAGCATGGCCAATCCGATGGCATTGAACTATGCCAACGACACCATTCCCGGTGACAACCCGTCCGTGTCTTATGCTACAGTGTATCCGCTTTGCATGTTCCTTCGGGTCATCATAGCCCAGGTGCTGCTGATGTTCTTGTTGGGATGACTAAATTGATATTGGAATAAAAATAAAAGATAGAATCATGGGAAACATTACTTCTGAAAGTATCATCAGCGATTTGCGTTATCTGCAATTATTGTCTCATAGTTTTCCGACAATCGCTGATGCCAGTACCGAGATTATCAATCTGGAGGCAATCCTGAATCTTCCGAAAGGGACGGAGCATTTTCTGACCGACATACACGGGGAGTACGAAGCTTTTCAGCATGTACTGAAGAACGCTTCGGGAGCTGTGAAGCGTAAGGTGAACGAGATATTCGGTCATACTTTGCGTGAGAGTGAGAAGAAAGAGCTTTGTACACTGATTTATTATCCAGAGGAGAAACTGCAACTTATCAAGGAGTCTGAAAAAGATTTGGATGACTGGTATCTGATCACTTTGAATCAGCTTGTCAAAGTCTGTCAGAACGTTTCGTCCAAATATACCCGTTCCAAGGTGAGAAAAGCTTTGCCGGCAGATTTTTCTTACATTATTCAGGAATTGCTGCATGAGTCGACCATCGACCCTAATAAGCATGCCTATATCAACGTCATTATCAGTACCATTATTTCCACCAAGCGGTCGGATGATTTTATCATCGCTATGTGTAACCTGATACAGCGGCTTACGATTGACTCCCTGCATATTGTAGGCGATATTTACGACCGTGGTCCGGGGGCGCACATCATTATGGATACGCTTTGCGATTACCACAATTTTGATATCCAATGGGGAAACCATGATCTCTTGTGGATGGGGGCTGCTTCGGGCAACGATGCCTGTATGGCCAATGTCATCCGCATGTCCATGCGCTACGCTAATCTGGCTACTCTGGAAGACGGTTACGGCATCAATTTGCTGCCGCTTGCTACGTTTGCCATGGATGTCTACGGCGATGATCCGTGCAGTATCTTCGAGCCGAAGATGAATTTCGCGGACGGGCGTTATAACGAAAAGACGCTGCGACTTATTACGCAGATGCACAAGGCCATCACTATCATCCAGTTGAAACTGGAGGCTGCCATTATTGACCGTCGGCCGGAGTTGGAGATGGGCAACCGAAAGCTGTTGCACCTGATAGACTTCGAACGGGGCGTCTTTGTGTACGAGGGGAAAGAGTATGCTCTGCGTGACACGAACTTCCCGACTATCAATCCTGCAAATCCTTATAAGCTTACGGAAGAGGAACATGACCTGATGGAGAAGATACATGCTTCTTTCATGAATAGCGAGAAATTGAAAAAGCACATGCGCTGTCTGTTCACCTACGGTGGCATGTATCTGGTATGCAACAGCAATCTGCTCTATCATGCGTCAGTGCCTCTGAATGCCGACGGAAGCTTCAAGCATGTAGCAATCAACGGGAAAGAATACTGGGGGGAAAAATTGTTGAAGAAGGTGGACCAGCTGGTGCGTACCGCCTACTTCGGCGAAGAGGGTTCCGAAGAAAAGGCTTTTGCGCTCGACTATATGTGGTATATGTGGTGTGGCCCGGATGCTCCTTCGTTCGACAAGGACAAGATGGCCACGTTTGAGCGTTATTTCGTTGCCGACAAGGCGTTGCATAAAGAGACGAAGGGGTATTATTATACGTTGAGGAATGAGGCGGAGGTCTGCAATCGGATTTTGGAAGAATTCGGTGTAGAGCCGGGCAGCCATGCGCACATCATTAATGGACACGTACCCGTGAAGACAATTAAAGGGGAACAACCGATCAAGGCCGATGGGAAATTGTTGGTGATCGACGGCGGTTTTTCGAAGGCATACCAGCCCGAAACAGGCATTGCAGGCTATACGTTGGTCTATCATTCACATGGTCTGCAGCTGGTGCAGCATGAACCTTTCCAAAGTCGTCAGAAAGCGATAGAGGAGGGGCAGGATATCAAGTCGACCACTTTCCTGGTTGAATTCAACTCGCAGCGTATGATGGTGAAGGATACGGACAAGGGTATTGAACTGCGTACGCAAATAGAGGACCTGAAGAAGTTGCTGGTGGCCTATCGCACCGGCTTGATTAAAGAACGGGTCTGATGTGGTTGATACACAAATAGAGGAATATCGGAAGGCGGCTAATAGTTGAATAATATGATGCCGCCTTCTGCGATTAGTCCCTTGTCATAATTGCGGCTTTCAGTGTAAGGGCGATCCCAGCCATAGCCACCGGTTATGAAGAGTCCCATTTTTTTATTCAGGCGATATTCCAGGTTGATACGGGTTTGCAAACTGTAAAGGCGGCTTGGAAAGCCGTAGTTCTTGTTTTGGAATGTCTCTATATGCTGGTAGCCCAAATCGCCGCTGATGAACAATGATTTATACAGGGGCAATTCCATGCCGGCACGGTAGAAGACGGAAGCGGAAAACTTGTCGCTGAAAGTCAGGTAGGGACCTCCTGTTCCCAGAATGGTGTAGAACCGTTTGTTCTTGAAGCGGGCGCCTATGTTCAGTTTGGTTTCATTTCCACCATAAAGCATTAGCTGTACGCGGGTCTGTGGGTTGGCGTTTACCAGTCCCAATTGGATTCCGTTGAAGTTTTCTTCGTAATAGTTGAATATTCCGAACTGTAATCCGGTCCCTTTTTTGACCCGGTTGAGGAGTCCGATCTGGATTCCTTCCAGTTCTTCTCCTGTTACGTTTCCGATAACTGCCATCTGCAGGCCTTGCATGTTTCCTGCTGTAATGTTCCCGATACTGCTTAGCTGGCAGCCTTTTGCCGTTCCTCCTGCCACGTTTATCAGTCCCGACAGGGCGATTCCCTTATAGTTTTCCCCTGCAATGTTTGCCATACCTGCGATGTGCATTCCCGTCACATCGTTTCCCGCAAAGTTAAGCAATCCGGCCATCGTGATTCCTTTGTTGGTATTCCCCAGAATGTTGCCCAGGCCTGATACGAGGATGCCACAGCTCTGGTCTCCGTATATTCCGACCAGTCCAGACACTGAGACGCCTTGGGTATGGTCGCCGTTGATATTGGTGATGCCGGCCAGTTGTATCCCTTTCATGGAAGCTTTTGTCATGTTTGAAATGCCGGACAGCTGCAGGCCGTAGGCATCATGGCGCGTGGTGCTCCCGACGGCATTGATACTCAGTCCGGTCAAGTTGTTCATGGACGAAAACAAGCCTATGTTGAACAGCGTACTCCCTATGCTGTCATTGGGTTGTGTCGACATCCGTTTCCAGAGGGACAGATTGATGCCTGCCGGCTTGCGGACGTTGGAACTGGATGGCTGTGGTTGTGCAAAAAGAGTCCCTGCCGTGAGCAGGGACATGAATAAGCCGATAATATATGTTCTTTTTTTCATCCTTTGGCTTCCTGGTATAAGAATCGCTTGATGGACTTCTTGGGAGTCTTTTCAAACTCTTCCGGGTAAATCTTCATTTTGTATATCTGGCTGTAGGCCGGCAGTTCGGCGTTCAGGGCTACCCGATTTTCTTCCATGACCCGTTCGATGTCTTCGTTGGTCAGTCCGTGGGCGAAGGCATCGTCGAAGTCGGGATAGACGAGGCCCACCAGCCGCTCGTTCTGTTGCACGATGATGCTTTCGGCCACGTAGGGCATGTTGTTCAGCTTGTCCTCGATTTCTTCGGGATAGATGTTCTGTCCGCTGGGGCCCAGGAGCATGTTCTTGCTGCGTCCCTTGATGGTTACGTTGCCTTCACGGTCCATCAGGGCCAGGTCGCCTGTGTGCAGCCAGCCGTCCGGTTCCAGTACCTCCCGGGTGGCTTCTTCGTTCTTGTAGTAGCCTATCATGACATTGGGACCGCGGCAGACGATTTCGCCGGGGATATTTTCCGGGTCGGGTGAGGCTATCTTGACTTCCATGCGCGGGGCTGCCTTTCCGCACGAGCCCGGCTTGAAGCGTTTCCAGTCTTCGTAGCAGATGATGGGGCCGCATTCGGTCATGCCGTAGCCTACGGTATAGGGGAAGTCTATCATTTTGAGGAACTGCTCTACGTCGTGGTTGAAGGCTGCTCCGCCGATAATGATTTCTTCGAAGTTTCCGCCGAAGGCCTGTACCACCTGTTCGCGTACGGTAGCCTTGATCTTGTCGTTGACGAAGGGTACTTTCAGCAGCAGTTTCATGGTCGGTGTCTCCAGCTTGGGCAACACGTTCTTCTTGATAATCTTCTCGATGATGAGCGGCACGGCGACAACGATGCGCGGTTTCACTTCGGCAAATGCCTGGAAAATAATCTTCGGACTCGGCATGCGGGTCAGGTAGTAGATGTGGCAACCCACGGCGATTTCATACAGGAATTCAAAGGCCAGTCCGTACATGTGGGCCATGGGGAGCATGGATACCACTTTGTCGCCGCACTTCAGCGGCAGCACCTCGAAGGCGAAGGCCGTATTCGACCAGAGGCTTCGGTAGGGCAGCATCACGCCTTTGGAGTAGCTGGTGGTTCCCGATGTGTAGTTGATGACGGCCAGTTCTTCCGGCTGGTCTTTGTGATAGGAAACGTGTTCCTTGCGGAAGTTCTTGGGGTATTTCTTGCCAAAAAGCTCGTTGAGGTGTTCACGGGCATAATCCACTTTTTCGCTTCGGGAGACAAGGATGGAGAAGTCCGTCATCATAAAGATGCCTTCCAGCAGCGGCATGGCGTTTTCGTTCAGGTTTTCCCAAGCCATGTCGCCTACAAAGAGCAGCTTGGCCTCGGAGTGGTTCACGATGTTGTGTATGTTGTCTGCCTTGAACTCATGCAGGATGGGGACGATGACTGCCCCGTAGGTCAGCGTAGCCAGGAAAGTGACTCCCCAGTGCGAGCTGTTACGGCCGCACACGGCTATCTTGTCTCCTTTCTGGATGCCGCTTGCCTCGAAGATGATGTGCAGTTTCTCTATTTTCCGTGCAACGTCTTTGTATTGCAGGGTTGCTCCCTTGTAGTCGGTCAGGGCATCCAGATCCCAGTTGTCTTTAATGCTCTTTTCAATGTATGCGATAAAACTTTGTTCCATAGTTATTGCACATTTTTGTTAGATTTGTGCAAATATAGTTCTTTCTCTATATAACACAAACGAATTAGTATAAATTTTGTTGTTTAGGCAACAAGTATCTGTTGGTCTCTTCTCGCTTGCCGCCTGGCATGGATCTTGTCGATGACCAGTGCGATGGCCCCGTCGCCCGTAACGTTGCAGGCCGTTCCGAAGCTGTCCATGGCGATGTACAGGGCTATCATCAGCGCCTGTTCCGATTCGCCGAAGCCCAGGATGGATTGGAGGATGCCGAGCGAGGCCATGATGGCTCCTCCGGGGACGCCCGGTGCGGCTACCATCGTGATGCCCAGCATGAAGATGAAGCCGGCGAACAGCTGGAAGTCATAGTGTATGCCCTGCATGATCATCAGTGCCAGGGCGCAGGCCACAATCTTCAGCGTACTGCCGGACAGGTGGATGGTGGCACAGAGCGGAATGACAAATCCTGCTATTCCGGGCGATACGCCGTTCTTGACGGTCTGTGCCAGGGTGACGGGGATGGTGGCGGCCGACGACTGCGTGCCCAATGCCGTGAAGTAGGCGGGCATCATCCGTCCCAGCAGTCTGAAGGGGTTGCGGCGGACGAACAGTGCGGCGATGCAATACTGGAAGACCAGCAGGAAGATGTGCAGCAGGAAAATGATGCCGATAATCTTGATGAACACGCTGAGGATGCCGAACACCTGTCCCGAGCGGGTCATGTTCAGGAAGATGCCGAAGATATAGACTGGCAGCAGGGGCAGGATGACGGTGCTGATGGTCTTCACGACAATCTCCTGAAAGTCCAGTGCCACGTTTTTCAGGGCGTCGGTCTTCAGGTGGGCCAAGCCCAGTCCCAGGGTGAAGGCCAGAACGAGGGCTGTCATGACATTCATCAGCGGAGGAATGGCCACGTTGAAGTAGGGCAGGATGCCCTGGGCCTCGCTCACCTGCTCCAGCGGTACGCCCTGCGGGATGAGCGACGGGAAGAAGGTGGTGCCGGTGAAGTAGGACAGGAAGCCGGCAAACAGCGTGGCGCCGTAGGCTATCAGCACGGTGGCCAGCAACATCTTGCCCGCTCCTTTGCCGATGTTGGCGATGGCGACGGTCACCAGCCCGACGATGATGAGCGGGATGGAGAAGTTCAGGAACTCGCTGAAGATGCCGTTGAACGTGACAAATGCCCTGACCAGCGGCAGGGGCAGCACGTTTCCGAAGGCGATGCCCGCTGCGATGGCTATCACGATGCTGGGCAGGAGGCCGATATGTATCTTTTTCATTTAAATCTCGTTTTTTCTATGAACAAATAAAGAACGCTTTTTGTTTTACAAGCAGCGTCGATTATGAAAACATATACGAAGGAAACAGCTATAGGAACTTATCATGCGTTGATCGAACATCTCATCGGCATGATGAACGCCTCTCCGGAGAAAGTATTCAATTTTGCTTTTTCAGGAGGCGATGGTCTGTGGCCTTTGTTCGATGTTTGGGCCTATGATTACGGCGATGTAACTCCCTGGCAGCGGATGCGTATTTATTGGACCGATGAGCACCATGTTCCCATGGAACATTCGGACAGTAATTACGGCATTTTTTCCCGACTGTTGATTGATAAGGTTTCTTTTCCGTCCGATTCGGTTTTTCCAATCCTTTGTGGCAGTGTTTCCAATTTGAAGGCGGAGGCGGTTCGTTATGCCGGCAAGGTTCGTGCAGCTGTGCCCATGGTTGGCGGTATGCCGGTGTTCGATGCGGTGCTGCTGGGTGTAGAGCCGGACGGACATGTCGCATCGCTTTATCCCGGACAGGAGCATTTGCTTGCTTCGTCACAATTGTATGTTGCCTGTACCGATCCTTACAGCGGACAGCGATGTGTCACCATGACTGGTACACTGATGCTTGCTGCGTCCCGGATTGTCCTGTTGGCAGTAGGCAAGGACAGGGCAGGAATCGTTCACGATGTGTTGAATTCGGGGGATACTTCTCCTTTAAGCTACATTGCCCACCATGCGGCCGACGTCAGGCTGTTTATGGACGTCTGCGCAGAGGGCGGGCAATGAGTCTGGTGGAGCGTTCGTGCTCCCCGGTTGTGTGTTTTTCTACTTGTCTATTTAATTAATTTTCCATTTACCTTTACGTTTTTCAGTTGGAAGTTCCGGATGAGCGACTTGTCTACATCGCCTTTCTCAGCTTCGATGTCCATGTTCTCGAAAGTGAAGTTGGTGAGTTCATATTGGTCGGAACCTTCGACGTCAAAGAACGTGTTGCACTTCAGGGTGATGTTGCGCATCGTCACCTGATCGGCATACGACTTCGGCATCTCTTTCTGTCCTTTCAAGTCGAAAAACTGTGTCCACGGGCGTACCAAGATACAACTTTTGGCATCGCCTTTCACGTCTTCCACCGTGATGTAGTTGTAATGTTGCGGAGTGTCGGGACGCATTTTCAACCACAGGATGCGGCTGGCTTGCGTGATGGTACAACGGCGCAGGATGATGTTGTGGTTGTGGATGGACTCGCTGCCGCAAGTCAGTCCGCTGTGGCAGAATCCGTATGTGCAGTCCTCGATGATGACGTTGCGGTTTCCGCCGTTGTTCGGATCCTTGTCGGCCTGCGGGCCTTTGCCACCTTTCAGGGCTACGGCGTCGTCGTTCACAGACATGTAGCAACCTTTGATCAGTACGTTGGTGCAGGCATCTACGTCCACCGCGTCGCTACTCGGTGCCTTCACAGGAGCAGCCGGGGCGAAGATGTGCAGGCCCAGCAGTTTCACGTTGTTGCAGCGATAGAGGTGCGTGGTCCAGAAGGGTGAGTTGATGAAGCGCACGCCGGAGAGTTGCACATCGTTGCTGTTCGAGATATATACCAGACGCGGACGCATCTCGTCCATGTTGGTGCATTTGGGGTTCCACTGGCGGCGGAGCCAGAACGATTTCCAGTAGCGCAGACCGTTGCCGTTGATGGTACCACTGCCCGAGATGGTGAAGCCGTTCACTTTGTCGGCGTTGATCAGGGCAGAGAAGTATTTCACGGTTTGTCCTTCGATGCGGGTATCCACGATGGGGAAGTTGCTGATGTCGTCGCTGCCTTTCAGTGTGGCGCCTTCTTCCAGATGCAGATGGGTGCGGGGTTTGAAAAACAAGGCGCCGGTCAGGTAGGTACCCTTCGGCACGATGACTACACCGCCCTGCTCGGCGGCACGGTCGATGACGGCCTGTATCTTTTCCGTCTGGAGCACGGTACTGTCGTTCACCACGCCATAGTCGGCCAGGTTGTAGGCGGTGCCCAGGTCGCGGATATTTACAATTTCGTTTTGTCTGAACCACTCGGGTATCGGCGTCCCGTCGGGGAAGAGATCCTGCTGTCCGAACATTGGCAGGCTGAGGAGAGCGCTTACGAATAAGGCAATCAGTTTCATGGCTGTAATTTCTTTTAATGTGTGTTGTAATCAAGTATATTCACGGCTGCAAACTTAAGAAATATTGCCTTTGTCGGGAGAAAATGATTGATTTTAATCCTGCGTGGAATGACTTTTTCTATCTTTGCCTTTGAAATGTGTAATGCAAAATCCATTCAAACTGATATGTCTCGCATTCTTCTTACCATCTTATGCATGTGGCTGCCTTTGCAGCTGATGGCCCAGGGCTTCACCGTCCGGGGCAGGGTAGTGGACAAACTCTCGCGCCAGCCTGTGGCCTACGCCAACGTGTCGCTTTACGGCAATCCCGGCCAGGGTGCGTCGACCGACAGCCTGGGGCAGTTCCGCATCGAACACGTGGCGCCGGGCATCCACCAGCTATCTGTGTCGTGTATAGGCTACAAGAACCTGCTTTCGTCCGAATACATCGTCTCTGCCAAGCTGCCGCCCGTCGAGCTGGAGCTGGAGGAAGACGCCTCCCAGCTGGCCGAAGTCACCGTGCAGGCCGCCGCGCCCTTCCGTCGCATCAAGGAGAGCCCCGTCAGCCTGCAGATTATCGGCCTGAGCGAGATTGAGAAAAGCCCCGGCGGCAACCGTGACATTTCGCGCATCGTCCGTTCCTATCCGGGCGTGTCGTTCTCGCCCATCGGCTACCGCAACGACCTCATCGTGCGCGGCGGCTCACCCTCGGAGAACCGCTTCTACATGGACGGCATCGAGATTCCGAACATCAACCACTTCGCCACGCAGGGCGCATCGGGCGGTCCCGTCAGCATCCTCAACGCCGACCTCATCCGCGAGGTGCAGTTCTACACCGGTGCCTTCCCGGCCGACAAGGGCGGGGCGCTGAGCTCCGTGATGGACATCCGCCTGCGCGACGGCAACCCCGATGACCAGACCTTTAAGGCCACGCTGGGCGCCTCGGAAGTGTCGCTCAGCGGCGCTGGCCATTTCGGTGAGCGCACCACCTACCTCTTCTCCGTCCGCCAGTCCTACCTGCAACTGCTTTTCAAGATGCTGGGCCTGCCCTTCCTGCCCAACTACATCGACGGGCAGTTCAAGATCAAGACGCGCCTCACGGCCACGGACGAGCTCATCTTCCTGGGCCTGACGGGCATCGACAACATGAAGCTGAACACCGACGAGGAAGGCGAGGACGCCGAATACATGCTGAGCTACCTGCCCCGTATCAAGCAGCAGACCTTCACCCTGGGCGCGGCCTACAAGCACTACGCCGGCCGCCACGTGCAGACCGTCTCCCTGGGCTACAACTACCTGGCCAACCAGAACCTGAAATATACCAACAACGACGATTCCTCGCCCGACAACCTGACCCTCGACCTGAGCTCGCACGAGCAGAAGGCCACCCTCCGCGCCGAGAACCGCACGCACGGCGAGCGCTGGACCCTGACCGAGGGCGTGGAAACCTGGTATGCCCGCTACGACGACCGCACCTTCCAGCGCATCTTTGCCAGCGGCGCGCAGCAGGCCTGGCAGCAGCAGACCGACCTGGGCATCGTGGGGTGGGGCGCCTTTGCCTCCGCCCGCTACCGCACGCCCGACGAACGCTGGACGGCCACGCTGGGCCTGCGCCTCGACGGCTGCGACTATTCCCGCTCCATGATGCGCTTCTGGCAGAACCTGTCGCCCAACCTCTCCGTGTCGTGGCGCGTGCGTCCCGCCGTGGCCATCAACGCCGCCGTGGGCCTCTACCACCAGCTGCCGGCCTACACAGGCCTGGGCTATAAGGACGCCACGGGCGAGCTGGTCAATAAGTCGTTGAAGTACATGCGCGTGGCCAATGCCAACCTGGGCACCGAGTGGAACGTCACCCCCCGTGTGGTCCTCGCCCTCGAAGGCTTCTACAAATACTACACCCGCGTGCCCCTCTCCGTGGCAGACGGCATCCCCCTCTCTTGCAAGGGCAACGACTACGGCACCGTGGGCAACGAGTTGCTCCTCCCCATAGCCAGCGGCCGCGCTTACGGTGTCGAGGCCTCCATGCGCTGGCAGATACCCGGCAAGTTTACCTCCGTGGCCTCTGTCACTTGCTTCCGCAGCGAGTACCGCAACGACGACCGTTCGCCCTACATCGCCTCCGCCTGGGACAACCGCTTCATCGCCAACGTGAGCGGCACCTACGACTTCCCCCACAACTGGAGTGTGGGCGCCAAGCTGAGCGCCATCGGCGGCAGCCCCTACACGCCCTACGACGAAGACAAGTCGTCGCTCGTCGAGGCCTGGGACGTGCAGGGACGGCCCTACTACGACTACTCGCGCTACAACACTTGCCGCCTCGACGCCTTTGCCCAGCTCGATGTCCGTGTGGACAAGAACTACTACTTTCGCGGTTGGCGCCTGGGCATCTACCTTGATCTGCAGAACGTCACGAAAAGCGTTCTCCGCCAGCAGGACGTGCTGATGAGCACCGGCGTCATCGAGAATCCCGAAGCTCCCGCCTCCGAGCAGCGTTACGTCATGAAACGCCTGAAGCAGGAGAGCGGCACCCTGCTGCCCACCATCGGCCTGACGGTGGAATTCTGAGCCGTGGAGGCGGAGAGGAAAAATTCCGGACAGCGGAAGGCCGGCCTTTGCCCGAAAAAGCGTACCTTTGCCGATGGAACGGCCGGCGACGGCGAAAACACGATACAGAAATGATGAACCACTCCCATATACCTTCCCTGTGGCAGGGCTGCCCAGCCGTTTGGCTCCTGGCTTTCGTCCTGCTGCTTGCCGCAGGCAGCCTGCGGGCGCAGAAACAGGACGGCTACTTCGGCGACAGCGCCCTCTACGCCCTGTCCATGCAGATGTTCGACAGCCTCCAGTCGCCTGCCTTCTTCGATATGCAGCGGCGCGGACTGGAACGCGCCGTGGCCACCGGCAGCAAGCACTTCGACTTCGTGTTCCGCTCCGCCCCGCTCTCGCGCTGCGAGGTGATGGGTGACAAGCCGGGTTTCCTGCGTGCCGCCGACGAGCTGATAGCCTACTATCAGGCACAGGCCGACGACTCCCTGCTCTATTCTACCTGGGCCCGCCGCGCCGACCGCCTGCTCGTGTGGGGCGACTACGTGGAAGCCGTCCTTTCCCTGCGCGGCATGGCCGACTATGCCCGCCGCCACAACCACCCGTTCGGGCTGCTGAACGCCGACTTCTATTTCGGTCAGTGCTACCTGAGCAACGGCCAGGACTCCGTGGCCGCCCGCCACTACCGCCAGGCCTTGGCAGGAGCCATCCGCTACGGTTCGCCCGGACTGGCAGCCCGCAGTGGCTTCAACCTTGTCAACATCCTGCAAGGCTGGGGACGCTACGATGAGGCCCTGGCCCTGAGCGACTCGCTGCCCGCCTTCATCCGCCAGTGGGAGGTGATGAAAGGCATCGCCGTCAATCCCGTGCTGCGGGTGCAGAACGCCATGTACCGCCTCAAGGTGCTCATCAGCCGTGCCGACCTGCCTGCCGCCACCGCTTGGCGCGACACGATGCTGCTCTATAATAAGATGTATGCCGACCCCTCGCAGCAGGAGGAACTACAATACACGCTGGCCCGCTACGAACGCCTGGCCGGTAACAACGCCGAGGCCGAACGCATCCTGCGCCTGCTGGCCGACTACAGCCGCAGCCGGGGCAACCAGGCCCGCATGGCGCGCTACTACCGTCCGCTGGCCGACGTCCTGCGCACCGAGGGCCGCTATGCCGAAGCCGCCGACTGCTACCGCCTCTATGCCGAGGCGGCTGACAGCGCGCAGATAGCCACTTCGAACACCCAGCTCAACCGCCTGTCGCGCCTCTACCGCCTGGACGAGCTGGAGCAGGAGAAGCGCGTGGCCCTGGCCGAGCAGAGCCGTGCCCGCACGCTGGCCGGGTCGGCCCTGACCGTGGCCGTGTTGCTGCTGGCCCTGTGCGTGCTGTTGGTGGTGCACCACCGCCGCCTTCGTCAGAAGAACCGCGAGCTGGTGGCCCGCATCCGCAGCCAGGAAGAAGCCGAACAGCGTGCCGAGGAAGCCGCCCGCCGTGCCGAGGCCGAACAGCCTGCCGACGAACTGTCGCGCGAGATGCAGCTCTTCCGCCGCCTGCAAGCGTTGCTGGCCGACGAAGAAGTGCTGCGCCGCCCCCGCCTGGGCCGCGACGAGCTGGCGGAAATGCTGGGCACCAACCGCACCTACGTGGCCGATGCCGTGGCCGCCTGCACCGAGCAACACTGGAGCGTGTCGCAGTACGTCGCAGCCGTCCGCGTCCGTCGTGCCCGCCGCCTGATAGACAACCATCCCGAGCTGTCGCTGATTGAAATTGGCCATGCCTGTGGCTTCCAGTCGCAGAGCAGTTTCATCCGTTGCTACCGCGACCATTACGGTATAACGCCCGGCGAATACCGCAAATTCTCGTCTTCAAGACAATGAAAAGCAAAAAAAATGCCTTTGTAGTCTATTGAAGCACAACGTTTTGCGCATACGAAATTAAAAATTGCGCATACGAAATTCCTTTTCTCCCCGTTTTTTTACCTTCGCGCCGTCATTCAAACCGAGTAACGACGCATGAACCTTTTCGACACTGACATCTGCTGGGTGTACATCACCGACGACGGCCGCCGCCGCCACATCCTGTTCTGCACCGACGACGGGCGCGGCTCCCTGCTGCGTCCGCGCTTGGAGCAGGGCGAGCGTGTGGTCTACCGCCGCCGCTTCGACAACACCTTCGACGCCCTGGCCCACAAGCTGATGCTCCAAAGCCTGTCCGCCACCACGCTCGACTGCCTCATCCGCCGCTACCGGGAACAGACCTCCGACGAGATTACATCTATTATATTATAAACATTTAAACAGAACGAAAACATGAAGGAAATGAACGAAGGACAACAGGCGGCAACTAGTCGCGAGGCCTACGAGGCCCCCAAGTGCGAAATCATCGAGATGCAGCAGGAAGGCGTGCTGTGTGGCAGCGTCGGTGCCTCGAATGATTCTTTTGGAGAAGAAAACGTGGGAAGCATCTGGGATAGAAATTAAAAAACGGACGACGCAATGAAGACAATGAACCATCTTTTCCGGGCACTGCCGTTGTGGGCACTGCTGCTCGGGGTCGCCTCGTGCGACAAGGAAGACATCATAGCCGGTGGAAACGGCGCGGCGGGTTCCGGCGAACGGGTACCAATGACCTTCACCGCCCTGGCGCCGCAATCGGGACAGCCGCAGACGCGTACCGAACTGCAACCGGGAGTGGAAGGCGGGGACGGACAGAAGACGTATGCCGTCTATTGGAACGCCGGAGACGAGATAGGCGTCTACGACGGCGAGTCGTTCCGGCCTTTCACCATCGACCTGCAAGAAGGAACGGCACCTACCGCCAACTTCAGCGGAGAAGCCTTGGAAGCTGAGAGCTATCTGGCTTTCTATCCTTACAGTGATAAACTGACCTATACGGACGGCGCCATCCATTTCACCCTTCCCGACACTCAGACGGCACAGGCCGGGAGCTTTGCCCCCGGCACGAACCCCGCATGGGCGCAGACCTCCGAAGCGGGCGGGCAACTGACTTTCCACAACGCGGCCGCGCTGGTGAAGTTCACCCTGACGGCCGAGGACGCCGCGCAGGTGTCGAACGCCGTGCTGACCGATACGCAGAACAAGCCGCTGGCCGGTGGCTTCAGCCTGTCTGTAGCCGGGGACGTAGCTACCCTGACGGGGAATACCGGAAGCACCTCTGCTTCCGTCAAGCTGGAGGGTACCTTCGGAATGAAGAATACAGATGACGAGACTGCCGATTACCTCTTTGTAGTGGCATGCGGAGAAAATCAGCTGGAGGGCGGCTTTACCCTGGCCTTCAACCTGACGGACGGCGGGCAGAAGACCCTGACGGCTTCCGGCGGCCTCGGCACGGGGAATTCGCTGGAGGCGGGTGTGATAACCAATTTGGGTGAAATCCCGCTGGCCAGTGTGCCGGTGACCGGTGTTCCCATCAGCTACGGCGGCGACTCTTCCGCCATCGCTGCTACAGGAGAAATCTGGGCGGACTGACCTGCTTGAAACGTAACGCATTGAACCAACAAAAACGAAATGACAAATGAAAACAAGAAATAGATTATACGATAAGAGCCGGCTGCGCCTCCTTTGTCTGCTGACAGCGTTGCTCGGCATATTCGGTGCCGGACAGATATGGGCTCAGACGCAACCCTCTGGCGCGGGTACCCAAGCAAGCCCCTATCAAATCGCCACTGCGGACGAGCTGTACTGGTTCGCCGCCCTGGTGAACGGCACGCTGACCGACGGCACCGCACAGAACGCCGCCGCCTGGGCTACCCTGACCGACGACATCAACCTGTCCGGCGAAAACTGGACGCCCATCGGCAGCGAGAGCACCCCCTACACCGGCACCTTCGACGGCGCGGGTTATACCATCAGCCGCATGGTCGTCAACAACCCGGACAGCGATTACCAGGGCTTTGTGGGAATTTTGGGCCCGGGCGGTACCATTCAAAACCTGACCCTGGATGAAAGTTGCACGGTCAGCGGCGGATACGGCGGATACTACGTGGGCGGCGTCTGCGGCTGGAACTACGGCGGCACCATCACCAACTGCTCGAACAGAGGCACGGTCAGCGGCAGCTCCAATGTGGGCGGCGTCTGCGGCGAGAACGACGACGACGGTACCATCACCAACTGCTCAAACAGCGGCACGGTCAGCGGCAGCGGCTCCAATGTGGGCGGCGTCTGCGGCAACAACGACTCCGGCACCATCACCAACTGCTCGAACAGCGGCACGGTCAGCGGCGGATACTACGTGGGCGGCGTCTGCGGCAACAACGACTTCGGCACCATCACCAACTGCTCGAACAGCGGCACGGTCAGCGGCAGCGGCTCCAATGTGGGCGGCGTCTGCGGCTACAACGGCGGCACCATCATCGACTGCTACTGGCTGGATACCGCTTATTCCACCGGCATCGGCTCCGGCAGCGGCGAAGCCACCGCTAAAACCGCCGACCAGTTCGCCTCCGGCGAGGTGACATACCTGCTCAACGAATCCAAGAGCGAGGGCGATCTGGCCTGGTACCAGAACCTGGGCGACGACGGCGACGCCTTCCCCGTGCTGGACAGCACCCACGGCACCGTCTACCCCACCTACCGCTGTGACAATAAAACGACCATCATCAGCTACAACAACACTGGCGTGAAATACGGCGGTCACAGCTATGGTGACGACGGCTTCTGCACATACGGCTGCGGCCAGTACGAGCCCGCCGAAGAGAAAGACGGCGTCTACCAGATCACCAACGCCGGGCAGCTGTTCTGGTTTGCGGGGCTGGTGAACGGGGACAAGACCCATGCGGAGTTTGACAGCCAGAACGCCGCCGCCTGTGCGGTGCTGCTGAACAACATCACCATCCACGCCGACATGGCCTGGACACCGATAGGCAACGCATCGACCATCTACACCGGCACCTTCGACGGACAGGGCTATACCATCAGCGGCATGAAGATTGACAACGCCGACGGCTATTCCGGCCTGTTCGGCAACGTCACCGGCACCGTCCGGGACTTCACCGTGACCGGCAGCATCGCCATCAGCAGTGGCGCCACTGGCTTGAAGGTGGGCGGCGCGGTCGGCTCCCTGGGCACCGCTTCGGCGGGCGGCACCGTCAGCGGCGTGACCAGCGATGTGGATATCACCGTCACCTCCGGCAGTGGCCACATCGGCGGCGTGGTGGGCTCCATGCCCGAAAACAGCAGCCCCACCGTGGAAAGCTGCGTGTATATCGGCACCCTCACCTCTTCGGTCAATGCGGACTGTGTGGCCGGCGTGGTGGGCTACATCCGCACCGGCACCATCCAGAACTGCGCCAACCAGGGCCAGGTTTCGGTGAGCGGCACCGGCAATGTGGGCGGCGTGCTGGGCTACTGCAACAACGGCGGAATATACATCCGCAACTGCTACAACACCGGCAGCATCACGGGTAGCGGAACCAACACGGTGGGCGCCATCGTGGGCAATAATAATGGCACCCAGGCCACCGTCAGCAGCTGCTATTACCTGACCGGCAGCGCCGCCAAGGGCCAGGGCCAGCTGACCGACGACGCGGCAGGCACCGTGGTAAAGACCAACGACGATTTCAAGAGCGGCGAGGTGGCGTACCTGCTGCAAAACGACCAGACGGCACAGGCATGGGGACAGACCCTCGGCACGGACGACTATCCCGTGCCGACCACCGACGAGGCCATGCGCGTCTATGCCGCCAAGCTGTATAACGGTTCTGCTGACAATGTAACCGACCTCTATGCCAACGCGTCGAACTTCAGCAGTCCCAAGGAGGCGAACGCGCTCCTCGTGATAGAAGACGCGGCATCGGCCTCGACAGGCACGAACATCGTGGTGAAGAACGGCGATGCCTATACCTGCACCAACCTTGTCCTGACCGACGGCGCCGACTTCTACACGCCGGTAGCCTTCACCGCCGCGCAGGCCACTTACAGCCGACAGTTGACGACGGACACGCAGTGGGGCACCGTGGCCCTGCCGTTCGACGCCACCACCGTGACCGGCGCCGAACTGTTCCGGGTGGCCAGTCAGGAAGGTGATGCGCTGTATGTGGACGAAACGGGCAGGATGGCAGACGGTGAGCCGCTGGTGTTCCGTGCGAATGCGGATGTGACGGAGTTAAGCTTCAAGGGTACGGAGGTGGCTGTCCGTGCCACGGACGCAGCGGCAACGGGCAGCACCCTGCTGGTAGGCACGTCGCAGACTGTCAGCGCGCTGGACGAAGACGCCTACTTCATCTATGGCGACAAGTTCTACCGGGTTGCATCGGGCAGCCAGGTAGGCGTGAAGGCTTTCCGCGCCTACATTCCGGCTGCTGCCGGAGCCTCCACCCGCTCGGCGGGCGCGGCGTCGCAACTGCGCATTGTGTTCAATGCTTCGGAAAACACCCGCGCGGCGCATGAAGGGAACTGAAGCACCGGCGTGCGGCGCGAACCGCACGCCGGTGTAGTCCTGAAAAGACGCGCGTGCAGCTCGGACTACACGCGCGTGCAAGTTCAGCTACACGCGCGTGTAATTCAAACCGGACGCGCGTCTTTTTACAACGAGATTATCGGCAGATGTTAATCTGTTCATTATTAACTGTTTAAAAGCTAATGATCATGAAAGCGAATTTCAATCTGGCCCTCAGGGTCAACCCGCAGACAAAAGAAAAACAGTGGTATGCCGTTCCGGCAAGCAAGGGCGCGCTCGACGCGGACGAGACGGCGGCGATGGCCGTGGCAGACACCACGCTGTCCAAAGGCGAGTACAAATATGCCATGGAAGTGACCACGGACAAACTGATATCCATGGTGCTGAGCGGCATCACCATCACCATCGGCGACCTGGGCAAGCTGCGCCTGTCGTTCGGCAGCAAGGGGGCAGCCAACATCGATGACTTTGATACGGCTACGATGATTCAGAACCCGAAGTTCGTCTTCACCCCTTCGAAGACACTGAAGGCCGCGCTGGCCAACGCCCAGTTCGAGGTGGAAGGCGTGGTGGAAGACGGCATCAAGTATGGCTCGGTGGCCTCGTACCGCAAGGCGAAGGGCCTGCCCTCGGGCGGCGGCACCACTACCGAACCCGGCGGTGAGGATGGCGCCGACGAGGAAGGCGGAAGCCCGCTGTAAATGGAGAATGGATAATTGAGAATTGAAAATTCATTCTCCATTCTCCATTTTCAATTTTCCATTAAAAAAGGGGCTTCGGCCCCTTTTTTTTGCGCCGCACCCTCGATGTAGGGACGCACCACGGTGCGTCCGAATGCCCCGGACGGCGAAATGGAAAACGGACGCACCGTGGTGCGTCCCTACATTCCTAAAATCTGAAATCTCAATATTTTGCTTTGATCTCCGGCAGCGCCTTCTGGATGTCGCTGATGCGGCGGGCGTCGCTGGGGTGCGTGCTGAGCAGTTCGGGGACGGAACCGCTGCCCGAGGCCGACATCTTCTGCCAGAAGCCGACGGCCACGTCGGGGTTGTAGCCCGCCATGCGCATCAGCACCAGGCCCATGTAGTCGGCCTCCGTCTCGTGCTTGCGCGAGAAGGGCAGCATGACGCCCACCTGCGCGCCCAGTCCGTAGATGGTGGAGGCGGCCGTCTGGATGGCAGCGCTCTTCTCGGCGAGGGAGTAGTTGAGCAGCTGGGCACCCGTCTGTGCCAGCATCTGCTGGCTGAGGCGCTCGTTGCTGTGCTTGGCCACGGCGTGCGCCACTTCGTGACCGATGACCACGGCCAGCTCGTCGTCCGACGTGACGAGCTTCATCAGCCCTTCGTAGACCACAATCTTGCCGCCGGGCATGCAGAAGGCGTTCACCTGCTTGTCCGCCACGAGGTTGAACTCCCACTGGAAGTTCTTCACTTCGGCGGCTAGTCCGTTCTGGCGGAGGTAGGCCTCGGTGGCCTGGGCTATCTTCTGGCCGACGCGCTTCACCATGGCCGCCTGCTTGGCCGACGAGGAGCGCGGGGCGGTCTTCATGTAGTCGTTGTACTGCGTCAGGCTGGACGAGAGGACTTCCTGGTCGGAGACGAGGAGTAGCTGGCGGCGTCCCGTCAGGGGGACGGAACCGCATCCCGTCCAGAGGAGGGCGGTGAGGGCGAGGAGGAGGAGAGGATTTTTCATATATTATCGTTTAAAGGGTTATGCTTGGACAAAGATACGGAGAATTTCAGGATTTCTGTTTCTTTCACCACAGATTACGCGGATTGACACAGATTATAATCTGCGTAATCTGTGTAATCCGTGGTGTTCGGTCATTCCGCACTGGATGCGGAATCCATGTCCTGAGGGTTATCTGCCGTGTGTGTCATCTGTGTGCCAGTCGCTTTCCACGTACACCTCTTGCCCCGTGACGGGATGGACGAAGCGCAGCGAGCGGGCGTGTAGGTAGAGGCGGTCGGCAGGCGTGCCGTAGAGCGGGTCGCCCACGATGGGGTAGCCGAGGCCCTCGGCATGGGCGGCGTGGACGCGGAGCTGGTGCGTGCGCCCCGTCAGCGGACGGAAGCGGACGAGCGTGCGGCCTTCGCGGCGTTCCAGCACTTCGTAGAGGGTCTGCGCCGGCTTGGCGTGGGGCGCACGTACCTCCTGGCAGGGGCGATGGTGGGGGCTGGGTCCCAGGGGCAGGTCGATGAGGCCGCTGTCCGCCGTGACGGTGCCCTCGAGCAGGGCGATGTATTCCTTCTCCACGGCGCGCGTCTCGAAGAGGGCTTGCAGGCGGCGGTGTACGTCGGCGGTCTTGGCGATGAGCATCAGGCCGGAGGTATCCATGTCCAGGCGGTGCACCACGAGCGGGCCTTCGGCTTGGGGCAGGCGGCTGCGCATCAGGCTGAGCACCGAGGGGGCGTCGGTCTCCCTGCCCGGCACGGAGAGCAGGCCGGCGGGCTTGTCGACGATGAGCAGCCACGGGTCCTCGTAGACCGTGCGCAGGCGGTGGGCAGGGGCGTCGGCCATCTTCTGCTGCAGCGGGTTGTCGTCCACGTCGAGGCCTTGGAGCATGTGCTTCAGGATGGGGCCGCACTTACTGGTGCAGGCGGGGTAGAAGCGGCCGTGCTCGCGTATCTCGTTCGCCGGCGAGCGGCCCCACCAGAACTCGGCCATGCAGAGGGGCTTCCACTTGTGGAGATAGGCCTGCTGGAGCAGCTTGGGCGCGGCACATTCGCCGGCACCGGCGGGCGGGGTGCCCTGGCGGGTGGGGCGAAGATGGTGCAGAGGTCCTTGGCCTCGCCGCGGGCATTGAGCATCTTGAAGTGCCAGAAGAGGCGCATCTGCAGGGCGGCGGAACGGCGGTGGCGTTCGGCTTTCAGCTCGCGGATGGGGGCAAGCAGGCGGTCGCAGGCGGCTTGCGCTTCGGTTTCGCGGGCCTGCCAGGCGCGTTCGGCACGCTTGTATTCAGCCTTCTGGTGCTGGCTTTCGCGTGTCAGGGCGGCTTCCTCGTCGGGCGTCAGGTTGGCCGATTGGCGCAGGCGGTGGCGTGCGTCGCGGGCCTCCTTCATCAGTCGCCGCATCTCGGCCAGGTTTTCGTCTGCCTGGCGCTGAATATCGTCCAGCTCTTCCTTCAGCAGACGCATGTTCTCGTCGGCCTCCAGCGTGGCGATGCGGCGGTTCAGGGCGGAAATCTGTTCTTCCTCCTGCCGGAAGAAGCCGTCGGGCCGGAGCAGGTCGTAGACGGGCGGCACGAAGAAGGGCAGGCGGTTCTGCCCCGCCAGGATGCCCGAGAAGGCGGCGAGGTAGCCCAGCTTCCCCTCGCGGGTGCGCACCACCAGCACGCCGAACATCTTGCCGCGCTCCAGCTCGTCGTGCCACTGCGTCTGCGCCGCCAGGTATTGCTGCACCTCGTGCGCGGCCAGCAGGCAGAGCGGGTGGGGCGTGTAGGCAAAGGGATAGGTGAACCGCTGGGGCGGCTCGATGCCCTCGGTAGGCGAGGCGAACGGGTGGAGCATCTCCGCCCCGTCGCCGGTGGTGCATGCGGCGGCTTTCCTCAGCCCCGCCGCGTGTTTCTTCTTCTTTTCCCATGCCGCCTTGCGGGCCTCGTAGGCGTCGCGCTGGCGTTCCAGATAGTTGTCGGCCATAGAATTGAAAATTGAGAATGGATAATGGTTTCAATCGGTCTGCAAAGATACCTATTTTTCATTCTCCATTTTCAATTTTCAATTCTCCATTTTCAATTCCTTTTCCACTTCCTTGCGTACGCTGCGCCAGAAAGGCATCTGCTTCAGTTCGCGGCGTATCGGCGCGTCGTAGAGCAGAAGCAGCAGGAAGAGCAGGATGCAGGCGTAGGCCACCCAGCCGTAAATCTGCTTGATGCTGACCTCCATCATCTGCGCCACGAAGGTCTCCATGTACTCGCCCAGTGCGAAGGGGGCCCGGCTGAAGGACACGCGGTCCACGGCCGCGCCGTAGCGTGCCATGTTGTCGGGCAGGTAGTAGGCGAGGCCGCGGGCATAGAGGGCCGCGCCCATGACGCCGCCCACCACCATGTGGAGCATGTTGAACACGCTCAGCGCCTGGAAGAAGTGCTGGAAGGTCATGATTTCCTCCAGGCACACCATGAACGTGGCGCTCAGCACGGCGTAGGCGAAGCCGCGGCAGACGGTGGGCAGGTAGAGCTGCGACAGGTGGATGTCCGACGAGAGGGTGAAGTAGTAGCCCAGCAGGTAGCAGACGAGCGCGCCCAGGCCCACGATGAGCAGGCGCAGGTAGTTGAAGCGGCGCACGTGCATCCACCAGTAGGCGAAGAGGCAGCCGGCCAGGATGCCCGCCGCAGCCCACCAGTCGAGCCGGACGCTGACCATCTCTTCGTAGTGCATTACCTCTTCATAGAACACCTCTTCGAGCACGTGCTCCGTGGCGAGGAAGGCCTCGACCAGCGTGATGAGCAGTAGGATGGGCAGCAGGTAGCGGTAGGTCCACATCCGGGGCTCCAGGAAGGGATGGCGGATGTGGCGCATGCGGCCGATGCACACCACCAGCGTGACGACGATGGCCACGGCCAGGCGGCGCATGACGGGGCTGTTCCACCAGTCGTACCAGTCGGCATAATCGAAGAAGTAGGCCACTTCGAGCAGCAGCACCGCCCAGAGCACGCCGCCCAGCCAGTCGATGCCGAAGAGGGGGAACTTCTTGACGATGCGGAAGTGGCGCGTGCAGGTGGCGAGTATCAGCAGGTCGATCAGCATGACGCCGCCCATGAACAGGTGCATGTAGCTCCAGTGGTAGTAGTACATCAGGTACGTGGCCAGCAGGTCGGACAGCTGCATGCTGCCCAGGATGACGATGTGCAGCAGGGGGAAGAAGACGGTGAAGTCGCGCTGGGGCGTCATCCACAGCTGGATGTTCGACATGCATTCGAACGTCCCCTGTATCTTGCAGATGCCCTCGACGAAGCACACCGTCCAGAGCAGGGGCAGGAAGGTGATGTGGGGCGCGGCAAGGTTGCACACCAGCACGCCCGTCGCGGCGGCCATGAGCAGCGTCTTGTTGGTGAAACGGAACTTCATGCGGAACAGCAGGGGGAAGTAGATGGCCATGCCCGCCAGGTTGGCGTAGAGGCACATCAGCAGGTCTTCGCGCATGAGGGTGGTTTCGCCGATCATCTGGTTGAGCGCGCCCAGGTACAGGCCGCCGGAGAACTGGAAGGTGAAGGCGAAGAATACGTAAATCCACGGTTGCAGCCTGCGCGGCACGAAGCTGCGGAACATCGGCATCGTGAACGGTCCGTTTGATACAGGTGCTCCCATGGCTTAATGCTTCACTTTACACTCTACGTTGAACCCGGCGCGCAGCAGCTTCAGTCGTTCGGGGTCGTTGCCCGACAGGCTGATGCGGACGGGGACGCGCTGCTCCACCTTCACGAAGTTGTCTGTGGCGTTGTCCTGCGGGATGAGGGAGAAGGCGGCTCCCGTGGCGTCGGAGATGGACTCCACCGTGCCCGTATAGGTGACGCCCGGCACGGCGTCGGCGGTCAGCGTCACGCGGTCGCCCTCGTGGATGTGGGGCAGCTGCGTCTCGCGGTAGTTGGCGATGACCCACAGGTCGGTGCCGTCCACGATGTCCACCATTGTCTGTCCCGGCTGTACCAGCTGTCCTTCGTGGATGTCCTTGCGGCCCGTCACGCCGTCGCAGGTGGCCGTGATGACGGTGTACGACAGGTTGAGCCGCGCCAGCTCGACGGCTGCCTGTGCCAGGCGGACAGCGGCTTCGTTCTGGCCCAGGCGGTGGGTCTGCTCGTTCTTGGTCAGCGAGGTGGAGTGCTTCACGCGCGACACCTGTTCGTAGCGGGCCTTGGTGGCCTCGTAGGCAGTCGCGATGTTGTCATACTGCTGTCGGGTGACGGCATCTTCGGCCAGGAGCTTCTTGTAGCGTTCCAGTTCGCGGCGGGCGTTCTCCAGCTTGACGCGCACTTCGGCAATGCCGGCGTCGTTCACGCTCAAGTTGTTCTGCGTGGTGGCGATGCCCGCCGTGGTGGCTTCCTGTCCGGCCAGGGCGTTGGCCAGGTCGGCTTCGGCCTGTGCCAGGCGCAGGCGGAACTCCGTGTCCTCGATAATGACGAGCGTGTCGCCCTTGCGCACGGGCTTGTATTCGTCGAAGCAGATGCGCTGGATGAAGCCTTGTACGCGGGTGTTTACCGGCGTGATATGTTGTTTCACTTGTGCGTTGTCGGTATATTCCACGCCCGGGTGGAAGAAGCGGGAGCATACGTAGATCAGTCCGGCTGCCAGCAGGCAGACGATGACGGTGTTATAGGTCAGTTTCTTTACTTTTCGGGTAATCATATTTAATGGATAATTGATAATGGACAATGGATAATTATTAATTCTCAATTCAAAGCGTGTGCGTCAGGTACTTCATCTTGTAGTAGTTGTAGAGCACGTTGATGCGGGCGTTCACCAGTCCCAGGTCGGCGCTGAGCTTCATGTTGCTGGCGTCGAGCAGGTCGGTCAGCAGGGCCATTTCGTTGCGGTAGCGGTTGCTGGTCACGTCGTAGTTCTGGTTGGCCAGACGGACGCTGTTCTCCTGCGTGCGCAGGTCGGTGAAGGACGTCAGGAAGTTGGTGTATCCTGCCTGTACGGCGTTCTCCACCTCTTCGGCGGCCAGGCGTTGCGATTCCTGTGCGCGGCGCACGTTCAGGCGGGCCTGCTTCAGCTTGCTGCCGTTCTTGAAGAGCGACGACAGACTGTACTTCACGCCCACGCCCACGTACCAGTAGTTGAAGTTGTTGTCCAGCACCGGCACCTCGATGGTGATGGGGCCGTCCAGATGGTCGGCGGCCACGAGCGCTATCTGCGGCAGCCGGGCTGAGCGTTCCAGCTTCACCTTCTGCTCGCTGACGCGTACGGCGGTTTCGGCCTGTCGCAGCCCGATGTGGCTCTGCGTGGCCAGGGCCTGCCAGTCGTCCTCGGCCAGTGTCTGCACCTGGTGTTCCAGCAGGGTGGTGTCCGGCTTGATTTCCGTGCCTTCGGGCAGGTGGAGTGTCGTCACCAACCGGTGGTTCAGTATCTTGGCGGCGTCCGTCACCTGGGCCAGTTGCAGCTTCAGCGTTTCCCGTTGCAGTTCGTAGCGGGTGATGTCGTTCTGCAGGACCGTTCCTTCGCGGCGGCGTGCCTCCATGTGGGCTATCATCTGCTCCGTCAGTTCTAGGTTCTTCTGCAACACTTGCAGCTGGTTGTTCAGCTTGTAGAGGTCCAGGTAGTAGCCCGTGAGCAGGAAGCGGATCTCCTGCCGGTTCTTTTGCCAGTCCAGCTTGGCCAGCTGCTGCTCCAGTTCGGCCAGGCGGATGCCGCTGCTGATGGCCCCTCCGGCGTAGATCACCTGTTGCGCCTCGATGGCAAAGTTGTTTCCGAAGTGCGGCATGTCGAT
The DNA here is from genome assembly GCA_964419245.1 of uncultured Bacteroides sp. GTDB lineage: Bacteria > Bacteroidota > Bacteroidia > Bacteroidales > Bacteroidaceae > Bacteroides. The sequence continues at coordinate 399 of CAYQOV010000020.1, read as the reverse complement.
GCGCGTAGCGTTGCCGAAGTCGCGGTCCCACAGGCGTCCGTCGCCCAGGTAACTGGCCGATGCTGATGCGCTGATGTCCGGCAAGCGTTGTGCTTTGGCCGCCTTCAGTGCCTGGTCGGCCGCTTCTATGCCGGTGCGGTAGGCCTGTATGCTCGTGCTGTTCTCGTCGGCCAGGCGGAACAGCTCTTCGATGCCCGTCACCTGCGACTGGGCATACGGATGCTGGCTGCACAGTGCCGCGATGCACAGCACCATGAGCCTGTTCAGTTTGCTCATAAGTCTAAAGAATTGCTTGTTAAAATGTAAAATGGAGATGAAAATCGGGCGGAGGAAGAAGAGTAGGGAGGGCGCATAGTAAAAAACCTGTGTAAGCGAAAAAAGTTAGTACCTTTGTAGAAA
>CAYQOV010000019.1:0-41069 GCA_964419245.1 uncultured Bacteroides sp. | reverse complement strand
GGTAGTTTTTTTAGTCCAATCGATGCAAAAAAAGAACTAAAATTGCTATCTTTGCCCCCGTTTTTGAAACTTGAGCAAAAAAAACATACTAATTATAAGACATTCAATGAGTTTACTACAAGAAAAATTTGCGAAATACGACCTGCCCCAACAATTCATGGCCAAAGGCGTATATCCTTATTTCCGTGAAATCGACAGCCACCAGGATACAGAGGTACTGATGGATGGCAAAAAAGTCCTGATGTTTGGCTCCAATGCCTATATGGGACTGACGTATGACAAGCGAATCATTGATGCGGCCAAAGCCGCCACTGATAAATATGGCACGGGATGTGCCGGCTCACGCCTACTGAACGGTACACTCGACATCCACGTACAGCTGGAAAAAGAGTTGGCCGAGTTCGTAGGAAAAGACGAAGCCCTCTGCTTCTCCACCGGATTTACCGTAAACGAAGGTGTCATTCCCCAGCTGGTAGGCCGAGGCGACTACATCATCTGTGACGACCGCGACCACGCTTCTATCGTCGACGGACGCCGCCTTTCATTCGCCACTCAGCTGAAGTATAAACACAACGACATGGAAGACCTCGAAAAAGAGCTCCAGAAATGCGAGCCCGATGCGGTCAAACTGATTGTCGTAGACGGCGTATTCTCCATGGAAGGCGACTTGGCCAACCTGCCTGAGATTGTCCGCCTGAAGAAAAAATACAATGCAAGCATTTACGTCGACGAGGCCCATGGCTTGGGCGTATTCGGCCGTCAGGGAAGAGGTGTCTGCGACCATTTCGGCGTAACCGACGATGTAGACCTCATTATGGGTACCTTCAGCAAGTCACTGGCCTCTATCGGTGGTTTTGTGGCTGGCGACAAGGAAGTCATCAACTGGCTTCGCCACAATGCCCGTTCCTACATCTTCCAGGCCAGCAACACGCCTGCTGCAACAGCCGCAGCCCGCGAAGCGCTCCACATTATTCAGAATGAGCCCGAACGCATCCAGCGCCTGTGGGACATCACGAACTATGCATTGGAAGCTTTCCGTAATGCCGGATTCGAGATTGGCGACACCGAGTCACCCATCATCCCCCTCTACGTTCGCGATACGGAGAAGACCTTCACAGTCACCAAGCTGGCTTTCGACGAAGGCATCTTCATCAACCCCGTCATCCCGCCCGCCTGCGCTCCGCAGGATACACTGGTACGTGTAGCCCTCATGGCCACGCACACCAAGGAGCAGATTGACTATGCAGTTGAGAAGTTAACCAAATGCTTCAAACAGCTGGATATCATAAAATAACATATAACGCTGTATAACAGTATATTGCTAAATATAAAGAAGGCTGCGCACATGATGTGTACAGCCTTTTTCTTTACTTTACCAACCCATCTATAGAGCAGCCTTGCAGCTTACAGCGGACTTCCGCCCTCTTCTTCAGAACCGCCACCGCCCGTCGACGGCGTGTCCGACAGGCAAAGACTGTTCGACTGATACCGTCCGTCTGCACTACGGAATGCCAGGTAGATGGCAAGCGCATCGCTGTCCCATCCTTCGGGCAACGTCAGCTCAGCCGTACCGTCCTCGCGCGTAGCAGCCTGCATGTCGTAGACCGCCACCCGCTTGTCCTTGTTGTACACCAGCGGCATGGCCACATCCGTCGGCTGCGCATCCCCCGTTCCGCTATTGTCTGTCCAGGTAAAAGTCACTTTTCCACCTTCCGACGCAGCTTCTGCCACGAATACCGGTGTCAGGCTGCCTCTTGCCACCATCGCCTTCGCGTAGTCGATACTGATATCCGGCCCGCTGCCCGTCACAGCATTCTTCAGCAGATAAGACATGGCTGCATTGAAAGCTGTACATCTGTCTGCATAGTTCCGATAGCCCTCGCGCACATACGGCGTAATGGCTTGCAAGAAGCTCAGTGTCAGGGCAAACTTGCTACGTTGACTCTGCTGTTTCTCAGTGCGCGGATTACCCACACTTAGCGCCAGCGCACGCATATAGTGTACCGAATTCCACGTACTGCCTACTACGGTCCCCACTCTTCCGGAGAAACCTCCCAAAATACCTTGTTTAATAGTTCCCATGTTTTCTTTTGATTTTAGTTGTTATACCTATTGTTCTTTCCGAGCAAGGTTCGCGAATGCTTCTGCAGCAACATCCGGTCTACTTCCTCGTCACAAAGATAACCCACTGAAACCCTGTATTTTCAGAAATGGGAAATTCTGCATCGGATTGCGTCCCTATGCAACGTGCGTCATAAGAACCATAGAGAAGTCCGCCCCTTCAGGTTCAACTGCTTTTCCTGGAAGAAAGGCACCATCTGCGCCAGCATCTCCGGGTAGCGCAGCGTCACGGGCAACCGATGGACCGATACCGATTTCCATCCGATACGCGAAAACTGGTATATCTGCCCCAGCAGCTTCTCTTCCTCTTCTTCCGAAAGCGGGTCGCGCAGTGCTGCGCCACTGGCCGATCGGCGGCTTACGGTGAGCTTCAGCGGGAGCCACTGCCTCTTCTTCGTTTGAGCCAGCTGATAATAGTCATTGTTGAAGAGCAGGTAACGCCCTCCGCCCAGTTGCACATACGTGCCACTCAGCGGCATCAGACAACTGCTTTGAGCTGGTTCCCAGCTCAGGATATCGTTCTCTTCCGTCTTGTTCACCGTGACGATGGTTACCGGCACCCTTAGTTTCATGCTCTGCAATACACGGTCTATCTTCATCCATTCCTTCTGACTCATGGCTTTGTAGTAATGAATCACGACTTGAGAGGGCAATTCACGCCTGGTCTGTATATAGTCGCAAATGGACGAACGCAGATTTTCAGCCAACCGGTCCAGATTGTTTCCCTTGAAGCAGTCGAAGCTCAGGAAGTGCCCGTCGGGCATGAAGTAGAACGCACCGCCCACGTAGCGTCCGTCGGCCTTCTGCGAACGGAAAGCTCCCACACCCACCACCAGGTCACGACCGCTGCCCATCGGCACCGTAATCTTCCAAGGCACCCCACCCAGCTTGGCCAGCACCGACGTATAAATGTTCGGCAGGGGATACGAAGCGAAATCGGACTTACTTATTGAATCCGTGCTGACAAACTGCGACCCAATACCGAAGCGCAGCAGCAGCTCCTTCAGCTTGTAATACTCGTCTACCCCCTTCAGTTTGGAATACGGAGTCACACAGAATGCAAAATAACAGAACTGCGGATCGCGCTGCCTCTCCAGTAGCGCAGTCTCCACATCGACCAGCATTGTCTCCTGCGAGCGATATTCTATGTGTTCGTCCTTGCAGGTCATCTTGTCGAAAACAGTCCCCAGCCAATAGCCCAGTTGAAGTTGAGGATTAATCTGCTTCCCGTCGGGACTTCCGTACGCAAAATAACAATATAATTTCTGTGCCATTGCATGCAGCGCCTCGTTGCCGCTCTGATAGATGAAGATGAACCGATATTGCTTGTTTGGAACCCCGCTGAACGGGCGGTATAACTTGATGCAGCTGGGCTCGATACCCGTCCCGTTGCCGAAACTCAACTGCCGGGCGACAGGTGGAACCGTACGGACACATTCTCGGCCCACATCTTTCCATTCCGTACCGAAATGAAGCCCATACGCCTGTAGGTCTGCGCTTTCCAACCACTGTTTCCGGAAAGCCGTGATACGGTCCACTCTCTTCCTGTACACTTCCTCTTTCTGTTTCGAATACCAGTCCGTATCAATCCTCAGTCTGTCTTTCAGTTCACGGTTCACCAGCCAGTAAGACTCACCCAGCCTGCTGCGTTGCCTGGCATCCATCGCCCCGTATCTCATCACTTCACGTCCCGTCATCAGCCGGGCACCCAAACCCATCTCCATTTCTACGGCAGGCTTCCCCTTATAGACATAAGATTTCCCTTCGTATGACACCTGTAGCCATCCCGACAGGCATCCCGCATCCAGGCAAGGCACCAACCTGTAACGTAAATACCCCACGACCTTCGGCCGACCACTCAAAGGACCTTCTCTTCTATCCAGGCCACCGTCTGTCCGGTAAAGTCCCTCTCCACACACGCCTTCCGCCCGAAATAGCGGTACAACAGGTAGCCTATCATCTTCTTGGCCAGCCGACGGTTGTTCTGCAAATCAATCCTGACCGTTCCGGCCGGCATTGCCAAAGGCAAAGCAGTGCTTCCCGTCGCTTCCGTCTCCTGGTGCATCATGATTCGTTCCGCCAGCTCGTACGCGTCGAAATAGAGCAACGGCCTTTCGCCGTCGAACCTCAGCCGGTCTTCTCCCTCCACTTCGTCTTTATAGACCACCTCCACGCCGGCTACGAATTCCTTTGTCTCCTTCTCACACCATGCGGTCACCGCTACAGGTCCCCGCATTCTCCAATCCATTTCGATTTGATTAATTTTCATCTTGCTATTAATTTAAGATTCGAGCATAAAAGTATACAATGTTTTTTGAATTGAAAAATCATATTGAAAATATTTTTCTTAAACAAAACATGAAATATACATATTATAGGTAATCATTCGTTTTCTTCAAAAACAATTATCAATTAATAATACGTAGTATTATTAAATTGATAAAAAATAGCATACAGAATGAATCCGTAAAGAAAAAATATTTTTCTTCCGTTTCCCCCATTTCCTCCCCCGTAGGAAAGGAGGAACGGAGGAAATGCGCCACGCCTGCACAAGACCCGAACGGGACCACCTCCGTACCTTCTCCGTCTGGAGGTACCTGGAGGTGGAGCGGGTATGGACCAGGTACGGAGCGGGTACGGAGGTGGAGCCCTTTGTGCAGGGTTTTGCAGCGATTTGCCGACAGAGACAGCGGCTCAAGACTGAGGAAGCTTGGTATACTGGCCGCGGTCGCGACGCTGCACACGCGAGGCATCCATCCACTGGCGGAGGCACTTGTCTACCTGGCGCTCGCTGAGCGAAAGGAGCTTGCCGAAACGAACGGCATCGGGACGGGTGAAGACGGCGGGCAGGCTGTCGAAGAACTGACGGCGAAGCTGGGCAGCATCACTCATGTCCGACGGCAAACGGGTGGGCATCAGCTGGGTGTGGATGCGGGCACTGTGGGCTAGCAGGACGGTGGCCATCCGAAGCGCCGTGTCGAAATCGGTGTCCGAGCAGGTCAGGAGGGACGGAAAGACTTCGTCGGGGCTGAGTTCCATCAGCCGCAGGGTACTCAGGATCATGGCCACGCGATAGGTGATGAGCCCCAGGCGACGAATGCTGGGAACGAAGGACTCGCCCAACAGGCGGTAGTATTCGTCTTGACGGTGGGCAAAGAAGTCGTTGAAACGAATGCCCTGCTCGGTGGTGAAGACGAAACGGATGGCATCCGACTGCTGCAGGCGTTCGTAGAAGTGGAAGAAACGCTGGCCCAGGCGGTCGAAACGGGCGTCGAGCGTCTCGTCCTCGCTACAGGCAAAGACGTCGGCCCAGTGCGGACGGATGCGGATGCCGTAGAAAAGGAAACGGCTGGCAAGGCCGTTTTCGGCATCGGGGATGAGGGAGAGCACCTGGCGGGGCGTACCGCTGAGGACGACGGAAAGGCGGGGCTCTGCGATGTCGACATACTCGCGGTTGGCACGGCGGTTGTAGGAGATGTTCTCGTGGTGGAAGGCTTTGCGCAGGCCGTCGCTGTAGTTGCCGTGCTCGCTGCGGAAGGTTTGTGTCAGGGTATCGCCTTCGGTCTCGAAGATGAGCCCGCTGCCGCCGTTGTCGTTCAGGGTCTGGAAGACGGCGGTGGAACTGCTGTTGGCAGGCAGGATGAGCATGCGAACAGGCGGTTCCTGAGGCGGGAAGCCGCCATTCTTACGTCCTTCGGTCTGATAGCGGGCCAGTTCCTGCTGATAGACTTCGTACTCTTGCATGTAGAGGCGGCGCAGGCTCTGATGGACGGGGAGCACGAGCCGCTGGCAGAGGGTGAGCCTGCCTTTGCCCGACGAAGCGGGTGCCGCCACGAACAGGAACAGGTTGGGATAGACGCGACGTTCGCCATAAACGCCACTCACGCCGGGCAGGCAGGCCGACAGGCAGGTCAGGGAGCCGAGCAACAGCATGTCGGCATCTTCGGACGAGAGGGCACGGCTGACGACGTCGGACAGCAGTGCAGGCAGATGACCTTTCACTTCGCCGGAAAAGGTGGGCAAAGGTTCGTTGGACAGCGGCGCAGCGGTTTCCTCCGTTTCCGCCTTCCCTACGGTGGTAGGAAGGGATGAAACGGGAAGAACGGGTTCGCTGCCGGTGTGGATGTCGATGCCGGCCGTGCGGGCCATGTGGAAGAAGGTTTTCAGCGTGACGCCCTCGCCCCGCGACTTGAGGCAGGCGTCGTACTGGCGGTCGATCTCCTGCGGTTGATAACCGGGATAGAAAGCCGACAGACGGTGGTAGAACGTGCGGCCTTCTTCGCCGAAAGCATGGGCAAAGGCGAAGCCCAGGCGACACCAGTCAGCGTAGTTGGCGGTGAGGTCGATGTGGTTGGCTTCGATGCGTTTCAAGACGATTTCCACTTCCTCGCGTTCGGTGCGGGCAGGAATCCATTGGTGTATGTCAAATGTTTTATTTTTCATCTTCGTTCAAATATTTAGGGTTGATTACTGCGTCCGGATCGTGGGGAAGGTAGCAGGCGCGCGACAAGTTTCGTCCGGACGGGTCGACGCTGACGCCATAGGTGGCCTGCAGGTAGCGGCTCAAGGCTTCGAAATACTGGGCATGGGTGCCCTGGGTGAGGTCTATCTCGACCACCCACTTCAGCCCGTCGCCGCTGGGGCTTCGGAAGAGCAGCTGGGTGTCGAAATAGTCGTCGTTCAGCAGGGCATAGCGCAGGCCGTAGACGCCCCGGATGGCTTCGGGGGCGGGATGGTCGAGGGTATCGGCCAGGGGCGAACGGGCGGCACACCAGGTGTCTACGTGGTCGAAGTCGAGGCAGAGCAACGAACTGTGTTGCAGCAGGGCGCTGTCGGTGCGCCGGGCAAAGGTGCCCGAGAAGCAGGCGTAGTCGAAGTGCAGGCTTTTGTATCGCTTGGGCTCGTTCTTGTCCGCCCGACCCTCGCGCTGCAGACTGACGAGGGCGCGCAGGGCTTCGGTCTGTGGCTGGTAGTAGGGCCCGCGGATGGCGTTGTATATCTGCCGCAGGTTGACGGTGCGATGGGGCACGGTGGTTGTGACGGGCGCCTTGAAGAACGAGAAGACGGGCCATGCAGTCTGTGCCGTGGCCGGAGTGTGTGCGGGTGTTGTCATGGCTTCCTCCTTTCTTCGGGCAGGATGTGCCCGCGTTCGTTGAGCGTAAACATCACGTAGTTGTTGCGCAGGAGTTCGGCCACGTCGCGCCGGTTGTAATAGAGTTTTCCGCCGATGCGGGAGTGCGGCAGGGTGCCGTTGGCCCGCAGGGTGGCGAGGGTGCGCGGGCTGACGTGGAGTGCCTGCATCAGTTCCTGTCCGTCCATCCACTGTGCCAGGGGGTCTGCCCTACCCGTTTTTTCGTTTTTCACTTTCGTTTCCCCCTTTCCCCCCGGGTAGGAAGTGGATGAAAGGAGGAATTCCAGTCGGTCTACCTTCTGGTGGAGCTGCACGAGGAGTTGCAGCAGCTTTTCTTGTTCTTTTGCCATAATTAATTTTTGATGCCAGCCGTTGTTCGGCTTCCGTCCGTACTGGCTGACCGGAGCAGAAGTCACGAACGGGATTTCCCAGATCGCGACAGCAAAAGAATAAGGCGGTTCAATGACGGATACGTGCGGTTTTTATCCGTTTTTCCGCACCACACACATCGGGAGATTATAAATTGGAAATCAAATAGATAACAAAATGAAAATGCGTTTTTTTCTTTCTACCACAGAAAAACCGCATGAAACCGCACGAAACGAAATCCGTTCGTTTTTTACATTTCTCCTCCATTTTGTTGGATATGTTAGCTATTTGTTATACATTTGTGATATAAAAACTCATGTATATGGATACCGTCATAAAGAGACAAACAGCCTTCAGGCTGAACGAAGATTTGCTAGAACGTCTGAAAGAAGCTGCACGGCGAGAACACAGAAGCCTGAACAATTATGTGGAAAACGTACTGATGAAGGTGGTTTATAATGAACCTAACGAAGAGACACGTGCCGCCATCGAAGAGGCCCGCTCGGGGAAAAGTGCCGGAAGCCTCGACATGAGCGATTTTCGTTCGTTTATGAAATCGGTAGATGAAATCGAATGAAAGAGCTTCGCTATACCACCAAAGCCAAAAAGGATTTGAAAAAATACAGGAATGATCCTCAGAAAATGAGGAAACTGTATGAAGTCCTGCGTATGCTGGTAAACGACATCCAGCTTCCACCCACCTATCGGGCACACGAACTGAAGGGTAATTTTCAAGGATGCCTGGAATGCCACATTGAAAGCGACTTCCTCCTCATCTGGATAGACGAGGAAAGCAATGTGGTGGAGATTGTCCGCATGGGAAGCCATGCCGAATTATTTGGCATGTAAGGTTTTGGGTTTTCGGGAGAAGCTTTTACATATAGTTTCTACCTCAGTATCCTTAAAATTGGTAAAGACAGCCTGCAAGAATAAAGCGAAATCACGCACCTGCATCCCTCGCCCTTTCATCTGCTGATAAATTGTATGGAAACAATGGAAAACATCTGCCTGATCCAAGTCGTGATACGTGATTTTACGGGAGATGGACGGCAACTCGACTATCTGTTTTTTCCCGGAACCAGCCTCTGAATAATTTAAATCCAGAAACTTTTTCGTAACTTCGTTTAGAAAGGCGAACTCTTGTTTAGACATTATCAGGAGGCCTGTTTTCCCTCCTCCTTCAAATAGTTTCAATTCCTTCAATGCTTCGCTGATCATTTCTCCTTTGGAAATAATCGACTTCACATTTGCGCGAGACGGCTGTGCTTTTACCTCCGTTTCCGATGACAACAAAATACTCCCCACCTGCGACCGGTAGACGGCCTGCTGCTGGTGTAGCCAGTCGCGCATGAGTGACGGCAAGCTGCGGGAAGCTACGGGCAGAACGGGCAGCCAATAGAGTTCCTGCAACTGGCGGCCGATGGCAGTACAAATGGCACGGGGATCTTGCTCCTGCCGCCAGGCGGCGTCCAGCCTCGCAGAGGTTTGCTGGAAAGAGCGGTGGTTCCATCCTTCGTCCTGCAAGGTGGCGAAGTCGAGCATCACCGAATAGGGCTGACGCATAAGGTAAATATAGGACTCGAGCGCACGACAAACGGGCAGGTAAACAGAGCCGCTGGAGAATCGGGGCAAACATCCGACCAGGTGGATCAGAAGGCGTTCGGTCTCGTTGGCCGAAGCCCCCAGACACAGGCTGCGTTCGGAGCGGACAACATCGGCCAGGGCATCGTAGGCCGCCATCCAGGCATCGCAGGGATAGGCGTTCCACAGAAGGTAGCACAGGCTGCGCCAGGAGGGGCGGTCGTCGTCGGCATCGGGCTGAATGTCGAAAAGCAGGGAGAGCTCAGCGTAGAGTGTGGTCAGGGTGTGGCACATCAGCTGGCAGACAGAATGGGACAGAGAGGCTTCATCGGACTTCCTTGCGGACAGGATGCGCGCCAGGCAGGTGATGCGACGAAGCATGCAACGGACACGGTCCATGACAGATTCGTCCCACATTACCGTTTCGTATTCCTGCAGGAGGCGCAGCTTGACCCACCGGGCTTCGGCCTGAAAAAGAAGTCGGTAAAAACAGAGGAGCGGCGTGTCCGACGTCGGGAGGGGATCGTCCAGCAACAGACGGCGATCGGCAGCCTCGGCAGTCAGTCCCAAAGGCTGATGGGGCTCGTCGATGAAACGGTCCATAGGACTTAGAACATGCTCGAACGTCACCCCATAAATGCCCTGCAGGGCCTGCAACAGGCGCCTTTCCATCTCGGCATAACCGCTTGCCCGCAGCACGTGTTCGAGCCGCTCGTTAGCGACCAGCCATCTACCGTTGTCGCAACATTCCAGCACCTGCGGCCGCAGATTGCCGGTGAGCGCAGCTTCCATCAGTGTCAGTTCCATATTCTGTGCAAGTATTTCTATTACTACAAAGATAAGGACTCAAAGGTTTCTGAAAGAGCAATCTCATAAAATAATTGCAGTGCCACAAAATATTTCCGCCGACATGGGGACGGAACTCGAAAAAAGGACTATCTTTGCAGCCGGTTTTGGTTTCGCACCTCCACCCGCTTCGGAGGCCGCGATGAAAAGGGAACCAGGTGAAAGTCCTGGACAGACCCGCTGCTGTGAGTCCCCGCCATGAAGAATCCTTGGAAAACCCCAAGCCACTGTCCCCTACCAACGGAGGGATGGGAAGGCATCCAGGGATTGGGACAAGTCAGAAGATCTGCCAGAATCTGTCAACGTTTTAACGCTTTCGGGAAATAAGGCGGTGAAACATCGAGTCGGACCTTTCTTTGCCGGACATCCCCCTGTCGCGGACAGGCGAAGGCAAGGCCGTTTCTCTTTGTACTTCTTCTGTCCCTGTTTTCCCGTAGACTGAATAGGAATATGAAAATGGGAAAAACAAACATCCGCTCCTGCCTCCTGCTCGTCGGGATACTGCTGTGTCTGACCGCAGGCAGCCTTGAGGCCATAGGCCAGGTCAAAGTGCGCCTTTCGGGCAAGGTGACCGACCGCGAAGGCCATCCGGTGGAACAGGCCACCATCGCCATCGAAAACAGCAGCACGGGCTGCTACAGCCATACGGACGGAAGCTACGAACTGATGGTGACGCCGGGCAGGCATGTGGTGGTGGTGTCGTTCGTGGGATACGAGACACTGAAGATGCCGCTTCGCATCGACGGACCTGTGACCCAGGATTTCCGCCTGAAGGAAAGCAACGTGGGACTGGGGACGGTAGAGGTGTACGGCAAAAGCCAGACGCAGAAGCTGAAGGAAGGCGTATTTGCGGTCAATGCGCTGGACGTGAAGGCACTGGCCTCTTCGCTGAACAACCTGAACAGCCTGATGGACCGCACGACGGGCGTCAAGGTACGCGAAGAGGGCGGCGTGGGTTCGGACTTCGACCTGTCTGTCAACGGGCTTTTGGGCAACTCGGTGCGCTATTTCCTGGACGGTATGCCACTGGACAGCAAAGGCAGCGGCATGTCGCTGGCCAACCTGCCTGTGGGCATCATCGACCGCATAGAAGTCTATAAAGGCGTGGTACCTGCCCACCTGGGTACCGACGCGCTGGGCGGCGCCATCAACATCGTCACGAAGCAGGAGAAGAAAAACTACCTGGACGCTTCCTACGGCATCGGCTCGTTCCATACGCACAAGGCAGACCTGAACGCACAGTGGGTAGAACGGCGGACGGGACTCATCGTGCGGCCTACGGTGGGCATCAACTATTCGAAGAACGACTATCGGATGAAAGACGTGGAGGTGTGGGACGAAGAGGCGGACGCCTACGTCTACGCCGACCGCAAGCGTTTCCATGACGACTATTTCTCCCTGCTGGGCCAGCTGGAAATAGGTTTCGCCGACAAGTGGTGGGCGGACGCCTTCTTCGTCTCGGGCTCCTACTCGAAAACGGACAAGGAACTGCAGACCGGCTCCGTGCAGACGGTGGTCTACGGCATGGCCGAACGGCAGACGGACGCATGGAACGTGGCGGCACGCTACCGGAAACGCGACTTCCTGGTGGAGGGACTACAGCTGAACGCCTCGCTGTCGCACACGTGGGACCACTCGCTGACGGTAGATACCGCCTACCGGAAATATGACTGGAACGGAGGCTACATCGTGAGCTCACGCAACGAAATTACGGGAAACAAACGCTCGATGCGCCACTACAAACGCCCGATGACCCTGGTACACGCAAATGCCGACTATGCGCTGAACGCACACCACGGTTTCAACCTGGACTACTCGATGAACCGCACGGGCAATGACCGCTATGACGACCTGGATACGGACTTCGAACCGTCGAACGACATACTGACCAAGCATATCACAGGCCTCTCCTACTATCAGTCGTTCTTCGACGACCGGTGGAACAACACATTCTTCGTGAAAGACTACGTGAACCATGCCAACATCCGCCAGACCGACTCGGGCGCGACGACAGGCTCGAACAACGTGCGGGGCTCCATCACCCGGAACTACCGGGGATATGGCGCAGGTACCCGCTTCACCCTTGTCGCTCCTTTTGCCGTAAAGGCCTCTTTCGAACATAGCGTACGCCTGCCCATCGCCCGCGAACTGCTGGGCAACGGAACGACGGTCTATGCCAACGTGGCACTGGAGCCCGAAAGCAGCGACAACGTCAACCTGGGCTTCTTCGGAACCTGGCGTCCGGCTGCCGGGCACACGTTGTACTACGAAGCCAACGGTTTCCTGCGCAATGTGGACAACTTCATCCAGGTGCAGGTAATCGAAAAGGAGGGCATGATGCAATACCAGAACGTTCCGGCCGTACACATCAAAGGCATGGAAGGGGAAGTGCGCTACGACTGGCAGAACAGACTGCAACTGTCCGGCAACCTGAGCTTTCAGGACGCACGCGACCAGCAACAATACAAGACCGACGGAAAACCTTCGGCCACCTACAACAACCGCCTGCCCAACCGTCCCTGGCTGTTCGGCGGAGCCGAAGCAAGCTATACGTTCCACAACGTAGGCCTGCCGGACAGCCGCCTGCGACTGAACTGCAACTACCAATGGGTGCACTGGTATTTCCTGACGTGGGAAGCCTATGGCTCGTACGAGAACAAGTCGCGCATACCGACGCAGCATATCTGCAATGCCGTCCTCTCCTACTCGTGGAAAAATGATGCCTACAGCCTGTCGCTTGAATGCTCCAATCTGCTGGACGAAACGGCTTACGACAACTACAAGCTGCAAAAGCCGGGCCGGGCCTTTTTTGCCAAATTCAGACTATTCATCAACTAATTTAACCAATAACCAATTGTTTCATCATGAAAAAATTCAAATTTTTACAGAGTGTATGTATGGCTGCCCTGCTGGCCACTTCTTTCACAGCCTGTTCGGACGATCCCACCGAAGGAAACGGAGGCAACAATAATCCGGAAGAAACGACGAAGGACTATCACTTCGACCTCTTCCTCAGTGTGGGCAAGCATGGCGGCATGAGCCAGGGCGACGGAACCATCGTCAGAAGTGTATCCGACCTGAGCGCCGATGCAGACAAAATTACGATCGAAGGAATCGGCTCCGAATTCGAATCCAATGGAAACACCTACACCATGGAGGCGATCGTGAAAGGCAAATATTATTATGAAGTGCCTTACCAGCCGGCCGACCGCTTTGTGAAACTGGAAGTGAACTATGACCCCACGACCGGCAAAAACGCCCTGAACGTTGTTGGCCAACGTCCGTTTGCCGACGGCTATACATTCAAGGCGCGCTCGTACACACACGCCTGGCTGGACGACAACACACTGCTCATCATGGCCGCCAACGGCGATGCAGACAAAATCATCTGGACCAAGCTGAACGCCGACGATATGAGCATCATCGACAGCGGCACCCTGAGTGAAATTACTGCTCCCGAAGGCTATCCGGTACTCACGACATCGGGTATCCTGACCTACCGCCAAAGCGACAAGAAACTTTATTATTTCTACTTTGCCAAGACTTCGAAACGGAACGGAAAGGCTACGCCCTATTTCTACACGGCTATCATCGACCCGGCTACCATGAAGGTGGAAAGCAACGAACCGAACAATATAGCCCAACAGACAGCCGGCAGTGCCTACGGCGAACTGATGCAGAACAGCGTGATGTATGATGAGGATGACAATCTTTACCTGGCCACTTTCACTCCGGACGAAAACGAGAAGGAAATAGGCCACCTGCTTCGCATCAAAAAGGGCGAGACACAGTTTGATACGACTTACGACGGTTATCCGAACGCTGACGGCAAGTTGCTGACCATCCAATACCTGGGCAACGGAAAGGCACTGGCCTACGCACGCAACGATGACGGTGACCCGCAGGACGGTAAGCTCAACATCGACTCCTACTGCCACTACTACACCATCCTGAACCTGACAGACGGCACAAGAGAACGACTGAAATACAACGGTGAGGAAATAGCCTACAATGCCGGCCGCTTCTCCCAACGCACGGCCGTTGTCGACGGGAAAGCGTATGTAGGCGTGAATACCCGTGAGGAATCCTGCATCTATGTCTACGACATCGCAACAGGAGAAGTTGAAAAAGGAGCAGAGGTGGATGCCAGCTTCTACTTCGACATCCTGCGCGTAATGAGCAACCAGTAATCAGCCCCCTGCATGAGAAAAGTCCTTACTTTACTTTTGTTATGTCAAACCGCCCTCCTCTGTCGCGCATACGGAGAGGGCGGTTTTGTTCCTTGCGACTTGCTTGCCAATCTGAAGAGTGGCGAGAAAGCAACCCTGCTGATGGTACATTTCGGTACGACATACGACGACACACGTGCCCTCACCATCGATGCCCTGAACCGGAAAGCGCAGGAAGCGTTTCCTGAACTTACCTTTACCGAAGCCTACACATCGCGCATTGTCATCCGCCGCCTCAAGCAACGCGGTATCCGGAAAGACACACCGCTTGAAGCACTTCTGCGCCTGAGGGCCGAAGGCTATACACACGTCGTCGTACAGAGCAGCAACATCATTGACGGAGTGGAAATGGAATCGCTTCGGCGCGACGTGGAAAGCGTACAGGCTTTCTTTAAAGAAATTCGGGTGGGTACTCCCCTGCTCTATTCGGTGGACGATTGCCAGAAAGTAGCCGATATCCTGACCGGACGCATGGGCGCAGCAATGTCGGATGGTAAAAAGGGAACAGAGCATTTCGTGCTCGTAGGGCACGGCACTCATACTCCAAGCACAGCTGTCTACAGCCAAATGGACCATATACTGAAAGCCGCCGGACACTCAAACTGCCACGTAGCCACGATAGAAGGCTATCCGACCTTCGACACCCTGCTGGTACAACTGAAAACTGCGAAAGCCAGAAAAGTGACCTTACAACCCTTCATGCTGGTGGCAGGTGACCATGCCCGCAACGACATAGCCACAAAATGGAAAGAAAAACTGGAAGCGGAAGGCTATACCGTTAATATACGCCAAGAAGGCCTAGGACAAATACCCGAAATCCAAGACATCTTTATCGAACACCTCCGCTTCAGCCTGCACCATCGCAGTGTAGGCATCATGGAAAAGAAAGCTGCCTATGCTGCCGGAAAAGATTGAGACAAGACTGAACCACCCGCGATAAAGACAGCAGTAACGACCGGAAAGTTTGCCGAAAAAACGTATCTTTGCCAAAGATTATGAAATCCAAAGAAATGAAACAACCGAAAATAATCGTTGCCGGCATCGGACCGGGCAACGAACAAGACATCACCCCGGCCGTCAAGGCTGCACTGCACGAAGCAGATGCCGTGATAGGCTACAAATACTATTTTCAGTTTATCACTCCTTACCTGCATCCGGAAACACCCTGCATCGACACAGGGATGAAACGCGAACGCGTGCGGGCCGAACAGGCTTTCGAACTGGCTGAGCAGGGAAAGACGGTATGCGTCATCAGTTCGGGCGATGCAGGCATCTATGGCATGACACCGCTCATCTATGAAATGAAGCGCGAACGGGGCAGCTCTGTCGAAATCGTATCCCTGCCCGGCATCAGTGCCTTTCAGAAGGCAGCCTCCCTGCTGGGCGCACCGGTGGGCCACGACTTCTGCGTCATTTCCCTCAGCGACCTGATGACTCCGTGGGAACGCATCGAGAAACGAATCGTAGCCGCTGCCCAGGCCGATTTTGTCACTGCTGTCTATAATCCCAAAAGCGAAGGCCGCTACTGGCAACTCTATCGGCTGAAAGAAATATTCCTGCAGGAAGGCCGTTCCCCCCAGACACCTGTGGGCTACGTCCGCCAGGCCGGAAGACCGGAACAGGAAGTACACGTGACCTCCTTACAAGAATTTGACCCTGAACAGATAGACATGTTCACAGTCGTCATTATCGGCAACTCACAGTCTTACGAATGGGAAGGCAGCTTTGTTACTCCACGGGGATACTATCGGGAAAACGAGGAATCGGGAGCTTCCATCGGACAGGACATCATGATACGCAGTTTCCGTACTATCGAAAGCGAACTGAAGAACAAGGATATACCCTTGGACCACAAATGGGCCCTGCTGCACGCCATCCATACCACGGCCGATTTCGAAATGGAAGACTTGCTGCGGACCGACAACCATGCCGTATCTACGCTGTACAGACAGATTGCTGACGGACAAGTGAAAACCATTGTCACCGATGTAACCATGGCCGCCAGCGGCATCCGCAAGGGAGCGTTGCAACGGCTGGGAGTGGAAGTGAAATGTTATCTCAGTGATCCGCACTCGGCTGAAATGACTGCTGAAAAAAAGATCACCCGTACACAGGCCGGCATCCGACTCGCGGTAGAAGAACATCCTGACGCCCTGTTTGTCTTCGGCAACGCGCCGACGGCCCTGATGGAGCTATGCGACCTGATTCGCAAAGGGAAAGCCCGTCCGGCAGGCATCGTGGCAGCGCCTGTAGGTTTCGTTCACGTAAAGGAATCCAAGCACATGGTGAAACCTTTTACAGAAATCCCCAAAATCATTGTGGAAGGACGCAAGGGAGGAAGCAACCTGGCCGCTACGCTGGTCAACGCCATCCTTTGCTACAACGATGCCGAGCAACTGCGCCCCGGCCGAGACGTATAAACAGATAAATATGGAACAGAATTTCATCCTGATAGGACTGGATGACAGTCCCTCACCCTTCTTTCCTCCCGAAGTACAGGAACTGATCCGAAACGGAAGGTACTTCTCGGGCGGTGTACGGCACAGGGAGATTGTAGCTTCCCTGCTGCCGGATGATGCCACATGGATGACCATCAACATACCGCTGGACAACGTATTCGCACAATACAAGGCCCATTTCAAGGCCGACGGACATCCTATTGTGGTATTCGCTTCGGGAGATCCGCTGTTTTTCGGTTTTGCCAACACACTCCGTAAACGGATGCCTGAAGCCCACCTGCGACTCTATCCTGCCTTCAACTCCTTGCAGACATTGGCACACAGGATGGTAATCCCCTACAGCGACATGCGAAACGTATCGCTGACCGGACGCCCTTGGCAGGAACTGGACAGGGCCTTGATAGAACGAAGCACCCAAATCGGCATCCTGACCGACCGGGAACACACTCCCGACGCCATTGCCCGCCGCATGCTGGACTATGGCTACAGCCAATATACGGTCTATGTAGGCGAACACCTGGGAAACCCAGACAAAGAACGCATCCGCCGGATGACGGTTGAAGAGACTGCCCGAAGCTGCTTTGAACGCCCCAATTGCTTGATCTTGAAAGCTGACACTCCTCTCCCACCACGTCCCTTCGGTATTCCTGACGAGGCTTTCGATCATTTGGACGGACGTGCCCGTATGATAACTAAGGCCCCTATCCGGCTGCTTACGCTCCGTGCACTCGAACTGAACAGTCGACGTGTGTTTTGGGATATCGGTTCCTGCACGGGTTCGGTATCCATCGAAGCACGCCTTCAGTTTCCGCATCTGACGGTCGTTTCTTTTGAAATACGTCCCGAAGGCAGACAACTAATGGAAGTGAACAGTCGCCGCTTCGGCGTTCCGGGCATACAACATCTGACAGGAGACTTTCTGCAAACCGACCTTCCCTCCTTACCTCTTCCCGATGCCGTATTTATCGGTGGCCATGGAGGCAAACTAGGCGAAATGATGGAAGGAATAAAGAACCTTCTCCAGCCCGGTGGATGTATCGTCTTCAACTCCGTATCTGCCGAAAGCGGGAAAGCCTTCCGCGAGGCAGCCGCAAAACTGGGTATGCAACTGCAACCATCAGCACGTATTGCGTTGGATGACTACAATCCCATCGAAATAATGAAAGCTACCTTATAATAGAAACAGAAAACATGGATAAAAAGACAGCCATTATATTGATTTCCGAAGAAGGATTGCCGCTGGCACACCGTCTGTTGCCGGAATTTCCCCAAGCCGTCATCCTCAGTACGACGGTCAAGGACAATACCTGCCTGAATGTAGAAAGCTATGCGAACTTCTTCAATGAAAATTTCCATCGCTATGACGCCTTTATCTTCATCGGAGCCTTGGGAATTTGCGTTCGGAGTATAGCACCTTTCATCGCAGACAAGCATACTGATCCTGCAGTAGTATGTATAGACAGTACGGGGCGATATGCCATTCCTGTCCTGTCGGGACATGTAGGCGGGGCAAACGAGCTGGCCCGATGTGTGGCCGGATGTATCGGAGCGGAAGCCGTGATTACTACACAAAGTGACCGTACCGGCCTATGGGCACTCGATACCCTGGGCACTGAATACAACTGGACAGTTCTGGCTGCCAAAGGTGAAAACATGATTTCTCCAAATTCAGATGAAGGACATCGCATAATGAACCGACTCATCAGCCTGTTTGTCAAACAGGTACCCACATTGCTGTACATCGGTGTACGGGTGCCGGGTGTGGAGCGTTTGGAACGGACTTGTCCACCGCATGTCAGCATCCGTTACGGACGCTTCGAAGACATCGACTTGAAGCCTTACGAACTAGTCTTGCTGATTACGCCTTTCCGCTACGACACTGCCGGAATCCCTGCTCTTTATTACATTCCGCAGGTACTCCATGCAGGCATCGGACTGGCACACAACGCCGGACCTGTCGAGGAAGTCATCCGGCAACTGGACGAAACGCTGTACAGCCAACACATCCATCCCGCTGCAATTTCCGATTTTGCCACCATCTGTGAGAAACGTGAAGAGCCGGTAGTCGGACAGCTGCAATCCCGGTTCCCCGTGCACTTCTATACAGCCGACGAGCTGAAGGCGGTAGACGTCCCTACCCCGAGCGAAGTAGTACAAAAACACATGGGTACGCCCAGCGTCAGCGAAGCAGCAGCCCTGCTGGCTTCGGAAAGCGGGTGTCTGGTACTGAACAAACAGAAAGGCAGTAACTATACCCTGGCCGTAGCCATTGGAAAGGGAATAATGACCGACAGCGGCCATATCGAAATCGTGGGAGCCGGTCCGGGCGATCCCGACCTGATATCCGTACGCGGACGACAGATGCTGGAAAAAGCCGATCTGATACTCTATGCCGGCAGTCTGGTGCCCCGCGAACTGACCTATTGTGCCAAACCAGGTGCCGTAGTCCGCAGTTCTGCCTCCATGAATCTGGAGGAACAGTTCGCGCTGATGAAAGAATTCTATGACCGCGGTTGCTTCATTGTCCGGTTGCACACGGGTGATCCTTGTATCTATGGAGCCATACAAGAACAGATGAACTATTTCGACCAATACCAGATGAGTTATCACATCACGCCGGGTATTTCTTCTTTCCAAGCCGCTGCCGCTGCCCTGAAATCACAGTTTACCATTCCCGAAAAAGTGCAGAGTATCATCCTGACCCGCGGCGAAGGACGGACACCCATGCCCGAACGGGAAAAGCTGCACCTCATGGCGCGGTCGCAAAGTACGATGTGCATATTCCTCAGCGCGGGTATCGTAGACCAAGTGCAGAGCGAACTGTTGCAGGAATATCCCGAAGATACGCCTGTAGCCGCCTGTTACCATCTGACGTGGAAAGACGAACGAATCTACCGCGGTGTGCTGAAAGATTTGGCCAAGATTGTGAAAGAAAACAACCTGACGCTGACTACCCTGCTAGTAGTGGGCGAAGCCATTGACAACCGCCAAGGCTTGTCCCGCCTCTATGCGCATGAGTTCAAACATCTGTATCGGAAGGATTGAATTATGATTCTTATTTTAGGAGGAACCACCGAAGGCCGACTGGCAGCAAACACACTGGACGAATCGGGCAGTCCGTTCTACTATTCCACCCGTGGAGATGAACAGGAAGTGTCCCTACACCACGGCATCCGCCTGCAAGGAGGCATGGATGCGGAAGCGATGGAGCTATTCTGCCGGCAAAAGGAAATCCGGCTACTGGTCGATGCCGCTCATCCTTTTGCTGAGGAACTGCATCGCAACGTAGCTACAGTGGGGCAACGTCTGCAAATCCCTGTGATCAGACTTGAACGCATCTATCCGCCACGTACGGCCTGTCCTGTTATCTGGTGTGCCGGCTACGACGAAGCTGTGAAGAAAATACAGCAATCGCATCCGGCCTCTCTCCTCCTGCTTACGGGCGTACAGAGCATTGCCCGCCTGGCTGCGCTATGGAAAGATGAAAACATACGCTGCCACTGCCGCATCCTCGACCGCGACAGCTCACGCCTGTTGGCCGACCGCCAAGGATTTCCTCGCGAACGCCTCTGCTATTACCACGAAGGCGAAGACGAACGAATCGTGATGGAGCAACTTCACCCCAAAGCTATCGTATTGAAAGAAAGCGGCTTGTCGGGAGGATTTAAAGAAAAGGTTGAAGTGGCAACAAGCCTTGGTATCCAAGTGTTTGCCATCCAACGCCCGCTACTTCCTCCTTCGTTTATAACCGTAACAGGGAGGCATGGACTCCGTCGGCAAGTGGAACAACTGCTTCCCGAATTCTACCCGCAACACACGGGACTTACCACCGGAACCTGTGCCACAGCCGCCACCGTAGCTGCCGTTTGGAAAGCCCTTGACGATAATACTCCCGACACATTTCCAGTCCTTCTGCCAGACGGCGAAATCCTGACGATACCTGCCCGTCCGACAGAAAGGATTTTATCTACCGACGGCAAGACCGTCATTGCTTCAGCTTTTACTGTAAAAGATGCAGGAGATGATCCGGATATTACCAACGGCATGACGATAGAAGCCCGCGTCACGTTGCACCTGTCGTCCGCTGCCACTTCTACCACTCCTCTATCCATTCACATCGATGGCGGTTGCGGAGTGGGTCGTGTTACGTTACCAGGTTTGGGAATTGAGGTGGGACAAGCTGCCATTAACGCTACCCCACGTCGGATGATAGAAAACAGCATCCGTCACTTGCTGCAATCCTTGCCTATGAGAGCCAATCCTGTCTCGATAGACGTCCTCATTTCCGTACCGAGTGGTGAAGAAATTGCCCGCCGCACTTTCAACCCTCGCCTAGGCATTGAAGGAGGAATTTCGATTATTGGCACGTCGGGTATTGTGAAGCCCTTCTCAACAGATGCTTTTATCCGCTCCATCGCCAAATCTATGGAAGTGGCACGCGCTACAGGCAGTCCACGTGTCGTCATCAATTCGGGTGCCAAGAGTGAACGTTTCGTTCGTGCCTATTATCCTGAACTACCACCACAGGCTTTCGTACACTACGGCAACTTTATCGGCGAAACGCTGAAACTGGCCGACAGTCTGAAGGTGCATCGCATTACGCTGGGTGTTATGATAGGTAAGGCTGTCAAGCTGGCAGAAGGGCATCTGGATACCCACAGCCGCCAGGTGACGATGAACCGTGATTTCATCATTTCAATGGCTCGTGAAGTCGGTTGCGGTGAAGATGTCTGCACACGCATCGACGGCATCACTTTGGCTCGTGAATTATGGGATCTTATACCAGCCTCGCTTTTGCCAACCTTTACGCAGACCGTCATTGACCACTGCCACCACCACTGTGCCCCTCTCTTACCTCACGGCGAACTGACCATTTTACTGATTTCGGAAGATGGGCGAATATACGTATAATCCTATCAGCTTTTCAATCCATTTTCTTGCCGCTTCATCTCCAGCAATACGCCAAACGTCAGCGGAAGGGCCAGTAAGAAAGTGCAGATGTCGGAAACGGCCTGACACATCTCCACGCCCTGAAGCCCGAAGAAATGGGGAAGGATAAAGATAAACGGCACAAAGAACAAGCCCTGACGGGCAGACGAAAGGATGGTGGCACGCACGGATTTGCGGATAGTCTGCAACATCATGTTGCTGATGATGACGAACGTGCCCAGCGGATAGGTGACAAGCTGCCAGCGCAGGGCCGAAGCACCTGTGGCCACCACAGCGGGGTCGCCCTTACGGAACAGCTCCACCACCTCTTCGGCAAAGCCGAAACCCAACACAGCACAGCAGGTCAGGAAAATAAAGCCGATACGTACACAGAGCCAGAAACCCTGACGCACACGGCTATAAAGACCTGCGCCGTAGCAGAAGCCACAGAGGGGCTGGAAACCCTGCCCGAAACCGATCAAGAAAGAATTGATGAACATACCAATGCGTGACACGATGGACATGCCTGCGATGGCAGCGTCGCCATACGCTCCGGCGGCCAAGTTCAGCAGGATGGTGGACAGGCTGGCCAGTCCCTGACGGGCAAGCGAGGGCGTGCCGCCGCCGACAATCTCTCTGATGAAGGCCCGCGACGGCGTGAAGTTGCGGTAGCGGATGGGGATATTCCCCCCCTTCGTAGCCATGTAGAGCAACAACGTAAAGCTGCACACCTGACTAATGACCGTGGCCAGCGCAGCACCCGCCACGCCCATATCGCAGACGAAGATGAATAGCGGGTCGAGCACCACGTTGAGGATCGCCCCGCTCACGATGCCCACCATAGCGTAAGCGGCATTCCCCTGAAAGCGTATCTGATTGTTCAGCACCAGCGATGAAGCCATGAAAGGCGTACCTGTCAAAATAATACCCAAGTAGCGTTCCGTATAAGGCAAGATGGTGGGTGTAGAGCCCAGAATCTGCGACAGCGGTGTGAGGAATAGCAACCCCAGCACCGCCAACACACAGCCCGTGAAAAAGGCCATGAAAAAGCCCGTGGCTGCCATCTTCTCCGCATTGGCTACGTCGCGGGCGCCCAGACGGCGCGAGATGTAGTTACCCGACCCGTGGCCGAAGAAGAAACCGACAGCCTGGATGATGGACATCAGCGAGAACACGATGCCTACCGCCGCTGTGGACTGCGTATTAATCTTACCGACGAAATACGTGTCGGCCATGTTGTAGAAAGCCGTCACCAACATACTGATGATGGTGGGGATGGCCAGGCGGGTGATGACACCCGCAATGGGGGCAGTAGTCAACTGCTCGTAGTTTTCTTTGGCTGTGTGGTGGTGTATCAACATCTCATAATCTTTTTTTATCCGTTAGGTAACAAGTCCGCCTCCCGGATAACGCCCAGCAACTCGCCGATGCTGCGGACAGTGACCATAGTGCCGTCCGCCCGGTGAAGCACGAAGGGAGCGTCACCCCGCAGATCGCCCGTCTCAATGCAGACAGCGGACTCTACGTTGCGGTTAGCCAGAATGCCGTTGCGCTGCAAGGCCTTGCGCACCATGGCGTAGCGTTGTCCGTGTCCGGCGAGGCGGATTTGCGAAGTGTATTCGTTGTCCACGCGGAAGAGGCCCGTCTCCAGATCGAACACAATGCCCTTACGGGCGAAAAAGCGGCTCAGGCTGCCGTCCAGCGACAGGTCTTCGGGCGTGCCGATGGTCACCCCGCTCGTCTTGTCCATCAGCCAGATTTTGTCGGCTATTTGAAGGGCCAGCTCCAGGTCGTGGGTGGAGAGGAAAATGGTCTTGCCCGTGCTACGGCTCAGGCGGTGGAGCAACTGCATCATCTCCACCTTACTGGGAAAGTCAAGGAAGGCCGTCGGCTCGTCCAGGTAGATGACGGGCGTCTCCTGTGCCAAGGCCTTGGCTATCATCACCTTCTGGCGCTCGCCGTCGCTCAGGGTGTCCACCATGCGGTCGGCCAGGTGTGCGATACCCACCAAGGCGATGGAGCACGCCACCACCTCCTTGTCTGCCTTCGACAGGGTTCCCCAGAAGCCGGTGTAGGGGCTGCGGCCCAAGCCCACCAGCTCCGTGGCGGTCATGTTACGGATGTCGCATTTCTCCGTCAGCACCACGCTCAGTACGCGCGACAGCTGCTTGTCCGTGTAGGCATCAATCTCCTTGCCCTGCACGTAGATGTTTCCGTCCAGTTTGGGCTGGAAGGCCGAGAGCGTGCGCAGCAGGGTGGACTTCCCCACTCCGTTGGCTCCCAACAGACAGGTCAGTTCGCCGCCGCAAATGTCGGCCGAGATGCCCGCCGCCACCGTCTTCACGCTGTGCTTCGAGGCATAGCCAATGGAGAGGTTTTCGATATGGATGGTTGGTTCGTTCAAAGGGTCTTTTGTTTTATAGGGTTCATATTCAGTTATTCGTCTATCTCACTTTTCCTGCGCCTGAAGAGCACCGAAGCAACGACCGGCGCACCAATGAGTGCCGTCACCGAGTTCACCGGCAGGGCGCCCTCGAAGCCCGGCATACGGGCAATGAGGTTGCACACCAGAGCCAGAGCGGCACCCGTCAGCAGCGTGGCAGGCATCAGCACACGGTGGTCCGACGAGCGGAAGATGGCACGGCACAGATGAGGCACGGCCAGGCCCAGGAACATAATGGGACCGCAGTAGGCCGTCACGATGGCCACCAGCACGCCCGAGCAGAGAATGACCAGCAGGCGGGCCCGCCGGATGTTCAGTCCCAGGTTGCGTGCATAGCTGTTGCCCAGCAACAGCAGGTTCATGGTCTTGATGAGCAGAAACGACAGCGGCAGCAGCACGGCCATGATGCCCACGAACAGTAGCATCTGATCGCCTGAAACGCGGGCGAAGCTGCCCAGCCCCCAGATGACGTAGGCGCGGATATCCTCTTCGACGCTGAAGAACTTCAGCACGCCGATGACGGCGTTGGCCACGTAGCCTATCATGACGCCGATGATGAGCAGCGTCACGTTGCCGCGCACCTTCATCGACACATAAACGATGAGTGCCATCACCGACATGGCGCCCACGATGGCGGCCAGCGACAACGCCACTTCGCCCAGATAGCCCAGGCGGCTCAGGGCCACGCCCCCGACAGCACCGGACAGCAACACTACCATCGCCACGCCCAGGCTGGCACCCGAGCTGACGCCCAGCACCGAAGGGTCGGCCAGCGGATTGCGGAACACCGTCTGCATCTGCAGGCCGCTGACCGACAGGCCCGCTCCCGCCACCAGCGCCGTCAGGGCCTGGGGCACGCGCGACTTCCACACGATGTTCTGCCACACCACCGGCTCGTCCGTCCCGCCTGCCAGGATGCGGCACACAGAGCGCAGTGGAATGTCCACCGAGCCCAGCAGCAGGTTCAGCAGGAAGAACAGGGCGATGAGCACGGTCATCAGCAGCATCAGGGGGAGTATCGGGCGATGGTTCATGGCGCTTATTTCAGTCGTTCGTAATACGTGGGTTCATACTGGGGCAGCAGGTCGGGATGGAAGGCGTGTATCAGGTCCTTCAGCACCACGTCGGGCTGCATGGGCATGCTCTCGTAGAAGGGCGTGGTGCGCATGTTGCAATAGACCACCGCCCGCTCGCGGAAGGCGCGGAAGTCGGCATAGCGCGCGTCGGTGGCCTTCAGGGCGTCGTAGGAGAAGGTGCCCTCGTAGCTGTTGACGATGCGCCAAAAGTCGGCTTCGTCGGCCCGGCTATAGACGGTCTCGAAGTCCAGTGTCACGCCGCCCGAACGGGGGTCGTCCTTCAGGAAATAGTCGGCCCCGGCGTCGCGGAACAGTTGGGCCAGGAAGCTCCTGCCACCCACGGCATACCAATTGCCTCCGCGCAGCTCGCCGCTGAACACCACGGGACGCTTCTCCACGCCCGCGGCCAGGCGGCAAAGCTCCTTGTAGCGTGCCTCGATGGCGGCAAAGCGTTCGTTGGCTTCGCGTTCGCGCCCGATGAACAGGCCCACCAGCTTCACCCATTCCGCCTGTCCCAGAGGCGTCATCTCCTTGTAGCCCAGATGGGGAACGAGGGGGATGTCCGTGTCGCGCAGGGCGTCGTAGCCGCCACGCTTGAAGGGGGAGATGAAGATGACGTCGGGTTCCACACTCATCACCACCTCGGCGTCGAAGTTGCCTTCGATGCCTATCTTCACCGTGTGGCCCTCGGCCAGCTGGCGGTTCATGGTGGGGTCGAAGAGGTGGCGCGTGCTGGTGATACCCGTCACCAGCGGGCAGGCATCCAGAGCGATGAAGTTGGACAGCTGGAGCGACGTCATGCAGATGACGCTGCGCACGGGTATCTCTATCGGGGTATAGTCGCGGGGGAGGTCGGCCGGATGCGTACCGCGGGGCACAAGGGCAAAGTGATAGCCCGGCGCCTCGGGGTTCTGCGGGTCGTGTACGTCCAGCAGGCGCACGCCGTCGGCACGATAGTCTATGGTGTAGCCTTCGGCATAGGTGGGAGTCACCCGTAACGAAGAGTCGGTCGGGGCCATGGCGGCGCTGTCGGTCTGCATTCCATCGGCGGCCGAAGGCTTCGACGACCGGGAACCGCAGGAGCCCGCAAAGCAGGTGACGGCCAGCAACAGGCCGGCAAAGAGGAGTCTGTTCATCGGTAAGGTCTTTTTTAAATCAGGTGCAAAGTTAACCGAAACGGCGGAATATCGCAACTTACGTGTGTGAAACTTCCCTATCGACGGGCAAACGGAATGGATACGCAGACAGGGTAATCTGTGGTTGAAAAACCATCCGCGACACGCACCCCTTCCGCATTTCTTTTTGTAATTTTGCCACCGCAAAAAAAACGAAACAACAGAAGAAAAAACTATGAACCACTACCCCATCCTGTTCATCTCTCTGGGTCCCGGCGACCCGGAACTCATCACCCTGCAGGGCTGGAAGGCCCTGCAGGCAGCCGACATCGTGTTCTGCCCCGAAACGGCGGGGCGCGACGGAGAGCGCACCTCGCGCGCGGCTGACATCGTGCGGCGGCTCGGCGTGGACGACGGCCACATCCGCCGCTTCCTGCTGCCCATGAGCAAACGGCGCGAGGCGGCGCTCCAGGCCTACGACGGCGTGTATGCCGAAGCGCGCGCCCTGCAGGACGAGGGGCTGCACGTCTGCATCGTGGCGGAGGGCGACGCGGGCTTCTACTCGTCCGTGCACTACGTATTCGAGCGGCTGCGGGCCGACGGACGGGCGGCGGAACACGTGGCGGGCATCCCCGCCTTCATCGCCGCCGGAGCCCTGGCGGGGCTGCACACGGCCAGCCAGGAGCAGCGGCTCACGGTGTTACCCGGCACGGCAACAGCACAGGAATTGGAACGACTAATAGGCGACGGCGGAACGGTGGTCATCATGAAGCTGTCGCAATGCGCCGACGAAGTGCGCCGCTGCATGGCCCTGCATCCCGAGTACACGTACCACTACTTCGAGAACGTAGGTACGGCGGCGGAGTTCTACACGTGCGACGCGGCGGTGGTGGCCGCGCGGCGCTTCCCCTACTTCTCGCTGATGATTGTACAGGGGTAGCAGAGGGCATGAAATAGAACGCGGACGACGCGGAACAGGCGGACGAACACAGAAATAATTCATAGCATATCATTCCGTGTTCATCCGTTTCTGTCCGCGTCGTCCGCGTATTCAATCTCCCGTTTATTGCAGTTCCAGCGTCACGATGGACTTCGGCGGGAGCGTCAGGTGGAGGACGCCCTTCTCAATCCTGGCATCCTTGAAAGGTACGGGCCGCACGCGGTCGGGTTCCTCGAAGGAATTATAGTCCGTGATGGCGGAGGAAGTCAGGATTTCGCCCACGGCCTTGCGTGCCGTGATGCCGGAGAGGCGGACGGTGACTTCCTGCGCCTCATTCAGGTCGACGTTGGAGAGCGAGAGATGCACGCGCCCGTCCTTGTCGCGCGAGGCGGTGGCGCTGAGCAGCGGCAGGCGTCGGCCGTCGCGCACATCGACAGTGGCGCAGTCTAGTTCCAACGGCAGATAAGTGGCATCCTGGTGCACGCGGTACATCTTGAAGACATAGTACGTGGGCGTCAAGACCATGCGGTCGTCCTTCGTCAGAATCATGGACTGGAGGACGTTCACCACCTGGGCGATGTTGGCCATCTTCAGGCGGTCGGTGTACTTGTGGAAGATGTCGAGCGAGAGGGAGGCCACGAAGGCGTCGCGCAGGGAGTTCTGCTGGTAGAGGTGTCCGGCAATGGTGCCCGGCTCCTCGTCCCACCACGTGCCCCACTCGTCGAGCATCAGGGCTATCTGCTTCTTGGGGTCATACTTGTCCATGATGGCGCAGTGGCGACGGATGACGTCCTCCACCTCGCGGCATTTGCCCAGCGTCCAGTAGTAGTCCTCGTCGGTGAACTGCGTGGCCGAGCCCTTGCTGCCGCTCCAGCCTGCCACGGTGTAGTAGTGGAGCGAGAGGCCCTGCATGCGTCCGCCCACGCGGTTCATGAGGACGTCGGTCCAGTTGTAGTCGTAGTCGCTGGCGCCGCTGGCTATCTTGAACAGGCGGTTGCCGTCGTAGTTGCGGCAGTAGGTGGAGTAGCGCCGGTAGAGGTCGGCGTAGTATTCGGGGCGCATGCTGCCGCCGCATCCCCAGCTCTCGTTGCCCACGCCGAGGTATTTCACCTTCCAGGCCTTGTCACGTCCGTTCTGCTGGCGCAGGCGTGCCATGGGCGAGTCGCCCTCGGAGGTCATGTATTCCACCCACTTGGCCAGCTCCTCGACCGTGCCGCTGCCCACGTTTCCGCTGACGTAGGGCTCGCAGCCCAGCATCTCGCAGAGGTTCAGGAATTCGTGCGTGCCGAAGCTGTTGTCCTCGATGGTGCCGCCCCAGTTGTTGTTCACCATCTTGGGGCGTTGCTCGCGGGGGCCGATGCCGTCCATCCAGTGGTATTCGTCGGCAAAGCAGCCGCCGGGCCAGCGCAGGACGGGCACGCGGAGCTCCTTCAGGGCGTTGAACACGTCGGTGCGGTAGCCCCGGATGTTGGGTATCGGCGAGTCCTCGCCCACCCACAGGCCGCCGTAGATGCAGGTGCCCAGGTGTTCGGCAAACTGGCCGTAGATTTCTTTCGGAATGATTTGGGTGCCGCGGTCGGCCTCCACGGTAAGGGTCGCGCTGCGCTGTGCGGGAAGCGACAGC
Source organism: uncultured Bacteroides sp. (assembly GCA_964419245.1). GTDB lineage: Bacteria > Bacteroidota > Bacteroidia > Bacteroidales > Bacteroidaceae > Bacteroides. Next base: position 12,206 of record CAYQOV010000019.1, on the reverse strand, counting down.
GAGACGGTCAGCAGCAGGCTGCTGAAGAAGAGTTTGTTTGTCATGGAATAGTAATCTTTAAGTATGAAAAATAGAGTTCTACAGTTGTTGATAGATAAGGAAAGCCAGCCGACCTATGTCGGCCGGCCGTCCGAGGCCGTAGAAATGCTCCCGACCTATGTCGGCTGGCTGTCCGAGCCCTCGGGAATGCTCCCGACAGGTGTCGGCTGACTGTCCGAGGCCTCGGAAATGCTCCCGACAGGTGTCGGCTGACTGTCCGAGCCCTCGGGAATGCTCCCGACAGGTGTCGGCTGGCTGTCCGAGGCCGTAGAAATGCTCCCGACAGGTGTCGGCTGGCCGTCCGAGGCCTCGGGAATGCTCCCGACAGGTGTCGGCTGGCCGTCCGAGGCCTTCGCCTATTTCTTGCAACTGACAGCTGACGCTTCCACAGGCAGGCAATCCTTGTAGGTCTCGATGTAGGCGTTGAAGCCGGCCACGTCTTCGGGCACGGGCGCCACCTCGACACCGGCGTCGCCGGCAAACACCTGACGGTCCAGGAAATCGGGCAGCGACAGGCCCCGGGCGTTGTTCACCAGGTAGGAACCCAGCAGGGCGATGCCCCAGGCTCCCCCCTCGCCTGCCGTCTCCATGACGGAGATGGGCGAGTTGATGGCTGCCGCCAGGATGCGCTGGCCCACGCCCTTGGTCTTGAACAGGCCGCCGTGACCCGTAATGCGGTCCACACGGATTTTCTCGTCGTTGAACAGGATGTCGTTGCCTATTTTCAGCACGGCCACGGAAGCGTAGAGATGGGCACGCATCAGGTTGGCCAGGCTGAACTTGTCCGTGGCCGAGCGCACGAACAGGGGACGCCCTTCGGCCAGTCCGGTGACGGGTTCGCCGGAGAAGTAGTTGTAGGCCATCAGGCCGCCGCAGTCGGCGTCGCCCTCGAGAGCGTGGTTGTAGAGCTTGCCATAGATGTCGTTCATGTCGACGGGCAGGCCCATCAGTTCCTGGTATTCCTTGAAGAGGTTGACCCAGGCGTTGAGGTCGGAGGTGCAGTTGTTGCAGTGGACCATCGCCACGGGGCTTCCGTCGGGCGTGGTCACGATGTCGATGGCCTCGTAGGGACGCGAAAGCTCCTTCTCCAGCACAATCATGGAGAACGACGACGTTCCGGCGGAGACGTTGCCCGTGCGCTGCTTCACGGCGTTGGTGGCTACCATGCCCGTGCCTGCGTCGCCTTCGGGCGGACAGAGCGGGATGCCTGCCTTCAGCCGTCCCGTGGGGTCGAGCTTGCGGGCACCTTCGGCCGTCAGGCGTCCGGCGTCCTCACCGGCCATCAAGACGCGGGGCAGGATGTCGCGCAGCTTCCAGCCGTAGCCCGGAGCAATCAGCTGCTCGAACTTCTCCACCATCGGAGCGGAATAGTCCTTCGTTTCGGGGTCGATGGGCAGCATGCCGGAGGCGTCGCCGATGCCCAGCACGCGCTCGCCCGTCAGCTGCCAGTGGACGTATCCGGCCAGCGTCGTCAGGAAGTCGATGGAGGGCACATGGGCCTCGCCGTTCAGGATGGCCTGGTAGAGGTGCGAGATGCTCCAGCGCAGGGGGATGTTGTAGACAAAGAGCTCGGACAGCCGGGCGGCGGCGGGGCCGGTGTTCGTGTTGCGCCACGTGCGGAAGGGCACGAGGATGTTCTGCTGCTTGTCGAAGGCCATGTAGCCGTGCATCATGGCGCTGACGCCGATGGCGGCGAGGGTCTCTATCTCCGTGCCGTACTGCTTCTTCACGTCGGCTTGCAGGTCGGCGTAGCAGTCTTGCAGGCCGCTCCACACGGCGTCGAGGCTATAGGTCCAGAGGCCGTCGACGAGCTGGTTCTCCCACGTGTGGCTGCCCTGTGCGATGGGCTTGTTCTCCCCGTCGATAAGTACCGCCTTGATGCGGGTGGAGCCGAACTCGATGCCAAGGATGGCGCGTCCGGCTTCTATGGTAGATTTGGGATCTGATTTCATACGAATGGTATTGTATATAAGGTGAAACAAAAAAAGAAGAACGGCACATCTGCGTGTGCCAGTTCTTCTTCGGTTACGGATTTAGCAAAGCGCCTTGTTCAGCATGTAGTACACTTCGTTCATGCGAAGCTCTTTCTTGAACTCGCTGATGGTGGTGTCCTTGTTGATGTGGACCATCTCGATGCCTGCAATCTCGGCGTAGTCTTCCCAGTATTCGGCTGTGAGGTCGTAAGAGAAGCAAGAGTGGTGTGTACCACCGGCCAGAATCCAGGCACCTGCACCCACCTCAAAGTTAGGCATCGGTTTCCACAGGGCGGAAGCCACGGGCAGCTTGGGCAGCGGTTTCGGTTCGATGCACTCTACGTCGTTTACAATCAGGCGGAAGCGGTTGCCCAGGTCAACGACCGTAGCGGTGCAGCCGGTACCCACCTTTGACGTGAACACGAGGCGCGCCGTCTGGCTCTTGCGGATGCCGATGCCGAGGAAGTGAACTTCCAGACGGGGTTTCTTGGCAGCGATGAGCGGACATACCTCCAGCATGTGGGCCTGAAGGATGGAGCTGTTCTCGCCGTCGAAGTTCAGGGTATAGTCCTCGAGGAAGGAGCAGCCGGTGGGCAGGCCCTGGTTCATCACCCATACGGTACGGTAGAGAGCGGCGGATTTCCAGTCGCCTTCGGCACCGAATCCGTAGCCTTCGGCCATCAGGCGCTGAGATGCCAATCCCGGAATCTGGTCGAAGTAGCTGCCATCGGTCTGGCCCAAGTCGTCGAAGTTGGTGGTGAAACCTTTAGCACCCTTCGCCTTCAGGATGGCACGCAGGGCAAGTTCGGCCTTGGCGGAGTTCCAAACCTTCTGATAGGCTTCGGTGCGTCCGTCTTCCAGTTCGGCGTCGTGGTCGTAGAGGCGGAAGTATTCGTCCACCAATGCCTTCACGTCCTCGTCCTTCACCTGTGCGTGATATTCCATCAGCTCGCTCACGGGGCAGTAGTCCACGTGGTAGCCCATACGCTGCTCGGCCTCCACCTTGTCGCCGTCGGTCACGGCCACGTTGTTCATCTGGTCGCCGAAGCGGATGATGAGCATGTCCTGAGCGTCGGCCCAAGCGGCGCAGACGCGCATCCACACGGCAATCTTCTTCTGCGTTTCCTCTTCCTTCCAGTAGCCTACCACCACTTTGCGGCGGATGCGCATGCGGGTGCAGATATGGCCGAACTCACGGTCGCCGTGGGCACTCTGGTTGAGGTTCATGAAGTCCATGTCCATCGTATCCCAGGGAATTTCCTTGTTGTATTGCGTGTGCAGGTGGAGCAACGGTTTCTTCAGCTGCTGCAAGCCGTGAATCCACATCTTGGCGGGCGAGAAGGTGTGCATCCAGGTGATGACACCGATACAGCGTTCTTCGTTGTTGGCAGCCTTGAACACGGCTTCCACTTCCTTGGACGAGTTGGCCGTACCTTTATATACCACCTTGACAGGCAGCTTGCCCGACTCGTTCAGACCTTTTACCATCTCGTTACTGTGTGCATCAACTGCGATGACTGCGTCTCCTCCGTACAGAAGCTGTGCTCCTGTGACGAACCATACTTCATATTGATCAAATGCGTTCATAATAGTACAATGTTTATTAATTATTGGGTTATGATTCTTTTTGGTTGATTATTCATATCATTTCTTCTGTCCGTAGTAGGCATTCGGTCCGTGCTTGCGGCTGAAGTGCTTCTCGATGAGCAGCGGGTTCATGGTCAGGTTAGGATTGACCATGTAGGCGATAGAAGCCATCTTGGCCACCTGCTCCATGACGACGGCGTTGTGGACAGCGTCGTGCGCATCCTTGCCCCAGGCAAAGGGACCGTGGTTCTTGACCAGCACGCCTGGTGTGTGCACGGGGTTCAGGCCTTCGAAACGCTTCACGATGACGTTGCCCGTCTCCAGCTCATACTCGCCCTTCACTTCGGCCTCGGTCATGTCGGCCGTGCAGGGAATGGCGTCGTGGAAGTAGTCGGCGTGCGTCGTGCCGATGTTAGGTATATCGCATCCGGCCTGTGCCCAGGCAGTGGCATAGGTAGAGTGTGTGTGCACCACTCCACCGATTTCGGGAAAAGCCTTGTAGAGCACCACGTGGGTCGGCGTATCTGAAGAAGGGCGAAGGTCCCCCTCCACTACCTTACCGTCGAGATCTACCACCACCATGTCCGTGGCCTTCATCTCGTCATAGCTTACACCACTGGGCTTGATGACCACCAGCCCGCTTGCGCGGTCGATGGCCGACACGTTTCCCCAGGTGAAGATGACCAGTCCGTGCTTCACCAGGTCGAGGTTGGCACGGAATACTTTTTCTTTCAGTTCTTCTAGCATAATTATATCGCTTAAACGTTAACTTATAATTTAAATTTAGGAGCTTTCCGATAAATGTTCTCATTAAATTGATACAGGGCCGCACTACGTTTGGAGCCGGTTTTGTCTTTTTTGTCCGTCTTCTCAATGTAGTTCATCTCCGCAATCCGCTTACGGAAATTGCGTTTATCAATAGGCTCTCCATAAATAGCTTCATACAGACTTTGCAATTGTGACAGGATAAAGAGCTTGGGAAGCAGATTGAAGCCGATAGGCTCCGTAGATGCTTTCTTCTGCATCATAGCACGTGCTTTCTGAACCATCTCCAAATGGTCGAATATCAAAGGAGGCAAGTCATTGATTCCAATCCAGAAAGCATTATGCTGTTGAACCAGTTCACGGTCGTATTCATCGATATTGATCAAGGCATAATATGCAATGGAAATGACTCTTCCTCCCGGATCGCGGTCTATGGCACCGAACGCTCCAACCTGTTCTATATAGACTTGTTCCAAACCTGTCAACTCAGCCAAGACTCGTTTGGCAGCATCGTCCACGCTTTCATTTTCCTGCACAAAACCGCCCATCAGCGACCACTCGCCTTTGGCCGGTTCAAAGTTTCGTTTCAACAGGAGAAGGCTCAGTTCTCCTTTGCTGAAACCGAAAATAATGCAGTCTACCGAAATATAGAACTTCGGATTAATATTATAATATGTTGTCATTCAAGAAACATTAAATACAATTACCAGAAATAAGCATAGAACAGGGCACAAAGCAACACGACACCCAATGAAGCAATAACGTCCCATTTATTCCAACTCTCACGGATGAGTTGTTTATAACTGCCAGTGAAAGTAATGGCTTCAATCTGCTGGGCAGAAGGTTTCGGCGTAAAGCAGGATACAACAACCATCAAAACAATCAAAAATACAAGCAACCAGACTTCGAAAATAAGCCAATTGGTCTGCCAGAACCAAGTAGTGCATTCCCAGAAAGCACCATCCATTACGGCCTTACCCGAATCTGTGATGACATTAGTAAGCAGACGAACCATACCAATAAGGAAACCACCGATGAGTCCCCATTCGCCTGCTTTCGGCGTGATACGCTTTGAGAAGATACCCAGCGTAAAGACAGCAACCATTGCGGGTGCAATCAGTGACTGGATGTCCTGCAGGTATGAATAAAGATTTCCCATATTCATCATGATAGGCATCCAGGCCAGGCCCAGCAATACGACTACTACTGTAGCAATACGCCCTACCAGTACGTAATGGCTTTCGCTCATGCCTTTCTTCATCGGTTTGTAAAAGTCTTCTGTAAATAGCGTAGCACAACTGTTGAAGAAAGCAGCCAGCGACGCAACAAGAGCACAGATGAAACCGATAGTCACAATTCCCTTAATACCGGCAGGCAAAATATTTTTCACCATCATGGCAAAAGCACCGTCTGTATCGTGAGCGTTGGTAATATCCATCACAATGCCACTACCAGTCTTTTGAGCAAGCGCATAAGCAACCATACCGGGAATCAAGAACATGAATACTGGTAACAGTTTGAAATAACCAGCAGCAATAGAACCACGACGAGCACGTTTCATCACGACATCGTCCGATTCACCCTTTTGCTGTCCGAGTACACGTTGTACGATGTGTTGGTCGGTACACCAATACCAGAATCCAATAATGGAAGCACCGAGGAATACTACATATCCGGGAAACTGCGGATACATGGGATCTGCAGGATCGGTATGGAACATGTGAGTCGTACCAAAACCGTCGTGAGCAGCGTTACAAACAGCCATCATCTGTGACCAGCCTTCGCTGATACTACCGTCACCCAACATGCTCAGTCCCAAAAACAATACCAGGAAAGAACCGATAATCAAAATCGGAGTCTGAATGGCAGACAGTGTCATTACACCCTTCATACCACCGAAAACCGTGAATACAGCCGTAACAGCAATCAAGCCAATAGCACCATACCAAAAAGGTAAGCCAAGCAAATACTCAAAGAAAATGCCACCGGTAAAAGCTGTAACAGAAACCTTAGTCAACACATAGGCTATCAAAGTGATGATAGACAACCACGAGCCCGTACGTTGAGTATAACGAAATTTCAAGAAATCAGGCATAGTGATAATCTTACCCATCTTGTTGTTCAGCAGTTGATAGAAAGGAACAAACAGCCATCCCAAAATCAGAATCATCCATCCCTGCATTTCCCAATGAGCCATTCCTACACCATCTTTGGCTCCAGTTCCTGCAAGACCTACCAAGTGTTCAGAACCAATGTTGGCAGCAAAGATAGCCGCACCAATGATATACCAAGGTTCGCCTTTTCCGAACAGATAATCCTGACTATCGGCACCTTTCATTTTTTCCTTATCTTTCTTTATGGCACGATAAATTGCCCAGACTATAGCTACGACTCCTACAGCAAGTACCACCCAGTCGAGCCAGATAAATTCATTTGTATTCCAATTCATATATTTCTATTTTTCTAGTTAGCACTATTTTTAAGGTTATTTTTCGATACCGAATTTAAAGATACATTCACTGTTATATGTTTGTCCCGGTTCTAGAATCACAGATGGCCATTCAGCTTTATTGGGACTATCAGGATAATGCTGAGTTTCCAGACAAACAGATGCCCGTTGATTATAGACAATTCCTTTTTTACCTTTCACTGTCCCATCCAGGAAATTACCGGTATACACTTGGATTCCAGGTTCATTAGTATATACCTCCAAAGTTATTCCTGTTTCAGGAGACGTCAAACGAGCAGCGACCTGCGTCAAATCACCTTTAGTATTCAATACCCAATTATGATCATATCCATTGCCATTCTTCAATTGAACAAAATCATAATTGCTAATATCCTTTCCTATAACTTTAGGAACAGTAAAATCCATTGGCGTATCTTTTACAGGCAGAATCTCTCCAGTTGTCATAAATGTACTGTCCACAGGAGTATAAGTATCTGCATTTATATATAGAATATGGTCAGTAGCAGCCTTGGATGGATCTCCAGACAAATTGAAATATGAATGGTTAGTCATGTTAATCACCGTTTTCTTATCGGTCGTTGCACTGTATTTGATATCAATAGCATTGTCATCCGTAAGTTTATAGATAACCTTGGCTGTTACATTTCCAGGAAAGTTCTCATCACCGTCTGGCGAAACAATTGTCAACTCCAGTGTAGTATCATCAATTTGGTTAGCGTCATACACTTGATATTGCCATCCCTTAGGACCTCCATGTAAACAATGGCCAAAATTATTTTGCGGTAATTGAATCGTATCTCCATCCAAGACCAAACGTCCTTGGTTTATACGATTGGCATAGCGCCCAATAGACGCACCAAAATCACTCGGAATATGAATATAGTCAGCAATACTGTCAAAGCCTAAAACCACATCCCTCATTTCCCCTTTTTTATCTGGGACCATAACAGAAACTATACGCCCTCCAAAATTTGTCACACAGACCTCCATTCCCCTTTGATTTTTCAGTTTATACAAATTGGTCTGGGCATCATTCACTATTGTCTGATAAGCCATAGGATTTAATCCAGAAAGTGTCAAATCAGATTTTTGAACACAAGAAGCTGATAATAAACAAATTACAGCTCCAACTAACAAAAAATGTTTTTTCATAATAACTGGTATTTGATTCGAACTCCTTTTTAAGTGTAAAAATAACACTTTATTTTCATCCAGTAATCAAACATTATTATGTTTCACAACATGAAAGAAAGAGAGAACATATGCTTAAACAAACGTTAACAATACTTGCATCTATGTAAACCGAATGTTCAAAAAGGAACCTTAAACGTCCAAAATTATATAATCATTAAAAAAAAACTTATGCAAAAGTACATCTCATGCCGAATTGTTTCTACTTTTGCACGTGAAGTAAGAGAGATATGAATAAATATTCAATATTTTTCTTGCCTTCGATAGAGATATGAGATTTAGATTATATATATAAAGAATTAGCTTATGTCACAAATTGTCGGACATATTTCCCAGGTCATCGGACCTGTGGTTGATGTATATTTCGAAGGAGCTGAAACAGAAACGGTTCTTCCAGCCATTCATGATGCACTCGAAATAAAGAGACACAACGGCAAACGCCTGATTGTGGAGGTACAGCAACACATCGGTGAAAACACCGTTCGTACGGTAGCGATGGACAGCACCGACGGTCTGCAACGAGGCATGAAAGTACGACCTTTGGGTGGTCCTATAACAATGCCAGTAGGTGATCAAATCAAAGGTCGATTGATGAACGTAGTAGGCGACTCTATTGACGGTATGCGAGAATTGGACCGCACAGGCGCTTACCCCATTCATCGCGAACCTCCCAAATTTGAAGACTTAACCACAACTCAAGAAGTTCTTTACACGGGTATTAAAGTTATCGATTTACTAGAGCCTTATAGCAAAGGTGGAAAAATCGGTTTGTTTGGAGGTGCTGGTGTAGGCAAGACAGTCCTTATTCAGGAACTCATTAATAATATTGCTAAAAAACAACACGGCTTTTCTGTATTTGCCGGTGTAGGTGAACGTACGCGCGAAGGTAATGATTTGCTAAGAGAAATGATTGAATCGGGCGTAATACGTTATGGAGACGAGTTTAAGAAAAGCATGGAAGAAGGAAATTGGGATTTATCAAAAGTAGACTACAACGAAGTAGCCAAATCTCAAGTATCACTAATATTCGGACAGATGAACGAACCTCCTGGAGCACGTCAATCCGTAGCCCTTTCCGGTCTGACTGTCGCTGAATCATTCCGTGATATGGGTTCAGAAACAGATGGACCACGCGATATCCTGTTCTTTATTGATAATATCTTCCGTTTCACGCAGGCGGGTTCCGAGGTTTCAGCTTTGTTAGGTCGTATGCCTTCAGCTGTAGGCTACCAACCGACATTGGCAACTGAAATGGGAGCCATGCAAGAACGAATTACATCAACACGCAACGGTTCAATTACTTCAGTTCAGGCTGTATATGTACCTGCCGATGACTTGACCGACCCTGCTCCAGCTACAACCTTTACTCACTTGGACGCAACGACAGTGCTTAGTCGTAAAATTACCGAACTGGGTATCTATCCAGCCGTAGATCCTTTGGAATCTACTTCACGTATTCTGGATCCACACATCGTAGGCGAAGAGCATTATCAAGTTGCCCAACGGGTAAAACAGATATTGCAACGAAACAAGGAATTACAGGATATCATCTCCATCTTAGGTATGGAAGAGTTATCGGATGAAGACCGCACATTGGTTAATCGCGCACGTCGTGTCCAACGATTCCTTTCGCAACCGTTTGCCGTAGCCGAACAGTTTACGGGCGTCCCCGGTACCATGGTGAATATCGAAGACACCATCAAGGGATTCCGTATGATCTTGGATGGAGAGGTTGACTACTTACCCGAACCAGCTTTCTTGAATGTAGGTACTATCGAGGAAGCCATAGAAAAAGGTAAAAAGCTGTTAGAGCAGGCCAAATCATAAATACGTAATTATCTGTCTGTAGCTTATTTAACTGCCGACGATAAACCAAATATCAAATAAAGGCAATGAAAAAATTACAGTTGACTATCGTATCACCGGAAAAAAAACTCTTTCAAGGTGAAGTGAATCAAGTCACTCTACCAGGAGTCATGGGTTCTTTTACCATTTTGCCACAACATGCTCCTATCGTTTCTTCACTCACACGTGGAAAAATTCTGTATGTTACGGCAGACGGTACGTCACAAAACTTAGAAGTAATGGGAGGATTCGTAGAGATGAATGACAACAACGTTTCCGTCTGCATTAATTAATAGAGTACATTATTATAAATACATTGAAAAAACGAATGAGGACGTGAGCAAAACAAAACGTAATTACCTGATCCAAACCGCGGTATTAACCTTCTTATTGGGAATAGTAGGAGGATGGATCTATTTTAATACTAATCCACACCATTATTTTAACGGTTATCCATTAATTCCCTCCTATTTCTTTCTATTCGGTTGGTTAATGATCAACATAGTGGAATGGAGTCGCAAAAAGATGACGGGCAAGTTGTTGCAAATATATATGTTGCTCCGTGTAATGCGAATGCTTGCCTCATTCATTCTGAAGGTACTTTATTGCGTGATAGTCCGCGAAGAAGCACAAGCTTTTCTGCTGACGTTCATCGCCAACTACTTGATATATCTAACGTATGATTCTTGGTTCTTCTTCACATTTGAAGCGAACAAAAAATCACAAAAAGAGAATAAACGATGAAACGATTGTATAAAATATGGACCGGATTGTACATCATGGCAGCATTATTGCTCCTATGTCCTGCTTCCGCTTGGTCAGCTGACTCCTCCTCAGAACAACCGGCTGAAGAAAAAGTCGATATTAAAGAAATTGTATTCGGACATATCGGTGACTCATACGAATGGCACATTACATCATGGGGAGATACTCATCTCACCATTCCTCTACCAGTAATTGTGTACAGTCAAACGAGTGGATGGCACATATTCTCTTCAGCACGCTTAGAGGAAAATGAAGGCAGCTACGAAGGACTGTCCATTGCCCCTGCCGGTAGTCCATACGAAGGGAAACTGATAGAACATGATGCTGCCGGTAACGAAATCCGCCCTTTCGATATTTCGATTACCAAAGTTGTTCTAGCGTTACTAATCAACAGTGTACTACTAACATTTATCATCCTTTATGTAGCACGCTGGTATAAGAGACACCCAAAAGACAGTGCAGCTCCTGGAGGATTTGTTGGACTGATGGAAATGCTCATTATGATGGTCAATGATGACATCATCAAAAGTTGCGTAGGACCCAAATACAAAAAATTTGCTCCCTACCTTTTGACTGCTTTCTTTTTTATTTTCATCAATAATCTGATGGGGTTGATACCTTTCTTCCCTGGTGGTGCTAACGTGACAGGAAACATTGCCATTACCATGGTATTGGCACTCTGCACTTTTTTGGCAGTCAATCTATTCGGAACCAAAACCTATTGGAAGGATATTTTCTGGCCAGACGTTCCATGGTGGCTGAAAGTACCGGTACCGATGATGCCATTTATCGAATTCTTTGGTATTTTCACTAAGCCATTTGCACTGATGATCCGTCTTTTTGCCAATATGTTAGCTGGACACGTGGCAATGCTGGTACTGACCGGATTGATATTTATTTCTGCCAGCGTGGGACCAGCACTGATTGGAACACTAACAGTTGCTTCCGTTTTATTTAACCTGTTCATGAAAGCCCTTGAATTACTGGTAGCCTTTATACAAGCTTATGTTTTCACCATGTTGTCTGCTGTATTTATAGGACTGGCACAAGAAGAACATACTCACAAAGAAGAAGTTAAAATAGAAGAAAAACAATTAATAAAATAACCCTTTAAAAATTAGAAAGTTATGTTACTATCTGTATTATTACAAGCTGCTGCGGCAGGTGTTGGAGTTACAAAACTGGGAGCTGCACTGGGTGCCGGCCTCGCTGTAATTGGTGCCAGTTTAGGTATTGGTAGAATCGGAAGCTCGGCTATGGAAGCTATCGCTCGTCAACCGGAAGCTTCAGGCGATATCCGTATGAACATGATTATTGCTGCAGCTTTGATCGAGGGTGTTGCCCTTCTGGCTGTAGTTGTATGTTTGTTGGTATTCCTCATCTGATTTGTAAAACTTCCAATTTGTATATGTCTGATCGTTTTTAACGATCGGGCATTACAGATTGACAAATAAACGAATATTTATGTCATTGTTATTACCCGACAGTGGTCTGCTGTTTTGGATGGTCTTGTCTTTTGGCATTGTCTTCGTCATCCTGGCCACATACGGTTTCCCTGTGATTACCCGAAT
>CAYQOV010000018.1:0-41771 GCA_964419245.1 uncultured Bacteroides sp. | reverse complement strand
TAAAGCAGACTGAACAATTCATTCTACGCAGCCACTTTGAAACAGACATGAGCATCGGTATTCAAGGATTGCTTCCCTTGGGAGATGTGACAATCGTGAAATGTGGAGGAGAATGCCTGGATGAATATTACCTAACGACCGGCAGACTGACCGAAAATACCAATTATATCAACATGTGTCGTACACAAGTACGAATCAAACTGGATTCTCCAGCAAGTTATTTTCTAAAGAATCCATTAGGTAATCATCATATTTTAGTGCATGGTAACTACAAAACTCTGTTTGACGAGTTTCTGCAAGTAAATGCATGCAAACGAACCGAGTAACAGAAAAACTACCTCTTCTATACCTTATACAAGTTTGCGCAATTGCTACATAAATTGAAAAACAGAAGTTCATCTATGCAACAATTGCGCAAGCTATCATAAATACTCACTTTGCAACAGAAGTGAGTATTTTTTCAATTTCCTCCTGTTCCTCAACGCTAAAAGCTGTATTACGCAAGGCCTTAAAATTATCATCCAATTGTTCTACGGAGCTAACGCCAACAATTACAGATGTAACCAAATCATCTTTTAACAGCCAAGCTAAAGCCATTTCAGCTAAGGTCTGTCCACGACGCCGGGCGACCTCATTCAAAGCTCTCACTTTGTGCATTACATCTTCTGTCAATGCCTCCTGCTTCAGAAAACCGCCCCGAGCTATACGCGAAGTGGCAGGAATGCCATCAAGATAACGTCCCGAAAGCAATCCTTGTGCCAATGGCGAAAAGGCTATAAAACCAGTACCATTTTCCGCTGCTTGCTTTAAGATTCCTGTTTCTTCCACTTTTCTGTCCAGAAGGTTATATCTTCCCTGATAAAGCAGGCAATGGACATCATGGCTTTTCAAATAATCATAAGCTTTCTGCGCCTCTTCCAAAGGATATTTGGAAATGCCTACATAAAGAGCCTTTCCCTGACGAACAATATCCACCAATGTCTGCATTGTTTCTTCAAGCGGCGTATACGGATCGAAACGATGCGAATAGAAAATATCCACATAATCAAGATTCATACGGCGGAGACTTTGATCAAGACTCGCCATAAGAGATTTGCGCGAACCCCATGTACCATACGGTCCAGGCCACATGTCGTGTCCTGCCTTGGTAGAAATGAACAATTCGTCACGATACGAAGCAAAAGAATGTTTCATCACATATCCGAACGTTTCCTCTGCACTGCCAGGAGAAGGTCCATAATTATTAGCCAAATCAAAATGGGTGATTCCACAATCAAAAGCATAATGTAGCTTACGACGGCTTTCAGACAATGTATCTACATCGCCAAAATTATGCCATAACCCAAGCGAGATTTCCGGTAACAGAATTCCGCTGTGGCCTGCACGACGATATTTCATCCCTGCCTCATAACGGGTATCAACAGGTCTATAATTATTCTCTGTCATTATCATAAATGCTATTATACCACAAAAAGAAAAATTCCTCCCGCTGCAACATTCAAACTAGAACAGGAGCGGAAGGAATTTATGATGTCAAAAACCTATATCATTCAAATGCCCAGCGATGCACGCACTGCCTTCACCTTTTCTTCAGCATCGGCATTAGCTCCGGCATAGCACTTCGGGCAACCCATTTCGCCCTTCACCTCAATGTAGAACTTGATCTTCGGTTCCGTACCTGAGGGACGGACAGAAATCTTCGTACCGTCTTCCGTGAAATACTGGAGCACGTTCGATGATTCAGGCATGTCGAGCTTGCTTATCTTGCCAGCAGCATCAGTCATCTCAAGCGTTTTGTAGTCCTTCACTACACACACCTTCGATCCTCCGATTTCCTTCGGCGGATTAGCACGGAAGTTGTCCATCATAGCCTTGATTTCTTCGGCGCCGCTCTTGCCCGGTTTCACCACGTTGACGGTAGTTTCTTTCGAGAAACCATATTCTACATAGATACCCATCAGCACATCGTAGAGCGTCTTTCCCTGATCCTTGGCCCAAGCACAGATTTCAGCCAGCAGCGAGCAGGCCGAAACAGCATCCTTGTCGCGCACAAAGTCTTCAGCCAGGAAACCATAGCTTTCTTCACCGCCACCGATGTACTGCTGCTTGCCTTCGCGCAGGCGAATTTCACGAGCAATCCATTTGAAGCCCGTATAGCAGTCGAGCATCTCGACATGATTCTTGTCAGCCACAGCCTTAATAAGTTCGGTCGTCACGATGGTCTTCACAATAAAGTCGCCCGGCTGCATTTTGCCCGTAGCCAGACGATTCTTGATGATATAGTAAAGGAAGAGCAGACAAGTCTGATTACCGTTGATGAGCACCCACTCGCCCTTATCGTCCTTGCAAGCCATGCCTACACGGTCAGCATCAGGATCACTGGCCATCACGATGTCGGCATCGATTTCCTTGGCCAGCTTAATGGCCAGCGTCAGTGCTTCAGCATTCTCGGGATTGGGCGAAACAACCGTCGGGAAGTTACCGTCTTTCACCATCTGTGACTCCACGCAATGTACATTTTCAAAACCCCACAGCTTCAATGAAGCGGGAATGAGCGCACGTCCAGCACCGTGGAGCGGCGTATAAACAATGCTCAGATCCTTCTGACGCTTGATGACTTCGGGGTCGATAGAAATGGAATGTACCTTCTCCAAGTATGCTTTGTCCACATCCTCGCCGATAATCTGGATAAGTTCCTTATTGCCGTTGAATTTGATGTCGGCCACCTTCACCTTGTTCACCTCATCGATAATAGCGGTATCGTGCGGAGCCAGCACTTGTGCACCGTCGTCCCAATAAGCCTTATAGCCGTTATACTCACGTGGATTGTGGCTAGCCGTGATATTGATACCGCTCTGGCAACCCAAATGACGAATAGCGAAGGACACTTCAGGCGTAGGACGCAGATCATCGAACAGATAGACCTTAATACCGTTAGCCGAGAAAATGTCGGCTGAGATTTCAGCAAACTTACGGCTGTTGTTACGACAGTCATGACCTACAACGACAGAAATAGGTTGACCAGCAAAACACTTGTTCAGGTAGTTGGCCAAACCTTGCGTAGCGGCACCCACAGTATATATGTTCATACGATTGCTACCGGCACCCATAATACCGCGCAAGCCACCCGTACCAAACTCCAGATCTTTATAGAAGCTTTCTATCAGCTCCGTCTTATCGTCATTTTCCAGCATTTTCTTCACTTCGGCCTGAGTCTCAGCATCAAAAGCCGGTCCCAGCCACTCTTGAGCTTTCTCAGTAACCAATTTAATCAAATCTTGATTTTCCATAAATCTATTATTTTATAGGTTAATACATTATCTGTTTTACTGTCCGACAAAGATAATCAGATAAAATGAAGAAACAAATTATTCAGGAATTTTATATCGGTCTCCTGTTTGTTTCACATATTCTTCAAGAAACTCTTTCGGATAGCCTGGACGGATGACACCGGCCGGTTGACCGATGGAATTACGTTCAAACTTACCGTCTTTTACGCGCTTCACCACACCGTCATTATATTTAACAATCAAGAATTCACCAAGGCGTTTCCAAGCGTCGTGTGTGCTCTGAGCCGTCATCACGGTGTAGTTCGTCAAGAATTCCTTGGCTTTGGCAGGATCGGTTTCCAGCAATTTCACAGCAACAGCTTCGATACCTTCCTGTGCCTGGTTGAAAGTAGTCTCGATTTCGTTCTGCACGGCCCGCACATCATCCATCATCAGATCATAGCGCGGATATACCATGTTGGCCACCCAGTTGTATATCCAGAAGGAAGACTTCCAGGAGAAAGTAATATAATCGGCACCGTCTACACGTGTGTAGCACTCAGGTACACGAGTAGCGCAACAATAGACAGGCGTGAACACCGTCATATTGGCATCGTCCAGGCCGAACCACAGCACGCCACCCACGGCATCGGGCAGGTTTTCGCGCATCTGTGCTACGAACACGAAGCCGCTCTGCTGGGTGGAGATGGGACGCTCGTTAAAGTATTTCTGTCCGTTCACTTCAAACTCCAGTGGTGAGAGCCGGTAGGGAGTATGATAAGGACCAGCACCAAAATCCTTTGTGATGTCGAGTGCCGTGCCTTCGTAGTGGTCGCGCATGGCGTTCTTCACATCTTGCACGGAAATTTTGCGGTTAGGTTTTATATAAAGAGGCATCGGCTCATCGGTCGTACCCTGGATATAGGGCAAAAACTCCTCGCCGCGATCAGTGAACATGTTGAAGTAGCTCCACACGCGGGCCTCGCAATAGCGGCGTGCACCAAAATCAAGAGGTGCATAGGCCTTGGAGAAGCTGAAGTCCTTGTTCACCCCATTAAAGTAGCCCTTCTCGCGAGCAAAAGAAATGACATCAGGCGAATACATGCAGTTTTCCTTATCGTTCATGTCGAACTGATGGATACGGCTTTGGTTGGCATGAGCCGAGATACAATCATCTGGCACACGAACAGCCACCCACACGGCACCACGTACGCCGGGACCCTTGCCTATCATCTCCATAATCCACACTTCATTGGGGTCGGCAATGGTGAAAGATTCGCCACTGCTGTAATAGCCATACTCCTGCACCAGCTCGGTCATCACCTTGATAGCCTCACGTGCCGTACGCGAACGTTGCAAGCCCAGATAAATCAAGCTACCATAGTCGATAACACCTGTCGTGTCCACCAACTCGGGACGCCCGCCGAAAGTGGTCTCTCCAATCGTCAGCTGAAATTCGTTCATGTTGCCCACTACATTATAGGTTTGACGAGCCTGTTCTATCTGTCCCAGGTACTTACCCGTATCCCACTCATAAACATTGATCATCGTTCCCTTCTTGTGCATGCCAGCAGGGTAGTGATACAACTCGCCGAACAGCGAATAGGAGTCGGCCGAATAGGAAATGATGGTCGAACCGTCGGCCGACACGTTCTTGCCCACAATAAGATTGGTACAAGCTAGTGTATCAGCTACGGCTGCTGCCATACAAACGACAGCAAGGGTCAATCTTCTAATCTTCATAATCGATAACTTTTATTATTTGAATATTAAGTATTTACCACACAAAGCGATACTGACGTGTAGTGACGTTGCCGCAACCGTCAGTGACACTCATCACCAGCACGTGACTACCGCCTTTCTTCACCCGACGAGGGTCAAGTTGGCACACCAACTCTCCCTTCACAGAGTTCGGTTTGCCGAAGAGAGCATATTTTCCGTCGATGGTACCACGATAGGAGGCGATGCCTGTCTGTGCGTCTTTTGCCTTAAAAACGATACGTCCCGTACGTCCCCAACCGGCCTGCCCTACAGGCGTCAATATGGGTGGAACGGTATCAATAGCCACGGTGTAGGTAGCCAGATCGCGCACCTTCACCTCCATGTAGCCGTTTACGTAGTGACCACCCATGTTGTATTTACTGCCTTTAGCACTAACACTCGCCACGTAGTACTTCGTGCTGTCGGCCAACGGACGGTGACGCAATCCGATACGTAGATTGCATGCCTTGTGCAAGGGAATGTTGCGGTCGTTCAGTTGATAGGTAAAGGCTATGTCACCACTATCGCCACGAACCGCATAATTCAGATAAGCATCTTCGTAGAGTACGCCGCGGGGCAATACCAGCTCGAGGCCAGGTTCCTGCAGATAATTCACCTTGTCCCAACGGAAATGATACTTCTCGCGATGTTCCACCACAGGAATCTCACTCCGACGGCCCTGCACAGTGAAGCGCACCTTCGACTCGTTACCCAGCGCGTCGCGCAGCGTATAGACAAAGCGATAGGGCCGCTCCTCGTCGATGGTCACCAACCCACGGTTGCCATTCGAGGCATGTAGCAGACGGAGACGATTACCGGGGTCGATGAACGACTTCATATATTGCCCATAAGTCCAAGAGTTAATGTAGCGATTCTCATCGTAGGCAAAACGATCCACTACACTACGAAAAACTTCCTGCCCATCCACTTCGAGAATCACCGTATGTACGCCGTAACGGTTATGCACCCCGTCCATGTAATCATAGGCACGGATACCTGCTCCTATCTCACCCCAAGCCGTGATGACCGTCGTCTGGTTCAGACCAAAAGTTTGTCTCGTCGTCTTGCCATTCACCACACCCCGTCCGCGTTGCGGAAAGAGCATGATGACCTGTGCACGCGGCGCCGTGTGATCCTTCACCTGTCCGGCAAAGAAAGGCAACGGGTCTACATAGTCGTCCGTGGCCGTCTCGATAACATCCAAATGTAAATGAGGTCCAAACGAATAACCTGTATTGCCGCTATAAGCAATAATTTGTCCTGTCTTGACGGGATATTCCCCTGCCTCAGGCACAATCTCTACTTCCCAGCTCTCCTGCTTATATTGCAAATCCTCCACCCGCCGGGCAATATCGCCTACGAAAGCTTCCAAGTGACGGTTAATAGTAGAATAGCCATTGTTATAGACGACATCGAGCACGTAGCCTGATCCATGTGTTACACGGATACGTGAAATGTACCCGTCAGCCAATGCACGTACAGGCTTTCCTGTTACCCCTCCCGTCTTAAAGTCAAGCCCCCCATGAAAATGGTTAGCACGAAGTTCGCCAAAATTGCCACTAAAAGTAATAGAATGAGCAAAAGGATTTATAAAACGAACAGTATCTTCCGATACTGCAAATAGTTTGGCAGAGATATTCCCAAAGTAGACAAACAGTCCACATAATAATAAAATATATTTCATCATTTATCGTCTCATATTTATTTGTTTAAAATGGATAACCTACCGCAAAGTGAAAAGCAAAATCACGACTGAAATCTGGATGAACAATAGGATAACGATTCCGCCCACTTTCGTAAACAGGATTGATAGCCTTCATACCAGCATCAAAACGTAAAACGAAAAAATCCAGATCCAAACGGATTCCCATACCATAAGCGACAGCTATCTGCTTGTAAAAAGTATTAAATTTAAATTGTCCCCCCGGTTGGCTTTCATATTCATGCAAAGTCCAAATATTACCAGCATCAACAAACAATGCCCCATGCAGTTTCCAAAAAAGATGCGTACGATATTCCACACTGGCATCCAGTTTGATATCTCCCGACTGATTTAAGAAATTGTTTCTATCGCCAACATAGGAACCAGGCCCCAGTTCTCGAACAGACCATCCACGTACGCTATTAGCTCCTCCAGAAAAATATCGTTTTTCAAATGGAACAACACTAGCATTTCCATAAGGGACGGCAATACCTCCACCTACATGAAATGCTAACGAATTACGATTGTCAATTACAAAATTCTTCGCATAATCGATATCTCCTTTTATGTATTGAGCAAAAGGAATATTTAACAATGTATATTCACCTGACTCATTTTTTTTCATCCCGGTCAGCTTGGCCAAACCATACAGTAAAGAACCTGCAGATTCTATATTGATACGCACAGAATAAGAATTGCCCAACAATGCATTATTCATCAATGCCTGGCCAGCACTGTTATAAGTATAGCTATAACCCGAACGAACAATAAAACGGTCTTCATAATTATAAGCCAATATATAATTCTGCTCCTTGTCAAGATAGATTTCACGAAAAGCAGGATCGATCCATGGCATATATAAGTAATTGATATCAAGCAAATCTATGCGATGTTGCGAACGCTGCCGTTGCATTCCCCAGCGATAGCTCCAACTACCTGATGCCACAATACGAGTGAACTCTGGACGCATCTGATAATTGTATTGCAATCCGAATTCAGTAGTTGCCCTAATTGTACGTCTAAAATCTCTGCTTAAAAAAGGGAACATGAAACGAGGGAAATTGATTGTCGCTTCAGCCACCAGTTCCATATAATTTTCTTGATTATATCCACTTTTCAAGGGTGAAATAGCCTCATAGGCTCCACGAAAACGAAGCATCAAAGCTTCGGAACCTCTGAACAAGTTACGATGCTGGAAAGACACTGCTGCCGCTGCACCCAGGTCACCCGCTGAATTTGTACCTTCAAGCTCGAATGAAACAGACTTGTGTTTGCTTTTGGTCAACATGATATAGGCATCCAAACGAGTACTGTCCTCACGTTCTTCGACAAAACGGATATTGGTATATTTCAATGCCTGCAAACGACCAAAATTAGAATAGGTACGCTGAACCTTCCGTTCATCATATAAATCACCCGGCAAAATATGAAGATTATTCTCCAAAAGTTGAGGCCTCAGATATAACTTATCCTTATAATAAAACGAAAGACCGTTGTAATGAAGAGAATCATTCACTTCAATACTATTAGCGGAAGACTGCAACACATTGTAGTCAGTCACAAAACCTACTTTTCCGATCGTATATTGACGATGCTGCTGGCTTCCCGTTCCTCCCCGCTGCCTGTAAGGCAAAAGGTGAAGAGTCAAATCCACAAGATAAGTATTGCGTGCAGTATCAGCAGTATAAGAAAGAAAATCCTTATTGAATTTATAATAACCATTCCCTAACAAATTATTTGTAATACGTTGCCGATCGGCATCCAGCTGATTCACATCAAAACGCATACCTTCAGATAAATAGGTACCCGCCGAATCGAGCTGCATCAAATTGCGAATATTGTCATCGGGAATATCATAACGGATAGTCCTCACAATGTACGGTTTTCCTGTAGTCACGTTATAGACAAGCCGTATCTTTTTCTTTTTCACATGACATTCCGTCTCAACAGAAGCTCCCATATAGCCCATATTCTGAACAGCTTTGGTCATCTCTTCACGAGTACGATCCGCATCTTCTTTCCGATAAATCACAGGAGCATCCCCAACCTTACGCAACACTCGGTTTATCCACCGAGTACTGTCGGCACCCGACCAATTATAGACATACAGCTGAGTCTTGAACAAACTAAACCATTTGGCATTAGGATTCTGTCGTACATACATGGAAAGACTGGAAGGCTTTACCTCTTTATTATCCGTATGTATACTCACTTCGTCCAGCAAATAAGAGCCATCGGGCACATACTTAGTAGACGAACAAGAGACCGACAGCAACAAAGCGAGAACGGATATTACACAATACAAGCCTTTCTTCATATCAGCACACACATATAAACTGCGACAAATATACCTTATTTTTTCGGTTTGCAAAAACAAATGGGCCCCAAAGAGCATCATCCGAATACCATCTTTTGTTCCAGAAAATAAAGTACTACTTCAGCTTCGTAAAGTCCCTCTTTAGCGCGCTAAAGTGCCACTTTACGGAGCTAAAGTCCATGTTTACAAAACAAGGCCTGAAAGCAACACATACGACTTATATCTTCACGATGCACATTGTTTTGATTATCTGAAAATAATGACGTACATTTGCGAAAAAGATAAAGAAGCAGAATATGGCACTGAGCAAAAACAAAATTAAATATATCCATTCCCTGGAACTCAAAAAGAACCGAAAAACAGAAAAGGCATTTTTAGCTGAGGGTCACAAACTCGTAGGAGACTTGTTGGGACATTTTCATTGCAGATTACTGGCTGCAACAGACAAATGGTTCATAAACAATAAAGAACTACAACTAAACGATGTTGGTGAAACATTGATAGTAAACGAAGAAGAGCTGTCACGTGCCAGCCTGCTAAAAACACCGCAACAAGTACTGGCTGTATTCGACCAACCGGAATATCCGACAGATCCGTCGGTTATCGGCCATTCTCTATGCCTGGCTCTGGATGACATACAGGATCCTGGTAATCTGGGGACCATCATACGCCTGGCCGACTGGTTTGGTATTGAGGACGTGTTCTGCTCACCCCAAACAGCAGATATCTACAATCCTAAAGCCATGCAGGCCACTATGGGGGGCATTGCACATGTAAGAATACACTACACTCCCCTGTCCGACCTGATACGAAACTTAGAAACGGACATACCAGTATACGGAACCTTTCTGGATGGAGAGAACATGTACGGAGAAAAGCTTTCGAAAAACGGTCTGATCGTGATGGGCAACGAGGGGAACGGTATCAGTCCGGAAGTAGGCAGCCTGATCAACCGTCGGCTCTATATCCCCAATTATCCGACCGGACGGGAAACTTCGGAATCGCTCAACGTAGCCATCGCTACTGCAGTAGTTTGTGCCGAGTTTCGGAGACAGGCTCCATCCTTGTAAAATCAAAAGGAAACAAAAGGACAGGCACCAAACACGACATACGCTCCACAACTTCTACAGGAACTTCAGAAAGAATATCCTTAGAATTGAACGAAAGCGCAGATACATCTGCCTCCAAAGGAACTAAAGCAATAACCCCCGGTTGCCATTCTGTACTTTCTATTTCGTCAGACATGGGGAAAAGAGCTTCCACACGATTTCTGTGCATCTGCACAACATAATGCCACAAAAAGCCATGTCCTGGCAAATACAGGTAATGAGAAGCATACCGTTTCATCACTCATATCCTTTCAACCTAATTTACCCTTCTTTTTTGCAAACGAGGACGAGCTTCCTGTTTTTGTGGTTGAACCAACGTAGACGATGGTTTAGGTCGCATGCGAGGTACAGCATTCAGCTCTTTCTTATCCGACTTATCCGACTCCAAGCTGTCCTTATCTATATTCTCCGGTTCCTTTTTCACATTCAAAGTATCCTTTTCAGCAGCTTTCAAAGTATCTGTCACTGCAACAGCTACAGAATCGGCACTATGATAACGCATGAGAGAAATCTTATCAAGCAACAAAGACTTTTTCTCCGAACTAGAATAGTAGACAAAACCGTTCACTTCTTTAAGTTCTCCCATCGTGTCGCTTTGTAAAGATATAGAATAATCACCCGTAGTGAAAATCTTACGAAAAGCACTAATTACACTATCATTTTTATAATGGAGGGACATGGACATGATAGGAGCAGAAATACTATCAAACTCCTTGTCAGGATACAAAAAACGGATATTCCAACGTAATGTATCACGACCGAAAAAGTTACTGTCTGCAGGCAGCGAAAAGGTCACTTTATTATTCAACGGCATCCCTGACAACCGATAAAGTTCCTGTCCAAACCAGACATCCACACTATCACCGGGAGCTGAAGTTTGAGGCTTACCTTCACGCAAAGCCAACAAATCCTCAACAGTTGCTTTTTCTGCTTTCAGCCGTGCATTGATATTTTCATAAATCTTACTTAAGACTTCTGGATTTCTAGCATACCAAACCATTGATGAATCAAATTGTGCTTCTGTTATTCCGTATTTCTTGTAAACAGACTCCACGTAAAGTACACGCTTATAATTCTCATTATAAGATAATGCTTCACCCAATGCTTTGGCTATATGATAGTCATAAAGTACGTCCTCCATTTGTTTATCCGACAATACCGTTTCAGGACGTTTTACCTGACACGAAAATAATGTCCAGACTAAGAAAACGAACAGACCACACCGTTGAATTTGATTGCTACGTTTCATTCTTTCTTTGTCACTTCATGATAAGCTTCATTCAAATATTTGCTATAGAACAGCAACAAGGCGACAATGCCACAACTGATTGCAGCATCCGCGAAATTAAATATCGGACTGAAAAAAATAAAATGATCTCCCCCGACAAATGGCATCCATAAAGGCCAATTTGCTTCGATAATAGGGAAATAAAACATATCTACTACCTTGCCGTAAAACAAAGGAGCATATCCTCCTCCCTCTGGCAGAAATGAAGCCAGTTGGTAACTGGTACTTTCACTAAACAGTACGCCGTAAAATACACTGTCAACAATATTGCCCAAGGCCCCCGTCAAAACCAATGACACACATACAATGAAGCCTGTCTTCATCTTATGCTGTACAAATTTATAAAGGAACCACCCGATAACAGCTACTGCAACAATGCGAAATGAAGTCAAGAATAACTTTCCGACAATCTCCATTCCAAAAGCCATTCCGTTGTTTTCTGTAAAGAATATATAAAACCATGTAGGAGGTTCGGCTTGAATGCCCAATTTGTCGTATAGCCAGCCGATAGCATTAATGCTATCATGCCAATACATTCCCGTCTTTACAGCCACTTTTATCAACTGGTCTACCAACAATACCGAGAATATCACAGACAAAGCTATCCGCCCTTTTGTCCAAAAGTTCTTCATTCCCTTATGCATTCCAAAAAAGCACAAGCTATAGGAGCACAAAGACACAGATCCTTGCGCAGCCCATAGCCTGTTAATGTTTCAAATTACTTTTTACCGCTATTCTTAGCTTCGATGCTCAAAGTAGCATGAGGAACAGCACGCAGGCGTTCCTTCGGTATCAGTTTACCAGTCTCACGGCAAATACCATAAGTCTTGTTTTCAATACGCACCAAAGCAGCCTGAAGTCCTTGGATAAACTTCAGCTGGCGTTGAGCCAAGCGAGTAGTCTCTTCCTTGGACAACGTATTGGCCCCTTCTTCCAATACCTTATATGTAGGAGACGTATCATCTGTATCATTGCCGTCGGCTCCGGTCAGACTGGCTTTCAGCAAATCGTAGTCACGTTGCGCCAACTCCAACTTTTCCAAAATAATGGCGCGAAACTCTTCCAATTCTGCATCTGAGTATCTTGTCTTTTCTGCCATAATTGTAATGTGTTTAGTTTGTTTCGGTATTAAATTATCTTTTCCAATCTCTATCAGTTCTTTTCAACCTTCACGAAGAGCGAGAAGTCGTCGAAGTTCAATTCGGTACCTTCTTGTACTTCATCGGCCAACGTGAGCGAGGTTGCCAGAACCTGGTTGCAAATATAGTCTTTATATTCGTTTACCGCATCATCTGTCTGCGTATTTTTAGACAATGTAATATTTATTTTGTCGGTAATTTCAAAGCCGCTGGACTTGCGGATGTTCTGGATGCGGTTTACCAGCTCGCGGGCCACACCTTCACGACGCAGCGCTTCAGTAACGGTAACTTCCAGTGCCACAGTCAGTCGGCCTTCGTTGGCTACCAGCCAGCCAGGGATGTCTTCGCTGAAGATTTCCACGTCAGCAGCCTCGACTACGGCTTCCGCACCGTCCAAATTGAAGGTGTAGCGGCCGTTCTTTTCCAGCTCGGCGATAGCTTCCTGTGACATTTCTGCTACAGCGGCAGCCACGGCCTTCATCTGCTTGCCGAACTTCGGACCCAGCTTCTTGAAGTCGCACTTCACTTTCTTCACCAGTACGCCGGCGGCACCGTCGACAAACTTGATTTCTTTCACGTTCACCTCGTTCATGATGAGCGTCTTCACAGCTTCGATGTGGGCACGCTGCTCTTCGTCCACCACAGGAATCATGATGCACTGAAGCGGCTGGCGTACCTTGATGTTCACCTTGCGGCGCAGGGCCAGTACCATGGACGTGATGTCCTGAGCCACCTGCATGCGGGCTTCGAGTTCGGTGTTGACCAGTGTCTCGTCGCAGACGGGGAACTGGGCGAGGTGGACAGAAACCACCTTATCGCGGCCGGTCACGGCAATCAGGTCACTGTAGAGCATGTCGGCATAGAACGGCGCGATGGGTGCCATCAGCTTGGCCACCGTCTCGAGGCAGGTATAGAGGGTCTGATAGGCCGATAGCTTGTCTTCGGTCATACCGCCGCCCCAGAAGCGCTTGCGGTTGAGGCGCACATACCAGTTGGACAGGTTGTCATTGACGAAGTCGGATATCAGACGGCCGGCCTTGGTGGGTTCGTAGTCGTTGTAGCAGGCATCTACGTTCTTCACCAGCGTATTGAGCAGGGACAGAATCCAGCGGTCTATCTCGGGACGTTTCTCCATGGGCACGTCGGCTTCCTTGTACTCGAAGCCGTCAACGTTGGCATAGAGGGCAAAGAAGGAATACGTATTATATAAGGTACCGAAGAACTTGCGGCGCACTTCCTCCACACCTTCGACGTCGAACTTCAGGTTGTCCCACGGCGAAGAGTTGGTAATCATGTACCAGCGCAAGGGGTCGGAACCGTATTTCTCGATGGTCGAGAAGGGATCGACGGCATTGCCCAGTCGCTTAGACATCTTGTTGCCGTTCTTGTCGAGCACCAGACCGTTGGAGATGACAGCCTTGTAGGAAACGCTGTCGAACACCATCGTGGCGATGGCATGGAGCGTGAAGAACCAGCCGCGCGTCTGGTCAACGCCTTCGGCGATGAAGTCGGCGGGATATACCTGATGGCTGTCCAGCAGCTCCTTGTTCTCGAACGGATAGTGTATCTGCGCATAGGGCATGGAGCCGGAGTCGAACCAAACGTCAATCAGGTCGGTCTCGCGCTTCATGGGTTTGCCGTCCTTTGAAACGAGGATGATGTCGTCCACGTAGGGGCGGTGCAGGTCTATCTTGTCATAGTTCTCTTTCGTATATTCACCCGGCACGAAGCCTTTGTCCTTGTAGGGATTGCTCTTCATGAGGCCGGCAGCCACGGACTTCTCTATTTCGTTGTAGAGTTCTTCTACGGATTCGATGCACTTCTCTTCCGTGCCGTCCTCGGTGCGCCAGATGGGCAGCGGCGTACCCCAGTAGCGCGAACGGCTCAGGTTCCAGTCATTCAGGTTCTCGAGCCACTTGCCGAAGCGTCCCGTACCCGTTGACTCGGGCTTCCAGTTGATGGTCTTGTTCAGCTCCATCATGCGCTCCTTGCAGGCAGTGCTGCGGATGAACCAGCTGTCCAGCGGATAGTAGAGCACTGGCTTGTCCGTACGCCAGCAGTGCGGATAATTGTGCACATGCTTCTCTATCTTGAAGGCCTGGTTGGCGGCTTTCATCATCATGCAGATGTAGAAGTCGAGCGACTCGGCTGCCTGGGCGGCTTTCTCGTCGTACTTGCCGTCCACGGTGAACTGCGGGTCGTAGGCATTCTTCACCCAGCGGCCCTGGTATTCTTTGTAGGCCTCGGTATCGACGCACTGGGCCACAAACTTCTCGTCCAGCTCGTCCAGCAGGTAGAACTTACCCGTGAGGTCCACCATGGGGCGGGTCTCGCCGCGCTTGTTGATCATGAACAACGAGGGGATGCCGGCCGCACGTGCCACGTTGGCGTCGTCGGCACCGAAGGTCGGGGCGATGTGTACGATACCCGTACCGTCCTCGGTCGTTACATAGTCGCCGGGGATGACGCGGAACGCCTTGGCCGATGCTTCCTGCCAGTTGCCTTCATTGTCCAGCTCGGTGGGCTTCACCCAAGGGATGAGCTGTTCGTACTCCATGCCTACGAGGTCCGTACCCTTGTACTCGCCTACCACCTTGAAGGGGATCAGCTTGTCGCCGGGCTTATAGTCCTCTAATGCAACGTCTTCAGCCTTTTTATTGAAGTGCGTATAGAGCAAAGCCTTGGCCAGTACGACGGTCATCTTCTCGCCCGTATAGCCGTTGTAGGTCTGCACGGCCACGTAGTCAATCTTAGGGCCGACACAGAGGGCCGTGTTGCTGGGCAAGGTCCAGGGCGTGGTGGTCCAGGCGATGAAGTAAGGTGTACCCCACTCTGCCATTTCGGGCTTCGGATTCTTCATCTTGAACTGGCCTACCACCGTCAGGTCCTTCACGTCGCGATAGCAGCCGGGCTGGTTCAGCTCGTGCGAGCTCAGTCCCGTACCTGCGGCGGGCGAATAGGGCTGGATGGTATAACCTTTATAGAGCAGGCCCTTCTTGTAGAGCTGCTTCAGCAGCCACCAGAGGGTCTCGATGTAGCGGTTGTCATAAGTGATATAAGGGTCTTTCATGTCCACCCAGTAGCCCATCTTGTGCGTCAGGTCCTCCCACTCCTTCGTGAACTTCATCACGTCCTTGCGGCAGGCGGCGTTGTAGTCGGCCACGGAGATGGTCTTGCCGATATCTTCTTTCGTGATGCCCAGTGCCTTCTCCACGCCCAGCTCTACGGGGAGTCCGTGCGTGTCCCATCCGGCCTTGCGCTTCACCTGGAAGCCCTTCATCGTCTTGTAACGGCAGAAAATGTCCTTGATGGTACGAGCTATGACGTGGTGAATGCCCGGCATACCGTTGGCCGAGGGAGGTCCTTCGAAGAATACGAAGGAAGGACATCCTTCACGTTCTGTCATACTCTTGGCGAAAACCTGGTTTTCATCCCATTTCTTCAACACTTCCTTGTTGATTTCCGATAGATTAAACTTTGAATGTTCGGCAAATTTACCCATGGTTTTATTTTTGTTTTTATTTTGAACGTTGCTTATTGGAGGCTGCCGGTCACGCATCCTTCAGAGACTTCGAACCAAACCTCCTGTTTTAAGGCTGCAAAATTATAAAAAAAGTGGAGAAAAGCCTTGTTTTAGAGAAGAAAAACATTTGTATGTCAAAAACAGACACATCCTGACACAACCTCCAAAATGCCTTTTATCAGACAAAAGGCCGAGTTTACAAGCCGAAAGCACTGTTTTTCACTCCCTAACACAGTGCTTTCTTAATCCCTAACACAGTGCTTCCTCAGCCCCTCACAAAGCACTGTATGACACCCTCACAAAGCACTTTGTCAGACCCTCACGAAGCACTGCATGACACAATCACTCCCTACTTCGATATTTAAAGCAAAAAGGGAACTCACCCCCTAGAGCGAATTCCCTTAATTTATTGATGATTATCTATCTAATGTCATCCTTCAATGGCAGCTTGAGCCGCAGCCAGACGCGCGATAGGCACACGGAACGGTGAGCAGCTCACGTAGTTCAAGCCTACCTTGTGGCAGAACTTCACGGACGACGGTTCACCACCATGTTCACCACAGATACCACACTTCAAATCCGGACGGATGGCACGACCCTTCTCGGTAGCCATCTGAACCAACTGGCCTACACCATTTTGGTCGAGTACCTGGAACGGGTCTACCTTCAAGATCTTCTTCTCCAGATAAACCGGCAAGAAGGAAGCGATATCATCACGTGAGTATCCGAACGTCATCTGTGTCAAGTCATTCGTACCGAATGAGAAGAATTCGGCCGACGAAGCGATGCGATTAGCAGTCAGGGCTGCACGCGGCACTTCGATCATTGTACCTACCTTGAACTCGATGCTGTCGCCCATTTCCTCAAACAATTTTGCGGCCTCGGCACGGATTACTTTCTCTTGTTCCTTGAACTCGTAGAGGATACCGGTCAACGGCACCATGATTTCGGGATGTGTCTCCACACCTTCCTTCTTCAGTTCAAGAGCAGCGCCCAAGATAGCGCGTGTCTGCATCTGAGTAATTTCAGGATAAGTATTACCCAGACGGCAGCCGCGGTGACCCAACATCGGGTTGTGTTCGCACAGAGCCTCAACACGCTGCTGGATGTATTGCAGACTAACGCCCATTGCTTCAGCCATTTCCTGCTGTCCCTTCAGATCGTGGGGTACGAACTCATGCAAAGGCGGGTCGAGCAGACGGACAGTGACAGGATAACCCGCCATTGCCTTGAAGATACCCTTGAAGTCGGCCTGCTGGTAAGGCAGAATCTTCTGCAGCGCCTTACGACGGCCTTCAGCATCTTCAGCCAGAATCATTTCACGCATAGCCTTGATCTTCTCGCCTTCGAAGAACATGTGTTCCGTACGGCACAAACCGATACCAACAGCACCAAAGCTACGAGCCACGGTAGCATCATGAGGCGTATCGGCATTTGTACGTACCTGCAACTTTGCATATTTATCGGCCAGCTTCATCAGTTCGGCAAAATCACCGGACAGCTCGGCAGCCTTCGTTTCCACCTTTCCTTTGTATACTTCACCCGTACTTCCATTCAACGAAATAAAGTCACCTTCTTTCAAAACGACACCGTCTACTTCCACTGTGCGGGCTTTGTAGTCTACATTCAGTGCGCCTGCACCTGATACACAGCACTTACCCATACCACGAGCCACCACTGCTGCATGCGAAGTCATACCTCCTCGGGCTGTCAGGATACCTTCGGCTACAGCCATACCAGCAAGATCTTCGGGAGAAGTTTCGATACGAACCATCACCACTCGCTTACCGGCAGCACGCCATTCAGCCGCATCATCAGCAAAGAATACAATCTGACCACAAGCAGCACCCGGAGAAGCAGGCAAACCACGGGTCAGCACCTTAGCCTGTTTCAAAGCAGACTTATCAAACACTGGGTGAAGCAACTCGTCAAGTTTATTGGGTTCGCAACGCATCAAGGCTGTCTTTTCGTCGATCATACCCTGACGGAGCAAATCCATAGCAATCTTCACCATAGCGGCACCCGTACGCTTACCGTTACGCGTCTGGAGGAACCAGAGTTTGCCTTCCTGTACAGTGAACTCCATGTCCTGCATGTCGCGATAGTGGTTTTCAAGCTTCGTCTGCAGAGCATCCAGTTCTTTATAGATTTCAGGCATAGCCTCTTCCATGGAAGGATACTTGGAAGCACGTTCTTCTTCGCTGATACCTGCCAGTTCGGCCCAACGTTGTGATCCGATCTTGGTAATCTGCTGCGGCGTACGGATACCGGCTACCACATCTTCACCTTGTGCATTGATCAGGTATTCACCATTGAACAGGTCTTCACCCGTAGCGGCATCACGACTGAAGCAAACACCCGTAGCTGAAGTATCACCCATGTTACCGAAGACCATCGCCTGGACATTAACAGCCGTACCCCATTCATCGGGTATGCCTTCCATTTTACGGTAGAGGATGGCACGTTCGTTCATCCAAGAGTCAAACACAGCACAGATGGCGCCCCACAACTGCTCGTATGCGCAAGTCGGGAAGTCTTGTCCGGTACGTTCTTTTACTGCAACCTTGAAACGCTTCACCAGTTCTTTCAGATCTTCCACTTCCAATTCATTATCCAGCTTCACCCCTTTTGCGTGCTTCACGTCCTCGATGATAGCTTCAAACGGATCGATGTCATCCTTGTTGGTCGGTTTCATACCCAACACAACATCACCATACATCTGTACAAAACGACGGTAGGAATCCCATGCGAAACGCGCGTTGCCAGTCTTGCGGGTCAGGCCTTCCACAACTTCGTCATTCAAGCCCAGATTCAGAATCGTGTCCATCATACCCGGCATGGAAGCACGGGCGCCCGAACGTACGGATACCAGCAACGGATTCTCTACATCACCGAACTTGGAAGACATCAGGCTCTCCACATGTGATATGGCTTTCTCAACGTCTTCTTTCAACAATTCAACTACTTTGTCGCGTCCCATTTCGTTGTACTCAGTACAAACTTCTGTTGTAATGGTAAATCCCGGAGGTACCGGCACTCCAATCAGATTCATCTCGGCCAGGTTTGCACCCTTACCGCCCAACAGGTTTCTCATGTCGGCCTTGCCTTCCGCATGGCCATTTCCAAAGGTATAAACTCTTTTTTTATCCATAATATTAAAAAGGTTTTGAATGTGATTCTCTCAATTCATGTGCACAAAGCTAAATATATTTCACATACTATAAAACTTTTTGCACAGAAATTTTAGGTAAAAATGCAATTTCGACATTGCAATCTTTATTCTTTCTCCAAAACGCCAATATTTACCAAAAAATAGCTATTTTTGCGGCAGAATTTATTAGACTGGTGTAAAAGTGGCAAGAAAGAGAAAAGAACTTCCCTTACTGGAAAAGGTAACTATAACAGACGTGGCTGCCGAAGGAAAAGCCATAGCAAAAGTAAATGATCTGGTTATCTTCGTACCTTATGTCGTACCTGGAGATATAGTCGACTTACAAATCAAAAGAAAGAAACATCACTACGCCGAAGCAGAAGCGGTAAAATTCCACGAATATTCTCCCCAAAGAGCCGTCCCATTCTGCCAGCACTACGGCGTATGCGGCGGATGCAAATGGCAAGTGCTTCCTTATGCCGAACAAATCAGGTATAAACAAAAACAAGTAACCGACAACCTGACACGCATCGGAAAAGTAGAATTACCGGAAGTTTCTCCTATCTTAGGTTCGGACAAGACTGAATTCTACCGCAACAAACTGGAATATACGTTTTCCAACAAACGTTGGCTTACAACTAAAGAGGTAGAGCAGGACGTGGTGTACGAACAAATGAACGCCGTGGGATTCCACATCCCCAACTCGTTTGACAAGGTGCTGGCCATCGAGAAGTGCTGGCTCCAGGACGATATATCCAACCGCATCCGCAACGCCATCCGCGACTACGCATACGAACATAACTATACCTTCAACAACATCCGCACCCACGAAGGTATGTTACGCAATCTCATCATTCGCACCTCGTCGACGGGTGAACTGATGGTTATCCTGGTATGCCGCATCGAACGCGACGAGGAAATGGCACAGTTCAAAGCGATGCTTCAATATGTGGCCGACTCGTTCCCCGAAATCACTTCCTTATTATATATAGTAAACAATAAGGTGAACGACACGATTACCGACCTCGATGTGCAAACATTCAAGGGCAAGGATCATATCTTCGAAGAGATGGAAGGACTGCGCTTCAAAGTGGGGCCCAAATCGTTCTACCAAACGAATTCAGAACAAGCCTATAAACTGTACAAGGTAGCACGCGACTTTGCTGGACTAACCGGTAACGAACTGGTGTACGATCTTTATACAGGCACAGGAACCATTGCAAACTTTGTATCCCGACAGGCACGCCAAGTCATCGGTATCGAGTACGTGCCCGAAGCTATCGAAGATGCGAAAGTAAATTCAGAAATCAACGGCATCGACAATACACTCTTCTTTGCCGGCGACATGAAAGATATCCTGACACAGGACTTTATCAGCCAGTACGGACGGCCCGATGTCATCATCACTGACCCACCCCGCGCAGGCATGCATCCCGACGTCATCAACGTTATTCTGGAAGCACAACCCCAACGCATTGTCTATGTCAGCTGTAACCCCGCTACACAAGCCCGTGACCTGCAACTGCTGGATGTGAAGTACCGCGTCAAAGCCATACAACCCGTTGATATGTTTCCCCATACACACCATGTGGAAAATGTTGTACTGCTTGAACTGAAAGAACAATCTGCAACTGAAAACTAATAAAAATCTCTTCACGTGTCAAAAGAAAAAATAACTGCAAGGGCTCGTGCCCAATATACGGATTACTTTGTCAAAGAGCCGATGGAACTGATGGAATTTCTGGCAGCCAAGATGCCTCAGGCAAGCCGTACCAAGCTGAAATCGCTCCTGAGCAAACGTATTGTGTTTGTAGACAACGTCATCACCACCCAATATAATTTTCCCCTGCAGCCCGGAATGAAGGTACAAATCAGCCGCGACAAGGGCAACCGCGAGTTCCACCACAAGCTGCTGAAAATTGTCTACGAAGACGCCTATCTCATCGTTGTAGAGAAAATGCAAGGGCTGCTCTCGGTCAGTACCGAACGGCAGAAGGAGCGTACCGCCTGTACCATCCTGAACGAATATCTGAAGCGTTCGGGACGTAACAACCGCGTCTACGTAGTACACCGCCTCGACCGTGACACTTCCGGACTGATGATGTTTGCCAAAGATGAAAAGACGCAGCATACACTGCGCGACAATTGGCATCAGATTGTGTTTGACCGCCGTTACGTAGCCGTCGTGACAGGTGAAATGGAAAAAGACAGCGGTATCGTCCGCTCCTGGCTAACGGACCGAACACTGTATGTTTACTCCAGTCCATCGGATGACGGCGGAAAGGAGGCCATCACGCACTACCGCACTATCAAGCGGGCCAACGGATATTCACTTGTCGAACTGCATCTTGAAACAGGGCGAAAGAACCAGATACGCGTCCACATGCAGGACCTGGGACACCCCATCATTGGTGACGGACGTTATGGCATCGAAGACCTCAATCCCATCGGCCGTTTGGCGCTCCATGCATTCAAGCTCTGCTTCTATCATCCCGTCACCGGAGAAAAGATGGAATTTGAAACACCCTATCCACCCAGCTTCAAGAATCTGCTGGTAAAGAAATGAACTGACACGACCATCCCAACGGTTTCCCAGATATAAAAAACGCCATGGATTTACAGGATTGAAAAGTGTAAATCCATGGCGTTCGTATTTCAAGCCGAATGATAGAGTGCCGTCAATAACCTTCTTCTGTCAGCACGATGATTTCTCCGTCCAATCTGCCAGAAAGGTAATGTTCGCGTACCCATACGTTTTCGAACACTTTCTCGCCGGTAGTAAATGTCAGAAGCAAAGCTTCTTTGCTATTATCTACCCATCTCCATGAAAATTCCCGATCTACGGAAGTCTTTCCATCTTCGTCGTACGTCACGGTCAATTCTTGTTCCTTCTGGTTTTTCGAATAGAAAGTCAGCTTATATTGGCGCACTATGGCACCATCCTGTTCGGTCTGCATGATCCAAGTCTTGTCGCACAAGCCTTCATCTGTATTCTTAATGGTTTCATAGACGATATCGTCACCACACGACAGAAAGAGGAATGACAGCATGCAGGCTGTCAGCATTTTCACAAAATTACAAGTTTTCATAAATCTGTTTTTATTGATAACGGCGGCAAACATAATGAAAAAAACAGGATGAGACAAGCTTTTTGCCAAAGGCATTTAAACTTTCCGACGATGACACTGTCTAACAAAATAAGAAACTTAACTTAAAAAATGACGATTATGAAGAAATCTACAACTATCCTTTTATTGGCAGCTGCGCTTTCTTTCGGCTACCTGCCTACCTGTACGATGAGTGTCGAGGCCTCTAATCCGACTGCCGTGACTGATAAAGATCCTAAAGACCACAAAACAAAGAAACCTCACCACAAGAAGCCCGAACCGCCTCATAAAGTCCATCACCGGAAACCCGAGCCGCCTCACAAAGTTCACGGTCACCGTCCACCCAGAAGACCGATGCCGCCCGTAGGGACACATTACAGGGAACGTCCCCAGCACTGCATAAGTATCAGCTTCAATCATGCACCCTACTTTTTTGCAGAAGGTATTTTCTACCGCTATGCCAATGCAAGTTACGTCGTGGTACGCCCCGAAATAGGCATGATTGTGCCTCTCTTGCCAGAAACCGGCGTGTACCGGATTAAGAAAAAAGGAGAGACACTGTATGTCTGCCACGATGTCCTCTACCGTCCCTTCAAGTTCGGAGGAAACCTGCACTTCAAGATTGTAGGTTTCCTCTAACGGAGCAGCCTTTACTCCGGCAGGTTGTTGCTGGAGTAGAGGCTGTCGATGATGCCGTCGGCCAAACCGATGACGGGCACGTGGACGTACTGCGCCTTTACCGTTTCGGCAATGGTCAGGAATATCCGCGCGGCGGGGACGATGACGTCGGCACGGTCTGCCTTGAGGCTGAATTCCTTCATGCGCTGCTCGGGCGTCAGGGGGCTGAGCTGGTCGTAGAGTTCCTGCAAGGAGGCGATGGGCATCCGCTGGAGCTTTTTGTCTTTCTTGTCGGCCAGACGGTAGAGCTTGTTGATGTTGCCGCCCGAACCGATGATGTTGATGTCGGGGAAGTCAGCAGTCAGGCGAGTCAGGTCGTCTTTCATCTGTTCCCAAACCTCCTCGCGCACTGCGTTGCTCAGCATGCGCACGGTACCTACGTTGTAGGAAAGCGACTGTACCAGCACGCCGTTCGTCAGGAGATTGATTTCGGTGCTTCCACCGCCCACGTCGACGTAGATGTAGTTGCCGGTACGGTCTTCGAGGCACTCCACGTGGTTGTTGTAAATCATGCGGGCCTCTTCCTGTCCGTCGATGATTTCGATGCGGATACCCGTATCTTTCAGTACTTTCTTGATGACGGCCTTGCCGTTACGGGCGTCGCGCATGGCCGAGGTGGCGCAGGCGCGATAGTCGGTCACTTCGTATATCTTCATCAGCTGGCGGAAGGCTTTCATCAGGCGACGCAGTTTCACGGCTTTGCCGTCCGAAAGCTCGCCCAGCGAGAAGACGTCGAAGCCCAGACGGAGGGGCACACGGAGCATCATCACCTTCGACAGCCGACGGCTGACCAGGTTTTCGTTTTCTTCTTCTTTCTTAATCAGGAGCCGCACGGCGTTCGAGCCGATATCGATGGCGGCATAACATTTCTTACACATATCTTTTTCTTATTTCTTTCAGGTTGAACATCATTTGCCTGTTTCGGGATTCCGTCCTGCACGTTGCAGGAAGCTTTCCAGCTCCGGAATTCCGCCCTGCACGCTGCAGGAAGCTTTCCAGCTTCGGGATTCCGTCCTGCACGTTGCAGGAAGCTTTCCAGCTTCGCGATTCCGCCCTGCACGCTGCGGGAAGCTTTCGCGCTCCGCGATTCCGTCCTGCACGCTGCAGGAAGCTTTCGCGCTCCGCGATTCCGTCCTGCACGCTGCGGGAAGCTTTCGCAGTTCGCGATTCCGTCCTGCACGCTGCGGGAAGCTTTCGCAGCAGATTATTCGGCCGGATCGAGTGGCAGGAGCCGGTTCGCCTCCTTGTAATACCGGTACAACTCCTCTTGCGAACGGAAAGGACTCTCCTCGCCTGTCGTCCACGGCTCGTTCCTTCCCCTGCCGTCGACGATGCGTCCCTGCATCGTATCGCGCAAGCCGTAGTCGATGACACGGGCCAGGTCGGCCTTGATGGCGGGGTCGTAGACGGGCGCCACGACCTCTACGCGGTTGTCCAGGTTGCGGGGCATCCAGTCGGCCGAACCGATGAAGCATTTTTCCTCGCCTCCGGCGGCAAAGATGAAGATGCGCGAATGTTCCAGATAGCGGTCGATGATGCCGCAGATGCGTATCGTGTCGCTCACGCCGGGGATGCCGGTGACCAGCGAACAGTTGCCTCGCACAAGCAGGTCGACAGGCACGCCACTGGCCGACGCCTCGTAGAGCTTCCGCACCATGTCCGTGTCCGTGATGTGGTTGATCTTGACACGGATATAGGCGGGCTTTCCCTGCTGGCGGTTCTTGATTTCGTTGTCTATCAGACGGAGGAAGCGTTTCTTCATCTCGTTGGGCGAGACGAGCAGTTCCTTGAAGGAGACGGGTACATAGGGCTTCTCGATGAAGGTAAAGACGGAGTTGACATCGCGCACCACGTTGCGGGCAGCCGTCATCAGCAGGTAGTCGGTATAGACGCGCGCATTGCCTTCGTGGAAGTTTCCCGTACTGATGCAGGCGATGTCGCGCCCGTTCTTCATGCCGATGTGGGTGATTTTGGAGTGCACCTTCAAGTTCTCCACGCCGAAGATGACATGAATGCCGGCATCCTGCATTTTCTTCGACCAGCTGATGTTGGACGCCTCGTCGAAGCGGGCCAGCAATTCGATGACGACCGTCACCTTCTTGCCGTTACGGGCGGCACAGATGAGGGCGCGCACCACTTTCGAGTCCTTGGCCAGGCGGTAGAGCGTGGTCTTGATGCTCTTCACCTCCTTATGGATGGCGGCCTCTTGCAAGAGGCGGATGTAGTAGTCGAAGCTATGGTAAGGCACGTGGATGAAACGGTCGCCCTTCTGCACCAGCCGCAGCAGGCTCTCGCCGCTATCCAGTTCAGGACGTACCAAGGGTTCCC
Source organism: uncultured Bacteroides sp. (assembly GCA_964419245.1). Lineage (GTDB taxonomy): Bacteria > Bacteroidota > Bacteroidia > Bacteroidales > Bacteroidaceae > Bacteroides. The sequence goes on along the minus strand of CAYQOV010000018.1, from coordinate 16,399 downwards.
AACGTGGGTATTTCAAGTCCTTCCGGCCGCAATCGGGGAAGGACATCAGGTCTTTGTGGTTATGATAACGACCTCCGGCCAGCACCGTGTCCAGCTTGTCGAGATTCAGCATGTTCATCACACGCTTGTGCAGGTCTTTCGGCATGGCGGCGTCGTAGATGACGCGCAGAGCATCACCCTTCCTCCGACTCTTCACTCCCTTGGATATCTTCTGCAACATGCCGTTGCGCAGGTCGTTGTCCATCTCCATCTCGGCATCCTTCGTAAACTTGAAGGCATACGCTTCGAAGTGGTCGTAATTCAGTCCGCTGAAGATGATCGGAAGGCAGAACCGGATGACATCGTCCAGGTACATCAGGTAGTTGTTGCCCTTCTTGTCGGGTAGTCGCACAAAACGTCCGCAGACCGAAACGGGCAGTTCGATCAGGGCATACTCGGCTTGCTTCTTATGTTCGGCCTGCATCTTGACGGCCAGGTAGATGTTCTCGTCCGTTTCGTCGGCCAGCTGCTTCACCGCCGAAATCCACACGGGACTGACAAATCCGCTCAGTTGCTGGCGGAAGAACGTACGCACATACTGTTGCTGTTCCTCGTCAAGTTCATCCTCCTTCAAAAGGCAGATATGCTCGGCACGCAGCTGCTGGGTGACATCACGAATGGCCAGTTCGTACTCCTTGGCATACTTGTTGTTCAGCTTAGTGATCTGCTTGATGAGCTGCCGGGCATGTTCGCGTTCGGCCTTCACACTCCGGTCCTCACACTCGGCGATGCGGCTCAGCGTCGCCATACGCACGCGGAAGAATTCGTCCAGATTGTTTGAGTAAATGCCCAGAAATCCCAACCGTTCCAGCAGCGGGATCTGTTGCTTGGTGGCCTCCTGTAAAATGCGTCGGTTGAAATACATCCAACTCAGATCACGCTCCACATATGCCTCCGACAAGTTTTTCTTGTTGACCGTCCTTTTTGCCATAAGTTTCATTATTTTTCCGCAAAAGTAGAGGACGGGTATTACATTCAGATTTCAAATCCGTTACAATATTCATACGGTACTCCCAGTGGCAACCGACCGGAATGTACAGCTTCCTCCAGCGCCTCCAGGATGATGCGCTCGGCACTCCGCACCCAATAGCGGAACTCCACGTTCGGACGATAGTTGCGTTCGAAGTCAAGCAGACGCTGCAAGTCGAACGAATCGGCCACGATGCCTGCTCCTGTCCGTGCGGCGTCGTAGGCGTTGCAGTCCTGCTCGATGTGGGCAGGCACCATCAGCAGCGGTTTTCCCAGATACATGGCTTCACAGACCGACTCGAACCCCGCCGTTGTAGCGTAAGCACGGCAGCCGGCCATGTAGCGCAGAAACTTCATGTCGTCTATCTGGTGGAAAGTCAGCGTGTCGTCCATGCAGCACGTCTCCTCCTCGCCAGGCTTGTCCCAAAAGAAATGGAGAGGTACACGCGGATGATGGCGATGCCACCCCAGAACGTCGTCGGCAAACCCCGCGTTAAGCAAGTAGCCATGCAGGTAGTCGCCCCTTTCGCTCTCACAAGCCAACACTTCCGACCGTAGCAGTGGAGGAACCACACGAATGCGTGAAGCCGGACTGTCATCCATCGGACGGAAAGACAACGCCAATCTGCGGCGGGCTCCGATACTGGTCAGACGGGTGAAGAAGCGCAACAGAGAAAGACTCCATCCACTTTTTTGCGGAAAGTGAAATTCAGGATGCAGGAAAAGATACTGATGTCCGATGCTGACCTGCGGCACCGATGGACGGAAAAAGAAATAAGTCAGTCCCGTAAGCAGCTCATAGAAGTTGACAACAAGTTCGGCTTCCGTTTCTCGAATACGACGATCTATGTAACGCATACTGCGGAAGTAGGCAGGCAAACGCAACAGGTTGTAAACCACACTGCGTGTCAGGCTTACCCGGCGGTTGGCCGGTGTAGGCAGGAAATTTGGACTCAGGAAACGTTTGACGGGCGCCTTGATGTTCCGGTTGAAGAAGCCGGGCAGACGACGCGAACTACTCTGGCCCACCAGCACCTCGACCACGTCGTAACCATTACGGCGCAGTATGCCTTCCAATGTAATGGCTTGGGTGAGATGTCCCCGCCCTTCGCCCTGAATGATGAACAATACTTTCATAGGACTTCAATGTATATAGATGTGTATTCCACAAATAAAGATTTCAAATCAATCCGCACCTGCATCACGCAGATGCGGAATCCAAAAGAGAATATATGAATTTACGTAAGAAATGCCTCTCTCCGTATCGAGGTCAGATATATTCTTCGACCATGAACATATCGCTGACAAAATCGTCCACGACACGTTCCAAGTTCTCGCAAGCTTCATCCGGCGTTTCGCCGTACGCGCTGCACAACAGGTTGTTCATGTAGTAAGCAAAGAATCCGCCGCCGGCGGCAGCTTCTACAGTGTAATCATTCTGATTCAGTTGCATAATCATTCCTCCTATTTTTATTTGGCATTGCAAAAGTGCACAAACCTTATTGCAACGGTATTGAGAAGACGTTACAAATCTGCTAAATGCAACCCAAAACACAAACCTATCATTTTCCTGCACAAGTCCGCCCGTTTCCCAAAGGAATTACGTACTTTTGCACAACTAAATAAAAAAGAGTTTTCACTATGAAGAAACTGATAAAGGGAGCCCGCTTCACTCCCAGAAACTATTCCGATGAAGTAGAAGCTAAAATACAACAGTATAAACATGAAGGTGTCCGCCTGCCACAACGCCACCTGCTCCGTACCGAAGAGCAACTGGCTGGTATCCGTGAAAGTGCCAAAATCAATACCGCCCTGCTCGACTATATTTCTGAGAATATCCGCGAAGGCATGTCCACCGCTGAGATAGACCACATGGTCTACTGCTTCACAACCGATCACGATGCCATTCCTGCACCGTTCATGTACGAAGGTTACCCGAAGAGCGTATGCACCAGCATCAACGACGTTGTGTGTCACGGCATCCCCAGTACCAAGGAAATCCTAAAGAGCGGCGACATCGTCAACGTCGATGTATCGACCATCTACAAAGGCTATTTCTCAGACGCATCGCGCATGTTCATGATCGGCGAAGTGAGTCCCAAGATGAAACGTCTCGTCGAAGTGACCCGCGAATGTCGCGACATCGGTGTCCGTATGGCACAGCCTTGGACACGCCTGGGAGACATCGGCGCGGCCATCCAGGAACATGCCGAGAAAAACGGCTACAGTGTGGTACGCGACCTGTGCGGCCACGGATGTGGCATCAAATTCCACGAAGAACCCGACGTGGAGCATTTCGGCAAACGAGGTACGGGCATGATGATTGTACCGGGCATGACGTTCACCATCGAACCGATGATCAACATGGGCAGTTATGAAGTATTTATCGACGAAGCCGACGGATGGACCGTCTGCACCGACGACGGCCTGCCCTCAGCTCAATGGGAAAGTATGGTGCTGATTACCGAGAACGGAAACGAAGTGCTGACAGAATAAGGAAACATCTTCGCATGAAAAAATTTCTGACTACAGCACTTTTATCTCTTAGCCTTTGTGCAACAGATATGTATGCACAAATCAATCTGCATTACATAGATGCCAACGAAGCCCGTACTCTGCTTTCGAAAGAAGATGCTACCACCCGTCAGTGGAGTCGTTTCGATTACGAAGCCCGGTTGGGCAAAAAAGGAGGCACTCGGCAGGAGCTGATGCGTTTCATTGCCGATCAGGCACGCGACTGGAGCAAGGAGGACAAACAACGCATGCAAGAAGCGGCCGATTCACTGAACAGCCACATCAAAGCCCTGAACCTATCATTGACTCTTCCGCAGAAAATCAGAATTCTGAAAACAACCATGGCCGAAGAAGGCGGTGCAGGCGGATATACTCGTATGGACTACATCGTAGTGGAAGAACAAATAGCCCGCATGAAGCCCCAGCAAGCAAGTTATCTGCTGGCACACGAATTGTTCCATGTGTTGACACGCAACAATTCGGATTTTCGTGAGAAAATGTACAAGCTCATCGGCTTCAACATCGTGCCTGAAGAATTTGAAGTACCGGCCGATTTGCGCGATGTGGTGATTACTAATCCCGACGTCAACCGTTTCGACAGTTACGCCCGTTTTCGCATCAAGGGTGAAGAACGTCCCTGTGCGATGCTGATTTATGCCAATAAGCCATACGAAGGAGGCAGCTTCTTCAATTATCTGACAATCGGTCTGATGCCGCTGAAAGACGGTAAGGCAGAACAGAAAGACGGAAAAACGGTGATATACGGAATAAAGGATGCAGAGAATTTCTTTGAACAGGTAGGAAGGAATACCAACTACATCATCAATCCCGAAGAAATACTGGCCGAGAACTTTGCCTTCCTGCTGACCAGCAAGCCTGTTACCGGCACTCCTGAACTGATTGAAAAGATGCGGCAGGCTTTGCAGCCACAAAGATAACCGGCGGGGATTGGTTTTAACAAACGGACATAATATTGTACATCATGGAAATCGTATTACTGATTATAGGACTGGGCGTCGGGACAGGCATCGGGATGCTGGTCGCGGGACGTAAATCCACCGCACTGAAAGCGCAGCTGGAAGCCGCACAGCAACGTGAAGACTTACTGAACCGTACGACCAACGAACGCATCGAACGAGAGAAAGCGGTTGCCGAGGAACGGTTGAAAGCCATCGGGCAGCAAAGCACCGAACGACTGGCCGCACAAGAAAAACAGTTTGGTGAACGACTGGCCGAGCAGGAACGTCTTTTTGCCAACCGCCTGGCTGAACAGGAGAGGTTGTTCAATGAACAGAACAGCAGCCGTGAACAACAATTCGCCGAACGACTAGCCGAACAACGGCAGCAACTGGAAAAGCGCCTGGCCGAACAGCGTGAAGAGGCCGAAGCACTGCACCGCCGCATGAACACTGAGTTCGAAGCATTGTCCAACCGCATCTTCCAAAACAAGGCCGACGACTTCAAGCGACTCAATGCCGAACACATCGGCAATCTGCTCCGCCCCTTGGGTGAAAATCTCAAAGACTTCCGCGAAAAGGTAGAACAGGTATACAACACCGAAGCCAAGGAACGCTTCTCACTGGGCGAACGCATCAAGGACCTTGTGGAACTGAACAACCGCCTGAGCGAAGAGGCCAACAACCTGACCCGTGCCCTAAAAGGCGACTCGAAAATGCAGGGTAACTGGGGCGAAGTCATTCTGGAACGCCTGCTCCAGGCATCGGGCCTCATCGAAGGCGAACATTACGTCCGCCAGGAGTTCCTGCGCGACGAGCGGGGTGAAGCACTGACCAACGAAGAAAGCGGTCAGCGCATGCAGCCCGACATCATCGTCCGCTATCCCGACGACCGTGAAATGATTATCGACTCCAAAGTATCCCTATCGGCCTACGCCGCCTATACTGCTGCCAAGGACAAGGAGGAGCAGGCCCGCTGCCTGAAGGCACATCTGCAGTCCGTCCGGGCCCACATCGACGAACTAAGCCGCAAGGACTACTCGCACTACGACGTCAAGGCACCCGACTTTGTCATGATGTTCATCCCTACCGAGGGGGCTTATCTGCTGGCCGTACAGAGCGACGCCAACCTGTGGGAATATGCCTACAACAAGAAGGTCGTTCTGATGAGCCCCACCAACCTCATCAGTGCCCTGCGCCTCTCGCTTGACCTGTGGAAACGCGAGAATCAGGTAAAGAACGTGCAGGCCATTATCAAGCGGGGCACGTCGCTCTACGAAAAGATTGCCGGCTTTACCGACACGTTCCTCACCCTGGGCGACCGTCTGGGCAGCCTTCAGAAGGACTACGACAAAGCTTTAAACCAGCTGTCGGACGGAGCAGGCAGTGTGGTCCGCCAGGCCGAACAGCTGCGCGGCATGAGCCTGACACCCAAGAAGCGCATATCGCCCCGACTTCTGCCGGCCGGAGAAGAAGAAGAAAAGACAGAAGAAACATCCGAACTGAACCCAACAACAAAAGAATAAGGCAATGAAGACATTGAAAGACCGTATCCTTCGCGACGGACGCTGCTTCCCCGGAGGAATCCTAAAAGTAGACAACTTCATCAACCATCAGATGGACCCCATCCTGATGAAAAGTATCGGCGTGGAATTCGTACGTCGTTTCGCATCAACCCAAATCAACAAAGTCATCACGGTAGAGGCCAGCGGAATTGCTCCGGCCATCATGGTAGGATACCTGCTCGAACTCCCCGTTGTTTTTGCCAAGAAGAAAAAGCCCAGTACGATGGAGAATATGCTGGCCACCTCGGTCTTCTCCTTCACCAAGCAGCGCACGTATGATGTCTGTGTCAGCCGCGATTTCCTTTGCCCGGGCGACAAGGTGCTGTTCATCGACGACTTCTTGGCTAACGGAAACGCAGCCAAAGGCATTATCGAACTTGTGAAACAAGCCGGCGCCGAGCTGGTCGGCATGGGCTTCATCATTGAAAAGGCCTTCCAGCACGGAGGCGATGAACTGCGTGCAGCAGGCATCCACGTAGAGAGTCTGGCTATCATAGAAAGTCTGGACAACTGCGAAATCAAGATCAGATAAACCTTTTTTCATCATCAAAGGCGCGGAGCGCACGGACTGCTTGCCTGAAAGCAACCGTACCATCCGCGCCTATCACATTTTAGATATATGGAAAAACAACCACAAACAACGCCGAAGAACGGCCTCATCTATGGTCTGAACGACCGCCCACCTTTCCGCGAAGCTTTCTTCGCCGCACTGCAACATTTGCTGGCCATCTTCGTGGCCATCATCACACCGCCACTCATCATCTCGGGCGCACTGAAACTTGATACTGAAACAACGGGCTATCTCGTATCCATGGCCCTCATCGCCTCGGGCATCGCCACCTTCGTGCAATGCCGCCGCTTCGGCTTTATTGGTACGGGGCTGCTGTGCATCCAGGGTACCAGCTTCTCGTTCATCGGCCCAATCATTGCTGCGGGTACCACGGGCGGACTGGCACTGGTCTTCGGATCGTGCATGGCAGCCGCTTCGGTAGAAATGATTATCAGCCGCCTGCTGAAGTACACACGAAAGATTATCACCCCGCTCGTGTCGGGCATCGTAGTGACCCTCATCGGCATGAGCCTCATCAAGGTGGGCATCACGGCCTGCGGAGGCGGTGCAGCAGCCCAAGCCGACGGAACATTCGGCAGCCTGCGCTACGTAGGGCTGGCAGCCCTGGTACTGGTACTTATTCTGATCTTCAACCGAAGCAGTAACCGGTACCTGCGCATGAGCTCCATCGTCATCGGCCTAGCTACGGGCTACATCGTGGCGTGGCTGATGGGCATGATTGACTTCGGCTCAGTACAGAGTTTCGGCGGTGTCACTGTCCCCCACCCCTTCCGTTTCGGGCTGGATATCAGCCTGTCTGCCGTACTGGCCCTAGCACTGATTTTTGTCATCACGGCCATCGAGGCGTACGGCGACATTACGGCCAACTCCATGATTTCTGGTGAACCGGTAGAGGGAGAGATCTTCATCCGACGGGCGTCGGGTGGCATCTTTGCCGACGGTTTCAACTCCATGATTTCAGGCATGCTCTGTGCCTTCCCCAATTCGGTGTTTGCACAAAACAACGGCATGATACAGCTGACAGGCGTGGCCAGCCGCTACGTGGGCTACTACATAGCAGGCATGCTTGTCGTACTGGGACTGTTCCCCGCTGTAGGACTGGTATTCTCGCTGATGCCCGAACCTGTATTGGGAGGTGCCACACTTCTGATGTTCGGCACGGTAGCAGCAGCAGGTATCCGCATCATCGCCGCGCAGGAGATGAACCGCAAAGCTACGCTGGTCATTGCTGTCAGCTTCTCGCTGGAACTGAGCGTTGAACTAGTGCCCGAAATACTGTGCCAACTGCCCGAAACACTACGCAACATTTTCGCATCGGGCATCACTACGGGTGGCCTGACTGCCATCGTAGCGAATGCGCTGATACAAATCAAGGAATAAAATCAAGTAGGAGAGGTTTTAGGTATGAGGTTTACCGATGAAAAGAAGAAAGCTTCATACCATCTCATACCTAATTCCTCATACCTAAAAACTATTATTTAAATCCTTTCCTCAACTCTTCCTTCACATCCTGCACCATCCCCATCGGGATGTCCTTGTCCACCTTCAGCGAGATGGTCATATCGGACTTACCGGAACGGAAGACCTTCATTTCTTTCCGAAGTTCGTCCAAGGAAAAGTTCTTCAGCGTTTTGCTTTGGCCGGAAGCAAGCAGCGTCACTTCCAGCGGTAGTTTCTCCGTAGCGTCTACCACTATTTTCTTATATTTCTTCGGCTCCGCAAACGTGACGAGGATGGGGAACGCCTTGTCCAGAGCGGCTTCATCTGTTGCACCCAGCTCGGCAGCGACCTCCCGGCGAAGCTGCTGATAGACTTCCTTCACCGTACGCAAATAGAGGCGCATGGCTTCGGTAGTCGTCCCACGATCGTAGTGTATCTGCAAATCGGAACGGAACGGCTGTCCCGACTGTTTTGCCTGTTGATAATCTTTCCGCAAGGCGTCGGCCAGATGCTTGCGGATAAAGTCGGCACAATCAGTCTTTGCCCCTTGCCGGTCTATCATAATCTGATTTCTCATGTTGACAAAGAGCGTGTGTGCCGCCTCTCCCAGGGCAGGAGCTACGGTACCTCCGCCCTCTCTGAACTTCCGCGCGAAATATTGCTCCAACAGTTCGCGCTCGTCCTGACGGACGGTGTCCTGCAAGGGTTCGCAGACTTGCGGCTTCACCACCTGTTCCACCGCGTTCTTCACTTCGGGCCGGGCAAACGCATAGAGCGTCCCCGACACCACCGGCACGAAAAGCAACAGCTTCAGTCGAGCCAGTCCGTTGGTTCTTTTCTTTAACATCATATTGATACGTTGTTTTAGCTTGCTGTGTCCAAATCCGCTAGCCATAGAGTAGAGCCTTGTGCCGACGGATTTCTTCACGAGCAAAAGTTGATATTGAGTGGCATCGATGCCATGAGAAAGTACGCCGCTGTCTGCTTCAAACTCGTGTACTTCGCGCAGTTCGCGCATCAGCAGCCAGGCGGCAGGGTTGAACCAATGGAACACAATCAGCAGTTCCATCCACAGCAGGTCAGCCGTGTGGCAGTAGTGCAGGTGCATCCGCTCATGCAGCAGCACCGTTTCTCGGTTCTGCTCATAGTCTTCCTGCGAGAGGACGACGGTCCGCCCCCAACTGAAGGATTGTTGTCCGCACAGACCGATGACCAGCCGGTAGCCGCCACACTCCCTAACGGAACAACGGCGCACCAACTGCCGCATACGTCCATGCGAAAGCAGAAAGAAACCCAACGTCATCACCGCTCCACCTGCATAAAGAGTCACCAGCATGTACAACCAGTCGAACGACGTTTCCGACCGCGATGTCTTTGTCAACCCATCGGTCTCTGCAAGGCGCATCAAGTCCGCATCTGCTTCGGACAACGTACCTTCTGCCGAGGCTTCCTCCGCCAAAGGTTTCGTCAATACGGCTTCCACCGCTACCAGAGGGCGTTGCCACAGGCTTTCCTGCGATACGTCTACCTGTATCAGAGGCAGCAACAGGCAGCCCGCCGTACCGCCCAACAGCAGAAAGCGATTGGTGCGAAACAGCGTATCGCCCCTAAAGCACAGCCAAAAGAGCAGATAAAGCACCGCCAAGCAGAGCGTGGACTTGAACAGATAGAACAGGAAGGCACCCATATCCCTGTCAGGCTTGGCGTTTGTTTTCAATCCGCGCTATCAGCTCCTTCAGCTCGTCGAGCGGCATGCCTTCTTCTTCCACAAATGATGACACGACGTTAGCGAACGAATTGTCATAATAGTGAGCAATGACGTCGTTCAATGCCGAACGTTTGTAGTCTTTAGCCGATATTAAGGGATAATACTGATAGGTGTTCCCGTATGCTTTGTAACCTACAAAACCTTTCTCTTCCAACCCGCGCACCAGCGTAGACACGGTATTGTAGTGAGGCTTCGGTTCTTCATAGAAAACCAGGAGTTCGCGGACAAACATAGGACCATGTTCCCAGAACATCCGCATGATTTCTTCTTCTTTTACGGTCAGTCGTTTCATAATCGTCTTGCTTTACATCATTGAACAATGCAAAGATAACGATTATTTTCAAACAAACAACTAAACATATTAGTTTATCAACTATAAATTGTAGTAGATTAACTAAAGTTAGCAGTAGTCTAACGAATATTCCTATTGAGAAACCTTATAAACAATAGCCTCAAGAATTATTTTTCTATCTTTTGAGGTAACACTTTATTCAAAACCAGATAACCTAGAAAACCTGAAAGTACCGTTCCGAGTAAAACACCAAATTTCGCCTGATTAAGTAATTCTGGATGGCATTCAGCAAACGAGAGATTGGCAATGAAAAGAGAAACCGTAAAACCAATTCCTCCTAACAACGAAACACCCGTCAGGTTTTTCCAATTCATACCTTCGGGCATACGAGCCACCCCAAACTTGATAGCAGCCCAGGTAAAGACCAGAATACCCAAGAACTTACCAACCAGAAGTCCAACAGCAACAGCCGTACTCACATTTCCAACCAAACTATCGCCACTACCCAAAACCACTCCGGCATTGGCAAAAGCAAACAAAGGAAGAATGACAAAGTTGACAAGGCCATGCAGATTGTCTTCCAACGACTGGAGGGGACTGATGACATGGTCCGAAGCCCTTTCCACCCGTTTCAATTTAGCGATTTGTTCTTTGGTCAATACAATATGATCCGAGTTCACCACCGGAAACTCATCAATGATACCACGTATCTTCTCTATATATTTGCCTGCATCCAGACGAGGACGAGCCGGTATCACAAAAGCAAGAATCACACCCGAAATAGTACTGTGAATACCAGACTGCAGGAACAGATACCAGATAATGACACCAAAAAACAGATAAAACAGCTTTTCTGTCACACCCATGCGTCCCATATAATAAAGGAAAAGATAAAGAATAAAAGCCGCTACCAGATACCAATAAGACACATGCCCGCTATAGAAAATAGCTATTACCAAAATACCACCAATGTCATCGACCACAGCAAAGGCCGTGAGAAAAATCTTCAGACACAAGGGAACACGCTTACCCAGCAAGCTCAATACACCTAGTGAGAAAGCAATATCAGTAGCCATCGGAATAGCCATTCCTTGCATTTCTGGAGAACTGGGTTCGACCAAAAGGAAATAAATGACAACCGGCAAAATCATACCGCCACATGCGGCAATGAAAGGCAGGATTGCCTTGCGAAACGAAGACAATTCACCTACCAACAGCTCACGCTTGATTTCAAGTCCGACAGCCAAAAAGAAGATGGTCATCAGACAGTCATTGATGAATTGCAACATGGTCAGCGGATGGCCTCCATGCGAAAACAGATTGAAATCGCCTATTCGTAAATGCAGCTCATGGGACAAAAAGCTGTTATAGGCAGGTGCCAACGAAGAATTAGCCACTACGGCAGCCAGAATAGCTGTCACAAACAACAAAACACTCGCCACAAGATTAAGCGACGAGATGTTTTTCATGGAACGCAAAATAATCATAAATAGCCTCGATTAGGGGGGTTATATATGTAAAATAAAAGTAATAGTTAATCCAACTTCAGCACAGCCAGGAACGCCTTCTGCGGCACTTCCACGTTGCCAATCTGCTTCATGCGTTTCTTACCTCGTTTCTGCTTTTCCAGCAACTTGCGCTTACGACTCACGTCACCGCCATAACACTTGGCCGTCACATCCTTACGCACAGCCTTGATGGTTTCGCGGGCTATGATCTTGGCACCGATAGCAGCCTGGATGGCAATCTCGAACTGCTGGCGCGGAATGAGTTCCTTCAGCTTCTCACACATGCGACGGCCCAGTTCATAGGCATTGTCGAAGTGCGTCAGCGTAGACAAGGCATCTACCGGCTCACCATTGAGCAGGATGTCCAGCTTCACCAGTTTGGACGGACGGAAACCGTTGGGATGATAGTCGAACGAAGCATATCCTTTGGAGATGCTCTTCAGCTTATCATAGAAATCGATAACGATTTCACCCAATGGCATATCATAGTATATTTCCACACGGTTGCCCGAAATATACTCCTGCTTCACCAGTTCACCGCGCTTGCCAAGACAAAGAGTCATAATCGGTCCGATGTAGTCGGTGGTCGTGATGACCGAAGCACGGATGTAAGGCTCCTCAATATGATCTATCATCGTAATGTCAGGCATGCTACCGGGGTTGTGTACCTCCATGACATGTCCCTGTTTGTCGTAAACATTATAGGATACGTTGGGTACAGTCGTAATAACGTTCATATCGAATTCACGATCCAGACGTTCCTGAACAATCTCCATGTGAAGCAGACCAAGGAAGCCACAACGGAAACCGAAGCCCAAGGCCAACGAAGATTCGGGTTGGAAAGTCAGCGACGCGTCATTCAGTTGGAGCTTCTCCAACGAAGAACGCAGGTCCTCGAAATCTTCAGCCTCGATAGGATAGACACCAGCAAACACCATCGGCTTCACTTCCTCGAAGCCTGCAATGGCCTTGTCGCACGGACGGGCAATGTGCGTAATGGTATCGCCTACTTTCACCTCACGTGAAGTCTTGATACCTGAGATAATATAACCCACGTCACCCGTTCGCAGTTCGTCTCGAGGCACCATGTCCATCTTCAACACGCCTACCTCGTCGGCATCATACTCCTTGCCGGTATTGAAGAACTTAACCTTATCTCCCTTACGAATGATACCGTTCTCTATTTTAAAATAGGCAATGATACCACGGAAGGAATTGAACACCGAGTCGAAAATCAGCGCCTGCAACGGAGCATTTTCATCGCCTTCGGGATGGGGAATGCGTTCGATAACGGCAGCCAATATCTCTTCCACGCCCATGCCCGTCTTGCCCGATGCACGAATGATCTCCTCGCGCTTGCAGCCAAGAAGTTCCACGATCTCATCTTCCACTTCTTCGGGCATGGCACTGGCCATGTCACATTTGTTGATGACAGGGATAATTTCCAGATCATGTTCAATGGCCATATAAAGGTTTGAGATAGTCTGCGCCTGCACCCCCTGTGATGCGTCGACAATGAGCAGCGCACCCTCGCAGGCAGCGATGGAGCGCGACACCTCATACGAGAAGTCCACATGTCCCGGCGTGTCAATCAGGTTCAGGATATATTTCTCACCCTTGTACACATATTCCATCTGGATAGCATGGCTCTTGATAGTGATACCTCGTTCCTTCTCCAAATCCATGTCATCCAGCATCTGGCCTTCCGTCACTTGAATGGTATTGGTAAATTCCAGCAGTCGGTCTGCCAGTGTCGATTTCCCGTGGTCAATATGGGCTATGATACAAAAGTTGCGTATATTCTTCATTTGAAAGTCATAATAAATAAAAGCGGGCACAAATATACGGAAAAAAAGCGAGTTTTTAAATTAGTTTTCTTAGGAGATAAAAGCTAACTTTGCAAAAAACTAACCAGAAGAAGATATGACATTCAAAAGAATAGTAGCAGTAGACGAAACCCTACTCAATGCCAATGCTCTTGCCCGTCTCCATTCATTAGGTGAAGAAGTAGAAATCTACCACGATTTCCCTACCGAAGAAAGTGAAATAATCCGCCGCATCAGTGCTGCCGACTGCCTGCTGGTATCTTTTCGTACCCCTATCCGCCGCAACGTGCTTGATGCTTGTCCCAATCTGCGCTACATCGGCATGTGTTGTACGCTCTACAATCCGGAAAGTAGCAATGTCGATGTCATCGAAGCACGACGTAGGGGAATCACCGTATTGGGAGTAAAAGACTATGGCGACGAAGGAGTTGTCGAATATGTAATCAGCGAATTGGTGCGTCTGCTCCATGGTTTCGGAGGCATCCGCTGGGAAAAAGAAAGTACCGAACTGACAGGAAGAAAAGTAGGTATCATCGGATTGGGGAAAACTGGCGGCATGATAGCAGACGCCCTTCAAATTTTTGGAGCCAATCTGTGTTACTACAGTCGTACCCGTAAACCCGATGCAGAAGCCAAAGGCGTCACATACCGACCACTGGACAAGCTATTAAACGAAGCTGAAATTGTTTGTACCTGCCTGCCTCGTAACAACTACCTGCTAGGCGAAAATGAGTTCCACCTGATGGGGAACGGGAAAATACTGGTCAACACCTCCGTTGGAGCCACTTTTCAAACAGAAGCTTTAAAGAAATGGCTTCAAGAATGTTCTTCCAATTATTATCTGTGTGATGCCACGGGTATGGGAACATTGGCAGAAGAACTCACTCCCTTTCCCAACGTTCTTTACACGCCCTATATCTCCGGTAAGTCCATTCAAAGCATCGAACGCCTATCCCAAAAGGCCTTGAGCAATATAGAGAGCTATCTAAATACGCATTAAACCTTTGTGACACAAAGGCATATAAAAAAGATGCGCTGACGGGTATTCCATGCCAACGCATCTTTTTTATAGTCTTTCAGATAAAATTAGTTCAGCTTTACAAACAATTCACCTTCTACTTCAGAAGTAGAGATTTTGTCTTCTCTCAGCAACCATCCCAGACCCAGATACAAATCTTTGTCGACCAATTTTGTTGCTTTCTTGATCTGTTTAGCAGTCAAGCCTTCAGTTTCATTCAGTGCGTTCCAAATTTTTCCTGCTGTTTCACCAGCTTTTTCTTTCAACATTTTCTTCAAATTTAAGTTAGACATGCCATAAAATCGAACCTCTCTGATGGTTTCAGATTTTATTTTGCGTGCAAAGATAGTTATTTTTATGTTATTTAGCACATTATTACTGTTTTTTTTCAAGCTTATGTAAGAAAAAGAGGTAAATCAACGTTCGTCAAGTGCCACTTTAGCGGCGTAAAGTCCCTCTTTAGAAATCTAAAGTGCCACTTTATGAATGCCAATATGGATGTTACTAACCACACATCAAATTTCTTCCATTCCAACAGACTGACTCCATCTTTCTTTTTCCTGCTATCTTTTTTCACGTTCTATATTCATCATTCACACTTTCACGCCATCACAACACATTGATTTACTGACTGATACAGTGAAAGCAAGATCTTTCACGGTGAAAGCAACAATCAGTGTGCAATCTTGACGCGAACATAACACCATACAAATTTATCATCACCCTGAATAGAGTTTTTTTAAGTAGATATTTTGACAACAACTAAAAAAGCAGATGCGATTTACAGATATTTTCCAATCAGAATCTGAAAGTTTTTATAACTTTGTGAATAAAAATACCATCATTTATTAATCTGGACATCGGCATGACACAACCCAAATTTATCATCACGCTGGACGGATATTTCCGCCTGGGAATGGTTTACCAACATAAAGACCTGCTACAGGCAGGCGACCAATGTATCGGTGGAGGTTATTACCGCTTTGACTATGTATCGAACCGGATTATCCTTGACAGAAGTTCGTATGACTTCGGCAAACCGAAATGGCACCTACTGGACACACTAAAAGTGCCGTCGGTCTATCGTAACCTACGCATTGTCTATCTGTATGACGACGGTTATCACGAAGACTTCAACGTAAGCGACGAACTGGAAATAGAGTATTACGATTAATAGAAAGTATCCAATACTAAGGCATTATCAAATGCCATTCTTTCTTTCCAAATACTCTACCCAAATACGGGCTGCCTCTTCGACCATGTGAGCACAGGGACGTTTGGCATAATATTGCTTGGTACGTTCATCGGGAATACTTGTAATTTCAGGCTTCTTTAACCCCAAAAGTTCAGCACATATCAACGAACCATTGCGTCTCTTGAACTCTTCGGCCAACTGCTGTACAAGGGCATAGTTAGCCCCTTTGCTTTCACGGTCTTTTCCTTCAATTGCACATTTCTCCAGTCCGGCCAACATGAACAAGCCGCAGGCTGCACCACACGTCATACGCATACGCCCGATACCGCCACCAAACGAAGCGGCCATGTGCAAAGCCTGTTCCTCGGTAAAGCCATATTGGTCGGCAAAAGCCGTCACTACCGACTGGGCGCAATTAAAACCACTCTTGAAGAGAGCAACAGCCTTTTCTATTCTTTTCTCGTTTTCTTCCATATATTTTCTATCACAAGATTTATGTTTACAACAATTCTGATACAATCAACCAAATATTGAGTACCGTAACAACAGAAGCTATAAAATAGAGCACTCCACTACTCCACCGGCTATTGGCATACGGTCCCATTACTCGACGTGAAGAGGTCAGACCAACCTGAAGGAAAACCGTAAACGGCAACTGGAGACTCAATACCATCTGCGAAATCAGTAATCCCTTGAAAGGATCGCCAATAAAGAATATCAATAACAAAGCCACACCTA
>CAYQOV010000017.1:0-43091 GCA_964419245.1 uncultured Bacteroides sp. | reverse complement strand
CATCTCTTGCCAAGAGAGTGTCCATTCGCTCAACATGTTACTCCCTACATAAGGATTTTAGAATCAGACTGTTCGCTTTATCTATAGTGGCAGTGTCCAATGAGGCCAGATAGATCCTTGTAGTGGTTTCCGAATCATGCCCCATACCTTCACTGATTACAGAAATCGGAATATTCTTACTCCGGGCTGCGCTAGCCCAGGAATGCCGGGCGACGTAATGGGTCAGGGGAACGGACAAGCCCAACTCTTTTCCAATGGCCTTCAAATGTCTGTTGATACGATGGGAGGCATTAATATATTGCTTCCTCTCATCCATATCCGGCCTGGCAATGACGGGAAGAAGGTACGGGGATTCGGGAATATTGTAACGACTCACAATCTCCTGCATGCATGGCTCCCATTTTACAAAAAGTTGTTGCCCGGTTTTTTTCCGCCGGTATGTGAGGATACCGTTATCAAGATCCTTCTTCCTTAAAAAAGCCATATCGACCATGGACATCCCCCTTGTATAAAAACTGAAAAGCAGCATGTCCCTCGCAAATCTTTGGGCCGGATGCAGTGACAAGTCCAACGTCCTGAGCTGTTTTATCACACGCAGTGGCACGGCCCGCTTCGTTGTCCTCTCGACTCCCGTATAGACATGTTTGAAGGGGAAACACTGGGTGACGAGCCCCTTCTCTACGGCACGGTTGTAGGTGGCACGCAAAATACGCATGTAAAAGGATATCGTGTTCATGGAGATTTCTTTAGACCTCAGCCATGCCTCGTATGCGGTCATCAGGTCGGAATCTATATCTCCTAGCGGTATGTCTTTCCCATCCATGAACCGTATGAAACTGTTGAGCGTGGACGTATAGGTCTCAACGGTACGTACCTTCCCCAGACGTCTCAGACCGTCTGTAACCTCCCGCATAAAAACGAGAAAGAAAAGTCCGCAATGCTCGCCGTGAAAGGCGGAGGTTATGTCATCGGCGGTGAAAGTACCTCCCTTCTGTCCCAGGGTTGTGATGACATTCTCCAGCCGGTCGGTATCCTCCGCTATTCTTTTATCCAATAGCAATAGATATTGTCGCCTGTCCTCATCGGATGGCGTGATGACAATCCTGGAATGCCGCTTGCTCCACTCGGCAGGAAACAGCTTGTAGGAAGTGTTGATCTGCCTTGCCACACGTCTGTGAATCACTTGATAATAAACCGTACCCTCTCTACCATCCACAGAGGAGGGTCTGAACTTGACTTTTACTGTAGCCATATACTCTCTGATTTTAAATTTTACAGGATGCAAAATTATCAGATACAATAGATAATATGATCGAATGGGATTTTAGGACGTTGATTCTCAATAGCTATCTTTATATCCTCTTTCTGGTAGAAATATAATGGTGCATGTTAGCAGAAATCCTTTGAGTTTTATTGTAGAATATTTGGATGTCATAAAATGTTGTTTTTTAATTCAGTGGTTCAACTATTGTACTTGTTTTTAGCATGATATTCTTTCTTTTTTAATAGAAAGACTATTTTTGTAAATCGAATGAATGCAAGCTATGACATGGAAACGTTACATACAGATAATCTTTTGTTGAGCAGGCTTCGAAAAGGGGAAGTGAAGGCTTTTGATGCCCTTTTTCGGAAATATTATCCGTTGTTGTGTGCATATGGGAAGCGGTTTGTCAGTACCGAGAATGCGGAAGAAATTGCTCAGGATGCTTTGTTGTGGCTTTGGGAACATCGGGGCGAGGAAATCGTTCGGATATCTTTGGTGAAATATTTGTTGAAAGTAGTCTATCGTAAGGCGTTGAATCGGATTGAGCAGGAGCAAGTGAAACTTCATGCGGATATGCGTTTTTACCAGGATATTATAGAGGATGTTTTGGAAGAGACAGATTTGTGTGCGATAAACAGCTTGAGCCGAAAATTGAACGAAGCCATATCTCATTTGCCGGAAACGTATCGGGAGGCGTTTGTCATGCACCGTTTTAAGGATATGACCTATAAAGAGATTGCAGAGCGGTTGGATGTGTCGGTTAAAACGGTGGATTATCGAATCCAACAAGCCTTAAAACAGCTTGCTGTAGAATTGAAAGATTATCTGCCTCTACTAATCTTCCTTTTATGTTAAATGCTATTTTATGTTTGAGAAGATATCACTATATTTGTACCTGGAAACTCACACATGATTACAAGCACTATGAAACTACGATTGCCGATTGTTTTCTTTTTCTTATATATCATTGTCCTGACAGTCTTTTCACACTCGGACGAACGCTTTTTCAGTAAATACAATTATCATTATATAACTGAGAACGAAGGGGTTCCTCATAGTTTTGTGGATGATATTCTCTGTGATTCAGAAGGGTTTATATGGATGGCGACTCATAATGGCATTGGAAGATATGACGGATACCAGGTCATGAGCATTAATACACAGACGCAGCCATTAAAATTGAAGAATGATTTTGTACATGCGCTTTGTGAGGACAATTTCCGGAGGTTGTGGATTGGATCTGAGGGAGGACTTGAAGTTATTGATTTGAATACCTATGCTGTTCTTGACTTTTATCCTTCCTTGAATGATACATTGCGACAATTGGCAGATGGATATATCCATTCTCTTTATAAAGATAAAACCGGAAATCTATGGATTTCTTGCGGGAACAGCTTGTGGTGTATAGAATGGGATGAAAAAGGAGGAGTCGGTGATTATTATTGTTTGAAAGAGCCTTGTTCTTCGCCGGTTAAGGCCGTGATAGATGTTGGAGACCGTATCTGTGCAGGGCTGGATAACCAGGTATATGTGCTTGAAAAAAGGTCTGGGCATTTGTTGGAGGAAAAACCTTTGTCGAAAGAATTGGTTCCTTTCAGTGAAGACTGGAGAATCTCTTGTATGCTTGAGGATGGTCGTTTTCTGTGGATCGGTACGAACAGGGGCTTGTTTAAATATAATGATACGACTCATCAAATGCAGCGGTATCGTTATTCAACCCATCGCCCGGGAATGTTGAGCCAGGCATACATAACGGATATCAAGATGACAGAACAGGGGCATATTGTCGTATCCACTTTAAATGGAATAAATGTTTATCATCGGGAGGCGGATGCTTTTTCTTTTATTCGGCAGACCTGGACTCAAGGGAATGGAACAATCAATTGTAATGCGATAGATTGCATTTATACGTCGGGTGAAACGATTTGGCTGGGTACAGAAACGGGAGGGATTAATCTGCTTTCTCCCAAACGTCTTCAGACGGAATTATGGTGTCCGGATCAGGACGCGTCTGCCGTTGGAGAAAATTTCCCGGTTAATGCTATACGTGAAGATCGAGACGGAAATTTATGGATTTGTATGTTGGAGAGAGGTCTGGCTCGTTGGAACCCGGAAACTGGAACATGCGAGCGTTATGTGTTTGCACCGAACGATCCAAGCTCACTCACTAATAATACAATAAATGGTCTTTTGATTGATTCGGATCATCATTTGTGGGCATACACATGGGGAGTCGGGATCAATGAGTTGGATTTGAATGTGGCAGGAAATCGACGTTTCCGACGTTATACTCGTGAGGAATTTGCAACTTTGAAGGGGGATTTTATCAGTAGTGCATGTGAAGATGTTATCAATGAAGGGATATGGTTTGGCTCTACACGTGGTGTGTTGTTTTATGATAAGCATTCGAAAACGTTTGAACGGGTCCTTTTTGATGGTATCGACAATGAGTTTGAGATGATACCGACACTTTGTGTCGATAAAAAGAAACGTTTATGGATAGGGACGACTCGTGGGTTGTTGATGTTGGATTTATTTGTGTATGCCAAGTCGCATAAAAACGTTAGGTATACCTACTTCAAATATAAATTGGACGAGCCGAAATCAATGAGGTTGGAGAAAATCAATAGTATTTTAGAGGATAAGGATGGAACCTTGTGGCTAGGCGGTAATGGAAGTGGGTTGTATAAGGTTTCGGAGGATGAAAGAGGGCATTTCGAGTTTACGAATTATACGGTTCGGAATGGATTGCCAGACAATACTATTATTGGTATGACGCAGGACTGGCAAGGTAATCTGTGGATTATGACTCACGAGGGAATTTGTAAGTTGGACAGAATGACGATGTCGTTTACGAATTATACAGCAGGTGACGGTTTGCCGTTTACACAATATTCTTGGAATGGTATTCATTATTCGTCCAAATATGACCGGATCTATGTTGCGACTAATATGGGGGTATTGATTATCAGACCTGAAGAACTCGCCTCATCTTATGCAGATCGTGTCGTTAAATTGACTTCTTTAACGGTGGCTGGTAATCTGATTTATCCTTCGAGTGGTGACTATCTGGATCGTAGTATTACACAAACTTCATTGATTACCTTGCATGAGAGAGAAAGTCGTTTTTCAATAGGGGTGACAACGGGGGATTATGCATGTAGCAATCGCATTCGTTTTTCGTATCGGATGAAGGGGTATGAAAGGGAGTGGAATGAAACAAGGCCGGGAGATTGTAACATCAGATATACAGCTGTGCCTCCTGGTGATTATATTCTGCAGGTTTGTGCCACCAATGAGATGGGGCAGTGGTCTGAGCATGTGACTGAAGTCGAAGTACACATTATACCTTATTTTTATAAAACGGTCTGGTTTTATTTAATCCTGTTACTGGCATTGGGAGTTTTGATTTGGGTATTTTATCACAGAAAGATGAAGCGTTATCGTCAGCAACGGGCTGAATTGGAGCAGAAGGTGGAAGAACGTACCCAGGAATTGGCTGTGCAAAATAAACAACTGGAAGTGATGGCTGAACAGGTAAAAGAGGCTACGGAAGAAAAAATAACCTTCTTTACGAACATTACTCATGAGTTCAGGACACCTGTGACATTGATTCATGGCCCCATTGAACATGCTTTAAAAGTCGTTGAAGATGAGGAGGTGAAAGCTCAATTGCAGATAGCAGAACGCAATTCAGGTTATTTGCTTTCATTGGTGAATGAGCTGATGGATTTTCGGAAGTTGGATATGAACAAAGTGATTTTGGATCGGAAGGGTTGTAATTTTGTTGACTTCGTTTCAGAATTGTTGTTACCGTTTAAGGTGTTTGCGCGGGAGCGTGGAATTGAGATTTGTCTATATACTCATATCGATCATCCTTGTGTAATGATAGATGTGGCTTATATGCGTAAGGCTTTGGTCAATTTGGTAGCGAATGCCATTAAGTTCACACCGGATAATGGACGTATTGATGTGTTTGTTGCTGCCATTCCGAAAGGTGGAGAAAAGGGGCCACGCCTTTATATTAATGTCTGTGATACAGGATATGGGATAGTTGAAGCGGATATGGATAAAATCTTTGATCGTTTCTTTCAGTCTAAGACTGGCGATAAACATCCGGTTTTCGGGCAAAGTGGTACAGGCATAGGACTCTTTTTATGTAAGCGTATCATTGAACTACATGGCGGCGTCATTTTTGCTCGTAATAATCAGGGACGTGGAGCGTCTTTTCGGATATTGCTTCCTTTGTTACAGGCTGAGCATGAGATTTCTTCTACTAATGTTGATACTGTTATTGGGTCACAAACAACACAGGAAGACTTGGTTGGGGAAGATACTCATAAAGAAACGATTCTTGTTGTAGAAGACAATCAGGATATGCGTGCTTATGTTTGTTCTTTGTTGTCGAAGGATTATCGTTTTCTTGAGGCGGAGAATGGGGAAGAAGCACTTCGGATTGTACAAAAGCATTCGGTCGATTTGATTGTAAGCGATCTGATGATGCCTGTTATGGATGGCATGGAACTTTCACGGCGTATAAAGGATAATTTGCTTACATCGCATATCCCATTTTTGATGCTTACGGCTATTTCTTCAGATGTACAAGAGAAGAAAAGTTTTGAGATTGGAGTTGACGAATATATTTGTAAGCCTTTTGATGACGAGGTCTTTTTGTTGCGCATTCGAAACATTCTTAATCTTAGGAATAGTTACAAGAAAAAATTTTCAGCCAGTGGTAATGTAAGCGAATTGCATATAAAGGAAGAATCCAGAGATCAGCAGTTTGTTAATAAAGCTATTGAGTTAATGGGAAAGAATTATGCGGATTCAGAGTATAATTTGGAATGTTTTGTACGTGATATGGGATACAGCAAAACTTTGGTAAATAGTAAAATGCATGCACTGGTGGGACAGCCTATCGGACAATTTATGAAGAATTATCGATTGAATGTAGCTCGGCGAATGATTCAAGAAGGAAAAGGCGATATTAATGTTTCCGAAGTTGCTTATGCTGTAGGATTTAATGATCCTAAGTATTTCACTAAATGTTTTAAAGAGTTTTTCGGTTATTTGCCCAGTAGTGGATTTAAGAAGGACTAAGGAGGCCATTTATCTTTTCAGGTTGCAGACTGGACTATATTCTTCCTAAACTTTTCTATTTTCCACTTATAGCTAGATGAAAGTCTCTATATTTGTTGCATAAATAGAAATAGTATCATGAAGAACAAAATCAGTTTACTTATCCTGTTAATATCCGTGTGGAGTGTTCAATTGTTTGCAAATCCTATTGATGGGTTGCTTGAAAGGATAGATAAGGGAGCGTCGCACAAGTTTGTCATTGAATTGAAGAAAGGTGACAAAGATTTTTTTGAATTAGCCCAGAAGGGTAAGAAGGTTGTGGTACGTGGTAATACTTATGTTAATATTGCTACGGGACTCAACTGGTATCTGAAATATTATGCTGGCATTCATCTTACCTGGAACGGTATGCAGGCTAAGTTGCCTGATGTGCTGCCACCTGTTGAAGAAAAACTGCGCAAGGAGACGGATTTGAGTTTGCGTTACGATTTCAATTATTGTACCTATTCTTATTCCATGGCTTTTTGGGATTGGGAACGCTGGGAGAAAGAAATCGACTGGATGGCTCTGCATGGTATCAACTTGCCTTTAGCGGCAGTCGGTATGGAGTGCGTGTGGCGTAACATGCTTCTGAAGTTGGGTTATAGCAGCGATGAGGTGAACCGCTTCATTGCCGGTCCAGCTTTTCTGGCGTGGTGGGCCATGAATAATTTGGAAGGTTGGGGAGGCCCCAATCCCGATAGTTGGTACACCCAACAGGAGGCCTTGCAAAAGAAAATCCTGAAACGAATGAAAGAATACGGCATTAAGCCTGTTTTCCCTGGTTATAGCGGTATGGTACCTCACGATGCCGATGAAAAGATGGGGCTTGATATTGAGAAACCGGAATTGTGGAATGGATTCGTTCGCCCTGCTTTCCTACAACCTACCGATCCTCATTATAGCGAAATTGCTTCTCTTTATTATAGTGAGCAGCAGAAACTTTTTGGCAAGGCTGACTATTATTCCATGGACCCCTTCCACGAGTTGGAGAACGCAGATGAGGTGGATTTTGATGCGGCTGGAAAGGCTGTGATGGCAGAAATGAAGAAGGTGAATCCGAAGGCTGTCTGGGTGGTACAGGGATGGACGGAAAATCCCCGTCCTGAAATGATCAAGAATCTGAAAAATGGTGATCTGCTCATCCTTGACCTCTTCAGCGAATGCCGCCCTATGTGGGGTATTCCTTCCATCTGGAAACGTGATAAAGGTTACGAACAGCATGATTGGCTGTTCTGTATGCTTGAAAATTTTGGTGGCAATGTAGGCCTGCACGGGCGTATGGATCAGTTGCTTAATAACTTCTATCTGACTAAGAATAATCCGTTGGCAGCCCATCTGAAGGGCATTGGCTTGACGATGGAAGGTTCGGAAAATAATCCTGTGATGTTTGAACTGATGTGCGAACTTCCCTGGAGGCCCGAAAAGTTCACCAAAGAAGAGTGGCTGAAAGATTATGTCTATGCCCGCTATGGCGTACGCGACGCCAAGATTGAGCAGGCGTGGATGATTCTGGCCAATTCAATTTATAACTGTCC
This sequence comes from uncultured Bacteroides sp., assembly GCA_964419245.1. Lineage (GTDB taxonomy): Bacteria > Bacteroidota > Bacteroidia > Bacteroidales > Bacteroidaceae > Bacteroides. The sequence continues at coordinate 35,171 of CAYQOV010000017.1, read as the reverse complement.
TTTTGGTAATAACCAGCAGGGACCTCACGAGTCCATCTTCTGTGGACGTCCCACACTGAATAACTTCCAGGCCAGCAGTTGGTCGAAAATGCAGAACTATTACGACCCCACCGTGACGGCAGAAGCTGCTGCCCTGATGGTGGAAGTGGCCGACAAGTATCGTGGCAATAATAATTTTGAATACGATTTGGTCGATATGGTACGCCAGGCTATATCCGATGAGGCCCGTATTGTCTATAACCGTACGGTAGCCGACTTTAAGAGCTTCGATAAACGAAGTTTTGCCCGTGATTCCAAACGTTTTCTTGATTTGCTGTTGATGCAGGATAGCCTGTTGGGTACGCGCAGTGAATTCCGTGTTGGTCGCTGGATCCAGCAGGCACGTAAGTTGGGTAATACATCCGAAGAGAAAGACCTTTATGAATGGAATGCTCGTGTGCAGATTACGACTTGGGGCAATCGTACTTGTGCTGACGACGGTGGCTTGCGTGATTATGCACATAAGGAGTGGAACGGTATCTTGCGTGATTTCTACTATATGCGCTGGGCAGCCTATTGGAGGACCTTGCAGGACCAGCTGGACGGTAAGCCCGAAGTGAAACTGGACTATTACGCTATGGAAGAGCCTTGGACGTTGGCCAAGAATCCCTATACTGCCGAGCCCGAAGGCGATTGCATTGAGTTGGCCAAGAAGGCCATCAGACTGGTACAGAACGATTAATGTGTAAAGAAAAATGCCATGACGGAGATTTTGCCGAAGAAAAGATTATTGTCGCTCGATGTGCTGAGAGGGATTACTGTGGCAGGAATGATTGTGGTGAACAATGCGGGAGGGCGTCTGTCCTACGACTCGTTACGCCATTCGGCATGGAATGGCATGACCCCTTGCGACCTGGTGTTTCCTTTCTTCCTGTTCATTATGGGAATATCGACTTATATAGCTCTCCGTAAATTCCATTTTGAACCGTCGAAGACTGTCGTGTGGAAAATACTGAAACGCACTTTACTCATCCTGTTGATTGGTATTGCCATCCATTGGTTTGACCATATCTGTGAGGGTGATTTTCTGCCATTTGCCCATTTGAGGTTGACTGGAGTATTACAGCGTATTGCCCTTTGCTATTGTGCTGCTTCTTTTTTGGCTTTGTATGTTCCCCATAAATGGATGGGGTGGATAGCGGGAATACTGTTGGTAGGATATGGTATCTTTTTGCTGGCAGCCAATGGGTATGTACCCGATGAGACCAACCTGCTTTCTGTGATTGACCGTGCCGTGTTGGGCGTCGGCCATCTGTATCAGAAGAGCCCTATTGACCCTGAAGGACTGTTCAGTACCCTGCCCTCCATAGCCCATACCTTGATAGGCTTTTGTTGCGGACGTTTGATTATGGAAGCCGATACGCTGGAAAAGAAGATTGTAGGACTTTTTGTGACCGGCTTTTTGTTGATGTCTGTCGGTTTTCTGCTGACCGAGGCCTTTCCCTTGAATAAGCGTATCTGGTCGCCCACATTCGCCTTGACTACATGCGGGCTGGCGGCTATGCTTCAGGCTACGTTGATGTACTTTATTGATTATAAAGACAGACGGCGTTGGTGTCGTTTCTTTGAAGTGTTTGGTGTCAACCCGCTGTTCCTGTATGTGTTGAGCGAGGTCCTTGCCATTGTGATTGGGGCTACAGGCATCAAGCCGCCAGTTTACGACGCCATCCATTCTTTGGTGGCCGATCCTTATTTGGCTTCTGCCGTCTATTCGTTGTTGTTCATGCTGCTGATGGCGGCGGCGGGTTATCCGTTGTATAGGAAGAAAATATATATCAAGTTATGAGAATGTCCGTGATTATAGTGGTAGGGGTATTTGTGCTCTGCCTGTGCTTTCATGCTGGTTGTACTGATGTATCTGTTGGAACATCTTCTCTGTCGTATGTGGATACACGGGTGGGAACAGCTGCCAGTACAACAAGGACAGCTGGTATGTTCGGCAAGAATACCGAAGAGTACGGACAGACTTTGCCTGCTGTCCTTGAACCCAACGGCATGAATTTCTGGACGCCTCAGACCCGCGACTCCGAAAAGAAGTGCATAGCTCCCTATTATTATCGTGACAGTCTTTTTCAGGGTTTCCGCAATTCCCATTGGATTGTGGGCGGTTGTACGCAGGACTATGGTTCTATGACGTTGATGCCGATGTATGGAGAGCTGCGTTGCGGAGCCGAAGCCCGTGCCACACGTTTTTTACATGCCGATGAGGTGGCTACACCTGCCTATTATGCCGTTGCTTTGCCCGATGAAGGTATTCGGGCAGAACTGACGGCCCGTTCGCGTGCGGCTATTTTCCGTTTCACCTATCAGAAGGCCGGCAAGGCTTATTTGGTAGTGACTCCAAACAGTGACGAAGGACAGGGCTTCGTACGTATCGATACGGTGAACGGCCGTGTTTATGGCTACAACCCCGTGCATCGCATTTATCAAGGTTGGGGAGAACCGGCAGGCTTCAGCGGGCACTTTGTGGTAGAACTTCAGAAAAAGATAAGCGGTTATGGTACCTTTGCGGCAGATTCATTGTTTGATGCCTCTTTGGAATTGAACGGGTGTCCGGCAGCGGGGGCTTATCTGGCTTTCGAGGTGGAAGCCGGCGAAGAGGTGCTGGTGAAGGCTGCATCTTCTTTTGTGGACAAAAATGGTGCGGAACAGAATCTGCAGGCGGAGATACCCCACTGGGACTTTGAACAGGTGCGTCGTGAATTGACAGATAGTTGGGAGCGGCGTTTCAGCCTCATACAGGTGGAGACCGATGACGAAGAAGCGTTGGTCAAGTTCTACGGAGCCTTCTATCGGGCCAGTTTCCTGCCGCGTACGTTCAACGATGTGGACGGCCGCTATCCGGCTTTCGCAACCGGAACTCCGATAATGCAAACAGAAGAGGGACAGACCTATTACGATGATTACAGCCTGTGGGACACGTATCGGGCCTTGCATCCGCTGGTTAATTTGATTACTCCTCAGAAGGGAGGCGAGATGATGCAGTCGCTGGTCTGCAAGTACGGGCAAGGTGGTTGGATGCCCATCTTTCCCTGCTGGAACAGTTATACTTCGGCGATGATTGGCGACCATGTGGCGTCGGTAGTAGCCGATGCATGGAGCAAGGGGATACGGAACTTTGACATCAATAAAGCATACGAGGGACTGCGGAAGAATGCGTTTGAATGTCCTGCCTCTTTGGAAGAATATCGTAATGGCATGGGACGGCGTGCGCTCGACTCTTATCTGAAGTATGGCTATATTCCCCTGGAAGACAGTGTGCCCGATGCGTTCCATACGTGCGAGCAGGTATCGCGCACCTTGGAGTATGCCTACGATGATTTTGCATTGGCACAGGTGGCGGCTGCTTTAGGAAGGACGGATGACTATAACGCCTTGATGGGACGGGCCCGCAACTATCGTTATGTTATCGATTCCCGAACAGGGTATGCACAGGGACGTCGTGCCGACGGTACTTTTCTGAACGACGACAATGCGTTCCGTTTCACACGGTTCATTACCGAAGGGGCACCTTGCCATTATACATGGTACGTTCCGCAAGACCCATACGGCCTGATGGAGCAGATGGGAGGTAAGGATAATTATGTCGCCAAACTTGACTCCATGTTCAGTGAAGGGCGTTACTGGCATGGCAATGAACCTTGCCATCAGGTAGCTTTCATGTTCAACTATGCCGGTCAGCCGTGGAAGACGCAACGGGCCGTCCGTCACATTATGGATACGGAATACCACAATGCGCCGGGCGGATTAGCCGGGAACGATGATGCAGGGCAGATGTCGGCATGGTATATGTTTGCGGCCATGGGCTTCTATCCCGTCTGTCCGGGTACGCCCTACTATATGCTGGCCAGTCCTTCTTTCGCGTCCGTCACACTCCGTCCGGAAGGAGGCCGGCCGTTTACTGTCAAGACCGAGGGCGCTTCTGGAAGAAACATCTATATTCAGCGTGCTGCGCTGAACGGACAACCTTATACCAAAAACTACTTGGAACATGCCGACATCGTGAAAGGTGGTACGTTGGAACTGGAGATGGGGCCTGAACCCAATCGGGAATGGGGTAGTTTGCCGGAGGATTGTCCGCCTGATGTGATGAGAATAATTGAAGAATGAGCATTAACCTTTATCATAGACCATAGATATGAGAATCAAGAACCTTTTTTCCGTTTTTTGTTGTTTGTGGCTGGCAGCCTGTAGCGGACCGAAGCAGGCGGACCGTGTGTATAACGTCATGGACTATGGTGCCGTGGGCGACGGACGGACTGATGACGCTACTGCTATCCAGGCTGCGATTGACGCCTGTACACAGGCTGGTGGCGGACAGGTACTGGTGCCTGCCGGGCATACCTTCCTGTGCAGTCCCTTCAAGCTGGCATCGTTCGTGGAACTGCATCTGGAAGCCAATTCGCGTCTGCTGGCCAATCCCGATGAGTCGGTCTATACCGAAAGTGCTTTCCGCGAGAACCGGGGAGAAGGCATGATGTGGATCAGTGGGAAGGATCTGGAACAGGTCTCCATTACCGGAACGGGAACCATCGACGGAAATGGCGTCGCCTTTATGGGCAGGGAACTGGAAGATTCGTACGAACTGAAGCCCGTGACCGATTTCGACCCGCGCCCTCATGTACTGACGTTGGAAGCCATCGACCGGCTGGTTATCCGCGATGTCACCCTTTGCAACAGCCCCTACTGGACTGTCCACCTCATCGGTTGCAAGGATGCGGTGATAGACGGCATCAGCATTCGGAACAACCTGAAGATACGCAACGGCGACGGTATTGATGTGGATCACTCGCGGCATGTCCGCATAGCCAACTGCTACATCGAGTCGGGCGACGATTGCATCTGCCTGAAAAACCGTCGTGAGTTTGAGGAATACGGCTCTTGTGAAGATGTAGTGGTGACCAACTGTACGATGGTTTCCCGCTCTTGTGCCATCAAGATCGGTTCTGAGAATATGGATGTTATCAATAATGTTTTATTTAATAATTGCATCATTCGTGATAGTAACCGTGGTATTGGCATTCAGAATCGTGATGAAGGTACTGTAACGAATGTTGTGTTTGACAATATGATTGTAGATTGTCGTCTATGGTCGGACGTGTGGTGGGGGAAAGCCGAACCGATTTACGTGACTTCCTATCCTCGTGCTGTGGGCAATCATAAGGATGCCGGCTGGCGCTTCCCCAAGGGCGCCACCGAGGGACGTTGCGGCGAAGTGAGCCGTATCTGGTTTTCCAATGTGAAATGCATCAGCGAGAACGGTGTCTTTGTCGGCGGCGATGTGCCCGGCAAGGTGAACCACATCTATTTTGACGACATCGATATCCAGTTGCTGAAGCGCACGGACTATCCGGGCGGCGTCTATGACAAGCGTCCCTGCCAGGGCGAAGGCTTTGTGAACGACAAGGTCTATGGCTTCTATATCGATACGGCCAGCGACATCTATATCAACAGCCCCCGCCTGACGTGGGGCGACACCCGTCCTGTGGCGGCTTCCGGCGAGTTGCTGAAGCAGAAGACTTCGACAAACGTCGTGGTGGTCCGATAAGCGAACTTTAATTCCTGATGCGTTATGAACAGAACCGTTCTCTTCCTATATGTATGCGTGTGTGCGGTGGGGATGGCCACCGCACAGCTGAGGCCCACCAACGAAGAGCTGGGCAGTATCTATTTTGCCTATCCGGCGCCGACTGCCGTCCAGACCCCGCCTCCTGCGGGCTTCGAGGCATTCTACATCTCGCACTACGGACGTCACGGTTCCCGCTGGCGTACCGACGACGTGCACTACAAGCGGGTGGTCGATGTGTTCGACTCGCTGGCTGCCGTGCGTGCCCTTACGCCGCTGGGCGAAGATGTCCGCGCCCGCCTGCACCGGGTGTGGGAGGATGCCCGCGGGCGTAGCGGCAACATTACGCCGCTGGGCGAACGCCAGCATCACGACATTGCCCGCCGCATGATTGCGTCCTATCCGTCGGTTTTTGTTGACAGTGCGGTGGTCGATGCCCGCTCGTCCACGTCGCTGCGTTGTATCCTGAGCATGAGCTATTTCACCGAAGCCTTGAAGGAGCAGAACCCCCGCTTGCGCGTCAGCCGCCGGGCCTATCAGTGCTACATGGACTACATCGCCCACACGTCGCCCGAGGCCGAGGCTTTCTGTTCCGATACGGCGGCGTGGCGTGCTGACTTCCACCGCTTCGAGCGGAAGCAGATTCAGCCGGCCCGTTTCGTGAAGGCACTGGTCGTTCCGTCTGCCCGCATGTCCTACGAGCAGGAACGGAAGCTGATGGAAGACATCTACTGGATTGCCATCGACATGCAGAACTGCGACCACCTGAAGGGTGTCGCCTTCTTCGACCTTTTCACCTACGACGAACTGATGGCCCTTTGGAAAGTGGTGAACGCCCGCATGTACGTGTGCAACGCCGCCGCTCCGCTCAATGGAGGGCTGATGCCTCGCCAAGCTACAGCTTTGTTACGTAACATTGTGGAGAGTGCCGACAAAGCCATTGCCGCGGGGCAGCCTTGCGCCGACCTTCGCTTTGGGCACGACACGCACCTCATCCGCCTGCTGGCCCTGATGGGCGTGGAGGGATGCGACGGTTGTGAAGCGGATATCGAGAAATTCCACCTGGCCTGGCAAGACTACCGCGTCTCGCCGATGGCGGCCAACCTGCAGCTCATCTTCTTCCGCAATGCCGCGGGACGTGTACTGGTGAAGCTGCTTCACAACGAACGCGAAGCGCGTCTGCCCCTGAAAGCCGTCGAGGGACCTTATTATGACTGGAAAGACTTGCGCCGCTACTTTCTGGAGTTGATGGATTGAAAGAGGGAGCTTTTTGAGGTGCATTGGCTGAATGCCCGCCAGCTTGCTACCTGATGGCTCGTCAGCTTACTACCTGAGAGCTCGTCAGTTTACTACCTGACGGCTCGTCAGGTTACTATCTGAGAGCGCATCAGGTTACAGCTTGTATAGAAGGCATATCCAAATATCTGTTTCATTTCACGATGTCTTCCACCCGCCAGTTTATTTCCAGCGGATTGTTCTGCATGCTCCATACAAGGGGCAGGGCGGGGTTGTCCAGAATCCACATCTCACCGCCCTCCAGCGTATCGCGCACGTGCAGCAGGGCGAAGCCTGCGGCCCGTTCGTCACTGTCCAGCAATGTGTATTCCGTATGATTGTAGGCGAATCGCTGGCGGGCTTTGAGGCTGCGGTAGGCTTGCTGCGAAAGGACATAGGCGGTCTCATGCTCGGGCAGCGTGACGTGGCTGCCGTCTTCGGGCATGAGGAAGCTGAGGGCGGTGCCTTTCTCTGCGGCTTGCGGCGTCAGGGTGTACGAGCCCTTCTGCCACTTCAGGTTGCGTAGGATGCGCCAGCTCACGACGAGGGTGTCATTCTTGGGCGTAAAGGTCATCTTGTATTTGCGTGTCTGTCCGTGCAGCTTGAAGACGAAGAGCAGGGTGTCGGGCAGGGCATTCTGGGCGGCTCCTCCGATGGCAGAGCCCAGTAGGAGCAAAATCATTATTATTTTCTGTTTCATATCTCTTGTCTGATTTTATTTTTCGGGTTTGAACATTTCTTTTCCCCATTCAGAGGGCTTCTTTCCCATTTTCAGTACCAGTGTGCCACCTTCCGTCAAGTCCTTATGGCGTAGGGTGGAGTATGGGTAGTCCTGTCCGTTCAGTGTCACGCTTTGGATGTAGCGGTTCTTCTCCGATAGGCCTTCGGCTACGATGCGAAAATCGTGTCCGCCCTCTAGATGTAAGGTGGTGGTGTGCAGTAGTGGGGTGTTGATTAGGTAATAATCCTGTCCTGCATTAGGATAGAGGCCCATCATGTGGAACGCAAGCCACGAGGACATGGCGCCCGAGTCGTCGTTGCCCGGCAGGCCTACGGGGCCGTCGTTGTAGTTCTCGGCCAGGATGGCGTGGATACGGTCGCTGCTTTTCCATGGCTTGCCCAGCCAGTGGTAGAGGCAAGGGGTGAGGAACGAAGGTTCATTGTTCACGTTGTAGTAGTTGCGCAGGAAGAACGTGTCCAGTCGTTGTTCGAAAGCTTGCGGCCCGCCGCATTTCTCAATTAGCCCCGGTACGTCGTGCGGAATGCTCAGCGAGTATTCCCAGGAAGAAGCTTCGTAGAAGAACATGCTCCACCAAGGGGTGTACCAAGGACCTTCGAAGGTCATGGGGGTATAGGCATATTTCGGCTGCATCACACGACTGTGGCCGTAAGGCAGACTGTCCAGCCATTGACCTTGTGCGTCGCGTGGCATGATGAAGCCCTGTGCCCCACTATGACGGTAGTCGTCGCGCCAAAGATTCTTCCAATTGCCGCTCTGTTTCAGATAGTGTTGGTAAAGTTCTTCTTTGCCCAGCCCTTTTGCGACGAGGGCGATAGCATAGTCGCAGTAGCTGTATTCCACGGTTCGGTTGCCTGCGCGGTCGATGCCCCAGGGTACGTAACCCAGTTCCAGATATTCGCGTAGGCCGCCACGTCCTTCGGCTTCGTGGTTGCCGCCCGGATCTACGGTGGCATCCTTCAGCATGGCCTGCAGGGCCAGTTCATAGTCAATGCCTTTCAGCCCCTTCACGAAGGCGTCGGCAATGACAATCTCCGCGTTCGAGCCACCCTGCGTTCGTCCGTTACAGTTGCCGCTGCGCGCGTCGGGCATGTAGCCGTCACGTTTGTAGATGTTCACCAGCGAGCGTACGATGTCTGCTTCACGTTTGGGGTCTATAAGTGTGATAAGTGGCGATGAAGTGCGGTAGGTGTCCCAGATAGCGTAGAAGTCGTCGTAGTAGGGTTCCGGGTCGTTCCACAACGGGTTCTCTCCTGTGCGGTCAACGGGCATCAGCATGGTGTGGTACAGGCCTGTGTAGAACATTCGTTTGTGGGCTTCGGGGGCTTTTTCGTCAATTTCAATTTTAGAGAAGAGAGCTTCCCATTTTCCTAACAATTCGTTGTGTACTTTCTCGAACGACCAGTGTGGAATTTCGTTGTGGGCATTGGCTTTGGCCCGCAGGCAGCTTAGGAAGGAAATGCCCACTTTCAGTTGCAGTGTATTGCCGCCTTCACGGAAGCGGAGCAGGGCGCCGGTTTTTTGATGGGAATCGTATTGGAAGCGGTCGGCGGTGATGCTGTCGCCTTTCCATGTGGCCGTTTCGTAGAAAGGCTGGTCGGTTTCGGCATAGAAGTAAACGGTGTAGGCCCGTCCGTTGTTCCAGCCTCCCCGGATGCGTGTGTAGCCGCATACTTCGTGGTCGGAGAGAATTTGTATTTCCGAACCAACGAACTGCTGCGCCTCACGTGCGTCGGGCACGGGGCTTTCGCCCAGGAAGAAACCGGCGTCGATGGCCAGCGACTTGTCGGCTTGCGGATAGGTGAAGCGGTAGAACGAAGCCCGTTCGGCAGTCGTTATCTCCGTACGGATGCCGCTCTGCTGGAAGCGGGTGTCGTAGTAGCCCAGCCGGATGTCTTCGTACTCGCGATAGTCGATGTGCTGGGTGCGGTCCAGTGTCCCGCAGAAGGGTGCTACCAGAACGTTGCCATACTTTGGTCCGCCACCTGTCCCGCTTACATGCACTTGGGCAAAGCCGTCCACCCGTACGGGCATGGGCAGCCAGCCGCTGTTGGGCGAGGGCGTACAGTCGGGCGAGGGTTTCACCATGCCGAAGGGGCATGATGGTCCGATGAATACGCGTCCCAGGCCTTCGGAGCCGATGCGCGGATCCACATAATCGGTCAGTGGCTTTTTCTGTTCTGCTTGGATATCACGGGCCAAGGCAATACTGCCATTCGTCAGCAAAAATGCAAACAACATACTGCCCCAAAAACGTTGAATATTCATAGTTGTCTGTTTCTAATTTTTTACATTCTATTTTGTTTTGAAACGGGGTGCATTCCCAGCGGGATATTATGCGTTTTTTTCTTCAGTTAGAGAAAAATAAATTTCCAGTTGGAGCGTATTTTTCCCCTAATTGGGGAATTTTCGGACATTATCCTGTTCAGGGAATATTCTGTTTTTCGATTTATTCAACCGATTTTACATAAAAGCCTTGCATTGACACCCGCAGAATGGCATTACTGCGGATGCAATACAAGGCCCTATTTTTAAAACTCTAAATAAAACAATCTCTTGCTTTTACCTTAAAAATGGATATCTGAGTGATTAGTATCCAGGATTTTGTTCCCAGTTGGTATTTGCATTCAATACGTCACGAGCCAATGGCAACAGACGGTATTGCGGATTTGAGGCGTTAGGATTGAAATCGTTCTTGAAGCCCCAGTCGCGCTCGAAGTCACCGAAGCGGATCAGGTCATTACGACGCCAGTGCTCGTCGAGGAATTCGCGACCACGCTCGTCCAAGATTTCTTGCAATGAGGGATTGCTTTCAATAAGTGGAGCGTTGACATATGCACGGATCTCGTTGAACAAGCTCATTGGAGTGTCGCCTAATGTAGCTGAACCACCACGGGTAATAGCCTCGCATTTCATCAGGATAACATCTGCATAACGGAAGATAGGTATATCGTTATCTTGGTTACGGCTATACACGTTGTAATCATTGATGTCGGGGAAGAATTTGATAGAGCGATAACCTTGGGTCCAACCTGTCATGTCAGCACCGCAGTTAAGATCTGCATTAGGAACAACAGGAGGATTGGCTGTCGGATCATTCTTCAGTGTAATGGATTTCGAGAAAGTGACGTCCTGACCATTATATGTGTTGCGTACATCAGTCGGCATACCAGTTGTATTATCATACTGATAAACATCGAATGTAGTCATATCGATATTTTCACCGGTACTACCGGCAATTACGTCGTTACGACGGTCACCCGGCAGGCAGAATAGTTCAACGAACTCAGGCGTCAAAGTCATATTACCACCTACTGAATTTGTCATTTCGATACTGTAGAAACCATTGTTGTTCTGACCACGACGCCAAGTGCGGAAGCGTGCGTAAGTCATACCTTGTGCCGTAACGGCATCGTAAGGCATAGCATAGATAAAGTCCTTGATTTGCGAGCCGTTGGTGTACATGAATTTATCCTTGTAGTCGTCGCTCAAATCAAACTTCCCGGATTCGATAATTCGGTCACAAGCGGCAATACAGTCAGCCAGCTTTTCATTTGCTGCATTGGCATCCCAGCTTGCACTGGTAACATCTTGGGTATAAACATTCCAGTTAATATAGAGTTTTGCTAACAAGGCGTCAACCATCCAGCATGTAGGAGTACCGTAAGTATCTTCAGATACATCGCTGGGGCAATTGTCACGAACGGCCAGCAATTCTGATTCAATCCAAGAAGCTACATCGGCACGGGGAGAACGGTCAATAGCGTTATTGTCATCGCCAAGCAGCTTATAGTCAATAATAGGTGTATCGCCCCAGTTATCCATCAGAAGGAAAGTGTAGAAGGCACGTGCAGCACGGATTGGAGCGGTGATTGATATATTTTCTTCCTCTTCTCCTAAATCCATTAACAGTTGGTTACAGTTAACAATACCAGCTTGTATGTCGTTGTAAACGGCCAACTGACTGTTGCTGGCATCAGCATCAACCATGTGGAGAGAAATATTAGACATATCACGCCCATTCAGATAGTCGCCATCGAAACTGACAGCCGTATATTCATCAGAATTACATGAAATAAGTTCGTCATAGCGACGTCCCAATGCGCCACGGAATGCATAGTAGGCATTGTTGATGCGTGCACTCAAGGCAATCTCTGAATTGGGATATTCGGTATATTGTGACTTAATGTCTACATCCAAGTCGGTACAACCGACAGTTGTAAGTGCCAATAAGGCAGCAGAAATAAAATATCTTGTTTTCATATTTTTATGTCTCTTATGTTAAGGGTTAGAAGTTTACATTGACACCCACCATAAATGTACGTGTACGCGGATACGTTGTGTTACGCCAGTCAACACCCGGCGTCAAGCCGCCCAAATAAATTTCGGGGTCAAGACCTTTGTAGCCGGTAATAGTAAATACATTGTTACAAGTAGCATACAGGCGGAGGTTGTTGATCCAATTTCCCAGCTTACCGAAGTTATAACCCAAGGTCAACGTTGCCAGACGGAAATAAGAACCGTTCTCAAGGTAGCGGTCAGAAGGACGCTGTGCGTTAGAGTCGTTGAATTTCTGCTCCGTGGCAATCTCATTCAATGCGTTTTTACCGGCTGCCACCAGACCTACGTTGTTGTAGTAGTTGCGGGTAGCGTTGTAGATTTTGTTTCCGGCAACTCCTTGGAAGAAGGCGGTCAATGTCCAGTTTTTCCATGTCAGGTCGTTGTTCCATCCGTAAGTCAATTTCGGTTGGGCAGAACCTGTCTTACGACGGTCTTCATCTTTCGGTGCATCTGTGGTTCCTATCAGGTTACCATCAGCATCATAGTCGTTGAAGACAGATACGCCGTTTTCATTGTAACCAGCCCATTCGTAAGTATAGAACTGTCCGATAGGGCAACCTTCCATGATACGTTGAACATTTGTTCCTGAGAAACCGCCAACATCAGGATCGGCCATGTCGATATAAGGTACAGAATAAGTGGCGTTAGTCAGTTTTTCAACTACGTTTTTGTTGTGAGACAAGTTAACAGAGGTGCTCCATGTAAAGTTGCGGGTCTGTACCGGAATGGCATTGATCGTAATTTCGATACCCTTGTTACTGATATCGCCCACATTGGCTGTCATAGTTCCATACGGATAGCGGTTGGTGGAAACCGTATAGTCATAAATCAAGTCGCTGGTGCGCTTGTCGTAGTACTCAATGGTACCGGTCAAACGGTTGTTTAAGAAACCGAAGTCCAAACCGATGTTGAACATACTGGTGCTTTCCCATTTCAGGTCGGGATTAGCATTACGTGTAGCGCCTAAAGTACGATATTCAGAAGTTGTACCGTCAGGATTTACATAGGTGAACCATCCCGTTGCACCATAAAGCGGGCGGGATATGAAAGCATCAAATCCCAGGGAGTTACCGCTGACACCATAACCGATACGTAGCTTCAAGTCATCGAAAATATTTTGGTTTTTCATAAATTCTTCTTCAGTGATGCGCCATGCAGCAGATACAGAGGGGAAAGTAGCCCAGCGGTTGTTGGCACCGAAGGCAGAAGAACCATCACGACGAACGGTTGCCTGCAACAGATATTTACTGTTGAAGCTGTAGTTGACACGGCCGTAGAATGAAATCATACGTAACGTAGACAGTGTGTAACTAATGATATCGCTGATATCCATGTTGTTAGCCATTCCCATATTGTAGTATCCCAAGTCATCATTGTAGAAGTTGTAGACTCTCAGTCCGAAACCGTCGTTGTTGTCGGCTTGTTCCCAAGAATAACCCAACATGACACCAACCTTGTGTGCATCAGCAAAGGTGTGATTCCAGTTGATGTAAGTTTCCATCTGCTTACGCATATTTTCTACAGTGCTGCGGTCGGCCTGGCCGTGCTTGGAGGCTACTGAAGGAAGCTGGGTCTGTGTCGTATTATAGATGCTATAGATATACTGTTGATTCTGGTAAGACAGGTTCAAATTCCAGTCCAAACCGTCGAGAATGTGCAGTGTGGCTTGTGCTGTACCTTGCAAGAGTTTTTCTTTTGTATCATAACGGTCTTCATTGACCATTGATAATGGGTTGTAATTCTGAGAAATCTGTAAGTTGCTATACCAAGTTCCGTCGGCATTTTTTATAGGGACTAGGGGGCTGTAGTAATACATGGCATCCAACACACTACGGCCCTGTATATCAGTAGGACCGGTAGAGCTGTTGCGGACACTGGCATTCAAGTTGAGGGCGAGTTCCAAACGGTCGTTCAGGGCTTTGGTCTTTACGTAAGAACGTGCATTCAGACGGTCCATGTCAGTACCCTTTACTACACCTTCACGCTCCATGAAGTTGATAGAAGCACTGTAAGATGTCTTCTTGTTGCCACCATTGATAGATACATTGTGATTGTGGCTGAAACCTGTGCGTAGCACTTCGTCCTGCCAGTTCGTATTGGTGGGGTTGTTTATGTCGCAATAAGGAGAGAGGTCAATGTTGTTGGCATCGGCATAAGCAAGCAGTTCACTGGCGCTCATCATATCCAGTGTTTTCATGGTGTTATCCCATGCCACATAGCCACTGTAGCTTACGCTGGTACGACCATCCTGATTACCTTTCTTGGTAGTGATGATGATAACGCCGTTGGCAGCCTTCGAACCGTAGATAGCGGTAGCGGAAGCGTCGCGCAATACGTCGATGCTCTCAATGTCTTCGGGAGATACTAGCGAGATGCTTACGCCCGGCACACCGTCGATTACATAATAAGGTTCCATTGCTTCACCGGTACGCAGTGAAGAAGCACCACGCAGCGAGATGGAAGCAGAACCATTGGGATCACTGGTATTGGCAATGGTCAGACCAGGAACTTTGCCTTGCAACATCTGGGCCGGACTGGTGATGACACCGATGTTCATATCCTCAGCCTTCACTGTAGTGATAGAGCTGGTCACATCCTTACGAGTCATGCTGCCATAACCGATAACGACTACTTCGTCCAAGGCCTGAAGATCTTCTTGCAGGGCGATATCAATTGTGTTTTGGTTGACAACCACTTCGCGGGTAGTAAAACCGATGTAAGAGAATGTCAATGTTTTGCCCTTATTCACATTGATAACATATTTTCCATCCACATCCGTGATGCTCCCGTTGGTTGTCCCTTTTTCAAGGACATTTACGCCGGGAAGCGGCATACCGGTCTTGTCTGTTACTTTACCGGTCACTTGGTTTTGTGCAAATGCTAAGGTACTACTTAGCAGGAACATGACAAAGACTACGCTTTGTATCAATGTCCACCTCTTTTTTAATTGTACATTCAGCATAAAATTAGATTTTTAGTTTGGTGAATTATTATTTGTCTGTACACTATATTTATAATGTTTTTGTTAGATTTGCGGTGCAAAGGTACTTGGAACGTGTTACACTGATGTGACAGATTTGTTACATGTGATTTGTAACTTTTTTGATTATCAGACGGTTGTCGTGAAATAGGCTTTCTCCTTTGCAAATTTCTTCTGATGAAATGATTTGCAAGGAGACTGGCAGGTGGGGATATCCGTCAGCATGACCGGATATTCTCTTGCGAATGTAGTTGCTCATACTTGTTTTCATAGACTTTTCAGGTTTTTGGCAAAACTACACTCTTTGTAAATATCGAGGGGGGAATTTTGTACAAAACAGGTGGAATATAGTAAATGTCCTTTTCCCCTCGAAGACTCTAAAAATATTAATTGTCTGAAATACACTTATTTGCCGTGAAACGAATAATAAAAGATGAAAAAAACATGTTTCACGGCTGTGAAGCTTCATCTTTCACCGTAATCTTCTTATTCAGGACAGATTACGTGTAATGTGAAAGCGTGAAGGCTTTTAGATGCTGTTTTGAGTTTTTTCATGTTAGGTAGGCAGAAGGAGTCATAAACGTCTGCCGGATATACAGGTATTCAGTGATTGTAAACATGAACTTGGTGGACGTAAACATGAACTTGATGGACGTAAACATGGACTTGGTGAGCGTAAAGAGGCACTTGACGTCGCTATGTGTTATAAATGTCCTTCATCGTTGAAGCTGTAGTAATGTCCGTCGGTTACGATGAGGTGGTCGATGAGTCGGATGTTCATGGTTTGTGCGGCACGTTGTACGACTTGTGTCAGGCGGAGGTCGTCGTTGCTGGGACGTACATTCCCTGAGGGATGATTGTGTATCAGGGCGATTTGAGTGGCCCGTCGGATGAGTGCTTCGCGCAAGATGGTGCGAACATCGGCAGTGGTCTGGTCAATGCCTCCACGGCTGATGCGTACTTTGTCGATGACTTTACTTGCTTGGTTGAGCAGCAACACCCAGAACTCTTCGGTGGGCAGGTCGCAAAGCAGGGGATGGAACAGATTGTAGATGTCTGTTGAGGCTTTGATGCTGAGGCGTTCACCTTGTGTTTGCTGGTTGCGGCGTTTCCCCAGTTCGAGGGCAGCCATGACGGTGATGCTTTTGGCCGGTCCCATGCCTTTGAAACGGGCAAAGTCGCGTACTTCCCATTTGGCCAGTTGATTCAGATTGTTGTCGCAGGCCGAAAGGATGCGTTGCATTAGGGCTACGGCGCTTTCGTCTGTATTTCCGGAGCCGATCAGGATGCCCAGCAGTTCGGCATCGGTCAGGGCTTCGGCTCCTTTTTGCATCATTTTCTCGCGGGGGCGGTCGGATTCGGCCAGTTGTTTGATGGTGAGTTTGTTCATGGTAATAACGGTTAGCGGTTAGTCAGACAGTACTTATTACTAACCGCTTTCATTTATAAAAATTCTTTTTGAAAGCTTCGAATTCTCCCTTCCGCCAAACACAACGGTTCCACCATGCATGCCAGAATCCTGTGCCGTAGCCGATGAGTTGAATATAGGCGGCCGCAATGGAATAAAAACCTATGCGGATGCTGCCGTTTTGTGCGGTGGAATCGATGCAAACCAGCAATGCGTAGGCTAAAAGGGGCAGCAGCGAGTAGGGGCAGAAAATCGCACCGATGAGCAACAGAACGGTCCCTAATGTAAACAGGGCCGGGAGCAGGTGGACCAGCTTCAGCGATTCGGGGTATTTTTTGTAGAGGTTGATGCGGGCGATACCTGAATTATGTACCTGTTTGAAGAATTTTTTCAAGTCGGTTCGGCGTTTGTGGTATACCCATGCGCTGGGGAAAAGGCGGCAGCGGTATCCCCCCTTGAAGATACGGATACTGAAGTCAATGTCTTCGCCGAAGCGCATCTTTGAAAAGCCTCCCAAGGCCTGATAGACACTGCGTCGCACCCCCATGTTGAAACTGCGGGGATAGAACTTGTCCATCTTCTTCTTGCCTCCGCGGATGCCGCCAGTGGTGAAAAATGAGGTCATGGAGTAGTTGATGGCCTTTTGGATGTCTGTAAAAGAGGAATGGGCGCGGTCGGGGCCTCCGAAAGCATCGGCGGGAGAGGTTTGCAATTCTTTTTCAACGGCATCGAAGTAGCCCGGTGGCAGGATACAGTCAGAATCTAATATGATAAGGTATTCCCCTTGGCTGCGTTCGGCACCATAATTACGGGTTTGTCCGGGCCCGGAGTTGGGTTTGTCGTAGTAACAGATGTTCAGCCGGTCACTGTACTTTTCCACGACTTCCCGGCAAGGGATGGCCGAACCGTCTTCCACCACCACCACTTCGAAGTCTTTACAGGTTTGCTGGGTGAGGCTTTGCAGCAATTCGTCCACTTCGTCGGGACGGTTATATACGGGGATGATGACTGAATATCTCATGCAATGGTCTGGCTTATTGTGGGTTGTTATACGCTTGGCTTTAATCTTTTTACAAAAGTATAAAAATAATCGGTTATCCTTTAGCGTTTGGCAGAAGAGTTTGTTGAACCGGTCGTTTTGCATAAAAAATCCCCATTGCCTTTGGGACATTGGGGATTTTAAGGTTATGGTGGTGTGTCTTTTATGCCTTTACACGTCCTACGTAAGAACCGTCGCGAGTGTCGATTTCAATCGTTTCGCCTTCGTTGATGAACAGAGGAACGCGGACTGTGGCACCCGATTCAACGGTAGCGGGCTTCAGCGTGTTGGTAGCAGTGTCGCCTTTCAGCCCCGGCTCCGTATAGGTAATCTTCATCTGAACTTTGATGGGCATGTCGGCGTAAAGCACGGTTTCGGTAGAAGCGTCGGACACGACATCTACTACCTGGCCTTCAAGCAGGAAGTCAACGCCGTTGATGAGGTCGTGGGCAATGGGAATCTGGTCGAATGTCTCCTGGTTCATGAACATGTAGTCTTCGCCTTCCTGATAGAGGTACTGGTAGGGACGGCGTTCTACGCGTACGTCTTCCAGCTTTTCGCCGATATTGAAGCGGCGCTCCAGTACGTAGCCGTTTACAACATCTTTCAGCTTGGTGCGCATGAAGGTATTGCCTTTTCCGGGTTTTACATGCAGGAAGTCGATGCAGAAATACAGCTTGCCGTCCATGCGGATGCAAGTTCCGATTTTAATGTCTTGGGCATTAATCATAATTGTCTTCTTGTTTTTATGTTATTAATGTGTTCTTTCTCCTGTGAAATGCGGTGCAAAATTAATGGAAATCGGTAAAAAACACAAAACTTTTGAGAGAAAATGAGTTATCTCTTGGTTTATTTGAAAAAACTTTCTATTTTTGCAGCCCGAATTCGTGAGGATAATAACATAAAACAAGATACAGCAATGAAAAGAACATTCCAACCCTCTAACAGAAAGAGAAAAAACAAGCACGGTTTCCGTGAGAGAATGGCTACAGCCAATGGCCGCAGAGTATTGGCAGCACGTCGCGCTAAAGGTCGTAAGAAACTGACTGTTTCCGACGAATACAACGGAGTAAAAGCCTAATCACTTTTCTCTTGTAGAAAATAAGAAAGCCGCAAAAGACAGGAGTCCAGTCTTTTGCGGCTTTTCTTTTGAAGCATGCTTTTACCTTGAAGGGAACGTAAGGAAACGTATGTCATAAAATAATAAAGAAAAAATGAAGAAAAGATATTGCGTTTCGTCTTTTTTTGTATCTTTGTCAGTGTAAAGACAAAGGGGTGCCCTTTCGGGCTGAGATTATACCCTTGAACCTGATGCAGTTCGTACTGCCGTAGGAATTGGATTACGACTTTTTCTCACATGCCGTTTCCGGTACTTCTTTGTTCTTGCCATTATTTATAAACCATTTAACATTATGTGATGATGAAAGTATCGGTTAATAACAAAGAACGGGAAACTTCCTCGGCTACTCTTGCCCAACTTGTGGAAGAACTCGCCTTGCCGCGTCAAGGTGTGGCTGTCGCTGTCGACAACCGTATGGTGCCTCGTGTGGAATGGGACGGCTATGCTTTGTCCGAAGGTCTGAATATCGTGATAGTCAAGGCCGCATGTGGCGGATGAACATGTAATCCGGTAAGGTAAGGAGACTTAAAAAGAAGAAAGATGGAAAATTTAGTGATTGCAGGACGGGAATTTCATTCCCGTCTGTTTTTAGGTACGGGAAAGTTCAACTCGAACGACTTGATGGCCAAGGCTATTCAGGCATCCGGCACGGAGATGGTGACATTGGCCATGAAACGTATCGAACTGGAAGACAAGGAAGACGACATGCTGCGGCACGTCATCCGGCCGGATATTCAGTTGTTGCCCAACACGTCCGGCGTGCGCGATGCCGAAGAGGCGGTTTTTGCCGCACAATTGGTCCGTGAAGCCTTCGGGACGAATTGGCTGAAGTTGGAAATACACCCCGATCCGCGTTATCTGCTGCCCGATTCGACGGAGACCTTGAAAGCCACCGAGAAGTTGGTGAAGTTGGGATTTGTCGTCTTGCCCTATTGCCAGGCCGACCCTACGCTTTGCAAGCATTTGGAAGAAGCGGGAGCCGCGACTGTCATGCCCTTGGGGTCACCTATCGGTACGAACAAGGGGTTGCGTACCCGTGATTTTTTGCGCATTATCATCGAGCAGTCCAACGTTCCGGTAGTGGTGGATGCCGGCATCGGAGCCCCAAGCCACGCTGCGGAGGCCATGGAAATGGGCGCGTCCGCTTGTCTCGTGAATACGGCCATTGCGGTGGCCGGCGATCCCGTGGCGATGGCTGCGGCATTCAGACAGGCGGTGGAAGCTGGACGTATGGCATACGAAGCCGGACTGGGCTTGCAGTCCGATAATTTTGTGGCTGAGGCCAGTTCGCCCCTGACCTCCTTTCTTAACGACTGACCAAGGGTAATTAAAAAAGACGAACGATATGTTTTCTGACGAATTAGAAAAGATTTCATGGGAAGAAACCACAGAACGGATCCGTTCCAAGACGGATGCCGACGTGCGTCGTGCCTTGGCGAAGGAGCATTGCACCGTGGACGATTTCATGGCCTTGGTGTCTCCCGCCGCCCTTCCATACTTGGAGACTATGGCAAGGCTAAGCCGGAGGTACACGGAGGAGCGGTTCGGAAAGACGATTTCCATGTTCATTCCGCTGTATATTACCAACTCCTGTACCAATTCGTGCGTATATTGCGGTTTCCACATCAGCAATCCCATGCCCCGCACCATTCTCACCGAAGAGGAAATCCTGAATGAATATAAGGCCATCAAAAGGCTTGCGCCGTTTGAGAACCTGTTGATTGTGACGGGGGAAAATCCCGCCAAGGCAGGTGTACCCTATCTGGCGCGTGCATTGGACTTGGCGAAACCCTATTTCAGTAACCTGAAAATAGAGGTCATGCCTTTGAAAGTTGAAGAATACGCCGAGTTGAAAACGCACGGCATGAACGGCGTCATTTGTTTTCAAGAGACTTACCACAAAGCGAACTATAATCTGTATCATCCGCGCGGCATGAAGTCCAGATTCGAATGGCGTGTGAACGGTTTCGACCGCATGGGGCAAGCCGGCGTGCATTCCATCGGCATGGGCGTGCTTATCGGTCTGGAAAAAGAATGGCGCACGGATGTAACGATGATGGCATACCATTTGCGCTACCTGCAAAAACAGTATTGGAAGACGAAGTACAGCGTGAATTTTCCCCGTATGCGCCCGTCGGAAAACGGCGGTTTCCGGCCGAATGTCATCATGAGCGACCGTGAACTGGCGCAAGTGACCTTTGCCATGCGCATATTCGACCATGATGTGGACATCTCTTATTCCACGCGCGAACCCGCCCGCATACGCGACCACATGGCGACTTTGGGCGTGACGACGATGAGTGCGGAGAGCAAGACCGAACCGGGTGGATATTACACATATCCGCAAGCTTTGGAACAATTCCACGTGAGCGATGAGCGGACGGCGATGGAAGTAGGGCAGGCTTTGTGTAAAATGGGTCGGGAACCTGTGTGGAAGGACTGGGACGCCAGTTTCGACCTCAAGTCTTTTACTCGTTTATAAACATGATAGATATGGAATTGAAGAATGAAAGATATGCCCGGCAGGATATGCTTCCCGAAATAGGGAGCGAAGGGCAGGAGAAATTGCAACGTGCCAAGGTACTGGTTGTCGGTGCGGGCGGCCTGGGTTCCCCCATCGGGTTGTACCTGGCTGGCGCGGGTATAGGCACGATAGGCCTGATGGACGAGGATGTGGTGAGCGTCAGCAATCTGCATCGTCAGGTGTTGTATACGGAAAATGAAGTGGGGATTTCCAAGGTGGAGCGGGCTGCGGAACGCCTCCGTGCCCTGAACGGCGAGGTGGATGTACGTATCCATCCGTGCCGGTTGACGGTGGAAAATGCTTCCGCCGTCATTGCGGAATATGACATCGTGGTGGATGCCTGCGACAATTTTGCCACACGTTATTTGTTGAGCGATACATGCGAGGCTCTTCATAAACCTTATGTTTACGGGGCGATCCAAGGTTTTTGCGGGCAGGTGTCCGTATTCTGCCATGGCGATCACCCCAAGACTTATCGCGATTTGTATACGGATGAAGAGGCTACGTTGCGTATGCCGCCGCCATTCAAAGGCGTGGTGGGCATGACGCCGGCCGTAGTGGGAAGTGTGGAGGCGCATGAGGTGCTGAAACTGGTATGCGGCTACGGCGAACCTTTATGCGGTAGGCTGTGGACCATCGATCTGCGCGACATGCGTTCCTATATATTGGATTTGTAAGTGTCCTAGTCGTCCGTTTCCCGGAAGATGAAATCTTTCGGGAAAAGACGCCCGTGTTTCCGAGGAAAGACGGGCGTCTTTTGGAGGAGTGTCGGAAGGGGGCTGCTTTTAAGGGCGTTATAAAAAACGAAACCGGCCTTTATACGGGATTCTGACCTTCATCGGAGAATTCCGAAAACATGGCAATCCGGCCTTATTCATAGACTTATTTCTCCGCTGCCGATGCAGATTTCCGCATTTTCGTCGTAGATGACCCCGAATTGGCCCGGCGCGATGCCTTGGATGCGCTCGTCGCTTTTCACCGCATAACCTTGCGCGCCGCGTGTGAGTACGCCTTTCATGAAACAATCCGTATGCCGGATTTTGAAAGAAACCGGTATGCTTGTCCGTCCGTCCCACGGGTCGGCGGTGATGAAGTGGAAATCCTTCATGCCGAATCCATGACCGTATTGCAATTCCGTGTCATAGCCGTGCGACACGTAGATGATGTTCTTTTCGATGTCTTTCCCTACGACAAACCAAGGCCCCCCACTGAGGCCCAAACCTTTCCGCTGTCCGATGGTGTGGAACCAATAGCCGTTGTGCGTGCCGAGCCTCCTGCCGTTCTCGATGTTTATGATATCGCCTTTCTTCTCGCCGAGGAACCTGCGTATGAAATCGTTATAGTTTATTTTACCTAAAAAACAGATGCCTTGGCTGTCTTTCCGCTTGGCGCTCGGCAGCTTGTTCGTTTCGGCAATCTTCCGTACGTCGCTTTTCATAAGGTCGCCGAGCGGGAATACCAGCTTGTCCATTTGCAGGTTGTCGATTTGTGCAAGGAAGTCGGTCTGGTCTTTCACGGGGTCGCGTGCCGTGCCTAACCATACCTTGCCGTCGATTTCCTTCCTTGTGGCATAATGCCCGGTAGCGGTGCGGTCGTAAAACCTGCCCGCCTGCTGTTCGAAACAACCGAATTTGATGAGTTTGTTGCACATGACATCAGGATTCGGTGTCAGCCCTCTTTTGACACGTTCCACGGCATACTGTACGACCAAATCCCAGTATTGCCGTTGCAAATCGATAATTTCCAGCTTTAGCCCGTAGCGCCGAGCCGTGGCTTGCGAAAGTTCGATGTCTTCTTCCGCCGTGCAACTCATGTCCTCCCCGTCCATACCGATCTTGATATAGAAAAGGTCGGGCTTGTAGCCCTGCTCGCATAATAAATGAGTTCCGACGGCGCTGTCCACGCCGCCGGAAATGAGAACCGCAATATTCATCTATAGTCGGTCAATTTTATTCTGCGGTATATAACTCGGTTGATAAGTACCGTTCCCCCGTGTCGGGCAGCAACGCCACGATGGTTTTGCCTTTGTTTTCCGGCCGTTGGGCAAGTAAGAGTGCGGCGTGCAAGGCTGCACCGGAAGAAATTCCTACTAAAAGGCCTTCTTTCTTGGCTAACAGACGAGAGGCTGCCATTGCGTCCTCGTTTTTAACTCTGACGATGAGGTCGGCCACGTCGCGATTGAAGTTGCGTGGGACGAAACCGGCGCCGATACCCTGTATCTTGTGCGGGCCTGCCTGTCCTCCCGAAAGCACCGGCGAACCGTCGGGCTCCACGGCCACAGCCCGGATGCTGGGATTATGGCTTTTCAAGCCCTTGCTTGTTCCGCTGATTGTACCGCCTGTTCCGACTCCGGCTACGAAAATGTCTACCTTGCCGTCGGTGTCCTGCCAGATTTCCTCAGCTGTCGTGCGTAAGTGTATGGTAGGGTTGGCGGGGTTTTCGAATTGTTGCGGGATAATGGCGCCCGGCGTTTGTGCCTTCAGTTCTTCCGCTTTCCGGATGGCTCCTTTCATACCTTCGCTGCCGGGTGTGAGCACGAGATTGGCTCCCAATGCCTTGAGCAGGTTGCGGCGCTCTATGCTCATCGTTTCGGGCATGGTCAGTATCAGTTTATAACCTTTTACCGCCGATACCCAGGCCAGTCCGATGCCCGTGTTCCCGCTCGTCGGTTCGATGATTGTCCCGCCGGGAACGAGCTCTCCCGCCTGTTCCGCCGCTTCGATCATGGCGAGCGCGATGCGGTCTTTTACGCTTCCGCCGGGATTGAAGGCTTCTATTTTTACCACGACCTTAGCTTCCAGGTTCTGCTCTTTCTCAATGTTTTTAAGTTCGAGCAATGGGGTATGCCCGATCAGTTCCGTGTACGATTGATAAATTCTACCCATAATACAAGTTGTTTAGATAGATGAAAATAGCTGTTGACAGTTGTATTTATACTTTTTCAAAGGCCTGTGCCAAGTCGGCAATCAGGTCGTCGATGTGCTCCGTACCGATGGACAGTCGTACCGTTCCCGGTGTAATGTCTTGTTCCGCGAGTTCCTGTTCGTTCAACTGCGAGTGGGTTGTACTTGCCGGATGGATGACCAATGATTTCACGTCGGCAACGTTTGCCAGTAGCGAGAAGATTTCCAGGCTGTCGATAAAGCGGTGTGCCTCTTCCTGCCCGCCTTGGATTTCAAAAGTGAAAATCGGAGCGGCTCCGTGCGGGAAGTAACGCTCATAAAGCGCATGGTCCGGATGTTCGGGTAGAGACGGGTGGTTGACACGTTTTACCTTGGGATGGTTCTTCAGGAACTCCACGACTTTCAGTGCGTTCTCCACATGACGCTCCACACGCAGCGAAAGGGTTTCGAGCCCTTGGAGCAGGATGAAAGCGTTAAATGGACTGATGGTCGCACCGGTATCACGCAACAGGATCGCGCGGATGCGGGTGACATACGCCGCGGCACCGGCGGCATCGATGAAACGTACGCCGTGGTAACTCGGGTCCGGTTCCGTCAGCTGCGGGAATTTGCCCGATGCTTTCCAGTCGAACTTGCCGGAATCTACGATGACACCTCCGAGAGAGGAACCATGCCCGCCGATGAATTTCGTGGCCGAGTGCACCACGATGTCTGCGCCGTGCTCTATCGGACGTATCAGGTAAGGCGTTCCGAACGTGTTGTCGATAATAAGCGGGATTCGGTGACGATGGGCGATTTCCGCCACGGCTTCAATATCGATGATATTGGAGTTCGGGTTGCCCAATGTTTCGATAAATATGGCCTTCGTGTTGTCCTGGATGGCCTTTTCGAAATTGCCCAAGTCACTCGGATCGACGAAAGTGGTCGTCACACCGTATGTCGGCAGTGTATGCGCCAGCAGGTTGTAGCTACCGCCGTAGATGGTCTTGGCGGATACGATGTGGTCGCCGGCACGGGTGATGTTTTCAAAAGCGTAAGTAATGGCGGCTGCTCCGGATGCCAGTGCCAATCCGGCCACACCTCCCTCAAGGGCTGCCACGCGCTCTTCAAAAACGCCTTGCGTGCTGTTGGTCAGACGCCCGTAGATGTTCCCGGGATCCTGCAGGCCGAAGCGGGCTGCCGCATGTGCCGAGTTGCGGAACACATAAGAAGTAGTCTGGTAAATGGGCACGGCGCGCGCGTCAGTTGCAGGGTCGGGCTGCTCTTGCCCTACGTGAAGTTGTAAAGTCTCAAAGTGTAAATTCTCTCTTTTCATAATCGTATGTTTTAATTCTGTTTTTATTCATTGTTTGTACTGGCAAAGTTATTTGTTTTGGAATAATGTAACAAAGGATTTTGATAATATGGAAAATAATTCTAATTTTGACCGGCGTTACAGAACTAATATACAAATCCCGCTGTCGGGAATACATGCGGGTAGAATTTTATTCTTATGGAAAATTTAGACAAGGTCGATTTGCAGATATTAAGGATACTGCAGGAAAATGCACGTTTGACGACAAAAGAGCTGGCGGCGCGTGTGAACCTCTCGTCGACTCCTGTGTTCGAACGTTTGAAA
Organism: uncultured Bacteroides sp.; assembly: GCA_964419245.1. Lineage (GTDB taxonomy): Bacteria > Bacteroidota > Bacteroidia > Bacteroidales > Bacteroidaceae > Bacteroides. Next base: position 9,619 of record CAYQOV010000017.1, on the reverse strand, counting down.
AGGCTTGAGTCGCAGGGGTATATCAAGAAGTACATCGCCGTGCTCGATGCCGAGAAGCTCAACCAGGGTTTCGTGGTTTTTTGCAAAGTGAAATTGCGGCGTCTGAATAAGCTGATTGCAAACGATTTTATTCAGGTGGTGCAAGATATTCCGGAGGTTACGGAGTGTTACAATATCTCCGGCGAATATGATTATTTACTCAAGATACACGCGCCCAACATGAAATATTACCAGCAGTTTCTTCTCGACGTGCTGGGCACGGTAGAAAGCCTCGGTTCGTTGGAAAGCACATTTGTAATGGACGAGGTAAAGCACGTATACGGGCTTCATATATAAAAGCGTTGAAGCGAAAATACATGTCTTATGGTGAAAAATGCGGTTTCCCCAGATATGACTTTATGTCTGGCAAGCCGTTCTTTTAATGAAAAAAGTAGCGGGGTAGTGATATAACTCTTGCTTCAAACGGCTTTGGGTGGCATTCAGTGGCTTTGGACGTAACCCTTATATGAGTTGCTAAAACACTTTATCTCAATGTTTTTATCGTTTTCCCCTCATTTTCGTTTTTTTGTAGTATCTTTGCATGAAATAGAGGAAAATACAGCCTTTCATGATAAATGTATGGTTTATGACGATTAAAGAATTCTTATCCTTCCGTAAAAACAGCCTTTTCTGGGGAAACATTATAGCAATGGTGGTTGTGGCAGCAGGCGTGATATTTGGCGTGCTGAAGGCATTGGATGTGTACACCCGCCACGGAGAAGCGGTGGTAGTGCCCGATGTGAAGGGACTGAGCTTGCCCGAAGCGCAAAAAATGTTTGCCGACCGAGGCTTGAATTGCATGGTGGCCGATTCGAATTATGTGAAAAACTTGCCTGCCGGGTGCGTGCTTGATTACAATCCGACAGCGGGACAGCGTGTGAAGGAAGGTCGCATGGTCTACCTGACCATTAATACGCTGAACGTTCCGTTGCAGGTAGTTCCCGATGTGGCCGATAATAGCTCTGTACGCCAGGCAGAGGCTCGTTTGTTGGCTGCAGGTTTCCGTCTGACCAATAATGACTCCATCCCAGGTGAGAAAGATTGGGTTTATGCCGTGAAATACAGAGGTGACTCTTTGGCTATCGGGGCCAAAGTGCCGATGGGGGCTATTCTGACATTGGTTATCGGCAATGGAGAAGAGGCGCCTGCCGATTCTTTGCAAGTCGATTCGTTGGGCACGCCGCAAATCCGGGGGGAGGTGCTGGAAGAAGAAGACTGGTTTTGACACGGACTATGAGAGAAGAAGATATAGACATTGACATAGATGGCGTGGAGAACGAGTGTCCCGATGACGTGGAGCCGGTGGGCGACGAGGCCCGGATTTACGAACACTTCCGCGTGGTGGTGGACAAGGGGCAAGAGATGATGCGCGTGGACAAATACCTCTTCGACCGCATTACCAACTCCTCGCGCAACCGCATTCAGAAGGCGGCTGACGCGGGCTTCGTCATGGCCAACGGTAAGTCTGTGAAGAGCAGCTACAAGGTGAAGCCGCTGGATGTCATCACCATAATGATGGACCGCCCCCGCTACGACAATGAAGTGGTGCCCGAAGACATTCCGCTGAACGTGGTTTATGAGGACGACTACGTGATGGTGGTCAACAAGCCCGCTGGGCTGGTGGTGCATCCGGGCCACGGTAACTGGCACGGCACGCTGGTGAACGCCATCGCTTGGCATCTGAAAGACACCAAGGGCTACGATGCCAATGACCCGCACCTGGGACTGGTGCACCGCATCGACAAGGATACCTCCGGCCTGCTGGTCATTGCCAAGACGGCCGATGCCAAGACCAACCTGGGCTGGCAGTTCTTCCACAAGACCACCAAACGCCGCTATTGGGCTCTGGTGTGGGGTAATGTGGAGCAGGGCGAGGGGAGGATTGTGGGCAACATCGGCCGCAATCCCAAGGATCGCCTCCAGATGGCTGTCCTGCCCGAGGGTGAAGGCAAGCATGCCGTGACTCATTACCGCGTGCTGGAGCGTTTCGGCTATGTCACGCTTGTCGAGTGCATCCTCGAGACGGGGCGCACACACCAGATACGCGTGCATATGAAGCACATTGGCCATGTGCTCTTCAACGACGAGCGCTACGGCGGCCACGAAATCCTGAAAGGTACACATTTTGCCAAATACAAACAATTTGTAAACAACTGCTTTGACATCTGTCCGCGCCAGGCGCTACACGCTATGACGCTGGGCTTTGTCCATCCCGTCACCGGCGAGGAAATGTTTTTCACTTCCGAGTTGCCCGACGACATGACGAACCTCATCGGCAAATGGAGAAGCTATATCAGTAACAGAGAATCAGAATGAAACGCACGATTGCTATTGTGGCCGGAGGCGATACCTCCGAGTATGAAGTTTCCCTGCGTAGCGCACAAGGAATCTACTCCTTCATCGACAATGAGAAGTATACATTATATATAGTAGGCATGCATGGCCTCGACTGGCACGTGCGGCTCGATGACGGGCGCACGCTGCCCGTGGACCGCAACGACTTCAGCTTCCAGCTGGACGGGCAGAAGGTGAAGTTCGATTTCGCCTACATCACCATCCACGGTACGCCGGGCGAGGACGGGCGTCTGCAGGGCTACTTCGACATGCTCCGCATCCCGTACTCCTGTTGCGGTGTGCTGGCGGCGGCGCTTACTTACGACAAGTTTGCTTGCAACCAGTATTTGCATGCCTATGGCGTGCGTATTGCCGAGTCGCTCCTCTTGCGGCAGGGACAGACCATCACCGACGACGAAGTGGTGGAGAAGATCGGCCTGCCCTGCTTCATCAAGCCCAGTCTGGGAGGTTCCAGCTTCGGCGTGACCAAGGTGAAGACGCGCGAACAGATACAGCCCGCCATTGCCAAGGCTTTCGACGAAGCGCAGGAAGTGGTGGTGGAAGCCTTTATGGACGGCACTGAGCTGACTTGCGGCTGCTACAAGACGCGCGACAAGTCGGTGGTCCTCCCTATCTCCGAGGTGGTGAGCCACAACGAATACTTCGATTACGAGGCCAAGTACAACGGAGCTTCCGACGAAATCACTCCCGCCCGTATCTCCGACGAACTGACTGACCGGGTGAAGAAACTTACCTCGGCCATCTACGACATCCTGGGTGCACAGGGTATCATCCGTGTGGACTACATTGTGACCGAGGGCGACAAAATCAACCTGCTCGAGGTGAACACCACGCCGGGCATGACGGCTGCCAGCTTCATTCCCCAACAGGTGCGTGCCGCGGGCCTGGACATCAAGGACGTGATGACTGACATTATAGAAAACAAGTTTTAACCTCTCATTACTATGTACGACGAATTTGACGAAATCCGCCCTTATCACGATGAGGAACTTCCCGAAGTGTACGAGGAGCTGATAGCCGATCCAGCTTTCAGGCAAGTGGCCTCCGCGGCCTTTCCCAGTGTGCCTTTTGAAATGCTTGCTGCCAAAATGCGCAGTTGCAAGACCAAGTTGGAGTTCCAAAAAACTTTTGGATATGCCATAATGAAAGACATTATGCAGAAGGCCTCAGATGGTGTGACGTTGGATAATGACTCTTTGGCTGACAAAACGAAATCGTACACTTACATTTCCAATCATCGAGATATTATTCTCGATTCGGGCTTTTTGTCTGTTATGTTGGTAGATCAGGGAGGTGACACAGTAGAAATAGCCATTGGTGATAATCTGCTCATTTATCCGTGGATAAAAAGACTGGTACGTATCAACAAGTCGTTCATCGTACAACGTGGCTTGCCCATGCGGCAGATGCTTGAGTCATCGGCTCGTATGTCGCGCTACATGCACTACACCATTTCGCAGAAGAAGCAGTCCATCTGGATAGCCCAGCGTGAGGGACGCGCCAAAGACTCAGACGACCGTACGCAGGATAGTGTACTCAAGATGCTGGCTATCGGCGGCGAGGGCGATGTGCTGGACCGCCTGATGGAGATGAACATCGCGCCCCTTTCTATTTCTTACGAGTTTGATCCTTGCGATTTTCTCAAGGCATGGGGGTTTCAGCTGAAGCGCGACCATCCTGATTACAAGAAGTCGACGGCCGATGACTTGAAGAATATGCAGACAGGCTTGTTCGGCTATAAGGGACGGGTACACTTCCACATTGCTTCTTGTATCAACGATCACTTGGCTGGCCTGGATCGCAAGATGCCTCGTCAGGAGCTTTTCTCTACTGTTTCGGCGATGATAGACAGAGAAATTCATCGCGGTTATCGTTTGTATCCGTGTAACTATGTGGCTGCTGACCTTTTGGCAGGTACCAATGTCTATGCCGGGCATTATACGACCGATGACAAGCAGAAGTTTGAAAGCTATCTGGCCAGCCAATTGTTACGTATTACGTTGAAAAATAAGGATGAAGCCTTTCTGCGTACCAAGATGCTCGAGATGTATGCCAATCCGCTGAAGAATCATCTGAAGGCAATGGAAGTATGAAGAGGAAAGTAATGGCGGCTTATTGGTGTGGTTGTCTGTGGGGCGTGTTATGTCTGTTGCTGACAGCTTGTGGGGAGGATAGCTATCATTATCCGTCTGTCAAACTAGAATTCCTTACAGCCTATTCGGGGGGCGACGGAGCGTTGGAGCGGGTGTTGACGGATGATGGTGAGGAATATGCGGTGCTGGTTGATGACTCCCATTCGCATATCCGTCCCGACTCTTTGGTGCGTATTGTCAGCAATTATGAATGGGCGCACAATGAAGAAGGTGAGGGAGTGCACCTATATGCCGTGTCAGCAGCCGTTGCTCCGATACCTTTGCCTGCCGATAAATTTCCCGAAGGTGTGAAGACTGACCCCGTGGATGTGCTGAGTGTGTGGATGGGACGTAATTATCTGAACCTGATGCTTACGGTCAAGGCACAGCATGGGAAACATAAGTTTCATTATGTGGAAGATCGGGTGGATGTTGATGTCGAAGCACATCGTTCGTCAGTAGAATTGACGTTGTATCATGATGATGGAGGCGACACGCCGGCTTATAGCCAGCGTGCCTATTGTTCGATACCCTTATTGCAGTATGCCGATGAAGGAGTTGATACGGTAGAGGTGAGCTTGCATGTGCATACTTATTCGGGTGAAGTGAAGACATATACCTTTGAGTACCGGCCTTTGATAGCCGAATAACTTTTAATTGAATTTGGTTATGAAAACGTTGTTTGCATCATTTTGTTTGTTATTTTCTTTTTTTTCTCTTCTTGTCAGCAGAAAGGTGGCAATTTTGAAACGTTGTCAGTGGAAGACTTTGTTAATGTAATCAATGATCCGGAAGTTCAACGTTTAGATGTACGTACAGTAGCGGAATATTCAGAAGGTCATATTCCTGGTAGCATGAACGTTAATGTACTTGATGAATCTTTTGCTGCTGTTGCAGATTCCGTATTGCAACTTTCGAGACCGGTTGCTCTTTATTGTCGTAGCGGTAAACGAAGTAAAAAAGCTGCTCACATATTGTCTGAAAAGGGTTTTAAGGTTTATGAACTGGGGACTGGTTTTAACGGTTGGGTGGAAGCCGGACAACAGGTGGAAAAGTAATTTTGAAAATAAAACAGTTGAAAGTCGGCTTTTGGCAGGATTTGTGATTAGTCGCTTGTTCATTTCATCTTTTTTTTGTATCTTGACGCAGAATTTTTCTGCTATTAGGTTTATTATTAATTCTGTAAGATTATTGAACATGCGAATTTTTTCTGATTTCAGGTTAGGAAGCTTGGCTTTAGTAGGATTATTGTTAGCTTCTTGTGCAGGTAAGGCCCCCGTGGTTGCCGATTATGAGGTGGTTCCCATTCCTTTGGAAATTAAAACAGTTCAAGAAGCCTCCTTTGTTATGAAGGATGGCACAACAATCTATTATACGGTTGGCAATGAGAAAATGCGCCGGAATGCCGAGTTTTTGGCATCATACGTAGAAAGTCAGACGGGGATTAGATTGAATGTAAAGGAAGGTGGTGAAGGACAGAAAGGCATCCTTTTGCAATTGGGCTTGGCGAAAGAGAATCCGGAAGCTTATTCCTTGGAAGTGAAACAGGGGCAAGTTGTGATTACAGCACCAACTGAGGCTGGTGTATTCTATGGTATTCAGACATTGCGTAAATCAATAGGTATAGCTGAGGGGGGAAGTATAGAATTACCTGCGGTAAGTATTACTGATGAACCCCGCTTTGGTTATCGAGGTATGATGTTGGATGTGAGCCGTCATTTCTTCTCTGTGGACGATGTGAAATGCTATATTGACATGCTGGCACTTCATAATATCAATCGTTTGCATTGGCATTTGTCTGATGACCAGGGTTGGCGAATAGAAATCAAGAAATATCCGAAACTGACCGAGATCGCTTCGCAACGTAAAGAAACGGTTATCGGGCGCAATAGTGGTAAGTATGACGGACAGCCTTATGGTGGATTCTATACCCAGGAACAGGCAAAGGAAATAATCGCTTATGCTGCTGAACGTTATATTACGGTGATACCTGAAATAGATCTGCCCGGGCACATGCAGGCTGCTTTGACTGCTTATCCTGAGCTGGGATGTACGGGTGGTCCGTACGAAGTATGGACGCAGTGGGGTGTTTCAGATAATGTGCTGTGTGCGGGCAACGATAAGACAATCGAATTTGTCAAGGACGTGTTGGCTGAAATCGTGGAAATATTCCCATCAGAATATATTCATGTGGGAGGCGACGAGTGTCCCAAAACGGTGTGGGCAAAGTGCCCGAAGTGTCAGGCACGTATCAAGGCTTTGGGCTTAAAGAGCGATAGTAAACACACTAAAGAAGAACGTTTGCAGAGCTTTGTTATTCATGAAGCCGAAGCGTTCCTTGCAACGAAAGGTCGGAAGATGATTGGTTGGGATGAAACTTTGGAAGGTGGACTTGCTCCGGGGGCTACTGTTATGTCATGGCGTGGTGAAGGCGGAGGTATCGAAGCAGCCAAACAAGGACATGATGTAGTCATGACTCCGAATACATATCTCTATTTCGATTATTATCAGTCGAAAGACACAGATACCGAACCGTTGGCTATTGGAGGATATTTGCCTATGGAACGGGTGTATAGTTATGAACCTATGCCTAAGGCTTTGTCGCCCGAAGAACAGAAATATATTATTGGTGTACAGGCCAATTTGTGGACAGAGTATATCCCGGACCTGAAACAAATTCAGTATATGGTTTTGCCTCGTATGGCAGCTTTGTGTGAAGTACAATGGAGTCAGCCCAATAAGAAAGATTATGAATCATTCCTGAAGCGGGTGAGCCGTCTGGTGGATATCTATCAAAAGAATGGATGGAATTATGCAACGCATATATTTGATGTACGGCTTGACTTGAGGCCAAATACAGAAACTGGTACGCTTGATGTTGTAGCTCAAACCATTGATGGTGCTCCTATTTACTATACGTTGGATGGTAGTGAACCAACTTCTTCATCACAGGAATATACAGGAGTGCTTAAAATAGATAAGCCCTGTACGCTGCGTACTGTTGCGATTCGGTCTTCTGGAAAATCGAAAGTAACAACCGATGAAATCACTTTCAGTAAGTCGTCTATGAAGCCGATAACCATGTTGCAACCCATCAACAAACAATATGAATTTACTGGAGCTACGGTATTGGTTGATGGAATGACGGGTAACATGAATTACAAAACCGGGCGTTGGATTGCTTTCTATAAGAATGACATGGAGGCTGTCATTGACTTGAAAGAACCGATGGAAATTTCGTCGATGACATTACATACTTGTGTAGAAAAGGGCGATTGGATCTTTGATACCCGCGGTATTACGGTATCTGTTTCGGATGACAACCAGACGTTTAAGGAAGTGGCTTCGGAATCCTATCCTGCGATGAAGTCTGATGATCCCAATCAGATTTATACCCATAAGTTGGAATTTGCATCTGTAAAGACGCGTTATGTCAAAGTAAAAGCTCTGTCTGAACACGAAATTCCGTCATGGCATGGTGGTAAGGGTAATCCAGGTTTTTTGTTTGTAGATGAGATAGTTTTAGAGTAAGCATATATTCTCCTGTATATAAAAGAAGGGGCGGCCTTGACGGGCTGTCCCTTCTTTTATATTTGTGTGTTTTTTGAGTTTTATCTGATATTAGATATAATCTTCACCCATCTTGATTTGTGCATCGTTCACGTATTTGCGGATGGCATGTTCTTCGTCCTTTTTGCAGATGAGCAGGACGTTGTCCGATTCTGCAATCAGGTAACCTTCCAATCCCTCCACTACCGCTAATTTGTTTTCGGGCAGCGCAATGATATTGTCTTGGCTGTTGTAGAGTAGGGAGTTACATTTCAGAGTTACATTCCGATGTTCGTCTTTGGGGGAGAGATCATAAAGGGATCCCCATGTTCCAAGATCTGACCAACCAAAGTCGCCTAATGATACGTAGACATTATCGGCTTTCTCCATGATGCCGAAATCAATGGATACGTTGGGACAAGCCGGGAAATTCTCATCAATGAATTTTTTCTCCTCCGGCGTGCCGTAGACGTCTTTACCTGGTTCCAGTTTGGAAGCCAGTTCGGGCAGCAAGTCTTCTCCTGCTTTAATGATGGAATTCACGTTCCACATGAACAAGCCGGAGTTCCAATAGAATTCTCCGCTTTCCACAAATACTTTGGCCAGTTCCAGTTCGGGCTTTTCGGTGAATGTCTTCACTTTATAGAAGTTTTCCCCGGCTGCTTCGGCTATCTGGATGTATCCGTAGCCTGTTTCTGGTCGGTTGGGTTTAATTCCGAGAGTCAGGAGTTTGTTTTCTCCGGCTACGAAATCCAAGCCTTTCTCGATGGCAGTCAGGAATTCACTTTCCTTCAAGATCAGGTGGTCCGATGGTGCCACGACGATGTTGGCATTGGGATTGATGGCCCGTATGTGGTAGGAAGCCCATGCGATGCAGGGGGCTGTATTCCTGCGTGCAGGTTCCAAAAGGATTTGCTCGGCTTTCAGTTCGGGAAGTTGTTGTTGGACAAGGTCGGCATAGAGGGTGTTGGTAACAACGAAGATGTTCTCCGTCGGTATGATTTTTTTGAAGCGGTCGAAAGTTTGCTGCAGCAGCGAACGTCCGGTGCCGAAGAAATCGAGGAACTGTTTGGGCAGTGTTTTGCGGCTGAACGGCCAAAAGCGACTGCCAATTCCTCCTCCCATGATAACGCAGAAATTGTCTTTGTTTATTGCCATGATTGTTCTCATTAATTTTTTTGCTAAAGTACATTATATTTTTAAGAATAGGTAATGTTTATCGGAGGTTTTCTGTTTTTTTCTTCTTTTTTTCGATAAAGTATTGCGAGTTCAAAAAAAAGCTGTATCTTTGCACCGCAATTGAGAAATCAATGTGATGCCCAGATGGCGGAATCGGTAGACGCGCTGGTCTCAAACACCAGTGGATTCACTTCCATCCCGGTTCGACCCCGGGTCTGGGTACGAGTAAATCGGCTAAGTGATTGAAAATCAATACTTAGCCGATTTTGTTTTACCTCCATTGTTCCCAATTTGTTCCCGCGCAAACTTATTCGGCGCATAGTAAAAAACCTGTGTAAGCGAAAAAAGTTAGTACCTTTGTAGAA
>CAYQOV010000016.1:0-44462 GCA_964419245.1 uncultured Bacteroides sp. | reverse complement strand
TCTACAAAGGTACTAACTTTTTTCGCTTACACAGGTTTTTTACTATGCGCCCGGTTTAATCCTTATTTTTTTACCATATTGACAATTTGCCTTTTATACATTACACATGATAAAATAAAGTACACGCCTGTTTGAATCCAAAGACCGATATATTCAAATCTGATTGTATCAAGTGTCGCTCCCATGCTACTTATCCTGACGTAACCGTTTATGCCGAAAGTAGAAGGGAAGATATAAGATATATATTTCCATATTGCAGGGATGGAAACATCGGGCCATGAAATTCCTGACAGAAACAATAATGGCACAGATAGGAATACGTAAAGCATTATACAGTCTTCCCTTCTGTAAATGAGAGTTGATAATGCAATTGAGAAAAATATACAAGAAAGTAGAAATGGTATGATAAAGCCTAAAAATGTGCCATAATCACCAATGCAGGGCAATGAAAACCATTTATTTACAAATACAAACATATATATAGCCAAAACCAGATAAATCATGAAATAAACCAGACTTCTTGCTGCTACTATCTGGAATGGATTTTTGTAAAATCTGTTGGCCGGGATGATTGAACCCATATGATTTTCACGTACACCACCCATAGACATTCCTATACTTAAAAGTAACGTTTGCTGGATTATCAGCATCAGGACCGGAGGGATAAGGAAACTGGCAAATCCGCTTTGGGTATTATAATATGGTATATATTCATATTCAATCGGAGTTCGCATAATATTCTCCTGTTCTCTCGTCGTACCCGGTAAATATCTCTTTACTTTGATGTCCTTGTTCATTTCCAAAGACACGTTGGTTGCGGTCAGCAATATGGCTTTATAATAGAGCATGCTGCTCATCTCGCAATATACGCCTATATTAACCTGCTTCCCCTTACCAAGGTCACGGTCGAGTGAAGCAGGAATATGGATAATACCGAATACGTCGCGTCTTTCCAAGGCTTTATATGCTTCATTCATGTCATTGTAATTGTTGTATACGACGACATCTGGTGAAGCATTCATTTTACGGACGAATTTCCTCGACAACTCGGAATGGCTGTCATTCACTAAGGCAACAGGAACCTCTCTGACAAGTTCGTTTGTGTAAATATACGAATAAAGGATTGGATAAAACAGGGGAACAAAAAAGATGAAAATCAATATTCCTCTATCCTTCATAATATTGGTAAGTTCATCATACCAAATATTCAAAATATTAACTGAAGCTTTCATTTGTAAATATTTATGGAATGTACTTTTGTTTTAAGAATGCAATGCGATAACGTCTAATGACGGTGAACGGTAGCAATAAGAAAAGCAAAAGACCAACTATTGATTTCCAGGCAAGGATTAAAGGGAAACCGTTAAGCGCCTGGTTTACATAAATAAGATAGTAATGACGGAGTGGGAAAAGGCAGGCCATAAATTTCAAAACCGGATCCATTGCGGTTACAGGATATGTGAAACCTGCAAGGGAGAAGGCAAGAATTCCCCAAAGGGAACACAGGCACATTGATAACCTCATTTTCCCAATAAACAATCCGAGAAGGAAAATGCCGAAAGCCTGTGATGCCAAAACCGTCAAAACTCCAAGAGTTGCCATGGACAAGAGCCCTCCATGACACGGGAATTGCATGTATTTATACAAATATACATCAAGGAACAGAAAAATAAGGCTGAAAATAAAAGTCTGTGGCAATAATTTCCCGGTCAAAGCCAGTGGTACTGAGTTGCCGGCCAGTTCATACCATTGCTTTTGTGTATTTCTTTTCCATTCCAATCCGATGGTATAGGTTGTAGCCAATGTAACAAGCAATATAAAGATGCCGGGCAGAAGTATATTGCTTAAATATACGGAATAATCAAGGCATGAGTTTCCGATCGGATGCGATTCTATCACAAGCGGCTGAATGATTCCCATAGCCTGCTTTTCTGTCTGTCCTTTAGCATATAGTGTCTCACGTGTCAAAGCCAGTCCTGCCATTTCTGATATTGTCCTCATATCTTTCATGAGCAGAGTGCCCGGTATCAGATAGGATTCATTGGTATAGAAGGAAACGGAAGGCTGTTTACTTGCCAAAGCCTTTTGGGTAGTACCTTTGGGGATGTGGAAAAAGGCGTATATTTCCCCTCTTTGCATGGACGTTCTTGCTTCTGTAAATGTGGCAAATTTACGTGTGAACTTCGTTTCCTGCATGGCGTCAATTGTCCGTACAATGGTTCTTGTAATCTGTGTGTCATCTTCATCGACCAGACCTGCAGGAAGTTCCGTAGGCAAGCCTTCGTGCATGAGCGATGTGAAGAATACGATACAAAATACAGGAGCAAGGATAATACAGAACAAAAGTAGAGGACGGTGTGCAAAAAGATTGGCTTCTCTTTTGAACAGATGCTTTAACATATTCAATACAACTTTATCTTTCATTTTTTTATCACCTTGTTTTCTATGACAGCCGACATTCCGGCATGTAATCCCAATACTTCCTCCAATGGTGTAGCCTGTACCTCGAATGTCTTCAAGTCAAAGCCGTCCAAAGATTTTGTCGCTTTCCATACGGCAAAGCTGCCTACATCTTTCATAAGGCTGATTTTAGCGGGAATGCTCTTGTCTATTGCAGGCACATATATTTCCAGTTCATTTCCGATTGTAATGCCAGGAAGCAGATCTTCCCTTATATTGAAAGTGAACCACATCTCATCCGAAGCGGCAATATTCATGATTGGGGCCCCCGTTCCTATCAGTTCGCCTATTTCCAGATATATTTCTGTGACCTGTCCGTCACAAGGTGAAATGAGGCAGGTTTCATTCATATAGGTATATATTTCATCGACAATCCCCTTCATTCTTGACATTTGTGCCTTCGCTATTTCCTTGTCCTCGTGTTGTGCCCCGTTTACAGCCATATCATATTGTGCTTTGGTTGCTTTTTCCGTAGCAAGCATGGCCTCATAATTGGCTTTGGCTTCGTCCCTTTTTTGTTCAGACATTACTCCTTCGTCAAATAGCCTTTCCAGGCGCATATAAGTCTTTTCTGCAATTACCAATCCGGCCTTGGCTTTCTGCCACATCTCAAACGCTCCCTGAATCTGTTCTGTACGGGTTCCGTTTTCTATCTTTTCTGACATGGCAAGTGCCGCTTGTTCAGCTGCTTTGGCTTGCGCGAGTTTTGCTTCGAGGTCAGGAGCCGACAGTATTGCCAAGGTATCTCCCTTTTTGACCGGGTCACCTTCTTTTACCCGCAATTCCATGAGCCTTGCAGGTACTTTGCTTGACATTCTATAATCGGTGCTTTCAATTTCTCCTTGAATCATGCCTTCGTTATCTGGTAGGAATAATCCGGCTATGATAAACACAATGATAAAAAGAATTATTGTAAAGGCGATAACCATCACTTTTCCGTAGCTTTTGTTTTTTTCCATATTCTGTTTCATGACTTTATATATTAATGATTTAACTTTCCTAATGACTTCTGCAAGTAAAGGTCTGCCAGTCTCAAATCTATCTGTGCACCAATTTTATCAGTATGTGCGGACAGCCATGCTGTTTGTGCTTCCAAAACATTGCTTACAGGTATTACTCCCTCATTCATGCCAAGTTCTGCATGTCTGAGGTTCTCTTCCGCTTTCTCTAGATTCTTTACTGATGTTTCCAGCTTTTTCCGGGCTTCGGTTAATTTGTATGAGTTTTGATTTATTTCCAGTTCTATTTTTTCTCTGGCATCTTCCCATTCGTATTGTTTGATTATTGCTTCTGCTTTTGCCGCTTTCACTTTATAAACACCTTCACCCCAATGGAATATCGGCATGGTCAATGTAACCCCCACAGTCCAGTTGCCTCTGAACTTGTTTTCAAATCCATTGTATATGGATGGGTTTGTCAGCAGATACCCTCCTGTCAATGCCAGGTTCGGAAGGAACTCGGAACGGGCTATTTTTATCTTCTGACGGTATATTCCATTTACTATATCAAGGCTTTTCAGTTCCTCTCTTCTAGATAAGGCTTCTGATACAAAATCATTGTTTTTTTCATCCATTTCATAGGAAGTCATGGGCAAGTTGTCCATCTTTTCATCATATAGCATAATATCCGTATCCAATGGAATGCCACAGATTTGGCATAATAGCATTTTTGATAATGAAAGACCGTTTTCCACTTGTAGCAGAGCCATTTCTGCCTCATTCAGTTTTACATCAACACTTAGGCCTTCTGCCTTGGTGGCGATACCCTGTTCTATCATCTTATAAACATCATTATCCAGCTTCTTCAGAAGCTTCAAATAATTATCGGCCAATTTTTTTTATTAACCAATGATACAACTGTCCAGTAGGCTTTGTCGGCATTCAGGATAACTTCTTCTTCACAAAGACTGTATTGTGATTGGGCCAGCTTTTCGGCATAGTGTGTTATATTATTGTATGCCGTAATCTTTCCTCCCACATAAAGAGGCTGTGTCAATATGGCTCCTACAGCGGCCATGTTCCTCGTATCTGTGCGCAATGCGTCAACCAGTCCGTTTCCCAATTGGTTTAGACTGCTTTCCATTTCGGTTAATACAGGCATAAATGGTGCCAGCTGTCCGGCAAGTGACGGGTTTTCCGCCAACATCTGTTCGATGTGTTTGCTTCCCGTAGTTCCTATATGGGAGAGATCATATTTTTGCTCATCGTTGAGTAAGGAAATTTCTTTTTGCGTTCTTTGGTAGGTTCCAGCTGCCGATAATTTAGGCAAGAAATTTGTAAAGGCTGCCTTGGTCTGATAGTGTGATACTCTTTGACGGGCTTTTGCCTTTTTCAGTGCATAATTGTTTTGAACGGCCAGACTTCTACAACTATCTATGTCCAGCTCCCTTTTTTGAGCATTTGCCGTATGACATAATATAATCATCACGGCAATAGATAACATCTGTTTCATTTCTTTGGTTATAATCTTTATATCATTTTTTCGGCAAAATAAGCTATTGAAAGGCTAAAAGGAGTGTTACAAACAGATACTATAATGGTAGAAAATAACACATATTACTAATATACCACAAATAAGACCATATATGCTACTTCCAAGTGGGTGAAAAGTCTTTATTTTGTAGTATAAAATATGCGTTAGGATGAAGAATGGAATTGGATTGATTCAGTTTTATGACGGACAACTATTTATAGTGGAAGATTTGAAGGATATTTCAGATTCTTCAATAAAGGTGGAAAACTATATGCTTCTATGGTGTCTGAATGGGAAAGGAACATTGGAAACAAATGGAAAAGTATATTCCATATTCAAAAATTCACTCTTGATTTGTACCCCGGATGTCATATTGGAACATGGCATGGTAAGTTATGATTTTGAGTTCAAAAGCATCGGTATGTCTCCGCAGCTGATGAAACATCTTTCTATAACAGCCGGCTATAATTGGGACATGAGGCGTACAATAGAAGACCGACCGGTATTCCATCTGTCCGATGATGAAATAGTTGTTCTCAACACACATTATAACCTGCTTTTTTCTAAACTAAACAGGGAGGTTAAACATAAGCGGGATATATTGAACACATTCTTACAGACATTTCTTTTTGAACTTTATGACATTCTGGATAATTTCATATCTGTTTCTCCCCCTCGATTCACATCCTCGGAATATCTGTTCAAGGAATTTATGGATTTAGTGATGGCTTTCCATCATAAAGAACGGAATGTAGCTTTTTATGCGGACAGGTTGAATGTGACAAGCAAGTATCTTTCAATCGTTTGTAAACGGGTATCAGGATCTACTGCGTTTGACATCATTAACAGCTGTACCATAAAAGACATTAAATACATGCTCACAGAAACAAGGAAAACGATAAAAGAGATATCCAACGAACTCAATTTTGACAATATGTCGTTCTTTGGAAAATATGTCAAAAGATACCTTGGCATGTCTCCCAAACACTATAGGGAAAAATATTTTAATATCAATAATGAGTGATTAATACCAAAAAGGGACTCGTATTGGAAGAAGGCGGCCCGAGAAGGGAATTCAGCTTATGCTTTCCATTGTAAAGAAAGCCCAATTGGCAGAGTCGAATATGACATGATTTCAATTCTGCCAACGGGTTGTTGGATACTTTTCGTTTACTTGTTGAGTTAAACCAATAGTTCCTGAGGAGCATCGGTTTAACTTCTGCTTGCTGATTATGTTGGTAATCAATTGCTTATGATGTATGATTGCCTGATTCCTGTATTTTCTGGTGTGGCTTTTCTAATGTAGACAATTACGTGTCTAAACCTTAATTTGATGAGTCTAACTGTCAGCTTGATGATCGCAGACTTCCCGTTTGGGGCTATGTAGTTTGGATAATCCATGAAAACAAAGGGGGAGCCTTTTTCTTTTTGACAGAAAACTTGTGGAATAGGAAACATTTTATTTATTTTGCGGGAAATGCACTAAACAACGTGAAAGACATTATGAAAAACAACAAAATTTGGAATGAAAGCATCGAATGCATGGATCGGGAGAGCATGCGGAGATTGCAGGGAATCCGGCTGAAGAAAACGGTAGAGCGGGTGTATCACGACACGCCTTTCTACCGCAAGAAAATGCAGGAACTGGATATCACTCCCGACGACATCAACAGTATAGACGACATCGTGAAACTGCCCTTCACCACGAAATATGACCTGAGGGACAATTATCCTTTCGGACTTTGTGCCGTACCCATGAGTCAGATTGTACGCATCCACGCTTCGTCGGGCACTACAGGTAAACCGACAGTGGTGGGCTACACGCGCAAAGACTTATCGGTGTGGGCCGAATGCCTGTCACGTGCCTTTACGGCTTACGGGGCAGACCGTTCGGACGTCTTCCAGGTGTCTTATGGATACGGGCTCTTTACGGGCGGACTGGGAGCCCATGCGGGTGCGGAGAATATCGGGGCGTCGGTGATACCGATGTCCAGCGGAAACACGGAAAAGCAGATTACGTTGATGCACGACTTCGGCGCGACGGTGTTGTGTTGTACGCCTTCGTATGCCCTGTATCTGGCAGATGCCATCCGTGATTCGGGATTGCCCCGTGAGGAATTCAAGCTGAAGGCGGGCGCTTTCGGTGCGGAGCCGTGGACGGAGCAGATGCGTCACGACCTGGAGGCAAAGCTGGGCATCAAGGCTTATGACATCTACGGCTTGAGCGAAGTGGCAGGACCGGGAGTCGGCTTTGAATGTGAATGTCAACACGGGACACATTTGAACGAAGACCATTATTTCCCGGAGATTGTAGACCCGAAGACATTGCAACCTGTGGCACCTGGCGAAACGGGTGAACTGGTGTTTACGCATCTGACGAAGGAAGGTATGCCTTTGTTGCGTTACCGGACGAGAGACCTGACCGCCCTGCACTATGAGAAATGTTCTTGTGGGCGTACGTTGGTACGTATGGATCGAATCCTGGGCCGCAGCGACGATATGCTGATCATCCGTGGTGTGAATGTATTCCCGACGCAGATTGAGTCTGTCATGCTGGAGATGCCGGAGTTTGAGCCTCACTATCAGTTGATTGTGGATCGTGTGAACAATACGGATACGATGGAACTGCAAGTGGAGGTGAGACCGGAGTACTATTCGGACGAAATCAAGAAGATGATGGACATGAAGAAACGTCTGACGGCACGCTTGCAGAGTGTACTGGGACTTGGGGTAGATGTAAAGTTGGTGGAGCCGCGTAGCATCGAACGAAGCACAGGCAAGGCAAAACGAGTGGTCGATAAAAGAAAATTCGAAAAATAAATTATACCGTTATGATTGCAAAACAATTATCTATTTTTTTGGAGAATAAGTCGGGACGTCTCACGGAGGTGACCCGTGTATTGGCTGAAGGTGGTATTAACCTCTCTGCCCTGTGTATTGCAGAAACGGCTGATTTCGGTATCCTGAGAGGGGTGGTGTCTGAGCCGGAGAAAGCTTATCAGCTGCTGAAGGAAAACCATTTTGCCGTAAATGTGAATGACGTGGTAGGTATCTCCTGTCCCAACATTCCGGGAGCGCTGGCCAAGGTGCTCCAGTATCTGTCGGACGAAGGGGTGTTCATCGAATATATGTATTCTTTTGCCAACGGGGATCATGCCAACGTAGTGATACGTCCCAGCGACATGGAGAACTGCCTACGGGTGCTGAAAGAGCGTCGTGTAGAGCTGCTGGCGGCAAACGATTTGTATAAACTTTGAAACATTGGCGATTGACGGTTAGCGGTGGGGACAGCATCTCTTGGGAATGTTTGTCTACCGCTGGCCGTTTTCGTCGGCCGCTATCTTTGCGTTTTTGAA
Organism: uncultured Bacteroides sp.; assembly: GCA_964419245.1. Lineage (GTDB taxonomy): Bacteria > Bacteroidota > Bacteroidia > Bacteroidales > Bacteroidaceae > Bacteroides. The sequence goes on along the minus strand of CAYQOV010000016.1, from coordinate 36,174 downwards.
AAATTAAGCTTCGTATCGTTGCTTTATTCAGTGCGAAGCTCTATCTTTGCGCAATATTTGCGAGTAACCGAATGAAAAAGAATATCTTTATTGTAGCTTTGCTGGCAGCAGCGTTGGGATTGACTTCGTGTGGTGAATATAATAAACTGCTGAAAAGTACGGATTATGAATACAAGTATGAAGCTGCCAAGTCCTATTTTGCCAAAGGACAATATAACCGTGCCGCCACTTTGCTGAATGAGTTGATTGCCATTCTGAAAGGAACGGATAAGGCGGAAGAATCGCTCTACATGCTGGGCATGTGCTATTATAATGAGCAGGACTATCAGACAGCAGCACAAACCTTTATCCAGTATTATCAGGTTTATCCGCGAGGTACATATACCGAACTCTCCCGTTTCCATGCAGGAAAGGCTCTGTATCTGGATACGCCGGAACCCCGTTTGGACCAATCGAGCACTTACAAAGCAATTGACGAGCTTCAGATGTTTATGGAATATTATCCGCAAAGCTCCAAGCATCAGGAAGCCCAGCAAATGATTTTCGAGTTGCAGGACAAGCTGGTTATGAAAGAGTATTTGTCGGCCAGATTGTATTACAATTTAGGCAATTATATGGGTAACAACTACCAGTCATGTGTCATTACGGCACAGAATGCCCTGAAAGATTATCCTTATACCAATTTGCGTGAAGACTTGTCAATCCTGATTCTGAGAGCCAAGTACGAACTGGCTGTATACAGTGTGGAAGAAAGAAAGCAAGAGCGCTATCGTGAGGCAGTGGACGAATACTATGCCTTCAAGAATGAATTTCCTGAAAGCAAATACCTGAAAGAGGCCGATCGGATTTTTAGCAAGTCCCAGGCAGAGTTGGGTGAGGAAAGCGCTGAAGAAGTAACTGAATAACCGAAAAAACTTAATTTATAATATAAGGTAAAAATTATGGATTACAGAAAAACCAATGCTCCGGTATCGACCGTGACACGCGACTTGATGGAACTGTGTGAAGATACCGGTAACATTTATGAGACAGTGGCCATTATCGGAAAGCGTTCCAATCAAATCAGTGTGGAAATCAAAAATGATTTGTCCAAGAAACTGGCCGAGTTCGCATCCTATAATGACAACTTGGAAGAAGTATTCGAAAACCGTGAGCAGATAGAGATTTCACGCTATTATGAGAAACTGCCGAAACCGACGTTGATTGCTACTCAGGAATATATCGAAGGCAAGGTATACTACCGCAATCCGGCTAAGGAAAAAGAAAAACTGCAGTAATGATACAGCGCATTCAATCTGTTTATCTGTTGGTTGTCACCATCTTGCTGATTGTCACCATGTGCCAGCCGGTAGGTTCGTTCATTGCAGCAGATGGAGTGAACGCATCGGTATTCAAGCCGCTGGGAGTGACTTTGACTGACGGAAGTTTCCAGTCTACATGGGGTATGTTCGGCATTCTGTTGTTGAGCGCCATTGTAGCATTGGGAACTATTTTCTTGTTCCGTAATCGCATGTTGCAGGTACGTATGACCATATTCAACAGTTTGCTGCTGATCGGTTATTATATTGTCGCAGCTGTGTTCTGGTACATGCTGAAGGGCAAACTGGGCGCTGACAGCTTTCAGCCGGGATGGGCATTGTGTTTGCCTGCAGTCTGCATCATTTTGAATTATCTGGCTTTCCGTGCCATCTTTAGTGATGAAGTGAAAGTGAAAGCAGCCGACAGATTGCGATAAGAGTAGTCCGGTAAATTACTATAGAGAGAAGAGGGTGTTCCAGTGTGGATTACCCTCTTTTTTTGTTTTCCGTTTATTTACACGATTGTAACTTCAACTACATACGTTTGACATACACAGTGTGCATCTTTGTGACAGAAAAACAATACACTGAACAATGATGCGTCTACGTACATTCTATTCGACCATTGTGTTGTCCGATATCCATCTGGGGACATCACATTCCAAGACAACCGAAGTGACCAATTTTCTGAAATCGGTGAACTGCCGCCGCCTGATATTGGACGGAGATATTATTGACGGATGGGCTTTGCGTAAGGGAGGTACCCGCAAGTGGCAGGCCCGTCACACAGACTTCTTCAAAGTTCTTATGAAGATGATGGAGAAGCAGGGTACGGAGGTCATTTACGTGCGGGGCAATCACGATGATTTTTTGGACAGTCTGGTGCCCTTTACCTTTTACAATGTCCGCATTGTGAAAGACTTTATTCACGAGAGCCACGGCAAACGCTACTACGTGACTCACGGCGACATCTTCGATACAGTGACCACGAACATGAAGTGGCTGGCTAAGCTGGGCGATTGTGGTTACACCTTCCTGCTCTGGCTCAACAAAATCTACAACAACTACCGTATGCGTTACGGCTTGCCTTACTATTCACTTTCACAGGCTATCAAGCAGAAGGTAAAAACAGCTGTTTCCTATATCTCCGACTTCGAGCAGGAACTGGTGAAGTTCGCCCGTGCTCGCAAGTGCGACGGCGTGATATGTGGTCACATCCATCATCCGGCCGATATCTGGTATGGTGACATCCATTACCTCAACTCCGGCGACTGGGTGGAGACAATGTCTGCTTTGGCTGAAGATGAAGACGGTAACTGGACAGTTATCCGCTACGGAGAGTTGCAGATAGAGCAAACCGAGAATCCGGTTCGTCAGATTGCCTCTTGATTTTTAAGTATCTTCATTGCGATATCCATATACCGTGTGATGTCCGTCGTTATCTCGCGGTTATAAACATCACAACGCTTGCGGCCCAGACGAACGACGATGGCGTCCAGGTCGGGGATGGCGATGATATACTGCCCCAACATGCCGCGCAGGTAGGGGCAGCGCATACCGTGATAGTCCATGATCCACGTTTGGAAGCCGTAGTAGCTGAGCGAATCCTTACCCCACTGGTCTTTCAGGTACGAGGCGGGGCGCATCAGTTCGTCCATGTAGGCTTCGGATACCAATTGGCGTCCGTGCCAGTTACCGCGGTGAAGTAGGAGGCGGGCAAAACGGGCCACGTCGCGCGCCGTGGTGTGGAAGCAGCAGAAAGCCTTTTCGTCACCGTCTTTTTTGTCCAGCAGCCAGTAGGCATCCCGTTCGGCCTGCATCGGTTTCCATAATTTCTCTTCGGCATAGTCGCTCAGCGTCCGCCCCGTGGCGGCTTCGATGACGAAAGCCAGCAGTTGCGTCTCGCCGCTGCGGTAGGAATATTGTATGCCGGGCTGGTCAACTACATCCAAACCGGTTACCAGATCGTAAAGGTCGTTACCGTAATAACCGTGTGTGGTGACGGAGAAGAGCGAAGCATACGCTTCATCCCACGCCATGCCGCCGCTCATGGTGAGCAGGTGGCGCAGGGTGACGTCGGCCTGCATCCCTTTATTATAGGTAGGTATGTAGCGCGACACGGGGTCGTCCAGGCTGTGTATCTTTCCTTCGTCGAGGGCGATGCCCGCCAGCAGTCCCACGATGGTTTTCGTGGCGGAATAGATGTTCGAGGTCAGCGTGTCGTTCCATCCGTCGCGGTAGCTTTCGAAGACGATGCTGTCGCGGTGGATGACGAGGAAGGAGACGGTGTGCAGGCTGTCCAGGTAGCGGGCGTCGTCTTCCGTCAGTTGGTAGCGGTTGTAGTCGGCGGATAGGGGCCAACGCCATACGTCGTCTGGATTGTGGTGTACTGTGTGTCGGTGGAAGGTCTCCAGATCGTCGATGACGGGCATCCAGTGGATGAGTGCCTGGCGGGCATAGTAGGGCAGGGAGGCATAGACGATGGCGAGTACCGCTACCAAAGCGATGAACACGCGGAGGATGTTTTTCTTTTTCGTTTTCATAGGATTTCAATCTTATTACGAATACTCATGCAATATTCCGACGGTGTCATTCCTGCGTGTCTCTTGAACATGCGGCTGGGGTGCTGGGAATGCTCAAATCCGTTTTTTACTCTCAATATCTTGCTCATAATGCCTATGCAAAGTTGATGTTCAACCACAAAGATAAGGATTTCCAGTTAGAAGAGGAGTAAGCGCGATGTTATATCTGTAAAATGGATACAAACTGTAGACAACGCCCGCGAGGTACGCCGCATTGATGGACGGCGTTATCCTGACGGAAAGCAGCCGACGATCGTCGGGAAGCTTCTGAAGCCCTTCGCGGAGCAGCCAACGATCGTTGGGAAGGTTTCGTAGGGGTGCGGAAGTGCGCCAACAATCGTTGGGAAGGTTTCGTAGGGGTACGGAAGTGTGCCAACGATTGTTGGGAAGGTTTCGTAGGGGTACGGAAGTGTGCCAACGATCGTTGGCAGGGTTTCGTAGGGGTACGGCGGTTCGCCAACGATCGTTGGCAGGGTTTCGTAGGGGTACGGCGGTTCGCCAACGATCGTTGGCGAAGTTTGGAAGGCCTTCGGCGGGCTTCCTCCTTACTTCTTCCGTGCAGCCACGGCCAGTATCACGCCCAGCGCCACGCCCAGCAGGGCGGCGAACAGCACGCGCATCTCGCCCGGCAGCAGGAAGGTGATGGTGTGGGCGGGGAACCAGAAAAGGGGGATGGTCTTCTTGAACACGAAGCCCCACTGCACCCGCCAGTTCAGGTTCTGCATGATGTCGCCCATCGGGATGGGGGTGAACAGGCCGCGCAGGGTACCTCCCGTCGCCAGGATGTGCGTGTCTGTGATTTTATGGAACGTCATGAAGACGGGTGCGAAAATGCTGTTCAGGCAGACGGAGATGGCGAAAGCCAGCAGCACTTTGCCCAGGGTGACGGGTCCTGCCATGATGGCGGCGGGATTGTCCACACCCAGATAGCCCGCCGCGGCGGGCACACCCGTGGAAAAGACGATGAACGCCAGGTTGATACCCATGCCCAGCACGCCCCACACGACGGCGCGGGGCAGCACGCCGAATCCCTTGCGCAGGTATTGGCCCGTACTGATGCGCAGGCCCAGCAGCTCGCCCAGCGTGGAGAGGACGGCAAACTTCAGGAAGCTCATCACCATGCCGTGTTCGGCATTGAACGACTGATAGCCCGCATACAGGCTTTTGGAAAGGAAGAAGGGCGCGAACAGCGCCACGACAATCAGGCAGAAATAGAAATCGGTGCGTTTCATGGTTGTTAGGTTGTAGTTGTACATGTTGTTTTATGGCGGCACAATGTACTAATTTTTATGAATCCGGCAAATCTTTGTTCGCTAAAAATGCCGTTGTAAAAGATAAATGTCTATCTTAGGCTCCGTTTTGTTACTAAACCGATATAATCATGAAAAAATTAGCTGTTCTTTTTGTCGTGTCGGCCGGTCTGTCTTTGGCCGCCTGCCGTCCTGCCGCGCAGAAGCAGGAGGGCGCTGTACCGCAGGCGGCGTCTGCCGTTTCCGATTCTGTCGTTACGTGTAGCGGACGCCTGGTGATGGGGCACGAAGCCTATTCGTTCACCCCCGATGGCGATACCTTGTCCTATTGGGTGGTGGACCGTTCGGGCGAGCTGAAGAAACGTTACGAAGAGACCCTTCCGGCCGATGCCGAACCCTACACCCCTGTTTCCGCCGAGTTGAAGGTGAAGATGCTGGGGCCTTCGTCCGAAGGCTTTGCCGCCGAATATGATGGCGTGGTAGATGTGCAGGCGATTATTCGCGTGGGCGAGTAGGTTCGCTGCCTGCCTTTCGGGCCAGTTCGGCACGGATGCGGCTCAGCGACTGGGGGGTGATGTAGAGATAGGAGGCGATGTGTTTCAGCGGTACGTGTTGCAGCAGCTCGGGCATGCGTTCGAGCAGTGACAGGTAGCGTTCCTTGGCCTGCGTGGCCCCTTCGTTGATGAGCCGCTCCTCGAATACCAGAAATTCCCGTTCGAACATCCGCCGTCCCAGGTTGGCGGCTGCTGCCGACGAGTGGAAGAAGGCTTCCAGCTCCTGCCTGCCGATGCGGTAGAGCAGGCTGTCGCTCATGGCCTCGATGGACGTGCCCGACGGTCGTCCGCCCATATAGCCGCGGGTGGAGAAGAGCGATTCGCCCGTGGTGGCAAACCAGATGCTCACGTCCACCCCGTTGCGCAGGTAATAACCGCGCCAGATGCCCTGGCCTATCAGATGGAACGAGGTGTTGAGCTCGCCTTCGCGCACCAGCATCTCGCCGCGGCGGTAGGTTACGGGTTTCATCAGCGCCAGCAGGGAAGCGGCGTCCTTGCTGTTCAGGTTGTATTTCTTGCTGAATATATCGACGAATTTTTCCATCTCTCTTCCTTTTGATTCATTTTCCGAGTTTCTCTTTCCTCTTTCTGCCGCGGCAATAGATGGTCAGCACGAAGAGCAGTGTCAGCGTCTCGGCGGCAGGCACGGCCAGCCAGATGCCGGGCACACCCATCACGGCGGGCATCAGCCAGAAGCACAGCAGCACCAGGATGAAGCCGCGCAGCAGGGTGACGGCCATGGCGGGACGGTCGCGCTCCACACTCTGAAAATAACCGATGGACACGATGTTCACGCCGAAGCACACGAAGCCGGCGGCAAAGAGCGGAAGTCCCTCCACGGCGATGCGGTAGGCCGGATAATGGGCATCGACAAACATACCTACAATCTGCTCGGTGAAGAACTCCGTGACGAGGAACACCACCACGCCGCACACCACCGCCGTCCACAGGGCCAGGCGGAAGGCCGACCGCACCCGCTCGGGTTGTGCCGCTCCGTAGTTGTAGCTCAGGATGGGCTGTGCCGACTGGGCGATGGCATTATATACCATAAAGATGATGGGGAAGAAGTAGCAGGCGATGCTGAAGGCCGCCACGCCGTCCTCGCCCAGGTAGCGGATGAAGACGTAGTTGCCCACGAACATCATGGTAGCGATGGCCGCTTCGCACAGGAAGGTGGAGAGGCCCAGGCGCATCATGTAGCCCACGTTGCGCACCGTCAGCCGCAGACTCTTCAGGCTCAGCTTGATGCGCTCCAGGCGGATGACGTGCCGGCGTTGCAGGAGGTAGAAGAGAATCATCAGCGCCCCGAAGATGTAGCCCAGGCTCGTGGCCAGTGCGGCGCCGAACATGCCCCACTCGAAGACGTAGATGAACAGCCAGTCGAGGAAGATGTTGATGAGCGCGGCCACGATGTTGCACGTCATGGCATAGTTGGGCGAGCCGTCGAGCCTCACGAAGAACATGCCCGAGCTGAGCAGCGCGCTGAACACCAGGAAGGGCACGAACCAGTACATGTACTCTACGGCCAGCGGGAGCAACCGTTCGCTGCTGCCCAACAGGCGGGCCACCTGCTCCACGTTGCCCAGGATGGCTGCGGCATAGGCAATGAGCAGCAGGGACGAGACGATGACGGCCTGCGTCACGTTGATGCGAGCCACCTTCGGCTTGCCGTGCGACAGGTGGATGGACGCCACGACCGATGCCCCGATGCCGAACATCAGCGCCACGCCCGTATTGATGAGGAACAGCGGAGCGGTGATGTTGACCGCCGCCAGCGCGTCGCTGCCGATGCCCTTGCCCACAAAGATGCCGTCCGTAATGATGAAGACGGCCGAAAACACCATGCCCAGCACGGTGGGTATCAGCAGCTTTCTGAACAGGGTGGGGATGTGCATGCTGCCGAAGTCGATGCTGTCTTTCAGCGGAGTGTGATTGTCGTTTTTCCTTGTCATAGCTTTCTCATTTTTGCGGGTGCAAAGGTAAGCCAAAGTTCGGCGCGGAAGATTAACAAATGATAATTAATGCGGGGAGCCTATCGGGGGCGGCAGGAGTTTTCCGATTCCTCCTCATCAATCTTGCGCAGCGGGCGGCAGGGATTGCCCACGGCCAGCGTATGGGCAGGCACGTCGCGCGTCACCACGCTGCCTGCGCCGATGACGGCCCCGTCGCCGATGGTCACGCCCGGCAGGATGACCACGTTGCCGCCTATCCACACGTTGTTGCCGATGCGGATGGGGTAGGCATACTCCAGGCCTGCGTTGCGGCGGCCGATGTCGAGCGGATGGCCGGCAGTGTAGATGCCTACGTTAGGGGCGATGAAGACGTTGTCGCCGATGGTGACGTCGGCTCCGTCGAGGATGACGAGGTTGGTGTTGGCAAAGAAGTTGCGGCCGATGCGGATGTGGTAGCCGTAGTCGCAATAGAAGGGCGAGATGATGCATCCGCCTTCGCCCATGTGCACGATGCGGCGTATCAGGCGGTCGCGCTCGTCCGTGCGGTCGGGCGGCAGGAGGTTGTACTCGTGCAGCAGGCAGCGCGTCTGAAGCATCTCCTGTTGCAGTTCGGGGTCGTTGTTGGCGTCGTAGAGCAGGCCTTCGGCCGCTTTCTGTTTTTCTGTTTTCATCTGTGTAGGTTTGTTTGGAATATTTTGGGGGTAAAGTTAGCGCATATATGCGGAAAAACGATAATTTTGCCCGCGATAAATCTTTCAGTCACCCGTATGGAAAGGGTCTTGGTAGTATCGAACTCGAACGAGCTGGTCAGGATGAAGCCGGAGCGGATAGCCTATATCTCCTCGGACGGCAACTATGTGACGGTGGTGCTTCACGACCGCACGGAGCACGTCTTTGCCTTCAACCTCCTGCGTATGCAGAAGCTGGTCGAGACCCAGCTGGCCGAAGAGGCGGCCTGCTTCATCCGCATCGGGAAGAGCCTGATCATCAATCGCAACTACATCTATAAAATCAATCTGACGAAGCAGGAACTGGTTTTGTCGGACAGCAGGCTGGACGGAGCTTTCAGGCTCTCGGCTTCGCGCGAGGCCCTGCGGCAGCTGAAGGAATTGTTGGAAAAGGAGGCAGGATTATGAAGAGACACGAAGAAAACGAAATACAGATATTGGGTCAGGCAGGCGGCGGACGAAGGCAGGGAAGCGCCAGGCGCTACCTTTGGTATCTGTTGCCCGCCTTGGCTGTAGCCCTTCTGATAACAGGCTGGTTTCTCCTCAGGAAAACGGCCGTTTCTCCACAGGAAAACGATGCTTTCCCCCTGAAAAGCGGCCTGGCCCTGCTGAAAGACGGGCAGCAGCCTGTGGCGGGTGTGGCGAAGGAGGCGCGCATCAGCGTCGTGGACGATACGGTGAACGACGTCCCGATGCAGGTGTTTGTCATCGAGGGGGCCAAAGCGCGCCTGCGCATCGGGCGCCTTGCCGCGCAGGACACGGCGGTGCTCATGGCCCTGCCTGCCGCCGACGTGCGCAAGGACAACCTGGGCATCGTGGGCGATTTCGTCTTGGACGGACGCCGCTATGGCAACGGCAAGCGGAAGGAGGGTTATGGCGCCCTGCTCGAAGGGCAGCTCTTTCTGGGCGTTTCGGCTTCGGACACGGTGATGAACTATTGCACCTCGCGGCAAGGCTCCTTCTTCAGGCAATATGCGCTGGTGGCCGACGGAAAGATATGGCCCAACCGCCTGAAGGGCAAATCGCTGCGGAGGGCGGTGGCGAGGAAGGCCGACGACGCCCGCGTCTATGTGGTGGTGAGCCGCCAGCGCGAGTCGCTCTACGACTTCTCGGAAGCCCTGGCCGACTATGGCATGCACGATGCCCTCTACCTGCCCGGCGGCGATGCCTATGCCTTCTGCAAGGTGGGTGGCGATACCCTCTTTTTGGGCGTTTCGCAGGAGCATGTCTATCCCAACACGAACTATCTGGTCTTCGGAAAATAATATTTTGTACGGCCATCGCACCATTTCATACATTATTTGTTATACTTCATAACAGGCGGTATCTGTCGGCTTGCGGACATGGGTGTTTTTGCCTACTTTTGTCGTGCAGGCCGATGGCGCAAGTCCGACGCCTGTTTCATAAAACGGAAAACTGGACTGAATGTATAAACTATTAAAATCTTATTTGAGATGAAAAGAAGCTTTATCTGCCTGGCCGCCCTGTTGTTGCTGATGTCGTGCGGCAGCAGGCAGGCCCAAAGCCCCGACAAGGCAGAAGCCCCTATTGGAGCGGGCGATGCCGCCCAGGGTTACACTTACTCCAAAGTGCTCGACAAGAAAATCCGCATCTTCGAGGAAGGTACGCGCGTCCTGTCGGCCACCGACCCGCAAGCCACGACGGCAGGTTATGTCGTGTTTCCGTCCGACTCGTCCAAGGCAGAAGTGTTCCTGCCGCAGGAAACCGTCGTGTTGGACAAGCGTCTCCGCCCCGATGGCACGGCCGTATGGAATGTGGAGGACGACGATACCTACATGCTGGAAAAGTGTGGCGGCGAATGGCTGGTGAGTCGGGGTGGAAAGGTGCTGTATGCTTCGACCGGTTGTGAAAACCAGCGCAAGGCTGAGTTTTTGGGTGCGAAAGGAGAAAAACTCTCCGCCGTCTTCTTCACTCAGGCAGGGGTGGCACAAATCCGCTACAACGGCATCGACTATCTGCTCCGCCAGTATGTCACCGCCTCGGGCTACGGCTATCGGAATCCGTTGGCCGACATCAGGGGGAAAGGACAGCAGGTAACCCTCTCGCTCGCAGGGGATGACACCTCCATCGACTTTGTGGAGCAGGAATAAGTGAATCGAAATAAGTAAGCTATATAGAAAGAAATAGACCATGAAAAAAACGATGATGCTGGCCGTGGCTGCCTGCGTACTGGCTTCGTGCCACACGGCCACGCAAAAAGAAGAGAGAGAATTTGTAGGGAACTGGTTGGAGGTGATGCCCGCAGGTTCCCAATTTACGCAGGGAGTGACGCTGAACGCCGACGGCACCGCCGCTTCCATCGGTATGGCTACGCTGAAGTATGAATCGTGGAGCCTGGCCGATGGCAAGCTGGTGCTCAGCGGCAAGAGCATCGGCAACGGGCAGACGCTGGACTTCTCGGACACGCTGGACGTGGTGAAGCTGACGCCCGATTCCATGGCGCTGGCGCGTTTTGGCACCTATCGCATCGACTACTATCGGGTGGAGGAGGTGCCTGTCTTGGGAGAAGACAAGGCGTTGCTCGACTCCCTGCCGAAGGCGGAAGGCACAGGTCAGTTGCAGACGCGCGTCTATCGTGGCACGTTGCCGGCCGCTTCATGCCCGGGCATCGTCTATGATATCACCCTCTACAACTACGAGCATAGCGGCGACGGCGTGTTCAGAGCAAGCCTCACTTATCTGGAGGCCGAGGACGGGAAGGACCAGACGTATGAGTTCTGTGGGCGCCAATACACCCTGCGTGGCAATGCCGTGGACAAGGACGCCACTGTCTTTCAGTTCATACCTTTCGACAAGGGCGAGGACACGATGAACTTCCTGTTCGAAGGTGACAAACTGACCATGCTCGACCGCGAGTTGCGGCCGATTGACTCGAATTTGAACTACACTCTGCAATTGCAATAGACTTTCGTTGGCTGGCTGCGGGCTTTTTCGTACTTTTGCACTTTCATTTTTTTAAATCATTTGAAACCTCTATGAAGTCGGACATCGAAATAGCTCGCAGCATCGAGCTCAAGAAAATCAAGCAGGTGGCTGAGAGCGTCGGCATACCTCGCGAAGAAGTGGAAAACTACGGCCGCTACATCGCCAAAATCCCCATTCATCTCATCGATGAAGAGAAAGTGAAGCAAAGCAACCTGATTCTGGTGACAGCCATCACGGCCACCAAGGCGGGCATCGGCAAGACGACCGTCTCCATCGGCTTGGCGCTGGGACTGAACAAGATAGGCAAGAAGGCCATCGTGGCCTTGCGCGAGCCTTCCTTAGGCCCCTGCTTCGGCATGAAGGGTGGGGCGGCAGGCGGCGGCTATGCGCAGGTGCTTCCCATGGAGAAAATCAACCTGCACTTTACAGGCGACTTCCACGCCATCACCTCGGCCCACAACATGATTTCGGCCCTGCTCGACAACTACCTATACCAGCATCAGGCCGACGGCTTCGGATTGAAGGAAATCATCTGGCGGCGTGTGCTCGACGTGAACGACCGCTCCCTGCGCAGCATCGTGACAGGCCTGGGGCCGAGCACCAACGGCGTGACGCAGGAGTCGGGCTTCGACATCACGCCCGCTTCGGAAATCATGGCCATCCTCTGTCTGGCCAAGGACCAGGAAGACTTGCGCCGCCGCATCGAGAACATCATCCTCGGCTTCCGCTTCGATGGCACGCCCTTCACGGTGAAGGAATTGGGCGTGGCGGGTGCCATCACCGTCCTGCTGAAGGATGCCATCAACCCCAATCTGGTGCAGACCACGGAAGGCACGGCGGCCTTCGTACACGGCGGTCCTTTCGCCAACATCGCGCATGGATGTAACTCCATCCTCGCCACGAAGATGGCGATGACCTTCGGCGACTATGTGGTGACAGAAGCCGGCTTCGGCGCCGATTTGGGTGCGGAGAAATTCTATAACATCAAGTGCCGCAAGAGCGGCTTGCAACCCAAGCTGACCATCATCGTGGCTACGGCCCAAGGATTGAAGATGCATGGTGGCGTGAGCCTCGACCGCATCAAGGAGCCGAGCATGGAAGGGTTGAAGCAGGGCTTCGGCAACCTGGACAAGCACGTGCGCAACCTGCGTTCCTTCGGACAGACCGTCGTGGTGGCCTTCAACCGCTTTGCCAGCGACACGGACGAGGAGGTGGAAGCCATCCGCCGTCATTGCGAAGAGAAGCTGGGTGTGGGTTTTGCCATCAACAACGCCTTTGCAGAAGGAGGCGAAGGAGCAGTCGACCTGGCCCGCCTGGTGGTGGACACCATCGAGCAACAGCCTTCCCAGCCGCTTGCCTTCACGTACGAAGAGACGGACAGCGTAGAGCGTAAGATCGAGAAGGTGGCCTGCAACCTCTATGGAGCGAGCGTGGTGACTTATAGCATCCATTCACGTAAAATGCTCAAACTCATTGAGCAGATGGGCATTACGCATTATCCGATTTGCATTGCCAAGACACAATATTCCTTCTCGGCCGATCCGAAGATTTATGGGGCGGTGGATAATTTCGAGTTCCACATCAAGGACATTGTGGTGAACCACGGCGCGGAAATGATTGTGGCCATTGCGGGCGAAATCCTGCGTATGCCCGGCCTTCCCAAGGTGCCTCAGGCAGAGCATATCGACATTGTAAACGGGTTGATAGAAGGGCTGAGTTAATGGAAAATTGAAAATGGAGAATTGAGAATTCAATTGGCAATCCTATATAGAAAAAAAGAGTGCGTCCGCAAGTGGATGCACTCTTTTTGTATGGTTAATTATCCATTCTCAATTATCCATTCTCCATTCAATAAGCGAAGAGCGGATAGTTCTTCATTGTCTCGTTGACGCGGGCGCGAACCTGTGCGATGACGGCCTCGTTGTCCACGTTGGACAGAACGGTTTCAATCATCTCGGCAATTTCGAGCATCAAGTCCTCCTTGGCGCCGCGAGTAGTGATGGCAGGCGTGCCCAGGCGGATGCCCGACGTCTGGAAGGCAGAGCGGGTGTCGAAAGGCACCATGTTCTTGTTGACGGTGATGTCGGCCGACACGAGGGCTTTCTCGGCCACTTTACCTGTCAGGTCGGGGTACTTCGTGCGCAGGTCGACGAGCATGGAGTGGTTGTCCGTTCCGCCGCTCACGATGGTGAAGCCGCGGTCGATGAGCGCCTGTGCCAGGGTGGCGGCGTTCTTCTTCACCTGCAGGGCATATTCCTTCCACGAGGGCTGGAGGATTTCGTTGAAGGCCACGGCCTTGGCGGCGATGACATGCTCCAGAGGTCCGCCCTGAATGCCGGGGAATACGGCTGAGTCGAGCAACTGCGACATCATCTTCACTTCGCCCTTTGGCGTCTTCTTGCCCCAGGGGTTGGGGAAGTCCTTGCCCATGAGGATGATACCTCCACGAGGGCCGCGCAGGGTCTTGTGGGTGGTCGAGGTGACGATGTGGGCATACTTCACGGGGTTGTCCAGCAGGCCTGCGGCGATAAGGCCGGCGGGGTGTGCCATGTCGATCATCAGGATGGCGCCCACCTTGTCGGCTATTTCGCGCATGCGCTTGTAGTCCCATTCGCGTGAGTAGGCCGAACCGCCGCCGATAATCATCTTCGGGTGTTCGCGCAGGGCCACTTCCTCCATCTGGTCGTAGTCCACACGGCCCGTTTCCTTGTTCAGGTTGTATTCGCAGGGGTGGTAGATGATGCCCGACGTGTTGACCAGCGAGCCATGCGACAGGTGGCCGCCATGAGCCAGGTTCAGCCCCATGAACTTGTCGCCGGGGTTGAGTACGGCCAGGAAGACGGCTGCGTTGGCCTGTGCGCCCGAGTGGGGCTGTACGTTGGCCCATTCGGCTCCGAATATCTGTTTGATGCGGTCGATGGCGATCTGCTCACTCTGGTCCACCACCTCGCAGCCGCCGTAGTAGCGCTTGCCGGGGTAGCCTTCGGCATATTTGTTGGTGAGGCAGGAGCCCATGGCCTGCATTACTTCGTCGCTTACAAAGTTTTCGGAGGCTATCAGCTCGATGCCTTTCAGCTGGCGCTGGTGCTCCTTTTCGATGATGTCAAAAATCAAGTTGTCTCTTTCCATGTGTACTGTAATAGATTAATGCTTCTTTCTTTAAAAAGTTTACAAATGTAGGCAAATAAATGGATATATGCGTCATTTTGTTTAAAAAAACACGCCGAACGAGAAACTGAGCACATTGTCCCTGCGGTTGAAGCGTATTTCGCTGTCGGGTATGTTTTCACCGGTCAAAGGCTGCATGTCGGGCATGTCGTAGGTGATTTTCTTGGATATGTTGTGCAGGCCGATGTCGTAGCGGAAGTCGAAGAAGATGCGCGAGATGGTGACTGCCACGCCTATTGTCAGATTGGCGTTGAAGGGGTAAAGTTCTTCGTGGATGTTGTCCATGTTGAAGTTTTCGAAGGTGACTTTGCTTTTTTTGTCCCAGATGTAGCGCAGCTTCGGCCCTCCGAAGACGGCCAGGCTGCAGGGGCCGTCCTTGATGATGTTGTAGCCATAGATGACGGGGATTTCGATGCTGTGGATGGATGAGGTGATGCTTCCCTGTTCGAGCGTGGTGCTTTCGGAAACGTTGTCCACGGGCAGCGGTTTGTCGAAGGTGATGTTACAGCGGTTGATGGTGTAGGACACTTCGGGCTGGAGGAAGTGGCGGTCGAAGTTGATGCGCATGAACATCGAAGCGAAGTAGCCTATCTTGTAGTTGTTCTGCACCTGCTCGACATGGGTCCCGTTGATGCTGAGGTCGGACACGAGGAACAGCGAGGCGGTAAATCCGCCTTTGACGCCGAAGTTGACGGACGTCTCCGTTTTCCGCTTTTCCATGTCAGCCTGTGTGGCATCGTCAAGTGTGGCCGACGGCTGTCCCCAAGCCAGCGCGGAGGCCGTCAGTAGGGCAAGCAGGAGGGGGGCTCTGTTTCGTTTCATGTCGTTCCTTCGTTTGTCTGTTGTTTTAGCTTTTCTTCTTCTCGACGCTCCAGCCGAACTTGCCTATCTTGTCGCCCAGTTCGTAGTAGCCGCCGTGGACGTAGACCAGCGGGTTTGTCTCGGCCAGTTCCAGCTTGCCCGTGTCGGGGTTCAGGTGGCTGGTTTCGGCGCGTACGTTCACCACGTCGGCGATGAACATGTCGTGCGAGCCCAGCGACACGATTTCCTTGACGCGGCACTCGATGCACAGGGGCGACTCTTCGATGAGCGGCGCCTGAACCACGCTGCACCGTCCGGGCGTCAGATGCATTTCCTCGAACTTGTTGTAGTCGCGGCCCGAGCGCACGCCGCACCAGTCGGTGGCACGTGCCATGTCCTTCGTGGTGAGGTTGATGACGAACTCCATGTTGCGGCGGATGATGTCGTAGGAGTGGCGTTCGGGTCGGACGGAGATGTAGCACATGGGCGGGTTGGTGCAGAGGGTGCCTGTCCACGCTACGGTGAGTATGTTGTATTCCTCGGGCGTACTTCCGCAGCTCACCAGGACGGCGGGCAGGGGGTAGATGAGGGTGCCGGGTTTCCAGTCTTCTTTCATTTCTTGAATGGATAATGGATGAAGCCGATTGTTTTACCACAGATTACTCGGATTTACACAGATTTCTTGAAAAAACATAGCTTGTCAGGAATAGAACAATCTGTGATAATCTGCGTAATCTGTGGTGAAAAACGAGGCATTACATTTTCAATTAAATAATCTCGATTTCCTCCCTCGTCTGCTCCTTCTCGCAATAGTGGCACTTGATGACGCAGCGTTCCTTGTCGATGACGTGGAAGCGGGTGGGCATGGGCTCGTTGTTGGTGATGCACTTGGGGTTGGCACACTTCACGATGCCGCGCAGCTCGTCGGGCAGCTTCACTTCGCGCTTCTCCACCACCTCGTAGTTGCGGATGATGTTCAGCTTCACGTTGGGCGCCACGACGGCGATGCGGTTGATTTCGTCGTCGCAGAAGAACTTGTCGGCAATCTTGATGATGCCCTTCTTGCCCAGCTTCTTGCTGTTGAGGTTGAAGCCGATGGTGATGTTGTTGCTCATGTGCTCCAGGCCCAGCAGCGACACCACGGTAAACAGTTTTTCGGAGGGGATATGGTCGATGACGGTGCCGTTCTCCAGCGCGGCTACCTGCAATTCTTTCTTATCGTTCATTTCTTTTCTTGATTGGAAAATTAACGTTTCACCACAGATTACTCAGATTTTCACAGATTCGGAATTGATTGTCAGACGATAAAATCTGTGCCAATCCGTGTAATCTGTGGTGAGAATTAAAATGTTTTCGTTTATTTCTTCACTTCGTCCAGCGTGATACCCAGCACGTCGCAGAGGATGGCTTCGCGGGCGTAGAGGCCGTTCTGCGCCTGCTGGAAGTAGTAGGCCTTGGGGCTTTCGTCCACGTCGTAGGCAATCTCGTTCACGCGGGGCAGGGGGTGCAGGATGCGCAGGTTGGGGCGGGTGTGCTCCAGCATCTTCTTCCGCAGGATGTAGACGTTCTTCACGCGCTCGTACTCCATCAGGTCGGTGAAGCGCTCGCGCTGCACGCGCGTCATGTAGAGGATGTCGGCCTCGGCGATGGTCTCCTCGGTGAAGTCCGTGTGCTCCACGTAGCGGATGCCGTGCTCGCGGCAGTACAGCTTATACTCTTCGGGCATTTTCAGCTCGTCGGGGGCGATGAAGTGGAAGGTGGGGTTGAAGTGGCGCATGGCCATCAGCAGCGAGTGGACGGTACGTCCGTATTTCAGGTCGCCTACGAGGAAGATGTTCAGGTTCTCCAGCGTGCCCTGCGTCTTGTAGATGGAGTAGAGGTCGAGCATCGTCTGCGAGGGGTGCTGGTTGGCTCCGTCGCCGGCGTTCACGATGGGCACGTCGGTCACCTCGCTGGCATAGCGGGCGGCTCCCTCCAGGTAGTGGCGCATCACGATGATGTCGGCATAGTTGCTCACCATCTTGATGGTGTCCTTCAGCGTCTCGCCCTTCGACGAGCTGGTGGCCTTGGGGTCGCTGAAGCCGATGACGCGTGCGCCCAGGCGGTTGGCCGCCGTCTCGAAGCTGAGGCGTGTGCGCGTCGAGGGTTCGAAAAATAAGGTTGCCACGACCTTTCCGTCCAGCAGGTGGCGGTTGGGACGTTCTTCAAACTGCTTTGCCATTTCCAGCATGTAGAGGATTTTTTCCTTGCTGTGTTCGGCGATGGTCACTAAACTTCTGTTTTCCATATCGTTGTTGTTCTTGTTATTTTTGAATAAGACAGGAGGCGGTTCGGGATAAAAATATCTGAAACAAGTTTCGATATTTGTTCTCCTCTCACCTTCCACTGCCTTTCGAGAGTGTAAAGGTAGGCAAAAACTGCGGTAGTTGGAAGCCTGTGCCCCGATTTTTTTCCGTCCGCCGCCATTTTCCTCCCGTCCCTACAAAGGTAGGTATCTCCCGCCGA
Organism: uncultured Bacteroides sp.; assembly: GCA_964419245.1. GTDB lineage: Bacteria > Bacteroidota > Bacteroidia > Bacteroidales > Bacteroidaceae > Bacteroides. The sequence goes on along the minus strand of CAYQOV010000016.1, from coordinate 18,390 downwards.
AGCGCCAAAAAAAACGCGCCGATAAGGGCTGAAAATCTGTTAACGAAGTCGCCCTGTTGTGTTAATAAAACTAATGCATTGTTTTTCAGTCGGGAAAACGATGCTTTCGGGCGGGCAGGGCGGCGCGTTTGTGATGGGCAGGAAGCTGTGGCGTCCGGCTGCTCAGGAAAACAAGCTGTTTTGTGCCTGCCTGATGCAGGAAAAAGAGTATTGGCTATTCACATTCGTTAACTTGCAAATGACAAATGACAATTACAGTTTGTGTAAAATCACTTTTTGAGCCTCTCCTTCCTATACCCTTATATATATGTTATTATATTATATATTATATATATAATATAGTATATATATAATATATAATATAATAAATTTATAATATACTATTTATTTTGAATGATGCGGAAACTCTCTTTTCATAAACTGTAATTGTCATTTGTCATTTGTAAGTTAAAAAGTGTTTATCGGCCGGGTTGTCGGACGGACATGCGTTTCCGGCCTTGAAAAGCGGCCAAAAAGTGCGAACCCTCTTGTGTAATTGCGTCGGAAGTTGTATCTTTGCACGTTATTCAATCAAAGCAAGAAACGAAACTCGGAACATGATAAAGAAAGTCATCATAATCCTTTGGATACTTTTGGCACTCATGCTGCTGGCATGCGTGCTGGTGTTCACCTCCATCTCGAAAGGCTGGATAGGCTACATGCCGCCCGTCGAAGACCTGGAGAACCCCAACTACAAGTTTGCCACGCAGGTCTTCTCGGCCGACGGCAAGACGCTGGGCACCTACTCGTACAGCAAGGAGAACCGCGTCTATGTGGGCTATCAGGACCTGTCGCCCCACATCATCAACGCCCTCATCGCCACGGAAGACGTGCGCTTCGCCGAGCATTCGGGCATCGACGCCAAGGCCCTGTTCCGTGCCGTGGTGAAGCGCGGCATCCTGATGCAGAAGAACGCCGGCGGCGGCAGCACCATCACCCAGCAGCTGTCCAAGCAGCTCTATTCGCCCAGCGCGGAGAACACCGTGGAGCGGCTTTTCCAGAAGCCCATCGAGTGGGTCATCGCCGTCAAGCTGGAACGCTACTACACGAAGGAGGAAATCCTGACGATGTACCTCAACAAGTTCGACTTCCTGAACAACGCCGTGGGCGTGAAGACCGCCGCCTACACCTACTTCAACTGCGAGCCCAAGGATTTGAGTATTGAAGAGGCCGCCACGCTGGTGGGCATGTGCAAGAACCCCTCGCTCTACAACCCCGTGCGCTTCAACGAGCGTTCGCGCGGACGCCGCAACGTGGTGCTCGACCAGATGCGCAAGGCCGGCTACCTGACCCAGGCCCAGGCCGACTCCCTGAAGGCCCTGCCCCTGAAGCTGAAATACAACCGCGTGGACCACAAGGAGGGACAGGCCACCTACTTCCGCGAATACCTGCGCGGCGTGCTGACGGCCAAGAAGCCCGACAAGTCGAAGTATCGCGGCTGGCAGATGCAGAAGTTCTACGAAGACTCGCTCGACTGGGAGACGAACCCCCTCTACGGCTGGTGCGAGAAGAACACCCGTAAGGACGGCAAGAAGTACAATCTCTACACCGACGGGCTGAAGATATACACCACCATCGACTCGCGCATGCAGCAGTATGCCGAGGAGGCCGTGACCGAGCACCTCAAGGAACTGCAGGGCTACTTCTTCAAGGAGAAGAAAGGCCGCAAGAAGGCTCCCTACAGCTTCCGCCTGACGCAGGAGCAGGTCGATGAAATCCTGCTGCGCAACATCCGCCAGACCGACCGCTACCGCCTCATGAAGAAGGGCGGCGCCTCGGAGGCCGAAATCATGGAGGCCTTCAACACCCCGCAGGAGATGTCCGTCTTCAGCTGGGCGGGCGAGGTGGACACCGTGCTGACGCCGCTCGACTCCATCCGCTACTACAAGCACTTCCTGCGCGCCGGCTTCATGTCGATGAACCCCCGCAACGGACACGTGCTGGCCTATGTGGGCGGTCCCAACTACCACTACTTCCAGTACGACATGGCCATGGTGGGCCGCCGTCAGATCGGTTCCACCATGAAGCCCTACGTCTATGCCCTGGCCATGGAGAACGGCTTCTCGCCCTGCGACGAGGCACGCCACGTGTCCTACACCCTGCTCGACGAGAACGGCATCCCCTGGACGCCACGCAACGCCAACAACAAGCGCATCGGCGAGATGGTGACCCTGAAGTGGGGCCTGGCCAACTCCGACAACTGGATAACCGCCTACCTCATGAGCAAGCTCAACCCCTACGAACTGAAGCGCCTGGTGCAGACCTTCGGCGTGCGCAACCGCGAAATCGTGCCCAGCGTGTCGCTCTGCCTCGGCCCCTGTGAGATATCCGTTGCCGAGATGGTGAGCGCCTACACCGCCTTCCCCAACCGCGGCATCCGCGTGGCTCCGCTGCTCGTCACCCGCATCGAGGACAACGAGGGCAACGTGCTGGCCACCTTCTCGCCCGAGATGAACGAAGTCATCAGCACCTCCAGCGCCTACAAGATGCTCGTCATGCTGCGTGCCGTCATCAACGAAGGTACCGGCGGCCGCGTGCGCCGTCTGGGCATCAACGCCGACATGGGCGGCAAGACGGGTACCACCAACTACAACGCCGACGGCTGGTTCATGGGCTTCACCCCCTCGCTCGTATCGGGCTGCTGGGTGGGCGGCGAGGACCGCGACATCCACTTCGACACCATGCTCCACGGACAGGGAGCCTCCATGGCCCTGCCCATCTGGACGAAATACATGAGCAAGGTCTATGCCGACAAGACCCTGGGCTACGACGAGACCGAGACCTTCCAGCTGCCCGAGAACTACGACCCCTGCAAGGACAACGGCGAGGTGTACGAGGAAGTGGACGAACCGACGCCCGACATGGGGCTGGACGACCTGTTCAACTGACCTGCCTTGCCGATGGAGTACCTGATAAGCATGGGTAGCAACGAGGGGCGTGCCGCAAACATGGCACTGGCACGCAGGCGCTTGTCGGAACTCTTTGCCGACATCCGCTTCTCCTGCGAGGAAGAGACAGCCCCCTTGTACCTGCACCGCCCCTGCCGGTTCTCCAACCAGGTGGCCTGCTTCCATTCCGACCTCTGTGCCGACGAGGTGCGTGCCTGCCTGAAGGGCATCGAACGCGAGGCGGGCCGTGTGCCCGAGGACAAGCCGCGCGAGATTGTGCGGCTGGACATCGACCTGCTGATGTGCGACGGGCGGGTGCTGAAGTCCTCCGACATGGAGCGCGCCTACGTCCGCCAGGGACTGAAAGAACTGATGAACAATGGATAGTGGATAATTGGTCATGGATAATTTTCCATTTTCAATTCTCAATTTTCAATTTTCAATTCAAGAAATGACAGACAGAACCCTCCAACCCGAAATAAGAAAGCCTGGACGCCTGACGGTACAGGTGCCCGAACGAATGACCCTGCCCAATGGCGTCGTCCTCAACGCGCTCAACGCGGGCGATAGCGAGGTGGTGCGCATCGACATCCTGATGGAAGGCGGCCGCTGGCACCAGAGCCAACCCTTGCAGGCCCTGTTCACCAATCGCATGCTGCGCGAAGGCACACGCCGCTACACCGCTGCCCAAATAGCCGAGCGGCTGGACTACTACGGCGCGTGGCTCGACCTGTCGAGCGCTTCGGAACATGCCTTCGTCACCCTCTATTCGCTCAACAAATACCTGCCCCAGACGCTCGACGTGCTGGAGAGCCTGGTCAAGGAGCCGCTCTTCCCCGACGACGAGCTGTCCACGGTGGTGGAGAACAACATCCAGCAGTTCAAGGTGAATATGCAGAAGGTGGACTTCCTGGCGCATCGGGGGCTGATGGAAACCCTCTATGGCGCAGGACATCCCAGCGGTCGGATGGTGGGCGAAGCCGACTATCGCCGCATCACGTCCGACGTGTTGCGTGAGTTCTACAACCGCCACTACCATGCGGCCAACTGCTCGATATACGTGGCCGGCAAGGTGACGGACGACTGCCTGCGGCGGCTGGAAGCCTGCTTCGGAACGGACCATTTCGGCACCTCCACCTGTCGGACGGAGCGGCTCCACTTTGAGCCTGCGCCTGCAGACGGCTGCCGTGTGTTCGTCGAGCGCCCCGATGCCATGCAGAGTGCCGTCAGGATGGGTATGCTGACCATTCCCTGCCACCATCCCGACTATCAGAAGCTGCGCGTGCTGGTCACCGTCTTGGGAGGCTACTTCGGCAGCCGCCTGATGTCGAACATCCGCGAGGAGAAAGGCTACACCTACGGCATTTCCGCAGGGCTTGTCTCCTGCCCGGGCAGCAGCGTGCTGTTCATCTCCTCCGAGACGGCCAACGAATACGTGGAGCCCCTCATCGGCGAAGTACATCGCGAGATGGAGCGCCTCTGCCACGAGCCAGTGGCCGACGAAGAACTCTCCATGGTGAAGAACTACATGCTGGGCGAGCTGTGCCGCAACTACGAGTCGGCCTTCTCCCTGTCCGACGCCTGGATTTACCTTCAGACCTCCCGCCTGCCTGCCACCTACTTCGGCGAAGTGCAGGATGCCATCAACCAGGTCACGTCCGAAGACCTGCTCCGTCTGGCGCAAAACTATTTTTGCAAAGAGAATTTAAAAGAAGTGGTGTCGGGTAAAAAAATGTCCTAAAAAGCAGTGGGGCATTCCCCGCTATTGGGGGATAAATTGTACCTTTGTAAGTTAAGTTGTAAAAAAAGTGAAAAGATTATCTGCATGAAAATGAAATGTCTCTATATAGCGCTCGTATGCGCCTGCCTCTCCCAAGGGGCCGTGGCGCAGGGCGAAGGCGGCTTCTTCGGCAAACTGAAGGGGGCGCTTTCTTCGGAAGTCAAGATTGGCACCTATACCTTCAAGGACGGCTCCGTCTATAACGGCGAGATGAAAGGCCGCAAGCCGAACGGAAAGGGAAAAACCGTCTTCAAGTCGGGCGACACCTACGAAGGCGAATACGTCAAAGGAAAGCGCCAGGGCTATGGCGTCTATACCTTCTCCGATGGAGAACGATACGAAGGCCAATGGTTTCAGGACCAGCAACATGGCAAGGGCATCTATTATTTCCTGAACAACAACCGCTATGAAGGCATGTGGTGTCAGGACTTCCAAAACGGCGAAGGCACCATGTACTACTATAACGGTGACATTTATGAAGGCAACTGGCAGAACGACAAGCGCGAAGGGCAGGGCTCCTACACGTGGAAGAACGGTTCGAAATATACCGGTTCGTGGAAGAACGACAAGAAGAACGGAACGGGAACCCTCGTGTGGAACGACGGCAGCCGTTACGAAGGCCAATGGAAGGACGACTTCCGTAGTGGTGAGGGAACGTTCGAATATGCCAACGGCGACAAGTACGTGGGAGGCTGGAAGGAAGACATGCAACATGGCAAGGGTATTTACACCTTTCACACAGGCGACCGCTACGAAGGCTCCTACGTGCAGGGCGAACGAACGGGCGAGGGTATCTACACCCATGCCAACGGCGACAAGTACGTGGGCGGTTTCATGAATGGCCGCCAGCATGGCAAGGGCACCTTTACATGGGCCAATGGTTCCGTCTATGACGGCGAGTGGGCCGACAACGAACGGAGCGGCTACGGCGTCTATAAGTGGAACAACGGCGACTCTTACGAAGGCGAGTGGAAGCACAACCAGTTCGACGGCCAGGGCAAGCTGGAGATGGCGGACGGAACGCGCTACGAAGGCGGATTTGCCAATGGCCTCGAGGAAGGGAAAGGCATACAGACCGACAAGGAGGGAAATACGGCCGAAGGCGTCTTCAAGCAAGGCAAGAAGGACGGCCTCTTTGTGGAGAAAGACAAGAACGGTAAGCTGATCCGCCAGATAACCTACAAGATGGGGCGTATTGCTCCCAACAACTGATTCATATCAGCAGGAAGCCTGTTTCTTCTGAAATAGAAAGGGCTGCATCCACACAACAGAAGGATGCAGCCCCTTTATTTATTTGTCGACCGTTCGTTCCAGTTAGATCAGATATTGTGAGCTGATGGATTCATTGTTCACTACCCGTCTGATGGTTTCGGCAAACATGTCGGCGATGCTGAGCTGTTTTACTTTCGCACATTTCTTGGAGTAGGGGATACTGTCGGTAAATACCATCTCCGTCAGACCTGATTCTTGTACGCGGAACGAAGCAGGGTCGGACATTACGCAATGGCTGGCAATGGCACGTACGGACTTGGCGCCTGCGGCCAGCATGATGTCGGCTGCCTTGGTGATGGTGCCTGCCGTGTCCACGATGTCGTCCACCAGGACAACGTTCTTGTCTTTTACGTCACCGATAATCTGCATAGAGGCAACCACATTGGCCTTCTCGCGCGACTTGTTGCAAAGTACCAGAGGCACACCCAGATATTTGGAGAATGTACTGGCGCGCTTGGAACCTCCTACGTCGGGCGTGGCGATAACCAAATCTTCCAACTGAAGTGATTGGATGTAAGGCAGGAATACGGCCGATGCATACAGGTGGTCTACAGGAATGTCGAAGAAACCTTGGATCTGGTCAGCGTGCAGATCCATCGTGATCAGACGGTCGATACCGGCTACAGAGAGCAGGTCGGCTACCAGCTTGGCGCCGATGGAGACACGCGGCTTGTCTTTTCTGTCCTGTCGGGCCCAGCCGAAGTAAGGCACAACGGCATTGATGGTCTTGGCAGATGCGCGCTTGGCAGCGTCAATCATCAGCAACAGTTCCATCAGGTTGTCCGAATTGGGAAAAGTGGACTGAACCAGAAAAACATTTGCTCCGCGGATGGATTCCTCGTAAGAAACGGCAAACTCACCGTCGGCAAAGTGGGTGATGTTCATTTGTCCCAGCGGGCAATTCAGGCTTGCGCAGATTTTCTCTGCAAGGTATCTCGAATTTGTTCCTGAGAATACCAAAAAAGGTGCTTTTTCGCTCATTGTATTATTAATAGAAGTTACCTGTTTTGTTAAACTTCTGCAAAGGTAGGTATTTCTTGCCGATTTCCCCAAGACTTCTGTTACAAAAATGTAATGTACCCTTTTTCCTTCCGATTCGTCTGGAAGGACGGCCGTGATAATCTTTCGTCGTGAAGATTCTTTTGTCTGGCTTCGCGTAATGATAATAAACGTTTTTTCTTTGCTTTCCTGCAAGGTTATTATGGATTTTATTCGTAGCTTTGTTTCTATGCAGAAAAGAATGTTCGGACGACATAGGAAACTATCGGTGTGGAGCTGTTTGCTTCTGATGTGTGGGGTAATGGCTTCGTGTACAGGCATGGCTCCGCGTGCAGAAGTGCATCGGGTAGACTCGCTGAACCAGGCTGCATACGACTTTCGCTACAAGAACCTCGATTCGCTCTACGAGGCGGCGGAACAGGCATCGCAGAGTGTGCGCTTCTATCGGTCGGGCAAAGCCGAGGCCTGCAACAATCTGGCCTTTCATGCCTTCATGCAGATGGATTATGAGAAGGCGGAAGAATTGTATCTGTCCGTCCGCGACCAGACGCAGAACGAGCTGGAGCTGCTGGTGGCCGATATCGGCCTGATGAGGGTCTATCAGCGTACGGCCATGAACAAGGAATTCTATGACTATCGCATCAGTGCCCTGCGCCGCCTGAACCGCATCGCCGAGGACGATGCGCTCTTTGCCGAAGGGCGTGGGCGCAAGCGGCTGGAATATGCCCGTGCGGAATTCTACCTGGTGTCGTCTGTCTATTACTATTATCTGCAACAACGTTCCGAAGCGTTGGAATGTATCAGGCGTGTGCCCGAAGTGACCACTTTGGCGGCAGACACCAGCCAGTGGCTGCAATATCATTACCTCCGTGGCATGGCAGGGCTTGTGGACGGCCAGACGATGGAGGAGCGGAGCTTGCGTGAGTTTGATGAATTGTATGCCACCTGGCTGGGTGCGTCGCATACAGATTATCTATATTTTGAAGCGGCAGGCATTCAGGGGCTGGCAGGGCTGATGGCTTCGCCCGAGTCCTATGAACTCTTCCGTACCCATCGCGGACATGCCTTGGAGCGGTTTGGGCTGCCTGTAGATACGCTTCTTCCCATGCGATTGGGACAGCTTGCCCTACAGAAGTTTGCTCAGTATGGAGATATTTACCAGCTTGCAGGCACTTACGTGTCGATAGGGTGCTATCTGAACGAACATGGACGCTACCAGGAGGCGTTGGATACGTTGCGGGTGGCGCTTGACTATGTGAACAGGCATCATCAGCAATATTGCCATGCGGGAGACAGCCTTGATTTTCTGAAAATGTTCGACCGACGTGACGCCATCCCCATAGAACAAGGCTGGATGAAACATAAGCTGAAGACTGTGCCCGAATGGATCTCGCGCATTCGCGAGCAGCTCAGTGTGTCCTATGCCGGGCTGGGCAGGAAGGAATGTTCGGATTATAACCGAAATATTTATCTGGACATCTTGGACGATACCCGTCAGGACAAAGAGCTGGAGAGCCGCTACGAGGCTTTGGAGAAAGGCGTGCGCCAGCTGAACTTGTGGTCGCTGGTGGTAGTGGCAGGTATCATAGCCGTGCTTGTCTTCTTCTGGTTCTTCAATCGGCGTTCGAAGGCACGCAACAAGGAACATCTGCGGCGGTTGCAGCTCTTGTTGGATGTGGGCCAGAAGATAACCGCCTCTATCCCTACCGATGCCAGGGCAGAGGAGGAAGTGGCCGATGCCATCTGTCGGGCCATAGCCGACGATGTAGAGAAGCTTTTTGGTACAAAAGATTTCTGCATCGAAGATCGCAGGCTGGCGTTTCCGCATCTGCAAATGGGACGCGATCAGATGGCTGCATGGAAGATTCTGAACCCCTATGTGCAATGGGCATTGGAGAACGGCATGGCTACCATCACCTTGGGCGACGAACGGCGCAAGCTGGAGAAACAACGCTACGTCTACGAGCGGCACATAGCCGACAACAAGCGGCGCAATCTGGAGAAGAAAGCCTGCCTGGCCATTGTCAATGGCATTTATCCTTATATAGATCGTTTGGCCAACGAGGCGGACAAGCTGACGCGCAAAGGTCTTGTCAGTCGGGCGGAAGTCCGAGCGGAGAAGTACCAGTATATGGACGAACTGGTGACGACCATCAATGAATACAATGACATCCTGGCCCTGTGGATCAAGATGAAGCAGGGAGCGCTGAGCCTTCATGTGGAGAACTTCGAACTCAACGACCTGTTTACGTTGTTGGGCAAAGGCAGGCGCGTGTTCGAAATGCGCAGGCAGACGTTCGAGGTAGTGCCCACCGACGCTTGTGTGAAAGCCGATCGGGCGCTGACCTTGTTTATGCTGAATACAATGGTAGAGAACGCACGCAAGTATACGCCGCAGGGAGGACACGTGAAAGTATATGCTGAAAGTTGTGGGGATTATGTGGAAATCTCGGTGGAGGATACAGGGCGTGGATTGTCGAAGGAAGATGTCCTCTGTCTGACCGAAGAAAAAATCTACGATCCGAAAGCCATTGGCATGAACGATGCCGACGACCGCGACGAGCTGAAGGAGAGCAAGGGCAGTGGTTTCGGATTGATGAACTGCAAGGGGATCATCGAAAAATATCGGAAGACGAATGCACTTTTCAGCGTGTGCAAGTTTGGTGTCGAGAGCGAGTTGGGCAAGGGAAGCCGTTTCTACTTCCGCCTGCCTGTAGGGGCGAGAAAGGCACTGGCGTTGCTTGTGATAGTGTTGTCAGCAGGGCTGGTGTCGTGCGAGGGAGGAAATACGCAGGCAGGGACGAAGCAGGTGGTTGATTCATTGTCGGTCGTTGGGCAGGACTCTCTGTCGCAAATCGAGGATGGGGCCTACGACGAGCTGTTACTGTGGGCGTCAGACTATGCCAATGCGGCCTACTATAGCAACATCGACCGCCAATACGAACAGACGTTGGCGTATGTCGATTCCGCCATGTGGTGCCTGAACGAGCATGCCGACAGATATGGCGATGGGCGTGTCGACGTGCCGATGACGTTGGAGGGCGAGGGCAGTGCGGCAGAGTTACAATGGTGGAATGCCTGGTTCGATACGGACTACCATGTGATATTGGACATTCGCAACGAGGCGGCGGTGGCCTTTATGGCCTTGAAGTGCTGGGATGCCTATCGGTACAACAACGATGCCTATACGGCCCTCTACAAATTGCTGGGCGAAGACCAGTCGCTGGAAGACTATTGCCGCCAGTTGGAGCGATCGGCCGGCAACCGCATGGTAAGCATTTGGCTGACGGTCTTTCTTTTCTTCGTTTTGGCGTTGGGGTATTATTTCCTCTACTTCCGCAAGCGGTTGGTCGATCGTTGGAACCTGGAGCAGGTGCTCGAGATAGACAGCCTGGTGTTCAAAGCCTCGCGCATGACTCCTCGTGAGGCAGGAAGCGAGGAAGAGGGCTTGGAGTTGATCCCCCAGCGGATTGTGGACGAAACTTTTCATGCCGTCAACGAACTTGTCGGCATCGACCGTTTGGGCATTGCGATCTACAATGAAGATGCGCGTCATTGGGATTATGCATGCAGCCCTCGCGAAGCAAGAGGCGACGAAAGCATAGAGATACAACTGATAAAACAGTGCTTTGAGGAGCAGAAAACACTGTTTTCCTCAAGCACACAAATGCTGCCGCTGATGGTGGAGGCAGGAGGGGCCAAGCGCTGTATCGGCGTTCTGCATTTGGAGCGCAGGCAGGGCATGGAGCAGGAAAGCGACCAACTGCTGCTGGAACTGATGGCGCGCTATCTGTCTATCGTGCTTTTCAATGCGGTGGTAAAATTGGCTACCAAATACCGCGATATCGAGCTGGCGGAGGACGAGGCGCGGAGAGCTTCCTATGAAGACAGTCAGCTGCATGTACAGAACATGGTGCTGGACAACTGCCTGTCTACCATCAAGCACGAGACGCTCTACTATCCGAATAGGATAAAACAGCTGGTCGGAAGGCTCCGTTCGCAGACCTTGGATGCAGCTGGTGAAGAAGAAACTGTCAAAGATATCAAGGAATTGGTCGAATACTATCGGGGCATATTTACGTTGCTCAGTTCCTGCGCTTCGCGCCAGTTGGAAGAGGTGACTTTCCGACGGATGGTTATCCCTGTGGCAGAACTTCTAAAGTCGGCTGAAAAATACTTCCGTAGGGCAGTGAAAGATAGTCGGGCGTCAGTCACGCTGACCATAGAGGGCGAGGCGGAAGGGCAGGTGGTGGGCGATGTCCATCAGTTGCATTTTCTGTTCGAGAGCTTGATAGACGAAGCCTTGTCAGTACCTGCGAGTGGAGAATTGCGTCTTCAGGCAAGTGTGGATGGCAGGTTTGTCCGCTTCTGCTTTACAGATACCCGACGTGGGAAGACGCAGGACGAATTGAACCATTTGTTCTATCCGAACCTGGAGCGGATGGCTTCTGGCAGGGACGGGCGCTTGCAAGGGACGGAATACCTGATATGCAAGCAGATTGTCCGCGACCATGACGAATATGCAGGGCGGCGTGGCTGTCGCATCAATGCGGAACCTGCCCGAGATGGTCGGGGATTTACGCTCTATTTTACAGTACCTCGCAAATAGGAAAAAGAAAATAAGGAATTTATAAAACGATAGATACGATGAAATATAAAGTAATCATAGTAGAAGATGTAAAGTTGGAGTTGAAGGGAACGGAAGAAATTTTCCGCCATGAGATTCCTGATGCGGAAGTGATCGGCACCGCCATGACAGAACAGGAATTTTGGCCGCTGATGGAGAAGGAACTGCCCGATCTGGTATTGCTCGATTTGGGGCTGGGAGGTTCTACTACAATCGGGGTTGATATCTGTCGAAACATCTTTCGCAAGTATCCGGGCGTGCATGTATTGATATTCACAGGCGAAATCTTGAATGAAAAGTTGTGGGTAGATGTGCTGGATGCAGGAGCCGATGGAATCATCCTGAAGACAGGCGAACTGCTGACAAAAACAGACGTGCAGGCGGTAATGGACGGCAAGAAACTGGTTTTCAATTATCCCATTCTGGAGAAGATCGTAGAGCGATTCCGCCGTTCGGTACTGAACGAGGCCAAGCGTCAGGAGGCCATCATCAGCTACGACATTGACGAGTATGACGAACGTTTCTTGCGCCATCTGGCATTAGGCTACACCAAAGAGATGATTGCCAATCTGAAGGGAATGCCGTTTGGCGTGAAGTCGTTGGAGAAGCGTCAGAACGATTTGGTTGGTCGCCTTTTCCCACACAACGAAGGAGGGAGCGTGAATGCTACTCGTCTGGTTGTACGTGCCTTGGAGTTGAGGATACTTGATATAGACAATTTGGAAGCGGATGAAGAGTAAACGATACATCTGGCACCCGGCTACCGTATTCTTTCTGTTGGCATGTCTGGTCGTATTTTTGTCATGGATTTCAGAAGTCTATGGCATGAACATTGTGCGCTTGGAGACGGGAGAAGTCGTTCGTGTCCGAAGTCTGTTGAGTCCCGAGGGTTTGCGCTGGCTTTTGCGCCATGTCGTAGAGAATTATGTGGAGTTCAGAGCATTGGGGCCTGTCCTGCTGGTTGTGGCTGGTGTAAGCGTATGCTTGCATTCAGGTTTGGCGGATGCGTGTATGCGGAAATGGGGATGGTTTTATTGCCATCGGACAAGCGAATGCCGTCGATTGTCGCGCAAAGAGCGGAGAGCTCTACAGAATTCCATCTTGGTAGGGATTGTCTATTGGATCATTGTATTGTTTGCAACCTTCTCTCCGTGGGCAGTATTGCGTGGCATTGATGGCGGATTGGTTCGTTCTCCCTTTATAGATGGCTTTTCGTTCTTGTTTGCAATGGGAGCGGTATTGATGGGGACGTGTTATGGCTTTATAAGCGGCCGTTATCGGCGTGACCATGATGTCGTGAATGGGATGTTGTACCTGTCTCGATTTATGGTTCTCTATTTGGTCGTCTGCTTTTTCGCCTCTCAGATGTTCGCTTGCTTGGATTATTCTCGTTTGGATACTTGTATCAGTGGATGGATACTGGCCAACTGGGGGTGGCAAGGACAGCAGATTGTGTCCTTTTTGATACAATATATCCCCTTATTGGTTGTCTGCTGGTACTATTTCAGCAGGGGCAAACAATGAATTTTATGTTTTCTCTGAAGTTTTATTCCTATTTTTTTGCAGTTTCGACAAAAAGAACTACTTTTGCACCGCAATTAAGGCTGGTTCCGTAGCTCAGCTGGATAGAGCAACGCCCTTCTAAGGCGTGGGTCTTGCGTTCGAATCGCAACGGAATCACAAAGAAGGAAGTTCTTAAAACACTGATAATTACAGGTTTTAGACTTCCTTTCTTCGTTTCTTTACCTGCCTTTGGGAATTAAAAAAGGATGATAAAATAGTATTGGCTGTCTCAAAAAAGATTGAGGCAGCCAATGTTTTTTGTCAGGTGTAACAGCTTTTAGCTGACTGATAAGCTTTATTTAAATCGTTCTTCTACCGTTGGCCAGTCGATGATATTCCACAGTGCCTGCAGATGGTCGGCACGACGGTTCTGATAATCCAGATAGTAGGCATGCTCCCATACGTCGAAGGTGAGCAGGGGCGTGAGGCCCGCACGGAGCGGATTGCTGCCGTTGGCTTCCTTCGTGATGTGCAGTTTGCCGTCCTTGTCGGCCGAGAGCCAGGCCCAACCGGAGCCGAAGAGGCCGGTGGCGGCTGCCGTAAATTCTTTCTTGAAGTTGTCGAAGCTGCCGAAGTCGCGGCGGATGGCGTCGGCCAGGGGACCTTCGGGTTCGTGGCGGGCAGGAGAGGGGGCGAACTGGAGGAAGTAGAACGTGTGGTTCAGCACCTGTCCGGCGTTGTTGAACACAGGGCCGTCGGGAGCGGTGGCCACGATTTCTTCGAGCGTCTTGCCTTCGAAGGCTGTGCCAGGCACGAGGTTGTTCAGGTTGTTTACATAGGTTTGCAGATGCTTCCCGTAGTGGAAGTCGATGGTGGCCTGACTGATTACAGGTTCCAATGCGTTGTGGGCATACGGAAGTGTGGGCATGTTGAACATCATAATGCTTGTTATTAGTGTAATAAACGTCATATCGGGTTGTTGTTAAAAAGTTGCCTTTTCCCTTTCTATATACAAATATAGGAAGAATGCTTTGTAATAACAACACTTCGGCAAGGGAAATGTTTGCGGCTTTTCCGTATCTTTGCATTATCTTTGCATCGCATTGTATAATAAGGAAAAAACAGACTGATGATGTCCGACTATATCAACGAACTGAACGAGAGCCAGCGCGCCGCTGTGCTCTACAACGACGGTCCCTCGCTGGTGATAGCGGGGGCGGGCTCGGGGAAGACCCGCGTGCTGACCTACAAGATAGCCTGGCTGCTGGAGAACGGCTACCAGCCGTGGAACATCCTGGCCCTGACCTTTACGAATAAGGCGGCACGCGAGATGAAGACGCGCATCGGCCGGCAGGTGGGCCCCGAACGGGCGCGCTGGTTGTGGATGGGAACGTTCCACAGCCTCTTCCTGCGTATCCTGCATGCCGAGGCCGATGTGCTGGGCTTCACGCATCAGTTCACCATCTACGACACGGCCGACAGCAAGAGCCTGATACGCTCCATCGTCAAGGAGATGCAGCTCGACGAAAAGGTCTATAAGCCGGGGCTGATCCAGTCGCGCATCTCCAACGCGAAGAACCACCTCGTGTCGCCTGCCGACTATGCCCGCAACAAGGAAGCCTATGAGTACGATTGTGCGGCTCAGGTGCCCGCCCTGCGCGACGTCTATCGCCGCTACTGGGAGCGTTGCCGCCAGGCCGACGCGATGGACTTCGACGACCTGCTGTTCTATACCTTCCTGCTCTTCCGCGACCATCCCGACGTGCTGGCCCGCTACCAGGAACAGTTCCGCTACATCCTTGTGGACGAGTATCAGGACACGAACGTGGCCCAGCACAGCATCGTGCTCCAGCTGGCCAAGAACCACCAGCACGTCTGCGTGGTGGGCGACGACGCGCAGAGCATCTACTCCTTCCGCGGGGCCGACATCGACAATATTCTCTACTTCACCAAGACCTATCCCGGCACGCGCGTCTTCAAACTGGAGCAGAACTACCGCTCCACGCAGACCATCGTGTCCGCCGCCAATAGCCTGATAAAGAAAAACCAGTGGCAGATACACAAGGACGTGTTTTCCGAGAAAGACCTCGGCGAGCCCATCGGTGTCCTCCAGGCCTACAGCGACGTGGAGGAGGGCGAGATAGTGGTGAACAAGATAGCCGCCCTGCGCCGCCAGTCGGGCTATGGATATGCCGACTTCGCCGTGCTCTACCGCACCAATGCCCAAAGCCGCATCTTCGAGGAGGCCATGCGCAAGCGCAACATGCCCTACCGTATCTACGGCGGCCTGTCCTTCTACCAGCGCAAGGAAATCAAGGACGTGATAGCCTACTTCCGTCTCGTGGCCAACCCCAACGATGAGGAAGCCTTCAAGCGTATCATTAACTATCCGGCCCGCGGCATTGGCGACACGACGGTGGGCAAGATTGTGGCCGCAGCTACGATGCACAACGTCAGCTTGTGGACCGTCCTCTGCGAGCCGCTGACCTACGGCCTGAACTTCAATAAGGGAACGGCAGGCAAGCTCCAGGGCTTCCGCAACCTGATAGTGTCCTTTATGGAAGACTTGGGACGGAAGAATGCCAGCGAGCTGGGCGAGGACATCGTGCGGCAGGCAGGCATCATCAACGACGTCTGTCAGGACAACTCGCCCGAAAACCTCAGCCGAAAGGAGAACATCGAGGAACTGATGAACGGCCTGAAGGACTTCTGCGCCGAGCGGCTGGAGGAGGGCAACGAACGCATCGCCCTGGGCGACTTCCTCTCCGAAGTGTCGCTGCTCACCGACCAGGACTCGGACAAGGACGACGACGGCGAGAAGATAACGCTGATGACCGTCCACTCGGCCAAGGGACTGGAGTTCCGCAACGTCTTCGTGGTGGGGCTGGAAGAAAACCTTTTCCCCAGCTCCATGGCGGGTGACTCGCCCCGTGCCCTCGAGGAGGAGCGCCGCCTGTTCTACGTGGCCATCACCCGAGCCGAAGAACACTGCTTCCTGTCGTATGCCAAGACGCGCATGCGCTATGGCAAGACGGAGTTCGGCAGTCCCAGCCGCTTCCTGCACGACATCGACGCCCGCTACCTGAGCCTGCCGCAGAACTCCCTGTTGGGACGACGGGTGGACGAGGAAGCCGAACGTTTCCGCCGTTCGTCGGACGACCTGTTCCATCCCGCCGTGCGTCCCCGGTACGGCACATCGTCTTCGTCGCCCGCAGGCGAACGGAAACTCTCGCGCGAACCGCTCATCGCTCCCACCGTGCCCCGCAAGCTGAAGCGGGTAGAGGTCGTGACGGGTGCCGCTCCGGCTCCGTCGGGCGGGGGAGGCCTGCAGGCAGGGCAGCTGATCGAGCACGAACGCTTCGGCCGCGGCGAGGTGCTGCGGGTGGAGGGCGAGGGCGACAACGCCAAGGCCACCATCCGTTTCGAACATGCAGGCGTGAAGCAGCTCCTCTTGCGCTTTGCCCGCTTCAAGGTCGTCGGATGAGCCGTGGAAAAGCATTGCTTCTTTCGAGGGAAAACATTGCTTTCTTTGCCCTGAAACATTGCTTTTTTTGAGGCAAAACATTGCCCGATTCCGGACGGCGGAAGGCAGCTTCCCGACGAAATGAACGAATAAGCTGAATATCAGCGATATAAACAATTTGTAAGAACAATAAATAAAGACAGATACATGATAGACTTTACCCTTTTCCCTTCTCCTTGCTACATCATGGAAGAAGAATTGTTGCGCAAGAACCTGACGCTCATCAAGAGCGTGGCCGACCGTGCGGGTGTGGAAATCATCCTCGCCTTCAAGTCGTTTGCCATGTGGCGTTCGTTCCCTATCTTCCGCGAGTACATCGAACACTCCACGGCCAGTTCCGTCTACGAGGCGCGTCTGGCGCTCGAGGAGTTCGGAAGCAAGGCGCACACCTATTCGCCTGCCTATACCGAAGCCGACTTTCCCGAAATCATGCGTTGCAGCAGCCACATCACGTTCAACTCCCTGTCGCAGTTCCGTCGTTTCTATTCGATGGTCGAGGCCGAGGAATGCGGCATTTCGTGCGGCATCCGCGTGAACCCTGAGTATTCGGAGGTGGAGACCGAGCTCTACAATCCCTGTGCCCCCGGCACCCGCTTCGGCGTGATGGCCGACCAGTTGCCCGACAGCCTGCCGCAGGGCATCGAGGGTTTCCACTGCCACTGCCATTGCGAGTCGTCGTCCTACGAGCTGGAACGCACGCTGGCGCATCTGGAAGAGAAGTTTGCCCGCTGGTTCCCCCAGCTGAAGTGGCTCAACCTGGGCGGCGGCCACTTGATGACCCGCAAGGACTACGACGTGGAACACCTTATCGGCCTGCTGCAGGGCCTCAGGAAGCGTTATCCCCACCTGCGCATCATACTTGAACCCGGCTCGGCCTTTACGTGGCAGACGGGCGTACTGACGTCCGAGGTGGTGGACATCGTGGAGAACCGCGGCATCCGCACCGCCATCCTGAACGTGAGCTTCACCTGCCACATGCCCGACTGCCTGGAGATGCCCTACCAGCCTGCCGTACGCGGCGCACAGATGGGGAAGGAAGGCCCCTATGTCTATCGCCTGGGCGGCAATTCCTGCCTGAGCGGCGACTATATGGGCGACTGGAGTTTCGACCACGAATTGCAGGTAGGCGAGCGGATAGTGTTCGAAGACATGATTCATTATACTACCGTCAAGACCAACATGTTCAACGGAATCCACCATCCGGCCATCGGCATGTGGACCGAGAAGGGTGAAGCCAAGGTTTTCAAGCGTTTTTCTTACGAAGATTACCGTGACAGAATGAGCTGATAATCAAAAAGCTGCTTGCCAGTCTGAAATTCTTTGGCAAAAAAAGTAGCTGGAATGTTTGCAGGTTTGCGGAAAATACCTACCTTTGCAACCGCAAACGCGGAAATAGCTCAGTTGGTAGAGCACAACCTTGCCAAGGTTGGGGTCGCGAGTTCGAGTCTCGTTTTCCGCTCCATTGAAATGATTGCAACAACCTAATGCCCAGGTGGCGGAATTGGTAGACGCGCACGTTTCAGGTGCGTGTGTCGAGAGGCATGCAGGTTCGAGTCCTGTTCTGGGCACCAGGTTTTGTAGTCGGTTCTTTGAAGTCTTGAAAGGTCTGGAGAGATGGCGGAATTGGTAGACGCGCTACTTTGAGGGGGTAGTGACAATTATGTCGTGGGAGTTCGAGTCTCCTTCTCTTCACGCATCTTGAAAATTGCGGAAATAGCTCAGTTGGTAGAGCACAACCTTGCCAAGGTTGGGGTCGCGA
>CAYQOV010000015.1:0-45011 GCA_964419245.1 uncultured Bacteroides sp. | reverse complement strand
GTACGCAATATGCCTGATATGACAGCTCCAACAACCGGGAAAATCCGCTGACCCAAATCTTGCCCGGCCAGGGCGACTACTACAACCCGCGTTTCATTACCATGCAGAACGATACCGTCGCCGAGAAGGACTACCTGACCAACCTTATCACCGACAAGAGCATCGACTGGATGGAGAACCGGCGCGACAAGGACAAGCCCTTCTGCCTCTTCATCCACCACAAGGCCATCCACCGCAACTGGCTGCCCGAGCTGAAGTACCTCTCCCTCTACGAGGACAAGACCTTCACCATGCCGGACAACTTCTATGACGACTACGAAGGCCGTCCAGCCGCCGCCGCTCAGGAGATGAGCATCTGGAAGGACATGGACATCATCTACGACACGAAGATGTACCGCAAGGACCTCAAGACTCCGCTTAAGGGGGCTTATGAAGCCTTTGTTGGTCGTCTGACGCCTGAAGAGCGTGCCCAATACGATGCCTTCTATGCGCCCATCATCGAGGAATTCTACCGGAAGAACCCGCAGGGACGCGACCTGGCCGAGTGGAAGTACCAGCGCTACATGCGCGACTATGCCAAGGTGGTGAAATCGCTTGACGACAACGTGGGCCGTGTGCTCGACTACCTGCAGGAGAAAGGCTTGCTGGACAACACGCTCGTGGTCTATACCTCCGACCAGGGCTTCTACATGGGCGAGCATGGCTGGTTCGACAAGCGTTTCATGTACGAGGAGTCTATGCGCACGCCGCTCGTGATGCGTCTGCCAAAAGACTTCCAGACCCGTGGCGACATTCCGCAGATGGTCCAGAACATCGACTATGCTCCTACCTTCCTCGACTTGGCAGGAGCACCCATCCCCGACGACATCCACGGCGTTTCCCTGTTGCCCCTGCTCCGCGGCGAGAAACCGGCCGACTGGCGCAAGTCGCTCTATTACCACTTCTACGAATATCCGGCCGAGCACATGGTGAAGCGCCACTATGGCGTGCGCACCGAGCGCTACAAGCTCATCCACTTCTACAACGACATCGACGAGTGGGAGCTTTACGACCTGCAGGAAGACCCCACCGAGATGCACAACCTCTACGGCCAGCCGGGCTACGAGCAGATTGCCAAAGAGTTGCACCAAGAACTGACCGACTTGCAGTAATTCTATCAGAATCCACCAGAATCCGTCCTAAAGAAGCAATAAAAAGAATCGGAACGTGCCCGTCCTTCCTTCCAGTACGTTTTTTACTTTCTCTAGGCACAGGAACTGCCTAAACCGACGGTTT
Source organism: uncultured Bacteroides sp. (assembly GCA_964419245.1). GTDB lineage: Bacteria > Bacteroidota > Bacteroidia > Bacteroidales > Bacteroidaceae > Bacteroides. The sequence goes on along the minus strand of CAYQOV010000015.1, from coordinate 43,736 downwards.
CTGTACCTGTTTTCTCACCTTCATCTACGAAAAGGTACCCGATTACTTGTGAACCTCCAATTTTCTGACTATTTTTGCACAAAGAGTCTGTCCACGAACAGGCAACCCAACAACAATATTATTCATGGAAGACAACAAGAATATGATGATGCCGCTAGATGCGCAGCCCAAGGACATCCAACCCGAAACAGGGACAGCAACTACCAATGGAGGAGTGAAATACACCGACGACAACATACGTCACCTGGATGACATGGAGCACATCCGTGTCCGCTCGGGCATGTACATCGGTCGCTTAGGCGACGGTTCGCAAAGCGACGACGGTATCTATGTGCTGCTGAAAGAAGTGATGGACAATTCTATCGACGAATTCAAGATGGGTGCCGGCAAGAAAATCGAAGTGACGATCGAGGACAACCTTCGTGTCAGTGTACGCGACTACGGTCGCGGCATTCCACAAGGTAAGCTCATCGAAGCTGTCAGCAAATTGAACACAGGCGGTAAATACGACTCCAAAGCTTTCAAAAAGAGTGTCGGTCTGAACGGTGTGGGTATCAAAGCGGTGAATGCCTTAAGCAGCCGCTTCGAAGTATGCAGCTATCGTGAAGGAAAGATGCGCAAGGTTGTATTTGAACGGGGAGTCCTCCTAAACGACACCACCGAAGACTCACAAGAGGAGACAGGTACTTATATTTTCTTCGAACCAGATAATACGTTGTTCGTAAATTACAGTTTCCAAAACCAATTTGTAGAAACACTACTGCGCAATTATACCTACCTGAACACGGGGCTGACCTTTATTTACAACGGCCAGCGCATTGTTTCACGCCATGGACTGGAAGATTTGCTGAAAGACAATATGACCAGTGAAGGTCTTTACGACATCGTCCACCTAAAAGGTGAGGACATCGAGATAGCCTTCACCCATACCAACCAGTACGGCGAAGAATACTACTCTTTCGTCAACGGGCAACACACCACACAAGGCGGTACACACCAAAGTGCCTTGAAGGAACACATTGCTCGTACTATCAAAGAATTCTATAACAAGAATCAGGATTATGCCGACATACGAAACGGACTCGTAGCCGCCATTGCTATCGACGTAGAAGAACCCATGTTCGAAAGCCAGACCAAGACCAAACTCGGCTCGAACAACATGTGGCCTGCCAACCCACAGGAAGGCACACCCGCAGGCCCTACAGTAAACAAGTATGTAGGTGACTTCATCAAAACCGAGGTAGACAATTTCCTGCATAAAAATCCCCTGGTAGCCGATGTCATGCTCCAAAAGATACAAGATTCCGAGAAGGAGCGTAAAGCTATTGCCGGCGTCACCAAACTGGCCCGCGAACGTGCCAAAAAGGCCAATCTGCACAATCGCAAACTACGCGACTGTCGTTACCACCTGAACGACGGGAAAGGGAAAGAACAGGAAGCCGATTCGTGCATCTTCATCACTGAGGGCGACTCTGCCAGCGGCTCCATAACGAAAAGTCGCGATGTGAACACACAAGCCGTCTTTTCCCTCCGTGGAAAGCCGCTCAACTCCTACGGCCTGACCAAGAAAGTAGTCTACGAAAACGAGGAGTTCAATCTTTTGCAGGCTGCCCTTAATATCGAGGACGGCCTTGACGGATTGCGCTACAATAAAGTCATTGTGGCTACCGATGCCGATGTGGACGGCATGCACATCCGCCTGCTTATCATTACCTTTTTCCTGCAGTTCTTCCCCGACCTCATCAAGAAGGGGCACGTCTATATCCTGCAGACGCCCCTCTTCCGCGTACGCAACAAAAAGAAAACCAACTACTGCTACACCGAGGACGAACGCTTGAAATCCATTGAAGAACTGGGTCCCAACCCTGAAATCACCCGTTTCAAAGGATTGGGAGAAATTTCGCCCGACGAGTTCCGCCATTTCATTGGCAAGGATATGCGTCTGGAACAGGTGAGCCTCCGCAAGACCGATCTTGTCAAAGAGTTGCTTGAGTTCTATATGGGCAAGAACACCATGGAACGGCAAAGTTTCATTATAGACAATCTGGTAATCGAAGAAGACAGAGTAAACTAAGTTTTAGGTATTCGACACATTTATGACCAAAGCAATCTTTCCAGGGACATTTGATCCCTTTACTGTCGGGCACTATTCTGTAGTAAGACGTGCATTGACATTCATCGACGAAATAGTTATCGGTATAGGCATCAACGACAACAAAAACACCCATTTTCCCATTGCCGAACGTGAAGCCATGATCCGTGACCTGTATAAGGACGAACCTCGCGTCAGCGTGCAAGCATACGATAGCCTGACCATCGACTTCGCCCGCCAGGTAAAAGCAAACCTCATCATCCGCGGCATTCGAACGGTCAAGGACTTCGAATACGAAGAAACCATTGCCGACATCAACCGTAAGCTGACTGGCATCGAAACCATCCTCCTCTTCACCGAGCCGGAACTTTCCTGTGTCAGTTCGACAATAGTCCGCGAACTGATGGGCTACGGAAAAGATGTCAGCATGTTCCTGCCCGACGGAATGAATGCATCCCACGAATAAGTAACAACTAACGGTATGAAAAAGATACAACTATTCATTTTGTTCGTCATCCTATATGCGGCCCAGGCCGCAGGGCAGAAACTAAACGAAAGCCCCCTGCGCAAGCTGCAGATGGCCGAATTTGCCATCAGTCGCCTTTATGTGGACACGGTAAACGAAACAAAGCTGGTGGAGGATGCCATCGTCGGCATGCTCGAACACCTTGACCCGCACTCCACCTATAGCAATCCTGAAGAAGTGAAGAAGATGAACGAGCCCCTGCAGGGCAACTTCGAAGGCATCGGCGTCCAGTTCCAGATGATTGAAGACACACTGCTCGTCATCCAGCCCGTCAGTGGCGGCCCTTCGGAAAAAGTCGGCATCCTGGCCGGTGACCGCATTACCGCTGTCGACGACACCGTTATTGCAGGTGTCAAGATGAGTACTGAAGACATCATGAAGCGCCTGCGAGGACCCAAAGATACACGAGTAAAGCTTACTGTAGTACGCCGTGGCGTAGCCGATCCGCTCCAGTTCGACGTCCTCCGCGACAAAATTCCACTCTTTAGCCTCGACGCCTCTTATATGATAGATGACCGTATAGGCTACATCCGCGTCAATCGCTTCGCCGCCACTACGGCTGAAGAATTCTCCAAGGCCCTAAAAGAACTCCAACAACAGGGGATGAAAGACCTCATCCTTGACCTCCAAGGCAACGGCGGAGGTTACCTGAACGCCGCCATCGACCTGGCCAACGAGTTCCTCGGACAGAAGGAACTGATAGTTTATACCGAAGGCCGTGCTTCACGTCGGGCGGAGTTTGCCGCCAAGGGTAACGGTGCTTTCCGCGAAGGACGGCTGGTGGTATTGGTAGACGAATATTCGGCTTCGGCCAGTGAAATCGTGACTGGTGCCGTACAAGACTGGGACCGCGGTGTCGTCGTAGGTCGCCGCACCTTCGGCAAAGGTCTCGTACAGCGCCCCATCGACCTACCCGACGGCTCCATGATACGTCTCACCATCGCACGCTACTACACGCCTTCAGGTCGCTGTATCCAGAAACCCTACAACGGCAAAGGCGACAACATGCAGGAAACCTACGCCAAGGACCTGCTCAACCGCTTCGACCACGGCGAACTGATGCACGCCGACAGCATCCACTTCCCCGACTCGCTGAAGTACCGCACGCTGCGTCTGGGCCGCACCGTTTATGGCGGCGGTGGCATCATGCCCGACTTCTTCGTACCCATCGATACCACGCTCTACACCGACTGGCACCGCCAGCTCGTGGCCAAAGGCATCATCATCAAGGCCACCACGGGCTACATCGAGCAACATCGCGAGGATTTAAAAAAGAGATACAAGACGTTCCGCGCCTTCAATGACAAGTTCGAGATAGACGAAGCCTTCATGGCCGGCATCCGCTCGGCGGCAGAAAAAGAGAATATCAAGTTCGACGAAGAGCAGTATGAGCGTTCGCTGTCTCTCGTCCGCACACAGCTCAAGGCCCTCATCGCCCGCGACCTATGGGACATGAGCGAATACTATCAGGTGATGAACGCCACGAACGAGAGCGTACAGCAGGCACTCAAGGTATTGCGCGAAGGGAAGTATCTGTTTTAACGGTAAACGGTGAGTGGTGAGCGACCAGTATCCCAAGCCAAAGGGTTACCACTCACTGTCCACCGCTCTCTATCATTCGCCGAACAGCCATTTGTTCAGCCAGCGGTTCACGTAGACATTGACCACGGCACAACCTGCGCCAATGACGGCTCCCGCCAACACGTCTGACGGATAATGGACGCCCTCGTTCATGCGCGACACGCCCACCGAGCAGGCCCACAGGGCCGAAGGAGCGATAACATACCACTTGGGATAGGTGATGCTCAAGGACGTGGCCAGAGCAAAGGCCGTCGCCGTATGCCCTGACGGAAAAGATGGACTGTTTTCACGGCTATAAGCGTGCACGCGGTCGGGCCAACGGTCGTAAGGACGCTCGCGGTCTACCAGATACTTCATGCCGTAGGTCACCACAAAGGCACCCGCCACGCTGGTGCCCACGTACAGGGCATCCTTCAGCAGGTCCTTGTCGTCCTTGATCCAGCCCGCCACGGCCATGGCTACGGGCACCCCGATGGCCACGTAGGGTTCCGATTTTGATATTACTTTATTATAGTTACGCACAAACTTGTTGTCCCAGCCGTTCACCTTATGCAATACATCGATATCCCAATTCTGTGCCCCCAAAGCAGAAGCAAACAAAATTGCTATCATCCCTAAAAGAACTTTCTTCATCCTACATACACTTTAGATTCTGCGCCAAAGATAAGGCAAATCTACCAAGTACGCACAAAAATCCTTATAAAACTGTCCGCCCCTCTCCCCCTTCTGGACGGAAGGGCACGGAATGCCGAGCGCTTCGCCTGCGGAAAAGCATTGCTTTCTCTGGCGGAAAACAATGCTTCTTTGGGAAGAAAACATTGCTTTTTCCGATGCAAAACATTGCTTCTTCTGAGGGAGAACAACGCCCGTCGTCTCATACCTCACACCCACCCCTCCTACAACCCATATCCGCACAGATTACGGAAATATTTCTTTAATCCCTTGCTAAATCAATGTATTTCCTCTATTTTTGCAAGGAAATATCGTCCGCCGACAGTACAAGGATATATTTACAACTATTAAATAACTTAAATTCAATCATTTATGTGGTTAAGTAATTCATCTGTAGGAAGGAAAGTGGTGATGAGCGTTACCGGCATCGCCCTTGTCCTGTTTCTGACGTTTCACATGGCGATGAACCTTGTTGCGCTTGTCTCAGCCGAGGGCTACAACATGGTTTGTGAGTTCCTGGGAGCAAACTGGTACGCACTGGTGGCAACAGTCGGTCTGGCCGCCTTGTTTGTCATCCACATCATCTACGCTTTCTGGCTGACGATGCAGAACCGCAAGGCACGCGGTACGGAACGCTACGCCGTAACGGAGCGACGCAAGGAAGTGGAATGGGCATCACAGAACATGCTCGTTCTGGGTATCATCGTAATCGTAGGTCTGGGTCTGCACCTGGTGAACTTCTGGTCGAAGATGCAGTTGCCCGAACTGATGCACAACATGGGCATGCACGCCGACACGCTGACGCTGGCTTATGCCGCCAACGGCGTCTATCACATCGAGAACACGTTTGCCAACCCGGTGTTCGTCGTTCTGTACCTCATCTGGCTGGGCGCCCTGTGGTTCCACCTGACCCACGGTTTCTGGAGCTCCATGCAGACACTGGGCTGGAACAACAAGACTTGGATCAGCCGCTGGCAGTGCATCTCCAACATCTACTCTACCATCGTAGTGCTCTGCTTCGCCCTGGTAGTGGTTGTGTTCTTCATCAAATCGTTGATGTAAAAACGCGAAGCTTGCAAATTTGTAGATTGTAAATGACTAAATTGTAAATTCATTATGACCAAGATAGATTCAAGAATACCGGAAGGACCGGTAGCCGAGAAATGGACAAACTATAAAGCCCATCAGAAATTAGTAAACCCCGCCAACAAGCGTCGTCTGGACATCATCGTGGTAGGTACAGGTCTGGCCGGTGCCAGCGCTGCCGCCTCGCTGGGCGAAATGGGTTTCAAGGTATTCAACTTCTGCATTCAGGACTCTCCGCGCCGCGCACACTCCATCGCCGCTCAGGGTGGTATCAATGCAGCCAAGAACTATCAGAACGACGGCGACTCCATCTACCGTCTGTTCTACGACACAGTAAAGGGCGGTGACTACCGTGCCCGCGAAGCCAACGTTTACCGTCTGGCCGAGGTATCGAACAATATCATCGACCAGTGCGTGGCACAGGGCGTTCCCTTCGCTCGCGAATACGGCGGTACGCTGGCCAACCGTTCATTCGGTGGTGCACAGGTATCACGTACATTCTACGCCAAAGGTCAAACAGGACAGCAGCTGCTGCTGGGTGCCTACTCTGCACTGAGCCGTCAGGTAAATGCCGGTACTGTAAAACTCTATACCCGCTACGAAATGGAAGACGTCGTTATCATCGACGGTCGTGCCCGTGGTATCATCGCCAAGAACCTGGTAACAGGTAAGCTGGAGCGTTTTGCCGCTCACGCTGTAGTTATCGCAACCGGCGGTTACGGAAACACGTACTTCCTCTCAACCAACGCTATGGCATGTAACTGTTCAGCTGCTATGGCTTGCTACCGTAAGGGTGCCTGGTTCGCCAACCCGGCTTATGTACAGATCCACCCGACCTGTATCCCCGTACACGGCGACAAGCAGTCCAAGCTGACTTTGATGTCCGAGTCTCTGCGTAACGACGGTCGTATCTGGGTTCCCAAGAAACTGGAAGACGCCAAGAAGTTGCAGGAAGGTACGCTGCAGGGTAAAGATATCCCCGAAGAAGACCGCGACTACTACTTGGAGCGCCGCTATCCGGCCTTCGGTAACCTCGTTCCGCGCGACGTTGCCAGCCGTGCTGCCAAAGAGCGTTGCGACAAGGGCTACGGCGTAAACAACACTGGTTTGGCTGTGTTCCTCGACTTCTCCGAAGCCATCAACCGTCTGGGTAAGGACGTTGTAGCACAGCGCTATGGTAACCTGTTCGACATGTACGAAGAAATCACCGACGTATCGCCCTACGAAAACCCGATGATGATCTATCCGGCTATCCACTACACCATGGGTGGTATCTGGGTTGACTACGAACTGATGACCAGCATCAAGGGTCTGTTCGCCATCGGTGAATGCAACTTCTCTGACCACGGTGCCAACCGTCTGGGTGCTTCTGCACTGATGCAAGGTCTGGCCGACGGTTACTTCGTATTGCCTTACACCATCCAGAACTATCTGGCCGATCAAATCACCGTTCCTCGCTTCTCTACCGACCTGCCCGAATTCGCAGCTGCTGAAAAAGCTGTTCAGGACAAGATTGACCACCTGATGAACATCAAGGGTAAGAAGTCTGTAGACTCTATCCACAAGGAACTGGGTCACGTAATGTGGGAATACGTAGGTATGGGCCGTACAGCTGAAGGCTTGAAGACTGGTTTGGCCAAACTGAAAGAAATCCGCAAGGAATTCGAAACCAACCTCTTCATCCCGGGCAGCAAGGAAGGCATGAACGTTGAGCTCGACAAGGCCATCCGTCTGAACGACTTCATCACTATGGGTGAGTTGATTGCCTACGACGCACTGAACCGCAACGAATCGTGTGGTGGCCACTTCCGTGAAGAATACCAGACAGAAGAAGGCGAAGCTAAGCGCGACGACGAAAACTTCTTCTACGTAGCTTGCTGGGAATACCAGGGCAGCGACGACAAAGCTCCGGTATTACTGAAAGAGCCGCTGGTTTACGAAGCCATCAAGGTACAGACTCGTAACTACAAGAGCTAATCGGGAATGTTGAACAATTAAAGAACTAACGAAAATGGATAAAAATATATCATTTACACTGAAAGTATGGCGTCAGGCAGGTCCTAAAGCCAAAGGCGCTTTCGAAACCTATCAGATGAAAGACATTCCCGGCGATACTTCTTTCCTGGAAATGCTGGACATTCTGAACGAGCAGCTGATTTCTGAAGGTAAGGAACCGGTTGTATTCGACCATGACTGCCGCGAAGGTATCTGCGGTATGTGTTCACTCTACATCAACGGACATCCGCACGGACCTGCACAGGGTGCAACAACTTGTCAGATCTATATGCGCCGCTTCAACGATGGCGACACCATCACCGTAGAACCCTGGCGTTCGGCCGGCTTCCCCGTTATCAAGGACTTGATGGTAGACCGTACAGCTTACGACAAGATCATGCAAGCTGGTGGCTATGTAAGTGTAAATACAGGTGCTCCTCAGGACGCTAATGCCATCCTTATCCCGAAAACCATTGCAGATGAGGCTATGGACGCTGCCAGCTGTATTGGTTGTGGTGCCTGTGTAGCCGCTTGTAAGAATGGTTCGGCCATGTTGTTCGTATCAGCCAAGGTAAGCCAGCTTAATCTGCTTCCTCAAGGCAAGCCAGAGGCTCTGCGCCGTGCCAAGGCCATGTTGGCTAAGATGGACGAACTGGGCTTCGGTAACTGTACCAATACTCGTGCCTGCGAGGCTGAATGTCCGAAGAACGTCTCCATCAGCAACATCGCTCGCCTGAACCGCGACTTCATCCGTGCCAAGTTGAAAGACTAATCAGACTCCTTTCTACATTTGATTAATATCAACACGAACTCCTCTGCTAAAAACTCTTGGCAGGGGAGTTTTTTATTCCCCGAAACAACAAAATAGACCTCCTCATTTCAAAACCGCCTCCCACCAGATTAATGAGAAACATCCCGATAGAATCGATTTACAACTTGATATCTATCATGCTATATTTACTCCAAATCCTAAATCCGTGTACGTGAACGATAAAACAAAGGTACTCCGTGCACGCAAACAATAAACAATAGTGAAAGTAGTTTAAAATAAAGTGTAAAAAAGACATTTATTTTGGTAGATAAGAAAAGAAGCTATACATTTGTACAGTGATTTTTTTCATAGTATTAGATTTAAGGTTAACAAAGGTTGGGCTCGGCGGAGCCCATTTTTTATATCCATATGTTCCAAATGCACTCTCTTCAAGATATAAATATCTGAAAAATCATTCAATTTGAAGAATTTTCCAGTTTCTTTCCCAATTCGCTCTATTTCTTTGTAGTGAGAAAAGATAGGCTCAACAGTCATATTTTAAAGCAAACCGATTATCAACCCCAAAACAACTAATTATGAAAAGAATCTTATCATTATGCCACATTTTACTTACAGGTAGCTTCGTTCTGATGACATCCTGCAATGACAACGACGACTTGCACTCCAATCCTGTCCCCGAAAATATTCCCGAAAAGGTTATTCTGGAATTCAATGCCAAATATCCCAATGCTACCAACGTAACCTGGAGTACCAAAGATACATATGCCGTTGCCAATTTCTACTTGGCCAGTACTCGTACTGGAGGCCATGAGCCCAATAATACAGCCTGGTTCAATATGGCAGGGCACTGGAATATGACAGAAACGGAGATTAGTTACCAGCAATTACCCGAAGCCGTAAAAACAGCCTTTGAAGCAAGCCCGTATGCAAGTTGGCGAATGGATAACGAAATAGACAAGTTACAACGTAGTGACAACAACGAAACGCTGTACATCATTGAAGTAAGCCAAAAAGAAGGAAATGTGGAAACAGAAGTCGACCTGTATTATACAGAGGAAGGTATTCTCGTGAAAGAAATCGTAAATGCGGAAGCTGATAACGACTACCACGAATACCTGCCGCAACAACCGGAAGGAAACATACAGACCTGGCTCGACCAGAACTTTCCCAACGCGCGCATCGTGGATTACGACTGTGAGCAAAACGGCACGGAAGTGGAAATCATTGCCAATGGACTGAAACACGAGATCCTGTTCGACAACCAGCAGCAGTGGGTTTACACCAAAACCGAATATGAGCGCAGAGACTTGACACAAATTCCGACCAGCATCCTGAACCATCTGCGCACCTCGCCCTACTACACCAGTGATAATGCTATCGACGACGTGGAAAAATACACCACACGTGACAACGGAACCTACTACTGCTTCGAACTCAAAACTGCATACGACGATGATGTAAAAGTATATGTGAATGAGACCGGCATCATCAGTCGTCCACAGAATGGAAGTGATGGAGGGAACAGCAACGTACCCGTAGAGGACGAACTTCAAAACTTCATCGACCAAAAGTACCCCGGCGCAATCATCTTGGAAAAGGATTACGACCATGGCTACCTGAAGATAGATATCCTACACGATGGCATAGAAAAGGAGATTAAGTTCAACGGACAGAATCAGTGGGTACGCACGGAATGGGAAGTGCGACAATTGCCTGATGCTATCAAGAACACAATCACCGCCCAAGGATATACGCTGGACGACAATGAATTCGACTACGTAGAAACAACTGACAGCAGCTGGTACGAAGTAGAAGTGCGCAAAGGACGTGACGAACTGAAGCTGTACATCAGCCCCACAGGCGAAATCCTACGCAGGGAATATGACGACTAAAAGTCCGTTTCGTCGGTCTCTCACGAAGTGCTTCGTGAGGGGCTGACGAAGCACTGCATGAGGGTGTCAGGAAGTGCTTCATGAGGCCCTGACGAAGCACTGTGTCAGAAGGCCAGGAAGCACTGTGTCAGACCACCATTTACCAGAATTGTCTGACACCCATGCAGGGGTTTATGCCAACAGATGATACACTCCACCCACCAGTGCCTTCACTACTCCTTTCATTTCCAGCTCAAAAAGAATGGCACTCATACGGTTTACAGGGATATTAGCCTCAACAACCAGCGTATTAATGTGCAAATCATCACGACTCAAAATCTTGACCACACGCATCTCCTCCTCCGTCAGTTCAGGAAAAAGACTACGTTGGACAGCGGCTGTCTTGCGACTTTCCTCACCATGTCCCCAATTCATAGCCTTCACGAAATCTGACGCATCGTTTATCAGAGCTGCTTTGTTGTCACGTATCAATTGATTGCAACCCATCGAATATTCGTCTGTTGCCCGACCAGGCACAGCAAAGCAATCACGATGGTAACCCTCGGCCAACTCCGCCGTAATGAGCGAACCTCCTTTAGCCGCTGACTCCACGACAATAACAGCATCACTCATGCCGGCCACGATACGATTGCGACTGACAAAATTGTGACGATCGGGATTAGTATCTGTAAGAAACTCAGTCAACAAACCGCCCTCAGCCAGCATATCGACGGCTGTTTTCCGATGGACAGCAGGATAGATGCGATCCAGACCATGGGCCAATACTCCTACAGTAGAAAGCCCGTTGAACAGAGCTGCACGATGGGCATGCACGTCAATGCCGTAAGCCAGACCACTAACCACCAGTACATCGGAACACAGCTCGGAAAGGTCTCGGAGGAAATCGGTACAGAAGCATTTACCGTAATCTGTCGCCCGACGCGTACCTACCATGCTGACCACCCGCAGGCGGTTCAAGTCGGCATTTCCCTTAAAAAACAAGACGATGGGGGCGTCTTCACAATCGCGCAAACGTGAGGGATAGCGTTCATCAAACAACGTCAGACAGTCCACTCGGTTCTTCTCGGCCCACTCCAGTTCCTTCTCGGCCTGAAGAAAAGCAGCAGGATTGTCGAGCGCAGCCACAACAGAAGTATGGAAGATACCCGGATAACGCTCAGGCAACTCCGTACGAAGACCGAACACATCGGCCGCACTACCTACGGTATCCACCAACCGTTTGGCACCGATGTGTCCAATGCCCGGACAAAGGGTCAGGGCAATACTACAAAGTCGTTCATCAGTATTCATGGTATTCAGATTTAAGTATAAGAAGCTTCTTAGTCTGCCGTAGATGCCAGATAAGGAGCAAAGACACGATCAAACAACTCGCTCTCGCTCAACCGTCCGTTCACCACGCAGACGGCCTCGACCACCCCCTTCAATGACACCTTGCCGTCGCTCTTGCGGAAGATATCCTGATAAAAGACGTATTTGATACCTTCTTTCTTCATGTAGAGCTTCGAGACAAACTCGTCGCCACTCTTCAACGGCGTCTTGAAGGCCATACTGATACGTGCTACTACGGGGTCAACACCCTGCTCGTGGAGGGCGGCGAAGCTAATGCCCACGGAAGTGAGAAACTCGTGGCGCGTATGCTCCAAGTAATGCTGGTAGTTGGCGTTGTTCACAATACCCTGCAGGTCGCATTCGTAGTCGCGCACCTTCATTTCCAGCTCGTAGATGTATTTTTCTGCCATAGTCTATTGTTTTAAGTTCACCACAGATTACACGGATTGACACAGATTGTTATTAGTTCTGTGTTAATCTGCGTAATCTGTGATACCTATTTATATTCTCCTCTGTGGTGAACCGATTATCCTCGCTGATGCTCCACGTCCAACCCCTTGAACCGCTTCAGTTCCTCCAGGCTGACCAGCTTGTAGAGTTTGTCACTGGGGCGTATTTTGACGGATTTCATGGAGAAATGCTCGCCTTTGTGGACGGTCTGAACAGGTTTCAGGTCAACGCGCGCTTCCTCCAGCGTAACGTACTCGGCACCGGTCGTGGGGCCGGTGATGAGCAGCTTGTCGCCCACATTGACTTCGGCCGCCTCCACGAGGAACTCTGCCACGCCGATGTTGGAGAAGTAACGGATGCCCTTGCCCACGTATATCTTGCGCTCCGTGGCCGCCGAACCGTAGTTCTTCGTCCATTCGCCCAAACGCTGCCCCAGGTAGTAACCGTCCCAGAAGCCGCGATTGAAGACCGTAGCCAGGCGGCGGTTCCACTCTTCTATCTTCTCGTCCGTGAACGTATTGTCCAGATAGGCACGGATGGCTTCCTTGTAGCACTCCACCACGGTACGCACATACTCGGGGCCGCGCGCACGGCCTTCTATCTTGAACACACGCACGCCCGCATCCATCATCTTGTTCATGAAGTGGATGGTCTTCAGGTCCTTGGGCGACATGATATACTGGTTGTCAATCTCCAGCTCGGCGTCGGTCTCCTTGTCGCGCACGATGTAGGAGCGGCGGCATACCTGCATGCAGGCACCGCGGTTGGCCGAGTTGTTCATCTGGTGGAGCGACAGGTAGCACTTGCCGCTGACGGCCATGCACAGGGCGCCGTGGCAGAACATCTCGATGCGGATGCGCTGGCCCGAGGGACCGCAGATGTTCTCCTCGCAGATATGGCGGTAGATTTCGGCCACCTGCTCCAGGTTCAGCTCGCGCGCCAGCACCACCACGTCGGCAAACTGGGCATAGAAGCGCAGGGCCTCGACATTGCTGATATTGAGCTGCGTGCTGAGGTGCACCTCCTGCCCTATCTCGCGGGCGTAGGTCATCACGGCCACGTCGGCGGCAATGATGGCCGAGATGCCGGCCTCCTTGGCGGCACGCACGATGGTACGCATCAAGGGGATGTCCTGGTCGTAGATGATGGTGTTCACGGTGAGGTAGCTCTTCATGCCGTGCTCGTCGCACGTGCGGGCTATCTCGCGCAAGTCGTCGATGGTGAACGTATTGGCCGAGCGGGCACGCATGTTCAGGTTCTCGATGCCGAAGTAGATGGAGTCCGCCCCGGCCTGTATGGCGGCGGCCAACGACTCGCGCGAACCGACGGGGGCCATTATTTCAAAGTCTTTCAGTTCCATGTCTTTTTATCAGTTAGGTGGCAAAGGTAGATATTTTTTCCGTACTTTTGCAGCCAAAACGCAACAGAATATGAAGATAGCCAACATAGACCTGGGTCCGCGCCCCGTGCTCCTCGCCCCGATGGAGGACGTCACCGACCCTGCCTTCCGCCTGATGTGCAAGCGCTTCGGCGCCGACATGGTATATACCGAGTTCGTCTCGGCCGACGCCCTGATACGCTCCGTCAGCAAGACGGAGCAGAAGCTTAACATCAGCGACGAAGAACGCCCCGTAGCCATCCAGATATACGGACGCGACACGGCCACGATGGTCGAAGCCGCCCGCATCGTGGAGCAGGCACGGCCCGACATCCTCGACCTGAACTTCGGCTGCCCCGTGAAGCGCGTGGCCGGAAAGGGAGCCGGAGCGGGCATGCTTCAGAACATCCCGCTGATGCTCGAAATCACCCGTGCCGTGGTCGATGCGGTGAAGATACCCGTCACCGTGAAGACGCGCCTCGGCTGGGATGCCGGGCACAAGATTATCGTCACCCTGGCCGAGCAGCTTCAGGACTGCGGCATCAGCGCCCTGACCATCCACGGCCGCACCCGCGCACAGATGTACACGGGCGAGGCCGACTGGACCCTCATCGGCGAGGTGAAGCGGAACCCGCGCATGCGCATCCCCATCATCGGCAACGGCGACGTCACCACCCCGCAACGCGCCCTCGAGTGTTTCGAGCGCTACGCCGTGGACGCCATCATGATAGGCCGCGCCAGCTTCGGACGGCCGTGGATATTCAAGGAAGTGAAACATTATCTGGAGACGGGCCAGGAACTGCCCCCGCTCACGCCCGAATGGTGCATGGACGTGCTGCGCCAGGAGGTGGAAGACAGCGTCAGCCTGCTGGACGAGCGCCGCGGCATCCTCCACGTGCGCCGCCACCTGGCCGCCAGCCCCCTGTTCAAGGGCCTGCCCAACTTCCGCGACACGCGCATCGCCATGCTCCGCGCCGAGACGAAGGAGGAATTGTTCCGCATCTTCGACGCCATCCTCCCACGGCTGAAGGAGCGGTGACACCCGCCCTCCGCCGGCGATTGCTCTTCCCCACCGCACCTGTCAGCACTCCCCTTTCCGCCCGTTTAACAGTCAGTATACCGAGCGGTATAAAAAAATATACCGTACGGTATAAAAAATTATATCACACGGTATAAAAAATTATACCGCTCGGTATACTGACTATTAAGGCCTCTGATGGCACACTCTTTCCGCCCCGGAGGGGAAAGACCGTCAGCGGAACATGGGCTGCGCAAACCAGCGCTTGAACATCCACGTGGTGAGCACGTACAGGCCGAAGGCCGTGACGAAGCCCGCAATGGCGTCGATGAGATAGTGTGCCTGAATATAGACCGTGGCACAGCAGAGCAGCACATAGAACGGCATCAGGCAGGCAAAAAGCCAGCGGCTGCCGCGCCAGGCCATAATCATGAGGATGGTGGAGATGCCCACGTGCGACGAAGGGAAGGCGGCCGTGGGACGCTCGCCCACCTGCTGCGAACCCTCCACGAGGTTGTAGAAGAAGCCGTGCTCGTAGCCCGGCCCCGGCAGCAGCTCCTGGTTGTGGTTGAAGTAGTCGCCGATGGAGGGGAATACGCCGTTCAGGACATTGTCCATGCCGATGGCCGGAAAGTAGAACTGAGGCCCTGCCACGGGCACGAAGATGTAGATGAAATAGTAAAGGAAGAAAGAGGAGATGATGACGAACGACACCTTCTCCAGCAGGTCGAAGCGGCGGATGAAGTACCACAGCACGATGACCAGCATCATGGGATAGTAGAAGAAGTAACCCATGTTGAGCGGTTCGCTCACCCAGATATAGGGCAGGCGTTCGGCAAACCAGATGGAAGGCTGCCCGCCGAAGAGCCACTGCTCGGCCGAAGCGAACACATGGTCGAGATTGGGGAAGAGGCGGTTGAACTCGTACGTGTCGGGATACCAGTAGGACAGGAGCGACATCTGTATCGTGACGCGCACGAAGGCGGAAAACTTGCAGGGCGCCAGGCGGTAGAGGTACATCAGCAGGAAGGTCACGGCGGCTATCAGCGCACGGTCGCCCAGCATCTGCAGGGGATGGTCCATCCGCTGGTACAGGAACAGTATCAGTATCGACGTGAGCAGGTTGTAGATGAGCGACACCTTCTCTATCGCAAACAGCCCCTTGCGGGTATCCACCATCTTGAATATATCTAAAGCCATCCTTCCTTCTTGTACCAGGCAATGGTCTCCTTCACGCCGCGCTCCAGGTCGTATTCGGGCCGGTAGCCCAGCTCGCGGACGGCGGGCGTGATGTCACACTGCCAGTTGCGTTGTTTCATTATATTATACTTGTCGCGGTTGAGCGTGCTCGTCGTCTTCCGCAGGGCAGCCCACCGTTCGGCCAGCAAAGATACGACTTTTAATAGAAACAGCGGGCATCTGACGCGAATAATCAGCGGATTGCCCAGCTCGCGGCGTATCAGGTCGGAGAACGTGCGGCTGGCATACACCTGCCCGTCGGACAGGAAGTAGGCGCGTCCCGTCACGCCCCGCCCGATACCGAGGAAGACGGCCTGCACCACGTCCTTCACATAGACAAACGTCAGGTCCTGGCGCCGGTAGCCCACCGACATGTCCAGATGATGTTTGATGGACTCCGCCATCAAGAAATAGTCGCGTTCGCGAGGGCCGTAGACGCCCGTTGGGCGGTAAATGACGCAAGGGAAGCCGTCCATGGCCAGCAAGGCCTGCTCCGCCTTCAGCTTACTCCGACCGTAAGCTGTGTTGGGCTGGGGCGTGTCGGTTTCACGGATAGGCTCGTAAGTATTCTCGTGGACAGGGCCGAAGACGCTCAGCGTGCTGATGAAGGCAAACTGGCGGGGAGTCATGTCGAGACTCCGAAGGGCATTGGCCAAGGCGCAAGTCTGCCCGCAGTTCACGCGGTCGAAGTCGGCAGGGTCGATGCATTTCGTCACGCCCGCGCAGTGCACCACGTAGTCGAAAGCCCCATGCGCTTCGCGATGGGCCTTGAGCTGTTCGTACAGACGGTCGGTGTGGGCAAAGTCCAACTCCAGGAAGTGCAGGCCAGGCTCTTGCAGATACTTGCGACTGCTCGACGCGCGAACGCCTGCCCACGTCTCGAATCCGCGGCGCAGGGCCTCTTCTACCAGAAAGCTACCGATGAAACCGCTGGCGCCCGTTATCAGGATACTCTGTTTCATGCTCTGTCTATTTTACAGGTTCTACATGTATATTAATGTAAGTCCGACTTCCGAACTCGCTCTTCAGGCGGTTCTCGATAGCCGTGGCGGTATGATGGGCCTCCTCCAGCGTTATCTGCCCGTCCATGCGAATATGCACCTCAATAGCATAGCTGCTACCTATCCGCCGCGTGCGCAGGTGGTGAGGCGAAGTAACGCCAGGAAAAGCTAGAATTTCCTGCTTGATTTTCTCCTCAACCTCGGCGGGAAGCGACTTCTCCAGCAATTCTTCGACACAGGGTACCAGCAGTTGGATGGCCACCTTCATGATGAACAGACTCACCACTACGGCCGCCAGCGGGTCCAGTATGAGCCACTGCTCGCCCAGCAAGATGGCACCGCCAATGCCGACAGCCGTACCAATAGACGAGAGTGCATCGCTCCGATGGTGCCATGCATTGGCCACCACGGCCTGCGAATTCAGCCGGCGGCCTTTCAGCACGGTATATTGGTAGAGTAGCTCCTTGAAAAGGATGGATACCAGTGCTGCCCATAAGGCCAGCATGCCTGGTTCTTTCAGTTCGCCTCCCTGCCAGAAGTCCCAGATGGACGTGGCCCCGTTCCACAGAATGCCGAATCCCACGAACAGCAGTATTAGGCGGATGATGGCCGTAGCCAGCGTTTCATACTTGCCGTGGCCGTAGTCGTGCCCCTCGTCCTCGGGCTTCGACGAAATGCGTACAAAGACAATGACGATGATGTCCGTCACGAAGTCGGACAACGAATGGACGGCATCGGCCAACATAGCGGCACTATGCCCAAGAATGCCTGCCACAAACTTGAATACGAGCAGCAACAGATTGACTACGCTGCCCACGAGGGTCACCCGATAGATGCCGGCCTCGCGGGCCGCCTCTTCAGACTTTTCTTTTTTTTCTTTCATTTTACAACTCTATTTCTGAAAGGAGAAGCAAAGATACGACAAATCTGTTATCCCTCTCCTTTTGGCCTGCAAATTCTGCACAAAGACAAGAATTTAGAGACAGTCTGAACTACCGAATACAAAAGTTTGTTACCTTTGCAAGGGTTCATCCCACCAAACCTGATAAAACAACCTACCATTATGGGAAAGAAAAAAGAAAAGAATGAGAAGAAGGCCGGCAAACGCATGACCAAGAAGGAACTCGTAAAGGCGCTGCTCGACTTCTTCCACCAGAAACAGGGCGAAGTGCTGCCCCTGAAGTACATCTTCGACCAGCTACGCCTGACCACCCATCCGCTGAAAATGCTCTGCATGGACGTGCTCCGCGAACTGCAGGACGACGACTACATCAACGAAACGGAAAAGAACAAATACAAGCTCAACCTCCACGGCGTGGAGATGACGGGCGTCTTCCAGCGCAAGAGCAACGGCAAGAACTCCTTCATCCCCGACGGCGGAGGCGACCCCATCTTCATTGCCGAACGCAACTCGGCCCACGCCATGGCCGGCGACCGCGTGAAGATAGCCTTCTACGCCAAACGCCGCGGACGCAGCGCCGAGGGCGAGGTCATCGAGATACTGGAGCGGGCCAACGACACCTTCGTGGGCACGCTCGAAGTGACCAAGTCGTATGCCTTCCTCGTCACCGAAAACCGCACCCTGGCCAACGACATCTTCATCCCCCGCGACAAGCTGAAAGGCGGCAAGAGCGGCGACAAGGCCGTGGTGAAGGTCGTCGAATGGCCCGACAAGGCCAAGAACCCCATTGGACAGGTCATCGACATCCTGGGCCGTGCGGGCGACAACACCACCGAGATGCACGCCATCCTGGCCGAATACGGCCTGCCCTACAGCTATCCGACAGCCGTGGAGAAGGCAGCCGAACGCATCCCCGACGAGATTCCCGCCGAAGAGATAGCCCGCCGCGAGGACTTCCGCTCCGTCACGACCTTCACCATCGACCCCAAGGACGCCAAGGACTTCGACGACGCCCTCTCCATCCGCCGCCTGAAGGACGGCTTGTGGGAAGTAGGCGTGCACATTGCCGACGTGACCCACTACGTCAAGGAAGGCGGCCTCATCGACAAGGAGGCCGAGAAACGCGCCACGTCAGTTTACCTCGTGGACCGCACCATACCGATGCTGCCCGAACGCTTGTGCAACTACATCTGCTCCCTCCGCCCCGACGAGGAGAAACTGGCTTACTCCGTCATCTTCCAGATGAACGACAAGGCCGAGGTGAAGGATGCCCGCGTGGTGCACACCGTCATCAAGAGCGACCGCCGCTTCACCTACGAAGAGGCCCAGCAGATTATCGAAACGGGAGAAGGCGACTACAAGGAAGAAGTGCTCCAGCTGGACCGCCTGGCCAAGCAGCTGCGCGAACGCCGCTTCGCCGCCGGAGCCATCAACTTCGACCGCTACGAGGTGAAGTTCGAGATAGACGAAAAGGGCAAACCCGTCAGTGTCTACTTCAAGGTGTCGAAGGACGCCAACAAGCTGGTCGAGGAGTTCATGCTGCTGGCCAACCGCACCGTGGCCGAGAAGATAGGCCGCGTGCCCAAGGGCAAGAAGGCCAAGGTATTCCCCTACCGCATCCACGACCTGCCCGACCCCGAGAAGCTCGACACGCTGGCCCAGTTCATCGCCCGCTTCGGCTACAAGCTGCGCACCACGGGCACGAAGACCGACGTATCCAAATCCATCAACCACCTGCTGGACGACATACAGGGCAAGAAAGAGGAAAACCTCATCGAGACCGTCTCCATCCGCGCCATGCAGAAGGCACGCTACTCCGTGCACAACATCGGCCACTACGGCCTGGCCTTCGACTACTACACGCACTTCACCTCGCCCATCCGCCGCTACCCCGACATGATGGTGCACCGCCTCCTCACGAAGTACCTCGACGAGCATGGACGCACGGTCAGCGAGAAGAAGTACGAAGCCCTGTGCGAGCACTCCAGCGCCATGGAGCAGCTGGCCGCCAGCGCCGAACGCTCCAGCGTGAAGTACAAGCAGGTAGAGTTCATGACCGAACGCCTCGGCCAGGTCTATGACGGCGTCATCTCGGGCGTCACTGAATGGGGCCTCTACGTGGAGCTCAACGAAAACAAGTGCGAGGGCATGATACCCATCCGCGACCTCGATGACGATTACTACGAGTTCGACGAGAAGAACTACTGCCTGCGCGGTCGTCGCAAGAACCGCACCTACAGCCTGGGCGACCCCATCACCATCCGCGTGGCCCGCGCCAATCTGGAGAAGAAACAGCTGGACTTTGCCCTCGAAGAATAAGGAGATACCGCCGGACCAAGGCAGGCGGAGCAGTATCCCTTATAAGGAAACGGCCGTTACCATTGAAGGGAACGACCGTTACCATTTAAGGGGAACGCCTGTTTCCTATAAGGGGAACAGGCGTTTCCTGCGTGGGTAACTGACGTTCCGCCGCATGACATTTTCCATGATTGCACGACAATCTTCTTGTTATTTCCCCACAAACCTGTAACTTTGCCACCAAAAACCAAGTACATGAAAACAATCCCCATCACCGACCCCCAAGAAATGGAAGCCGTCATCCGCCAATGTCCCTATTGCATGGTGGGCATCACCGATGCGGACGGCCATCCTTATGTTCTCCCCATGAACTTTGCATACGAGAACGGTATCGTTTACCTGCACTCCGGTCCCGACGGCGGCAAACTCGCGATGCTCCGCCAGCATCCCGACGTGTGCATCACCTTCTGCGACGGACACGAATTGGTGTGGATGCACCAGCAGGTAGCCTGTTCGTACAGCATGAAGAGCCGCAGCATCATCTGCCGCGGACGTGTCGAATTTGTGGACGACATGGACGAGAAGCGACGCATCCTGACCCTCCTGATGAAGCACTACACCGACTATCCCTGCACGATGGGCGACCCGGCTGTACGCAACGTGGTCGTATGGCGCGTACCGGTAGAGCAGATGACCGGCAAGTCGTTCGGTCTTCGCCCGAGCGAGCTATAAATGAAGAGGATGTAGGATATTTGGCAAGTTTTTGCTACCTTTGTTGCCACTTTACGAACTATATAAGGATATTCGGATGAGTCCACTCAACTTTACCCACATTTTGGCACAGACGGTAGACGAGCTTTCGGAAAGCGAGTCCTACAAAGGCCTTTTCCACCAGCACACGGACGGCAATCCGCTCCCGTCGGGCAAGGCATTGCAGCAGATTGTCGAACTGACGCGTGCCATCATCTTCCCCGGCTATTTCGGCATCTCGAACGTGAACAGCCGTACACTGAAATACCACATTGGCGTCTACGTCGAACAGCTCTTCGACCAGCTGACCGAACAGATACTGGCCGGCCTCTGTTTCGCAGGCGACGGGCAGGAGGATGGCTGCTGCACCGAGCAGCTCCGCCAGCAGGCAGCCGAGAAGGCGGCAGGCTTCATCGCCACCCTGCCCGAGATGCGGCGCATCCTGGCCACCGACGTCGAAGCCGCCTACAACGGCGACCCGGCCGCCCACTCCTTCGGCGAAGTCATCAGCTGCTACCCGGCCATCCGCGCCATCAGCAACTACCGCATGGCACACCAGCTGCTATGTCTCGGCGTACCCCTCATCCCCCGCATCATCACCGAAATGGCGCATAGCGAGACGGGCATCGACATCCATCCGGGCGCACAGATAGGCCACCACTTTACCATCGACCACGGCACGGGTGTGGTTATCGGCGAGACCTGCATCATCGGCAACAACGTCAAGCTCTACCAGGGCGTCACGCTGGGTGCCAAGAGCTTCCCCCTGGACGCCGACGGCAAGCCCATCAAGGGTATCCCACGCCATCCCATTCTGGAAGACGACGTCATCGTCTATTCCAACGCCACCATCCTGGGACGCATCACCGTGGGGCGCGGAGCAACCGTGGGCGGCAATATCTGGGTGACCGAAGACGTGGCCGCCGGCGCACGCATCGTGCAGACCAAAGCCAAGAAATGAAGGCACACGAGGGAAAGGAACACTGAAATCTGAATTCTGAAATCTGAAATAAATAGAAATGAGCGAACAACCTTCTTTTGAAATGATAGCCAAGACCTTCCAAGGTCTGGAAGAAATACTGGCACAGGAACTGACGGAACTGGGTGCCGACAACATAGAGATAGGCCGGAGAATGGTATCTTTTACGGGTGATAAAGCAATGCTTTACAAAGCCAACTTCTGCCTGCGCACCGCCGTCCGCATCCTGAAGCCGCTGAAGCACTTCACCGCCCACGACGCCGACGAGGTGTACAACGAGGTGAAAGCCATCCGCTGGGAAGACTATCTGACGACGGACAAGTCGTTTGCCGTGGATGCCGTCGTGTTCAGCGAAGAGTTCCGCCACAGCAAATTCGTGTCTTACCGCGTGAAGGACGCCATCGTCGACTACTTCCGCGAGAAGACGGGCAAGCGACCCAACGTGCGCATCAACAAGCCCGACGTGCTGCTCAACATCCACATCGCCGAAAACGCCTGCACCCTGTCGCTCGATTCGAGCGGCGAGTCGCTCCACCGCCGCGGCTACCGCCAGGAAGCCGTCGAAGCCCCGCTGAACGAAGTGCTGGCCGCCGGCATGATTCTGATGACGGGCTGGAGGGGCGAGTGCGACCTCATCGACCCCATGTGCGGTTCGGGCACCATCCCCATCGAAGCGGCCCTCATCGCCCGCAACATCGCGCCCGGCGTCTTCCGCCAGGAATTCGCCTTCGAGAAGTGGCCCGACTTCGACCGCGACCTCTTCGACACCATCTACAACGACGACAGCCAGGAGCGTGAGTTCGCCCACAAGATATACGGCTACGACAACAATCCGAAAGCCAACGAGATAGCCACCCGCAACGTCAAGGCGGCGGGCGTCACGAAAGACATCGTCCTGAAGCTGCAACCCTTCCAGCAATTCGAGCAGCCGCAGGAGAAATCCATCATCATCACCAACCCGCCCTACGGCGAACGCATCTCGACGAACGACCTGCTGGGCCTCTACGAGATGATAGGCGAACGACTGAAACACGCCTTTACAGGCAACACCGCCTGGATACTCTCCTACCGCGACGAGTGCTTCGACCAGATAGGTCTGAAGGCGAGCGCACGCATTCCGCTCTTCAACGGTGCGCTGGAGTGCCAGTTCCGCAAGTACGAAATCTTCGACGGCAAGTACAAGGATTTCCGCGCCGAGGGTGAGGAGCTGGACAAGGAACAGCGCGAACGCCGCGCTGCCGCCCCCCGCAAAGACTTCAAGCCCCGCGAACGGCGCAGTTTCGGCGACGGCGAGAAGAAAGAGTTCAGACCCCGTAGCGAACGGAAGGACTTCGTTCCGCGTGAAAAGAAGGAGTTCAAGAAAGACTTCAAAAGCGAACGCAAACCGCGCTCGGGCGAATCGTACCCTGAAAGGAAAAGAAGAGAAAGAGAAGAAAAGTAACATTTCATAGTCGGACAATAAACCTCCATGGATGAACTGTCAGTCATAGAAAACAAGATATACGAAATCAGAGGACAGAAAGTGATGCTGGACTTTGACTTGGCCGAGATGTATGAGGTAGAAACAAAAAACCTAAATAAAGCTGTCAAGCGAAATATAGAGCGTTTCCCTGACGACTTTATGTTTCAGTTATCGAAAGAAGAAGCCAAATCGCTGATTTCCACTATAAGGTTCCAAAATGGAACCTTATCCGAAACCTGGTTCCGCTACCTTCCCTATGCCTTCACAGAACAGGGAGTAGCCATGCTTTCAGGTATCCTGAGAAGTCCTCGCGCTATCCAGGTCAACATCAACATCATGCGTGCCTTCGTCCGTATGAGACAATACCTGCTGACCCATGCTCCGAAACAGGAGTTGGAAGAGTTGCGCAAGCGCATCGAATATCTTGAAGAAGACATTTCATCCGACAGGGAGAATTACGAACAGCAGTTCGACGAACTGTTTTCTGCCTTCGCCCGCCTCAGCGCCACCATACAGAGCAAAACGGCTCCACTGGGACGTGTGGAAGTGAAAGGCTTCCGAAAAGAAAGTAACGAAAATGAAAAAGACAATACCCATAACCAGCAAGAACATGAAGATAATCAGTAAAGGCATCATCGCACTGCTGCTTGCCGTGCCCGCCTTATCAGGAACATCCATTATGGCACAAGAAACTGCAACGAACGAACTGAAATACCCCACGCTGGAGGACCTTATCCCCGGCGGAGCGACCTACCGCTATGCCGAGAGCCTCTACGGCGTGCAGTGGTGGGGCGACCAGTGCATCAAGCCGGGCATCGACTCCCTCGTGGCCGTGAACCCCAAGAACGGCAAGGAGACGCTGCTCACCACCCGCGAACGCATCAACCAGGCACTCGAAGCCGAAAAGCTGGGCAAGCTGTCGCACCTCTACAACGTACAGCTGCCGTGGGAAGACCAGACGAAACTTCTCATCACCCTGCCCGGCCGGTACATCACTTATGACTGGAAAGCCGGAAAAACGACCACCGTCCTGACCTTCGACAAGCAAGCCGCCAACACGGACTACACCGTGGCAGGCGGACACGTGGCCTATACGATAGGCAACAACCTCTACGTGGACAGCAAGCAGGTGACCGACGAACCCGAAGGCATCGTGTGCGGACAATCGGTTCACCGCAACGAGTTCGGCATCTCGAAAGGTACCTTCTGGAGCCCGAAAGGCACGCTGCTGGCCTTCTACCGCATGGACGAGTCGATGGTGACCCAATATCCGCTGGTGGACATCACCGCCCGCGTGGGTGAGGTGAACAACATCCGCTACCCCATGGCCGGCATGACGAGCCACAAGGTGCAGGTGGGCATCTACAACCCCGCCGACGGCGAGACCGTCTATCTGAACACGGGCGACCCCACCGACCGCTACTTCACCAACATCGCGTGGGCACCCGACGAGAAGTCGCTCTTCCTCATCGAGCTGAACCGCGACCAGAACCACTCCAAGCTCTGCCAATACGACGCCGCATCGGGCGAGCTGATGAAGGTGCTCATCGAGGAGACGCATCCCAAGTACGTGGAGCCGCAGAATCCCATCCTGTTCCTGCCGTGGGACAGCAACAAGTTCATCTACCAGAGCCAATGCGACGGTTACAACCACCTCTACCTGTACGACCTGGAGCAACTCCACGCCATCCAGCCCCAGAAGCTCACCAAAGGAGAGGCAGAGAAGCTGTGGAAGACTATCGAGAAGGCCGGAAAGGGAAAGACTCCCGCCGGAGCCGCAGGCATTCAGCTCACCTCGGGCGAATGGCTCGTGCAGAGCATCCTCGGCTTCAACGCCAAGAAGAAAGAAGTCATCATCGCCGCCACCAAGGAGTCGCCCCTGCAGAGCAATATATATAAGGTAAGCATCGCCAACGGCAAGCTGACTCCGATAGACAACGGACTGGGCGTGCACAACGCGCAACTCTCCGCCTCGGGCACGTACCTGCTGGACAACTGGTCGGCACCCGACGTGCCGCGCGCCATCGGCATCGCCTCCACCGCCAACGGCAAGGAGACCGTACGCCTGCTCACCGCCGCCAACCCCTTCGAGGGCTTCAAGATGCCCAGCGTGGAAACGGGCACACTGAAGGCGGCCGACGGCAAGACCGACCTCTACTACCGCCTCATCAAGCCCGCCGACTTCGACCCCACGAAGAAATATCCCGCCATCGTCTATGTCTATGGCGGCCCGCACGCCCAGATGATTGTCAATAACTGGAACTACGCCGCCCGCGGCTGGGACCTCTACATGGCCAACAAGGGCTACATCCTCTTCACCGTGGACAACCGCGGCAGCTCGAACCGCGGCCTGGAGTTTGAGAACTGCACCTTCCGCCATCTCGGCATCGAGGAGGGCAAGGACCAGGTGAAGGGCGCCGAATTCCTCCGGTCGCTGCCCTACGTGGACGGCAGCCGCATCGGCGTGCACGGATGGAGCTTCGGCGGCCACATGACCACGGCCCTGATGCTGCGCTACCCCGACGTCTTCAAGGTGGGCGTGGCAGGCGGACCGGTCATCGACTGGAGCTACTACGAGGTGATGTACGGCGAACGCTACATGGACACGCCGCAGGCCAACCCCGAAGGCTACAAGCAGTGCAACCTGAAGAACCTGGCGCCCAACCTCAAAGGCCACCTGATGATTATCCACGACGACCACGACGACACCTGCGTGCCCCAGCACACCCTGTCGTTCATGAAGGCCTGCGTGGACGCGCGCACCTATCCCGACCTCTTCATCTACCCCGGCCACAAGCACAACGTCCTGGGCCGCGACCGCGTGCATCTGCACGAGAAGATAACGAGATATTTCGAAGACTATCTGTAAGGACAAACGATATAAATAGCATAAAGTCATGAAAATATTACTCTTAGGCTCGGGCGGCCGCGAACATGCCCTGGCATGGAAAATAGCCCAAAGCCCCAAAGTGGAGAAACTCTACATCGCCCCGGGCAACGCAGGCACACAAGCCGCCGGCGAGAACGTGGACATCAAGGCCACGGACTTCCCCGCCATCAAGGACTTCGTCCTGAAGAACGGCGTGGAAATGATTGTAGTGGGTCCCGAAGACCCGCTGGTGAAAGGCATCTACGACTACTTTGCCGACGACGCCGAGACACGCCACATCGCCGTGATAGGCCCCACACGGGCCGGAGCCACGCTCGAAGGCAGCAAGGAGTTTGCCAAAGGCTTCATGCAGCGCCACGGCATCCCCACCGCCCGCTACAAGAGCATCACCGCCGCCAACCTGGAAGAAGGCCTCGCCTTCCTCGAAACCCTCGAAGCCCCCTACGTGCTGAAGGCCGACGGCCTCTGCGCCGGCAAGGGCGTGCTCATCCTGCCCACGCTGGACGAAGCCAGGCGCGAACTGCGCGAGATGCTGGGCGGCATGTTCGGCGACGCCAGCGCCACGGTGGTCATCGAGGAGTTCCTCAGCGGCATCGAGTGCTCCGTCTTCGTGCTGACCGACGGCAAGAACTACAAGGTGCTCCCCGTAGCCAAGGACTACAAGCGCATCGGCGAGGGCGACAAGGGCCTGAACACCGGCGGTATGGGCAGCGTGACACCCGTTCCCTTTGCCGACGACACGTTCATGAAGAAAGTGCGCACCCGCATCATCGAGCCCACCGTGAACGGCCTCACCGAGGAAGGCATCCTCTACAAAGGCTTCATCTTCCTGGGCCTCATCAACGTGAAGGGCGAGCCGATGGTCATCGAATACAACGTCCGCATGGGCGACCCCGAGACGGAAAGCGTGATGCTACGCATCCAGAGCGACCTGGTAGACCTGCTCGAGGGCGTACGTGACGGTAATCTCGATACCAAGGAACTGGTTCTCGACCCACGTACGGCCGCCTGCGTGATGCTCGTCAGCGGCGGATACCCCGAAGCCTACGAGAAGGGCAAGGTGATGACCGGCCTGGAGCAGGCAGCCGCTACGGACAGTATCCTCTTCCACGCCGGCACGGCGCTGAAGGACGGACAGGTGGTAACCAACGGCGGACGCGTTATTGCCGTCTGCTCGTACGGCAACACCAAGGAAGAAGCCCTGCAGAAGGGCTACCACGTAGCCGACCTGATCAGCTTTGAGAAGAAGTACTTCCGCCGCGACATCGGCTTCGACCTGTAACCCCTCATTAAAGCATGAGGCGTCAACGTTTTCAGAATAAAGTGGCCACAGGCAGGTTCATCCTGCCTGCCGCTTTGTTGATTTCCGCAATCTGCTGGACGGTAATTGTTACGCTGTTGCCCGGCACAGGTACGGAAGGCCCCAACTGGCCGCTTTGGCTTAAGGAAGCAAGCAACTGGCTTCCCCAAGGCATCTTCCCGTCGTTGCTCGGTTTTATCCTGTACGTCCTGACAACGTTCTTCTTGATCAACCTGAACAACATTTTCGCCATCATCCGTATCCGAACTTCCATTCAGAGTTTTCTTTTCCTGCTTTTGGCTGCCGCATTCCCGCAACTCTACGACGAATTGCCCGGATTACTGGTCGGCCTCAGTTTTCTCACGGCCTTCTACCAGCTGTTTGGCAGTTACCGCCAGGAAAGGTCTTCGGGGGCCTTGTTCAATACCTTTGCATTTGCGGGCATCGCCAGTCTGTTCGTTCCCCAGAGCCTGCTGCTTGTCCCTCTGCTCTGGATCGGTGCAGCCAGTTTCCAGTCGCTCAATCTGAAAAGCCTGCTTGCCTCGATCATCGGCTTCATCCTGCCGTGGTGGATACTACTTAGCTGCACCGTGCTGACGGGCAGCACCCACACATTCTTCCACCAACTGTTCGACGAAACACGTCTGTTCCGTCCCGTCGGTTACGGTTTCGAATCCTGGATGGTGTTTCCATTCGGATTTCTCTTCCTGCTCTTCGCCGCCAGTGCCTTCCACTACTTCTTCAACGGATACGAAGACAAAATCCGCACACGGGCCTATCTATATTTTCTGATCCTCTTCGGTGCCTGCCTCTTTGTCGGCATCGGACTGCAGCCCTATCTGCTGACAGCGTTCTGCCCCTTGCTGCTGATTATCGTCAGCATGCTGGCAGGCCATCTGTTTGCACTCACTAGCAATAAACTTTCCAACGCATTTTTTGTTATTTCCCTGATTGGAATTTCAGTTATGTTTGTTTATCACGTATGGATGCTTTTATAGACTCGCTCGTACAGCTCCTCATCGACTGGGGATACGCAGGCCTTTTCCTGTCGGCACTGCTGGCAGGCAGCATCCTGCCCTTCAGCTCCGAACTGGTGCTCGTCGCCCTGGTCAAGCTGGGCCTGAGCCCGACGCTCTGCGTGCTCTCAGCCGCCGTGGGCAATACGGTAGGCGGGCTGACGTGCTACTACATGGGCCGGTTGGGCAAGACGGAATGGATTGAGAAGTATTTCAAGGTGAAGCAGGAAAAAGTGGAACGCATGATGCGCTTCCTCCAGGGAAAAGGCGCGCTGATGGCCTTCTTCGCTTTCCTTCCGTTCGTGGGCGAGGCCATTGCCATCGCCTTGGGATTCATGCGCAGCAACTTCGTGCTGACCACCCTCTCCATGTTTGCCGGAAAGCTGCTCCGCTACATTGCCATGCTGTGGGCACTCCAAGGGGCCATTTCGGCAGTAGGCATCTGACAATTCATAAGGGAAAAAGAACTATGCAAAGAATCATTGAACAGACCGAAGACGGCAGCGCCACGCTGTTTGTGCCCGAACTGAACGAGCATTACCACTCCGTAAAAGGTGCCCGCACCGAGTCGCAGCACATCTTCATCGACATGGGGCTGAAGGCCTCCGCCGCACCCTGTCCGCACATCCTCGAAGCAGGCTTCGGCACCGGCCTGAACGCCCTGCTCACCCTGCAGGAGGCCGAACGCACCGGACGGCCTGTCCGCTACACCGGTATCGAACTATATCCGCTAGCCTGGACCGAGGTCGAGACCCTGCACTACAGCGACGACCCGCGCCTGCGCCTCCTGCACGAAGCGCCGTGGGAAGAGGAAGTACAGCTCACCCCCACCTTCCGCCTGCTGAAACTGCGCCGCGACCTGACCTCGTGGCAGGCCGACGACGAACGCCCGCCCCTGCGCTGCGACGTGGTCTATTTCGACGCCTTCGCCCCCGAAAAACAGCCTGCCCTCTGGACACCCGCCGTCTTCCGCAACCTCTACCGCTGCCTCACGCCCGGCGGCATCCTGACCACCTATTGCGCCAAGGGCGCCGTGCGCCGCCTGATGCAGGACATCGGCTTCTGCATGGAGCGCCTCCCCGGACCTCCGGGAGGAAAGCGGGAGATACTGCGCGCCACGAAGCCGAACGATGTTCCAGAAAATATGCCTGAACTTTACCGTTAATTAACACATTCTTCGTATCTTTGTGCGTTTTCCAAAAGATTTTAACAGAAAAATGAAGAGAATACATACGATATGGATGCTCGTCCTCCTGCTCGCCGCCTGCAAACCGGGAGGAGAAAAGAAGGCGGACACCCCGGACGACAAGCCGGTCATCACCGTCAGCATCGAACCCTTGCGCTACTTCACCGAAGCCATCGCCGGCGACCGCTTCGACGTGGTCAGCATGGTGCCCAAAGGGAGCAGCCCCGAGACTTACGACCCCACGCCCGCCCAGCTAATGTCGCTCTCGCAGAGTACGGCCTACCTGCGCATCGGCTTCATTGGCTTCGAACAGACGTGGATGGACCGCCTGACGGACAACGCCCCGCACCTGCAAATCTTCGACACCTCGCACGGCATCGACCTCATCTTCCCCGACGGACTGCCCGAAGAGGAACCGCACGCCGCCGAAGACGGCCATGCCCACCACGGCCCCGAGCCACACATCTGGAACTCGCCCGCCAATGCCCGCATCATCGCGACCAACGTGTTCAAGGCCCTCTGCACCCTCGACACCAAGCACCGCGACGACTACCTGGCCCGCTACGACAGCCTCTGCACCGTCATCGACCGCACCGACAGCCTCTGCCGCCAGATGCTCGCCCAGCCCGGAGCCGACCATGCCTTCATGATCTACCATCCCGCCCTCAGCTACCTGGCCCGCGACTACGGCCTGCTGCAGCTCTCCATCGAGGACGGAGGCAAAGAACCCTCGCCCGCCCACCTGAAGGAGCTCATCAATGCCTGCCGCGAAGAGAATATCCACGTCATCTTCGTGCAACCCGAGTTCGACCGCCGCAACGCCGAGCTCATCGCCCAGCAGACAGGCACCCGCGTGGTGGACATCAACCCTCTGGCCTACGACTGGGAAGCAGAGATGCTGAAAACGGTTAAAGAATTGATAATGGAGAATTGATAATCATGCAGCCGCTCATCGAAATACAGCACCTCAACGCCGGATACGACGGACGCACCGTCTTGCGCGACGTCGACCTCACCGTCTACGACCGTGACTTCCTGGGCATCATCGGTCCCAACGGAGGCGGAAAGACGACACTCATCCGCTGCATCCTCGGCCTGCTGAAACCCCAGAGCGGCACTATTGCCTTCCATCCGCAACGCCCTGCTGACAGCCACGCGTCGCTCACCATCGGCTACCTGCCCCAGTATGCCAGCATCGACCGCAAGTTCCCCATCACCGTCCAGGAGGTCATCCTCTCCGGCCTGAGCAGCCGCAAGGGCCTCAGCGCACGCTACAGCGCCGACGAGCGCGAGCGAGCCGCCCGCGTCATCGCCCGCATGGGACTGGAAGGCATGGAGCAGAAGGCCATCGGCGCCCTGAGCGGCGGACAGCTGCAACGCGCCCTGCTGGGACGCGCCATCGTCTCCGACCCCGAAGTGGTCATCCTCGACGAGCCCGCCACCTATCTGGACCGCCGTTTCGAAGCCCGCCTCTACGAGCTGCTGGCCGAAATCAACCGCGACTGCGCCATCATCCTCGTCAGCCACGACATCGGCACCGTGCTCCAGCAGGTGAAGTCCATCGCCTGCGTCAACGAAACGCTCCACTACCACCCCGACACGGGCATCACGGGCGAGTGGCTGGAACAGAACTTCAACTGTCCCATCGAGCTGCTGGGCCACGGCAATCTGCCCCATCGCATCCTGGGCAAGCACTGCCACGACTAAGTTCAGTCGAACGAAGCCGGGAAGGCCAGCAACTGATACATCAGGGCCAGGGCCATGCGCCGGTGTCCCTCGGCGTTGGGATGCAGGCGGTCGGTGTCTGCGCGATGGAAGTAGCCCGTCTGCGCATCGTTCATCGGGTAGAGGCCGCTGATGCTGTTCAGGTCGATGACCGGCACGGCCCACACGTTGCCCGCCTCCTTCAGCGCCTGCACGTATTCGTCCACATACACTCCTATCCGGTTGGGATAAGCCTCCTCGGGCTGCACGTTCCCGGCACTGAACTGCGCGAAGCCGCGGTGGAGCGGCGTCAGCACGATGACCTGCTTCGTGGGGAAGTGCGTCTTCAGGTAGTCCATCAGGCGGTTGATGCGCCCGCGGAAGGTTCCCTCGTCCATCGCCGGCTTGCGGTAGCGGCGGCTGCCCACCTCGCCGTCGGGCAGGGGCACGTTACGCCACACCTCTTCGTACCATTCGCCCAGGGGCACGCCGCCGTTGTAGTCGTTCGTCCCGCCGAAGACGATGATGGCGTCCACGTCGCCGCCCCGCTCCCGATACAGGCGTTCGGCCTGCGCCAGCAAGCCGTCCATCCTGTTGCCGTTGATGCCATACGAGAAGGCTTCCAGCCCCAGCAGCTCGGCCAGGTATTCCCAATAGCACTTCGTGGTGCCCACGTGTTGTTTGTCCGTGATGGAGTCGCCCAGGAAGGCCACCTTCTTTCCCTTCCACTGGTTCTTCCCCACGACTGTTTCCTGTTGCTCCCCGTCCGGTTGCACCGCCGGCGAAGCCTCGGCCGCCAGCAGCAGCGCCGCCAGCAGGCATGTACCGATTTTTCCGTTCATGTTTTCCTCCGTTTTATCAGATTGTTTGGCGCAAATGTAGTGAAAGGCGGGGGTCGGGACAAATGAAAGCGGCGTTTTTCTGTTCCTGCATGACTTGGTGCGGCGGCGCGCGGATGCACCACGGATTACGCAGATTGGCACAGATTATAATCTGAGTAATCTGGGTAATCTGTGGTGAAAAAAAAGAGGGGCCGAAGCCCCTTTTTTAATGGAGAATGGAGAATTGAAAATGGATAATTGGTTCTTTCATTCTCAATTACAGCGGGCTTCCGCCTTCGCCCTCGTCGCCTCCGGGTTCCGGTTCGGGCGTGGGTTCGGGGTCGGTGCCGGTCGAGGAGCCGTCAGAGGGAGTGCCGGAGGTGCTCTGCCCGATGGTCTTCTTCAGGCGGATGACGATGGCGTTCACGTCGTCGATGACCTTGCCCAGGGCGGTGCGCACGTCGGCGTCGTCGGTCACCATCTCGTTCACCGCATAGAGGGCGTTGATGGCCTTGGCCAGGGCGTTGAAGGCGTCGTCGGTGACGGGGCGCAGGGTCTTCATGCTCCACGACTGGGCGCGGTCGCGCTCGGCGGCCGAGCGTTTCAGGTAGATGGTGTTGAAGGCGGTGTTCACGGCCTCCAGCTCGTCGGGCGCGTCGGCGAGGCCGATGGCGGCCAGCGCGGCGACGTAAGGCTCCTGGCGGAGCTTCTCGACGAGGTCGGTCAGGGTACTCGTCTCCGAAGCATAGTCCAGGCGGGGCACATCGCCTGCCTCGCGGAAGGCGAAGGCGAGCGTAGAGCCTGCCTTCTGCTTGTCGGCGTCGGGCTGATAGTCAGCGTAGGCCTGGATAATTTGTTTGTAGAAGAGGAAGAGCTTGTCGCGTGCCTGGTCGGCGACGACGATTTCAGACGTTTCCAGATAGCCTTTGTCGGGCTGGAAGCATTCCAGCTCGTTGGCCACGGCGGCGGCAAAGGCGGCGCGCTGGGCGGCGAAGCCACGGGCCTCGGCCACGTCCTGGGGGATGGCGGCGAGGGCATCGGTGGCGAACTGTGCGTGTTGCGCGTTGCGAGCATTTCGCCGTGAAAAATCATAGATAATTTCTTTCATAAGCTTCTATTTTGAGGGTTAAACAATATCTTCCAGTTTCGGGATTTCGTCCTGCACGTTGCAGGAAGGTTTCCAGCTTCGGGATTTCGTCCTGCACGTTGCAGGGAGGTTTCCAGCTTCGGGATTTCGTCCTGCACGTTGCAGGAAGGTTTCCAGCTTCGGGATTCCGTCCTGCACGTTGCAGGAAGGTTTCCAGCTTCGGGATTCCGTCCTGCACGTTGCAGGGAGGTTTCCAGCTTCGGGAACGCGTCACGGCTCGGAAATGGCTACGATTTTGTCCTTGTAATCGTTCCAGCCGGATGCTTGCTTATAGGCCTCTACCGACTCGGCGAGTACGCGGATTTCAAAGAGGCTGGTGACACCTATGAGAACAGAGGTCGACATCTCGGGCGGCACAGCCGCCCGGCAGGTGATGGAGGCAAGCTTGGAACAACTGTAGAATGCGGTGGGACCGATCTTCGTCAGCGATGCCGGGAGTTCGATGGAGGTGAGGTTTTTGCAGTTCACGAATGCAGCCATTCTGAGGCCCGTGACACCTTGAGGCAGCTTGGCAGTCGTGAGGGGGACAGGATCTGTGTACATGTATTGAACGTATTGCAAGTCATCTGTATCATAGGTGGCGCCCTCAAGGTCGAGAGTCTGCAATGCCCATTCGTTATTCCTGATGGCCTTCCAGTCGGCGTCGTTCAGGGTGCCGCTCGTCACGGTGATGAAGGTCAGGTCGGTGCGGCTGCCGATGGCGGCAGCGAGGTCGCCTGGCTGAACGGACGTTACTCTCAATGTGGTGCCATCCGGCAAGGTCGTGTAGGTTGCGACGGGGATGCGCCCGATGGTGGTGCTGCCCTTCTTGTTGTCCAGCATCACGAGGATTTCGCCTGTGGCGACGCCGCTCGTTATGTCGGCGGGAGCGGTGACGGTGAGGGTGAGGTCATCGTTGATGACGGCTTTCCATCCGTCGGGTACGGCTATCACGAAGAGGTTGTCCTTGGTGTAAAGGGTGTTGTCGTTCGTTTGGCAGGTGATGGTTACAGATGCTCCATAAGCCAGGTTGGTGGCGTCGCCTTCCAGCGTCAGGCTGATGCCCGTGTAGCGTGGCACTTGGAAGGTGCCGCCGTTGTTGGCCAGCTTGAAGATTACGTAGTCGGCGTTCGTCGTGTCGACGCTTTCAAAGAAGCTGTCGCCTTGCGGGCCGGTAACGCCAGGGTCACCTTTCTCGCCGTCCTCGCCGCTGACGCGCGTCCAGGTCTTGCCGCCGTCCACGCTCAGGTAGATGGCGTCGGGCTCGATGTCTTTGTTCTGCGAGTCGGTGGTGATTTGCTGTTCGTTGAGCTTCTTGCCCGTGGCCAGCTGGGGCAGCGGAGCGTCGTCGCCGGCGGGGCCTTGGTCGCCTTGCTCGCCCTGCGTGCCGTTGGCGCGAATGGGGTTGCCGTCGGTGTCGGTCAGGAGCTCGCCGTTCAGCGTCCAGTACCAGTTGCCGTCGTCGGCCTGCGCGGCACCTATTTGCGGGGTGTCGCCCTTGTCGCCCTTATCGCCCTTCGTGCCGTGGTAGATGGTGATGGCGGGCGTGTTCAGGAAGCTGATGGTGAAGCCCACTTCCACGCCGTCCTTCACGACGGGCGTCACGGCGGTGATGTAGTCCGTCGTGCTGAGCAGCGTCTGTAGGGCTTGGATGTTGGTGTTCGTTTCCGCCTGCCAGGCTTCGAGGGCGGCGATGCGCGCAGCCTGGGCCAGTTCTTCGGTGTTTTGGTTCACTTGCTCCCAAAGTTCGGAGTCGTCGTACTTGCAGGCCGCCAGGGTCAGCGCGGCGAGCAGTAGGAGGGTTAAGGTCTTTCTTGCTTTCATATAGTTGTCCGATTAAAATTGGTTCTCATAGCATTTGCCGGGGGAGGCGGACGCATCGTGGTGCGTCCCTACAACGAGTGCGTGTTGCAAATGTAATAAACACGTCGTTTAATCAAGCAAAAAAACGAGTTTTTCTGTAAAAAAAGTTCCTTGTACCACGGGACGCAATCTTTAACCTATCCTAATATTCGCCCGCAGGGGTGCGTATTTAAAACTGAATTCGCTATCTTTGCCACGTTTTTATAAAAACTCGCAGATTATAACGTTATATCATCTACACAACTGAATGAAACAGTACAAGTTCGTCAACAACCTGACAGGTTGGATTACTTTCCTCATCGCGGCCACGGTCTACTGCCTGACCATCGAGCCGACCGCCAGTTTCTGGGACTGCCCGGAATTCATCACCACCGGTTATAAACTGGAAGTGGGACACCCGCCCGGAGCACCGTTCTTCATGCTCGTGGCCAACTTCTTCTCGCTCTTCGCCTCCGGCCCCTCGGAAGTGGCACGGATGGTGAACTACATGAGCGCGCTGATGAGCGGCGCCTGCATCCTGTTCCTCTTCTGGAGCATCACGCACCTGGTGCGCAAGCTGGTGGTGAAGGACGAAAATCACATTACCCGCGGACAGATGGCCACCATCATGGGTAGCGGCGTAGTGGGCGCGCTGGCCTACACGTTCAGCGACACGTTCTGGTTCTCGGCCGTCGAGGGCGAGGTATATGCGTTCTCGTCGCTGTTCACCGCCATCGTGTTCTGGCTCATCCTGAAGTGGGAAGACGTGGCCGACCAGCCACACTCCGACCGCTGGCTCATCCTGATAGCCTACTTGACGGGCCTCAGCATCGGCGTCCACCTGCTGAACTTGCTCTGTCTGCCCGCCATCGTGCTGGTATATTACTATAAGAAAGTGCCCAACGCCAACGCCCGTGGCTCGCTGCTGGCGCTCATCGGCTCTGCCGTGCTGGTAGCCGTGGTGCTCTACGGCATCGTGCCGGGCATCGTGAAGGTGGGCGGATGGTTCGAACTGCTGTTCGTCAACACGCTGGGCATGCCGTTCAACACGGGCGTCATCGTCTACATCATCCTGCTGGCCGCCTGCCTCATCTGGGGCGTGTACGAGAGCTATACAGAGAAAGACAAAATGCGTATGGCCATTTCGTTCGTCCTGACCATCGCCATGCTGGGCATCCCGTTCTACGGACACGGAGCAGGTGCCGTAGTCATCGGCATCATCGTCATCGCCCTGCTGTGGCTCTACCTTAACCCGAAGACGCAGGACCGCCTGAAAGAAAAATACCGCGTCAGCGCCCGCACGCTGAACACCGCCTTGCTGTGCACCATGATGATGGTCATCGGCTACTCGTCGTACGCCCTCATCGTCATCCGCTCCACAGCCAACACGCCGATGGACCAGAACTCGCCCGAAGACATCTTTACGCTGGGCGAATACCTGGGCCGCGAGCAGTATGGCACACGCCCGCTGTTCTACGGACCCGCCTACACTTCGAAGGTGGCCCTCGACGTGAAGGACGGCTATTGCCAGCCGCGCATCTCGTACAACGGCACCAAGTTCATCCGCAAGGAGAAAGCTACGCCCGACGAGAAGGACTCATACATCGAGATACCCGGACGCGTCGACTACGAATATGCACAGAACATGCTCTTCCCCCGCATGTACAGCAGCGCTCACACCCAGCAGTATGAAGCCTGGCAGGACGTCAAGGGCTACGAAGTGCCCTACGACCAGTGCGGCGAAATGATCATTGTGAAGATGCCAACGCAGTGGGAGAACATCAAGTTCTTCTTCTCCTACCAGCTGAACTGGATGTACTGGCGCTACTTCATGTGGAACTTTGTGGGCCGACAGAACGACATCCAGGGCTTCGGCGAGATAGAGCACGGCAACTGGATCACGGGCATCGACTTCATCGACAACCTGCTCATAGGCGACCAGACTCTGCTCCCCACCGACCTGAAGGAGAACAAGGGACACAATGTGTTCTACGGTCTGCCGTTGCTGCTTGGCATCATCGGCCTGCTGTGGCAAGCCTACCGTGGACAGAAGGGCATCCAGCAGTTCTGGATCGTGTTCTTCCTGTTCTTCATGACGGGTATCGCCATCGTGCTCTACCTGAACCAGACGCCCAGCCAGCCGCGTGAACGTGACTATGCCTACGCCGGCTCGTTCTACGCCTTTGCCATCTGGATCGGCATGGGTGTCGCCGGCCTCATCCAGCTGCTGAGCAAGTGGATGCGGGGCAAAGCTGCCGCCCAAGCCGAAACATCGGGCGAAAGTGAGGAAGCTCCCGAACTGAAACCCTCGCTGGCCGTTGCCCTCATCGTCTCCGTCGTCTGCCTCCTCATCCCCATCCAGATGGCCAGCCAGACCTGGGACGACCACGACCGCAGCGACCGCTACATGGCACGCGACTTCGGGCAGAACTACCTGATGTCCCTCCAAGAGAGCGGTAACCCTATCATCTACACCAACGGCGACAACGATACTTTCCCCTTGTGGTACAACCAGGAGACCGAAGGCTTCCGCACCGACGCCCGCACCTGCAACCTGTCGTACCTCAACACCGACTGGTACATCGACCAGATGAAGCGTCCGGCCTACGACTCACCGTCGCTCCCCATCACCTGGGACCGCATGGACTACGTCGAGGGAACCAACGAATACATCACCGTCCAGCCTGAATACAAGAAGAGCATCGACGCCCTCTACGCGCAGGCCGAGAAGGAAGCCCTCGCAGGCAACCCCGAAGCCAAGATAAACGTACAGAAGGAATTCGGTGAGAATCCCTACGAACTGAAGAACATCCTGAAGTACTGGGTACGCAACAAGAACAAGGAACTGCAAGTAATCCCCACGGACAGCGTGGTCATCAAGGTGGACAAGGAAGCCGTACGCCGCAGCGGCATGCTGCTGCCGGGCGACTCCATCCCCGACTACATGCCTATCAAGCTCCGCACCAAGGATTCGCAGGGCAACTACCATCCCAAGCGCGCCCTCTACAAGAGCGAGCTGATGATGCTCGAAATGCTGGCCGAAGCCAACTGGGAGCGTCCCATCTACATCGCCGTCAGCGTAGGACAGGAGAACCAGCTCGGCTTGGACAACTACTTCATCCAGGAAGGTCTCGCCTACCGCTTCACCCCCTTCGACACGAACAAGACCGGCGTGAAGATAGACAGCGAAAAGATGTACGACAACCTGATGAACAAGTTCAAGTTCGGCGGCATCGACAAGCCCGGTATCTATATCGACGAGAATGCCATGCGCATGTGCTACTCGCACCGCCGCATCTTCGCACAGCTTATCGGACAACTCCTGGCCGAAGGCAAGAACGACAAGGCACGCGCCGCACTGGAGTATGCCGAGAAGATGATTCCGGCCTGCAACGTGCCTTACGACTGGCAAAACGGCTCCCTACAGATGGCCGAAGCCTGGTACAAGCTGGGCGAAATGGAGAAAGGCGACCACATCGCCCAAGCCCTTGCCGACAAGGCCGTCGAATACATGACCTGGTACATGAGCCTCGACGAAGGCCGCTTCATGATTTCCAGCCGCGAATTCGAGTACCACTGGGCACTCCTCAGCGAAGAAGTCAAGAAAATGGAGCAATACAAGTCGCCGTTGGCCGAAACCTATCGCGCCAAGTTGGAAGAACTGTATGAGATGTATGTAAACAGAATGAAAAGGTAAATTAGCGGTAAGCAGTGAGTGGTGAGCACTCCATCCGGAGGACACTCATCACTCACTGCTCCACCACTAACCGTTAACCACTAATCACACTATCACCGTGTTTATCGAACAACCTCCCGAACTGTTTCGAAAACTCTATCCCAGCGCCCTGTGGCGGATGAACCCCGACGAGAAAGCCGTCTACCTGACTTTCGACGACGGGCCTATCCCCGTAGTCACGCCCTGGGTACTCGATCTGTTGGACCAACACAACATCAAAGCCACCTTCTTCATGGTGGGCGACAACATTCGAAAACACCCTGAAGAATTCCGCATGGTTGTAGAGCGTGGCCACCGCATCGGCAACCACACCTTCAATCACATCCGCGGCTTCAGCCGCAAATATTTCACCTCCTACAGCTACCTGGAGAATACGGAAGAAGCCCACGACTTCATGCTCTCCATCTGCGACCCCGAGACGACCGACAAGGCTCTCCGCCCGCTCCTGTTCCGTCCGCCACACGGCCACATGGGTTGGGCACAGTATATGGTACTGAAAAGTAAATACAAGATCGTGATGTGGGACCTCGTCACCCGCGACTACAGCAAGAAGCTCCGCGGCCCGCAGGTGCTGGCCAACGTCATGCGCTATGCCCGCAACGGCTCCATCATCACCTTCCACGACTCCCTCAAGTCGTGGGACAGCGGCAACCTGCAATATGCCCTTCCCCGTGCCCTCAACTTCCTGAAGGAAGAAGGGTATGCGTTCAAGCTGCTGTAAGCAAAGCACTGTGTCAGAACGGACGCCACTACGGGCAGGAAAGACAAGGGAACAAAAAGCGCAGACACACAGGCACATGTCTTAAATCTCCTTAACAAAAGGCACGTAAGTCACTTTTTCTTTGTTATTTTGCACCAAATTTAGGTGTGCTGTGCCCCAACTGTCCGCGGACACACCACCGTAGGCCGGAATTTCGATGAATACACTCACCATAACAACCTGTCCATTGTGCGGCGGAAACCATTTGGAAAGGACGCTTACCTGTGTAGACCACTATGCTACAGGCGAAGTCTTCCATTTGTGCCGTTGTCAAGATTGCGGTTTCCTTTTCACGCAAGACTTCCCGACAGAAGCTGAAATCGGCCGTTATTACGAAACTCCAGACTATATTTCCCATTCGGATACGAAGAAGGGTGCCATGAACCGCATCTATCACTGGGTGCGTCACTACATGCTGAAGCGGAAAGCAAAGCTGGTGATGCGTGTCACCCACCGCAAGGACGGACGCCTGCTAGACATCGGTACAGGTACGGGCTATTTCGCCGATACGATGAAGCGGCTGGGATGGCAAGTAGAAGCTGTGGAGAAGAATGCCTCCGCCCGCGAATTCGCCAAGGCGCATTTCGGACTGGAGGTACAACCGGAAACAGCCCTGAAAGACTATGTGTCGGGAAGTTTCGACGTCATCACGCTTTGGCACGTATTGGAGCATCTGGAGCATCTGGACGAGACCTGGGAAACTCTGAACACCTTGCTGACAGACAAGGGAATGCTGCTGGTAGCAGTTCCTAACTGTTCTTCGTACGATGCCCGCAAGTATGGAGCCTACTGGGCTGCCTACGATGTACCCCGACACCTGTGGCACTTCACTCCCTCTACCATCCAGCAGTTTGCTTCGAAGCATGGTTTCATCATGTCCGAACGCCATCCGATGCCGTTCGACGCGTTCTACGTGTCCATGCTTTCCGAGCGCTACATGAATCGTTCGCTCCCTTTCCTGCGCGGGATGCTGACGGGGACACTGGCATGGTTCAGTTCGTTGGTACATAAAGAGCGCAGCAGTTCAATGATCTATGTATTCAGAAAAAAGAGTCTATGAAGTCCAAGCCTACCCATCACACGACCTCTCTCTTTGACATGCAGTTTGTCACTTCCTGCATCAGTACGACATTGGTTCTGCTGTTGTTGGGCATGGTGGTATTCTTCGTGCTGGCTGCCCACAACCTGTCAGTGTATGTAAAAGAGAATATCAACTTCTCGATCGTCATCAGCGACGACATGAAGGAGCGTGACATCCTGCGCCTGCAAAAGAACTTGAATAAGGAACCCTTCGTGAAGAGTACCGAATACATTTCCAAGAAACAGGCGCTGGAGGAACAGACCGAAGCAATGGGCACCGATCCGCAAGAATTTCTGGGCTATAACCCCTTCTCGGCCTCCATCGAAGTGAAGTTGAAGTCGGCCTATGCCAACACGGACAGCATCGCCAAAATAGAAAAGCAGATTCGAAAGAATACCGATATACAGGACGTGCTTTATCAAAAAGAATTGGTAAATGCGGTAAACGACAACATCCGCAAGATCAGCCTGCTGCTGCTAGGTCTCGCCGTCATACTGGCCCTGATATCATTTGCACTGATCAACAACACTATACGATTGGCTGTTTACTCCAAACGTTTTCTGATACACACCATGAAGCTGGTGGGAGCCAACTGGAGCTTCATCCGACGCCCCTTCTTGCGTCGTAACTTCTGGACAGGCATATTGGCGGCAGCTTTGGCTGACGGCCTTCTGTGGGGTGCCGCTACCTGGCTGGTAGAAAAGGAGCCTGAACTGGTAAAAGTCATCACCCCCCAAATCATGCTGCTGGTATCAGTAGCCGTATTGCTTTTTGGCGTGCTTATCACATGGTTATGCGCCCTTTTCTCGGTCAATAAATACCTCCGCATGAAAGCAGGTGCGCTTTATCGCATTTAAGATCAGTCTGACAATAAAAAAGATTTAAGAATATGGATAAGAAAAAGTTTGCTTTCGACAAGACCAACTTCCTTTTATTGGCTATCGGTATGGTGGTTGTCATCATCGGTTTCCTGCTGATGACAGGCCCCTCTTCCACTCCGACACACTTTGAGCCAGACATTTTCAGTGTGCGCCGCATCAAAGTGGCCCCAGTCGTATGTCTGTTGGGCTTTGTGTTCATGATATACGCCGTACTGCGCAAACCCAAGACTGAGGAAAACGAAAAAACAACAAACGAATAATTGAAAGAATAAGAAAAGATGGAATGGTTTGAAGCACTGATCCTTGGACTTCTTCAAGGACTGACAGAATACCTGCCGGTGAGCAGCAGTGGACATTTGGCCATAGGTTCGGCACTGTTCGGCATCGAAGGAGAGGAAAACCTGGCTTTTACCATCGTGGTGCATGTTGCCACGGTGTTCAGCACACTGGTTATCCTATGGAAGGAAATCGACTGGATATTCAAGGGATTATTTAAGTTTCAGATGAACGACGAAACCCGTTATGTCATCAACATCATCATCTCAATGATACCGATTGGCATCGTGGGCGTATTCTTCAAGGACGAAGTAGAGGCCATCTTTGGCTCAGGCCTGCTGGTGGTAGGATGTTGCTTACTGCTGACAGCAGTTCTGCTGACCTTCTCCTATTATTACAAGCCACGCCAGAAGGCTGAAATTTCGAAGAAAGACGCTTTCATTATCGGCTTGGCACAGGCTTGCGCCGTACTCCCTGGCCTTTCGCGTTCGGGCAGTACCATCGCCACAGGTCTTTTGCTGGGTGATGACAAGGCCAAGCTAGCCCAATTCTCTTTTCTGATGGTCATCCCTCCCATCTTGGGTGAGGCACTGCTCGACGGCATGAAGTTGATGAAAGGCGAAGCCATTGCGGGCGACATACCTGCCCTGTCGCTGATAATCGGCTTTGTGGCTGCTTTCGTATCGGGCTGTTTGGCCTGCAAGTGGATGATCAACATCGTAAAGAAAGGCAAATTGGTGTATTTCGGTATCTATTGCGCTATTGCTGGTGCACTGACGTTGATACTGAATCTACTTGGATGATTATTATTAAGATAAGATAAAGAAACGTGAATTTCAAGAAAGGAGAAGTCTTATACCTGAACAAGCCGCTAGGCTGGACGTCATTCAAGGTGGTGGGGCACGTACGCTACCACATCTGCCGACGCCTGGGCGTAAAGAAGTTGAAAGTGGGACATGCCGGCACGCTCGACCCCCTGGCTACAGGAGTCATGATTGTATGCACAGGCAAGGCCACGAAACGGATTGAAGAGTTTCAGTACCACACAAAGGAGTACATCGCCACCATCCGGCTGGGCGCCACGACTCCATCCTACGACCTGGAACACGAGATAGATGCCGTCTACCCTACGGAGCACATCACCCGCGAGCTGGTGGAAGAGACACTGAAACGTTTTGTCGGCGAGATACAACAGATACCTCCCGCTTTCTCTGCCTGTATGGTGAACGGCAAGCGCGCCTATGACCTAGCGCGTAAGGGTGAGGACGTGGAATTGAAACCCAAGTTGCTCGTAATTGATGAGATAGAGCTGTTGGAATGCAATTTGCCTGAAATAAAAGTACGTGTGGTATGTAGCAAAGGTACCTATATCCGTGCCCTGGCCCGCGACATCGGCGAAGCACTGAACAGCGGCGCCCACCTGACAGCCTTGGAACGTACACGCGTAGGGGATGTTCGTATTGAGGACTGCCTCAATCCGCTCGATTTCAAGGACTGGATCAATGCACAAGAAATAGAGACAGATACAGAAGAGGAACAATAAAATCAACCCAATATAAAAGAAAGGAAAGATATGAAACTGTCGCAATTCAAATTCAAGCTTCCTGAGGAAAGGATCGCTTTACATCCCACCAAGTACAGGGATGAGTCGCGTCTGATGGTGCTGCACCGCAAGACAGGGGAAATAGAACATCGG
>CAYQOV010000014.1:0-49202 GCA_964419245.1 uncultured Bacteroides sp. | reverse complement strand
GCTACAGCAATACGAGCATGAGCTACCTGAGCATCCCCATCAATATCAAACTTTGCAGCAGGCACTTCCTTAGCATAAGCAAAATCAACAATACGTGCTTTCACCGTAGTAAAACGATGTCCCATTGGAATCTTTTCCAATGTATCATTAGGTGTAGCCAATAAAAAAGACACAAATAGTACTACTGCACCAATCAAACCTCCTCCCAGTAATATCAGTTTTTTAGCTTGTACACGTCCGATAAACATCATCAAATAAACGGTACCAAAAAGCAATACACCAGTTGAATAATTCTCCGGCAAAATAAGACCACAAACAATACATGTCATGATCATGATGCGCTTAAAAGCTTTAGGAGATGCTCCCGATTCATCTTGTCCATGCGACAAAATTACAGCCGTTCCCATAATGACACCCATTTTAGCTAATTCTGAAGGCTGAAATTGTACCCCCATGAAAGTCATCCAACGGGCAGCGCCATTAATACGGTCACCTGTCACAATACCTGTAATCATAACAAAGAGCAATAGCACAACCGAAACCAACAA
This sequence comes from uncultured Bacteroides sp., assembly GCA_964419245.1. Classification (GTDB taxonomy): domain Bacteria; phylum Bacteroidota; class Bacteroidia; order Bacteroidales; family Bacteroidaceae; genus Bacteroides. Next base: position 48,654 of record CAYQOV010000014.1, on the reverse strand, counting down.
CAGGGGGTATGGAAGCGCCTGAAACCATTTATAAGGAATATTATGCACAAACACAACAATCAATGCCCCAATGGAAAGCAGAATCGTATGTTGGGTAATCGGTCCCCAATGGTCGCCACTTTTATAAGTAAGTGTAGACGCTGCGGAAAACACTTCTGTAATAGAAATAAGACAGAGTACCAAGAAGATAATCCATATCACCTTGTCACCTTTGAATATGCTTTTTAATAGATCCACGTTATTCTATTTTAAGATGTCCGTATCTCGTTTTTAAACAGTTTATAAACTTCGTACGCATGCTTTGAACTGATCACCACGATCTTCGTAACTCTTGAAGAGATCAAACGAAGCACAACATGGACTCAGCAACACTGTTTCCCCTTTTTGGGCCAGATGGTAGGCAGCGTTTACAGCATCCTTCATACCAGTCTGTACATCGGCTACCGGCAGTCCCAAACGATCGAAGAAATCGTGCAACTTTTCGTTATGCAAGCCCAAGTACACTAATGCCGAACACTTCTCACGCACCAAATCCTCTATCTCCTTATAATCGTTACCTTTATCCTTTCCACCCAATATCAACACAGTCTTGGTCGTCATGCTTTGCAGGGCATACCAGCAGGAGTTAACGTTAGTAGCTTTCGAATCGTTGATAAAATGTACCCCACGTACTGTAGCAACTTTTTCCAATCTGTGAGGAACTCCCTGAAAGTCGGATAAGGCCTTCCGAATGTCTTCGTTCTTCACGCCTGCCAGGTTGGCCGAGATGCCAGCAGCCAGCGAATTATACAGATTGTGCGTACCGCGCAAGGCCAGTTCTTCTTGCTCCATGTTGAAAGCGATAGGTGTATTGATTTCCACCTCTCCATCTTCCACATAGGCAATAGCTCCATCTTCCTTAACAGCAGAAAAAGGATATAACTGTGCCCTTAGCCCATGTTTAGCTAACTCGCGACGAATAATGGGGTCATCATTCCAATAAACAAAGGCGTCTTCTTCAGTCTGATTCTGAGTAATGCGAAATTTAGCATCTACATAGTTTTGCATACAGTGATCGTAACGATCCAGATGGTCGGGCGTAATGTTCATTAGTACAGCAATATTAGCGCGGAACTTATACATGTTATCCAATTGAAAACTACTCAACTCAATAACATAGTAGTCATACTGCTCAGTAGCAACCTGCAAAGCCAAACTTTTCCCAATATTACCAGCTAAGCCGACATTCATTCCGGCACTCTTAAATATATGATAAATGAGTGAAGTGGTTGTCGTCTTTCCGTTCGATCCTGTAATACAAATCATTTTTGCATTCGTATAACGTCCGGCAAACTCTATCTCGGAAATGACAGGCGTACCCTGCGCTTTCAACTTCAATATCAGCGGAGCATCATTAGGAATACCCGGGCTCTTGATAACTTCGTTGGCATTCAGAATCTTTTCTTCTGTATGTTCACCTTCTTCCCAAGGAATATCATACTTGTTCAACAGTTTTTTGTACTTGTCCTTGATGGCACCCATGTCTGAAACAAAAGTGTCGAAACCTTTCACTTTTGCCAGCACGGCAGCACCTGCGCCGCTTTCGCCGGCTCCTAAAACTACAATTCTGTTCATATCTATATTATCTGATCTTCAACGTAATAATAGTAATAGCTGCCAAAATGATGGTCACAATCCAAAAACGAACGGTAATCTTCGATTCATGGAACAGCTGTTCTGGTTTGGTAAATACAACACGACATCCCGGCTCTATCAGGTTCATACCGGTACGGAAATGATCGTGTATCGGTGTACGTTTGAACAAACGTTGTTTAACTCCTTTCCGCTTACCAACTTTATAATAAACTCTTTGCAAAATAACCGAAAGATTTTCTACCAAAAATACTCCACAAAGAATAGGAATCAGTAATTCCTTGTGGATAATGATAGCAAAAACAGCAATGATACCTCCAATGGTGAGACTACCTGTATCACCCATGAATACCTGTGCTGGATAAGCATTGTACCATAGAAAACCAATAAGTGCACCAATGAAAGCACAAACAAAGATTACCAGCTCTTCTGAGCCAGGAATATACATAATATTCAAATAACCAGCATACTCAATATGACTAGACACATAAGCCAATATACCTATTGTCAATCCTATGATAGCCGAATTACCAGCTGCCATGCCATCCATACCGTCATTCAAATTCGCGCCATTACTTACAGCTGTAACTACAAAGATAGTAACAAGAACGAATAATATCCATCCGGCAGTCTGCGCATGCTCACCTAGAAAACCCATGAGATCAGCATAATCCAAGTTATTACTCTTAAAGAACGGAATAGTGGTTTGTGTGGCCTTGATTTCCTTGGCAGCATGAACAATTTCTATCTGTCCATCCGGTTGTTCCATTTCAATATTCTCACGAATAACAACTTGTGGACTAAGATAGAGAGTTAACCCCACAATCAAGCCAAGCCCCACCTGGCCAATAATCTTGAATTTTCCGTGCAGCCCCTCCTTGTCCTTTTTGAATATCTTAATGTAATCATCAGCAAAACCCAGTGAACCCAACCAGACGGTGGTGATAAGCATCAGTATCATGTAGATATTTTCCAACTTACCCAATAACAAACAAGGAATAAGAGTAGCAAAAATAATAATGACTCCTCCCATACTAGGTACACCTACCTTATTCACACCAAAAGGATCAATGCTAGCATCACGCTGAGTTTCAGTAATCTGCTTTCGTTTCAGCAGATGAATAAATTTATCTCCCCAGATAGTGGAAATGAGCAGAGCCAGAATGATAGCCATCAACGCACGAAACGACGTGTAGCCAAACATACCTGCACCAGGGAAGTCATATTGGTCGAGCCAATGGAATAAGTAGTATAACATGACAATGAATAATTTACAATGTACAATTAACAATCAGTCTTCAGTTCATAATCTTCTTGAGTTCCTCCTTATCATCAAAATGATGTTTCACACCCTTTATTTCCTGATAGTTTTCATGTCCCTTACCAGCTACCAATACAACATCTCCGGGCTGCGCCAGCATACAGGCAGTCTTAATAGCCTCGCGCCGATCAACAATACTAAGCGTTTTCTGCATATCATCTTTATCGAGACCAGCCAGCATGTCGTTAATGATATCTTGCGGTTCCTCAAAACGAGGATTATCACTCGTAATAATGACGCGATCGCTCAAGCGGGCGGCTTCTTTTGCCATGATGGGACGCTTGCCCTTGTCGCGATTTCCGCCGGCTCCTACCACGGTGATAACTTTACCTTTCCCTTCCAACACACCGTGAATGGCATTCAGCACATTGACCAGCGCATCGGGTGTATGGGCATAGTCAACAATCGCCGTAAAGCCTTTGCCAGATGAACGAACTGCATCGAAACGACCAGCTACCGGATGCAGGGTACTTAGCGCTACCAGCACATCTTCTTCTTTCTTGCCCAACAAGACGGCAGCACCAAATACCGCCAACAGGTTGGAAGCATTGAAACGTCCGATAAACTGAACAGCCACTTCATGATTGTTGAAATCGAGCAACATACCTTCAAAATGTGACTCCAATACACGACCCTTGAAATCACTCAAACTGCGCAACGAGTAAGTATATACATGCGAACGGGTGTTTTGTGTCATCACCAGTCCGTTCTTATCGTCCAAATTAGTCAGACTGAAGGCATTCTTAGGCATGTCGTCGAAGAACTTCTTCTTGGCCTTCAGGTAGTTCTCCACCGTTTTATGATAGTCCAGATGGTCGCGCGTCAGGTTGGTGAAGATACCTCCGGCAAAACGCAGGCCACTGATGCGCTTCTGATCGATGGAATGTGAACTGACCTCCATAAAGGCATACTTGCAACCGGCATCAGCCATCTGTCCCAAGAGGCGGTTCAGCGTAATGTGGTCGGGCGTCGTATGATCGGTAGGCACCGGTTCGTCGTCAATGTAGTTGCATACGGTAGAGATGAGACCTACCTTATAGCCGAAGTAACGGAATACATTATATAATAAGGTAGCAATGGTTGTCTTGCCATTGGTACCAGTGACACCCACCAGCTCCAGCTTCGAAGTCGGATTGCCATAGAAGGTCGTCGCTATCTTGCCTACGGCATCTTCGCAGTCCTTCACAAGGATGTAGGTGATATCGGCTTCCTTCTGCTCTGGCATTTCTTCGCAAAGGATGGCTACTGCCCCTTTGGTGATGGCCGAAGGCATGTAGGTGTGGCCGTCGGTCTGCGTACCGCGCATGGCCATAAAGAGATGGCCGACTTCCACCAGACGCGAGTCGATGTTCACCCCAGTTATTTCGATGTCTGTACTTCCGGCCACTTCTACCGGCTGTATAGCTTTCAAAAGTTCGTTCAGTTTCATATATCTTTTCATTCGTTTATTGTCTTAGTTGAAGGGTAACAGTCTGTCCTTTCACCAACCTGCTACCTCCTGCTATGGACTGGCTTCTCACCTTGCCGATTCCGTAAAGCTGTACACGCAGCCCCTTGCTTTCCAGTAGATAGACAGCGTCTTTGGCTCCCATCCCTATCACATTCGGCACCAACCCCGTTTTATCTTCTCCAGCCTGCAAGATAACCGCATTGGGTGATTGCTGTGCATGTCCCCAAGTGGTCTGACTAGCCGACAGCTTAAAATCCTTCTGTACCGGTACCTGCAGACCTTCCAGCACCCGGACCGTTTCATTCATATTGCCAGCCTTAACTGCCGGAATAACATTGGTCGTGCTATCTACGGCATTGCTCAAGTCAAAATGGAGATTCTTAGCATAGACGCGTTCTGCAATCTTGCCAAAAACACTTCCTGCCATTCCACCACCCGAGGCGATACCTTTGTTGATCTGAATAGAGACAATGCAGCTGTAGCGAGGCTGCTCCGAAGGGAAGTAACCACAGAAGCTGACCAAGTGGTTGCGCACGCCGCTCTTGTAGCCTGCCGCTCCCTGCGAGATCTGTGCCGTGCCGGTCTTTCCCGATACGTTGAACTGGTCGCTGCCGGCCGGCTTGGCCAGTCCGTGGCCGACGACGTTGCGCAAGATGGTACGTATCTGTTCCAAAGTGCGATCCGAACAGATCTTCTCATTGATAACCTCAACAGGGAATTCTTCCACTGTATCGCCGTCCTTCACAGCCTTAGTAACGAAGCGGGGACGAACCATCTTTCCGTTGTTAGCGATGGCGTTGTAGAAGGTCAAGATGTTGATGGGCGGCAACTGCACCTCGTAGCCGATACTCATCCAGGGCAAGGTGGTCTTGGCAAAGTATTTCTCCTTGGGTCCCTTGATGTTGGGTATGCCCTCGCCTGGGATTTGCAAGTGAAGCGGCTGGTCGATACTCATGCGCTTCAGGCCATCCACAAACTTTTGCGGATCATCCTTGTAGTACTTGTCGATGATGCTGGACACTCCGATGTTGGACGACACCTCCATGATGCGGTTCACGTCGATGGCACCATAACCTCCACGATGCCAGTTGTGGTCGCGCATGGCCTGGCCGTACATCATCTTGATGCCGTTGCCAGTATCAACGATGTAGTCGGGCGTGACTTTACCGTCCTCCAGCGCCACCATGATGGAGGCGGTCTTGAAGGTGGAACCCGGCTCCTGCAAGTTGCTGATGGCGAGGTTGCGCATCTCGTAATAGTTGCCGTCCTGTCCGCGCGTCATGTTGACAATAGCCTTCACGTCGCCTGTGGGTACATCCATCAGGATGGCTACGCCAGACACGGCTTCCAGCTCTTTCAACTTGTCGACCAACGCCTTTTCACAGATATCCTGCATGTCGACGTCGATAGTGGTGATGATATCGCAACCATCCACGGGCGGACGATCCACGATGTTCAGGTACTTGTTCATCACCTTCTGTCGGTGGGTGATGCCTTCGCGCCCTTTCAGCAAGGAGTCAAAAGCCAGCTCGATGCCATTCTTCGCACCCTGAGCGGTATCGGCATACACGTCGCCCAGCGTACGTGCAGCGAGTGAACCGAACGGTTTCTTACGCTGGTTGTAGGCCAGTTCATGAAAACCACCTTTGTATTTGTTCAGATTGAACACGGGCAGACGCTTGGCCTCCTTATACTGAATGTAGGAAATGCGCTTAGGATAAATCAGGTAGTTACGGCTTCCTTTCTTGCGACCCTTCAGCAGATGAGACTTGAACTGAGCGACACTCCGATCCGGGAAAATCTTATGAAGACCTTCGCAGATTTCCGTCAGGTGATTCATCAGCATGGTGTCTTTCTGATGTCCACCGGCCTTGAAGTCCATGTAGATGCGGTATTCGGGCAGGGAGCTGGCCATCAGCTTACCGTCGGCCGAGAGGATATTGCCACGGTTAGGTCTGACAGGAACGCCTTCGCGCACGAAGCGGTCGGCCACGTCTTTCCAGTAGCCCTGCTCGGCAAACATGATAAGGCCGGCCTTGACTACCACCGCTATCCCCGTGAGCGACATCAGCAGCACGACGAAGAAGTAGCGGGTCATTATGTTTTTTTTGTTTACAGCCATGGTGTTCGTTGCGGATTGTGGTTTTACTTTATCAGGTAAGGAGGATTGGTCGCCGTCTGCAGGTCGCTTTCGCGGGTGGAGATGTACTCCTCGATGCGCGACTGGCGGCTGCGCTCCATCAGTTCAGAGCTGCGGGTCAGGGCGTCATACTTGATGTCGGTCAGCTCCTTTTTCAGGCGGTCGATCTCGATCATCTGCTGCTGGCAGGCGTAGCGGTTGTGGATGTAGAAGATGATAAGCACCATAACCAGCACCAGCAACTTCGTCTGCCGACGGAAGAAGTCCGTGGCCAGAATATCGCCGCCCACAATGCTTTTCCAGGAAGCATGCTTGCTTTTCTTCTTGCCCGGCTGCACGGTGTTTTCTTGTGTCGTTTCCATTGCAATATCTCCTTTATTTCATCGTTTTTCTGCTATTCTCAGTTTGGCGCTGCGCGAACGGGGGTTGCGGGCTATCTCCTCGGCGTCGGGCACGATAACCTTGTTGTTCACCAGCCGGAAGGGCGTCTGCACGTTGCCGTAGAAGTCCTGCTCGGCGCGGCCCTCTACGTTGCCCGTCTTCATGATATTCTTCACCATGCGGTCTTCCAGCGAGTGGTAGGTGATGACGACCAGACGGCCGCCCGGCCGCAAAGCCTCGGTAGCGGCATAGAGCATTTCCTTCAAGGCCTCCATCTCCTGATTCACCTCGATGCGCAAGGCTTGGAATACCTTGGCCAGTTCCTTCTTCTCGCGTTCGCGGCCGAAGAGGGGCTTGACGATGTCCAGGAAGTCGCCGATGGTGACGATTTTTTGCGCCGCGCGTACCTTCACCAGCAGAGAGGCCAGCTTGCGGCTGTTCTTCAGCTCGCCGTAGAGGTAGAAAATGTCGGCCAGACGCTCCTCGTCGTAGGTATTCACCACATCGGCCGCCGTCAGGCCGGCACGCTTGTTCATGCGCATGTCCAGCTGGCCGTCGAAGCGGAAGGAGAAGCCTCGTTCGCTGTCGTCGAAGTGGTGGGACGACACGCCCAGGTCGGCCAGAATGGCGTCCACACGGTCGACGCCGTAGTAGCGTAGGAAGTTGTGCAGGTAGCGGAAGTTGCTGCGCACGAAGGTGAAGTGCGGGTCGTCCACGATGTTACGTTCGGCATCCTCGTCCTGGTCGAAGCTCAGCAACCGCCCGCCGTCGCCCAGCCGGGAGAGGATTTCGCGCGAGTGTCCGCCGCCACCGAAGGTCACGTCGACGTACGTGCCGTCCGGGCGGATGTCCATGCCGTCCACACTGGGTTTCAGCAGCACGGGGATGTGGTATGTCGTTTCTTTTTCAGCCATTTGCACCTTAATTATATAAACGGCTGTAAAAGTACGCATTTCTCCACAATTACGGGCAAGGATTTCGCTAAAATCCATAAACAAGTTTTCAACAGCTTTAAATCCTTTGTTTGCAGACGTTTCCGCCGACTTGTGCGAACGATACTTTAAGTGAACGAAGGGGGCAACTTTCGGGATTTTTGTCCCGTTTACCACGGTTGTCGAGCGACTTTCAGGATATTCGACCCGTCTACCGCGGTTGTCGGCCTGACAATCAGGATTTTCTACCCATCGACCACGGTTTCTGACCTGCCTATCGGGATTTTCCGCCTGCCAACCTGAAAAAAAGAGCCGACTTCGAAACGAAGCCGGCCCTTTTCTTTGCACAACTAAAAATATACACAGCCTTTTCTCACGAAAAACGCTTGTCTTTTCATATATATAGAGATTGGGGAGTATCAGACGAAATCCTTCAGTTCGCGTTGCAGCCGCTGGCGCGTGAAGAAGATGCGGCTCTTCACCGTACCCAAGGGGAGGTCGAGCTTCTCGGCAATCTCGCGGTACTTGAAGCCCGCCACGTGCATGGAGAATGGGATGCGGTATTCCTTGGGGAGGGCGTTGACGATGCGGTGCATCTCTTTCAGGTCGTAGGCCGTCTCGGTGCTTTCCACGTAACTCTCGCTGGGCGTGTTCAGGTGATACTGGTTGTCCGTCTGGTCGACGAACGTCTGGTCACGCATCATCTTGCGGTAGTTGTTGATAAAGATATTGCGCATGATGGTATAAACCCATCCTTTAAAGTTCGTTTCAGGTGTATATTTGTCTTCATTGTCGAGTGCTTTCAAGGAAGTCTCCTGAAGGAGGTCGTTTGCGTCTTCGCGGTCTGCGGTAAGCTTGTAGGCAAAGCGGAGCAGATCGTCTTGAATCCCCACCAAAGCCTTTGTAAATGTTACACTGTTCATACTATACGTGCGTGTTAAATGATTAATTGTCGTACTTTTGTTCCGACGATGCAATGATACGGACTCTTTACGCATTCGGTCACCCGAAATCCGATAAACTTAGGGGGAAAATCTGTTTATTGATAGATTTTGGGGGTATTTTGTCAGTTTTCAGGTGTATTTTCTGTCAAAGTCTTGCACAGAATTAAAAAGAAGCGTTAATTTTGCGCAGTTATTTTATCCGGATTCAAGAATGGCAGATGACTCTTTGTTTTTAATAGACATTGACAGGATCCTTCGGGAAAAAGCTCCGAAGCAATCAAAGTACGTGCCCCGTTTCGTCGTCTCGTACCTGAAGCACATCGTCCATCAAGACGAACTGAACGTCTTCCTGCGCGAATCGAAAGACAAGGTCGGAGTCGACTTTCTGGAAGCATGCCTGGAGTTTCTCGATGCCAAGATCGAAGTAAAAGGCCGCGAGAACCTGCCGAACGACCGCTTGTGCACGTTTGTCTCCAACCATCCGTTGGGCGGACAGGACGGCATCTCCCTGGGCTACATACTGGGCCGACACTATGACGGCAAGGTGAAGTATCTGGTGAACGACCTGCTGATGAACCTTCACGGACTGGCTCCCCTCTGCATTCCCATCAATAAGACCGGCCGCCAGGCCAAAGACTTCCCTAAACTGGTAGAAGCCGGTTTTGCGTCAGACAATCAGCTCATCATGTTCCCCGCCGGCCTTTGTTCCCGCCGTCAGAAAGGCGGAGTGATAGCCGATCTGGATTGGAAAAAGGCATTCATCGTAAAAAGCGTGGAACATCAGCGCGACGTCGTTCCCATCCACTTCGAGGGACGCAACTCCAACTTTTTCTACAATCTGGCAAACCTGTGCAAGTTCCTGGGAATCAAGTTCAACATCGCCATGTTGTATCTGGCCGACGAAATGCTGAAAAACCGACACAAAACCTTTACCGTAACCATCGGGAAACCCATTCCCTGGCAAACGTTCGACAAGTCGAAGACACCCGCGCAATGGGCACAGTATGTAAAGGATATCGTATATAAGTTGTAAGGACACAGAGTTTATAGAAAAATAGGTATGAGTATGGAAGAAATTATAGCACCGGTAGACAAGGAACTGCTGAAAGCGGAGCTGACGGAAGAAAGGCGCTTACGGATGACAAACCGCAGCCATAATCAGATATACATCGTTACGGCACATGAAGCCCCAAACACGATGAGAGAAATCGGTAGATTACGAGAAATTGCTTTCCGAGCTGCTGGTGGTGGAACCGGCATGTCGATGGACATAGACGAATACGACACCATGGAAAATCCCTACAAGCAATTGATCGTATGGAACCCTGAAGCCGAGGAAATCCTGGGTGGATACCGCTACCTGCTGGGAACAGACGTTCGGTTCGACGAACATGGAGCCCCAATTTTGGCTACTTCACACATGTTCCACTTCTCCGAACAATTCTTGAAAGAATACTTGCCTACCACCATTGAGCTAGGCCGTTCATTCGTCACTTTGGAATACCAATCCACACGTACAGACAGCAAAGGTCTTTTCGCACTGGACAACTTGTGGGATGGTTTAGGTGCACTGACGGTCGTCATGCCCAATGTAAAGTATTTCTTCGGCAAAGTAACCATGTACCCCAGTTATCATTGTTTGGGTCGCGACATGATTCTCTACTTCCTGCATAAGCATTTTGGCGATAAGGAAGGGTTAGTTGTTCCGATGGAACCATTGAAATTAGAAGCAGATGAAAAGGACTTGGCTGCATTATTCTGCAAAGACTCATTCAAAGAAGACTACAAAATATTAAATGCTGAAATCAGAAAATTTGGTTACAACATCCCCCCGTTAGTCAATGCCTACATGAGCCTAAGTCCCACAATGCGCATGTTCGGTACTGCTATCAATTATGAATTTGGCAATGTAGAAGAAACAGGCATCCTGATTGCTGTCGATGAAATTTTAGCTGAAAAACGTATTCGCCACATCCAATCGTTTGTAGAGAATGAACAAGATGTGAACCGTTTCGTGTTCAACAAGAAGGCCTGAAAAGGCACGGAACATCAGCTAATTTCCGGCAAACTGTTCCCGTTTATTTTCCGATAAAGATCAAGGGCAAAGACATCCGTCATGCCCGAAATATAATCCAATACCGCCTGTATTCTTTCGTAGAATACGGGCGATTTTATGTTATATTGGCTGGATACCCGGTTGATAAGCAATTTGGAATATGTTTTTTCAGGCGAACAAACAGCATCAGTCATCAATTCCAGCAGCGTACCGATAATACGAAAACCTGCTAATTCAATATCGAGTACATCGCGTGAGCAATATATTTTCTCAAACGATATTTCAGAGCAAAGATGATAAGCAGAAGCAGGAAGAGGACTAATATGTTTAATCAGTGTACCCTCAAACTTACCCGCCAATATCTGCTTTTCGTTATCCAAAAAAGCTTGAGTACATTCACGTATCAACAAACCGATGACACTGGAACGCAGATAGGCAATCTGTTCGTTGACATCACTTACGATCTTCAGCGTCTGTTCCATATGCGCCTTACGTTCATCGTCAAAATAGGAAAGAAGCAAACTTTTCGTTTCGTCTGTAGTCAATATTTTCAATTTATGCGCATCCTCAATATCCATCATCTGATAACAGATATCGTCAGCCGCCTCTACCAAGTAAACCAATGGATGACGAGCATATCTCAACGGATGTTCATTCAACTTTATCATGCCCAGTTCCTCAGCAATACGACGGAAACTTCCCTCTTCACTGATGAAAAAACCGAATTTAGATTTCTTTCCCGCCAAACTCGATGAAAAGGGATATTTTACAATGCTGGCCAAAGTCGAATAGGTCAGTACAAAACCACCTGGACGTCTTCCTTCAAACTGATGAGTCAGAAGACGGAAAGCATTGGCATTCCCTTCAAAATGAGTAAAGTCCTCCCACTGCGCCTCTGTCAGTTCACCTTTTAAAATAAGTCCTTTTCCTTCGGAGAAAAAAGTAGAAATAGCCCGTTCCCCTGAATGCCCAAACGGCGGATTACCTAAATCATGAGCCAAACAAGCGGCTGAAACAATAGAACCTATTTCTGGAAGAAAACTCTGCTGTAAATCTGGTGCCTTAGCCAAGATTCCTTTAGCAACATCGTTCCCCAATGAACGTCCCACACATGATACTTCCAAGCTATGCGTCAATCGATTGTGCACAAAAATACTGCCTGGTAAAGGAAAAACCTGCGTTTTGTTCTGCAAGCGACGAAAAGGGGCTGAGAAGACCAGGCGATCATAGTCGCGTTGAAACTCTGAACGATTCTCGTGACGTTCCTGATGAAATTCTTCCAATCCGAAACGCTTGGCTGACAAAAGGGTATTCCAATTCATCTTAGATTTTTATAAGTTTGACGTTTGAGAAAACAAGAATACAGTTACTTATATTTAACTGCAAATGTATGACTATTTGCTTCAAAATCCGTACTTTTGCCCATTAAAATAAGTACATAAAATTAGTTAGACGATACCGAATATGCTGAAAGTACAGATTATCAACCGATCGAAGCATCCGCTTCCGGCCTATGCCACCGAATTGTCGGCAGGCATGGACTTGCGTGCCAACCTGTCCGAACCAACAACCCTCGCCCCCATGCAGCGCTGCCTGGTGCCTACCGGACTATATATTGCCCTCCCTCCCGGTTTTGAGGCACAGGTGCGCCCCCGCAGCGGACTGGCTTTGAAGAAAGGAGTGACGGTGCTCAACTCCCCCGGCACGATAGATGCCGATTATCGGGGAGAAATATGCGTCATCCTGATCAATCTGTCGTCCGAACCATTCGTCATTGAGGACGGCGAACGCATTGCACAAATGGTGATAGCCCGTCATGAACAAGCCGTTTGGAAAGAAGTAGAAACATTGGATGAAACCCAACGCGGCGCCGGAGGTTTCGGGCATACCGGTATGTAGAAGAAGTCTGTAAATGAGAAAACGAATCAATCGAGTGATGAAATACAAACTGAACAAATGGCTGGGAGCAGTGCTCGCCGTATGTCTATTGGTGTCGTGCGGGATGGTCCGTAAAGGAAACGGGGCAAAGATAACCGCAAACACGGCAACAACAGCCCCAGCAGATACTCTGGCTCCGGCTCTCCAACGCAAATATGACTATTTCTTTCTAGAAGCCGTACGGATGAAGACACAGCAGAAATACGATGCAGCGTTCGACCTGCTGCAACATTGCCTGCGCATCCGTCCCAACGCGCCTTCAGCCTTGTTTGAACTCTCCCAATACTATATGGCCCTGAAGCAGGAAAGGCAAGCGGCGGCTTCGCTGGAAAAGGCGGTACACTATGCCCCTGACAACTATTGGTACGCACAGGGATTGGTCAACCTGTATCTGCAACAACAGGATACAGAAAAGGCCACGGTATTGCTGGAAGACATGACGGCGCGTTTTCCAGACAAACTAGACCCTGTCTACAACCTGCTGGACATCTACAACCGCCAGCAGAATTACGACAAGGTGCTGGTACTGCTCAACCACCTGGAAGAGAAATTGGGCAAAAGCGAACAGATCAGTATGGAGAAGTTCCGCATCTATCTGCAGCAGGACGACCGTAAGAATGCTTTCCGCGAGATGGAAAGCCTGGTGACGGAATATCCCAATGACCTTCGTTATCAGGTGGTACTGGGCGACGTCTATCTGGATAACGGCAAGACGGAAGAAGCCCATGCGCTCTATCAGAAAGTGTTGGCTGAAGAGCCGGACAACGCGATGGCCCTCTACTCAATGGCTTCTTATTACGAAGAAACCGGTCAGAAGGAACTTTACGACCGGCAGCTCGACACCATCCTGTTGAACAAGAAAGTGGAGCCGGCAACCAAAATGGAAGTGATGCGCCGCCTGATCGTGCAGAACGAACAGGCCGGTAAAGACAGTACCCGCATCATCACTTTGTTCGACCGCATTATGGAACAGGATACCGACGATACCAACATGCCGATGCTCTATGCCCAATACCTGCTTTCCAAGGGGATGAACAAGCAGTCGGTACCGGTGCTCAACAAAGTGATAGACATTGACCCCACCAACACGGCAGCCCGCATGACGCTGCTGGGCGAAGCTGTTCGTGGCGAAGATTACCAGGAAATCATCCGCCTGTGCGAAGCGGGAGTTGAAGCCAACCCCGATATGCTGGAGTTTTATTTCTACCTGGCCATCGCCTACAACCAGGCCGAACGCGCGGACGACGTACTTGCGATTTGCCAAAAGGCACTGACACACGTCACCAAAGACAGTAAAAAAGAAGTCGTATCCGACTTTTATGCCATCATTGGCGATGCCTGGCATACGAAGAACCGTAATGAGGAAGCTTATGCCGCTTACGATTCGGCTTTGGTCTACAATCCCAACAACGTCGGTGCTTTGAACAATTATGCCTACTATCTTTCTCTGGAACGTAAGAATCTGGACAAGGCCGAGGAAATGAGTTACAAGACGGTGAAGGCCGAACCGCAGAACGCCACGTATCTGGATACCTATGCCTGGATACTGTTCGAGAAAGGCAATTATGCCCAGGCCCGTCTGTACATCGACCAGGCCATGAAGAGCGAGGAAGAGAAGAGTGCCGAGGTGGTGGAACATTGCGGTGACATATATTATATGGTAAACGAGGTGGAGCAGGCCGTGAAATACTGGCAGCAGGCCCTCGATATGGGCAGCGACTCGGAAACGCTGAAACAGAAAATAAAGCAGCGGAAATACATCCGCGAACCGGAAAAAAAGACTGAATGAAGATGATGAAAGCAGAAAACACCTTCCGTATCCGGCCGTTTATGCGGCTGTTGTGGCTGATGGCTTTGCTGATAGGCCTGGCCGGTTGTAGAACTTCCCGTCAAGCAGGGAGCAAAAGCGACGAAACCGGCTATCTTTCGTCCAAGGTGACCTTGACGGTGCCTACCAAGGACGCGGTGCTGACGGTCAACGGCACCATGAAGCTGAAAGACGGCGAACGGATGCAGCTCTCGTTCCTCATGCCGATACTGCGTTCGGAAGTGGCGCGCATCGACGTCACCCCCGACGAAGTGATTCTGGTGGACCGCATGGGCAAGCGTTATGTGCAGGCCACGCGCCAGGAACTGAAGGGCATGCTTCCCAAGAAGGCCACCTTCCAACACCTGGAGAAGCTGCTCCATGCCGCGTCGCGTCCCGGCGGAAAGAATACGCTGACGGGCAGCGAGCTGGGCATCCCCTCGCTGGAGAAGGGGAAAATCGAGCTGACGGACTTCTCCACCAAGCCGTTCAACCTGACGCCCACGCAGCTTTCTTCGCGCTACCAGAAGGTGGAATGGCATGAACTACTTGAAATGCTGATGAGTTTATGAAACGGGTCTTGTGCGCCTTAGCGGGATGCCTTTGTCTGCTGTTGCCCCTGATGGGCCAGTCGAACAAGCTGATTAAGGAGCTGGAAAGCAAGCGCGGCGCCCTGCAGAAGCAGATAGCCGAGTCGGAAACCCTGTTGCAGACCACCACCAAGGATGTGGGCAGCCAGCTGAAAGGGCTGGCCGCGCTGACGGGGCAGATCGAGGAGCGGAAACGCTACATCCTGGCCATCAACAGCGACATGGAGGCCATCGACCGCGAACTGACCGTGCTGGAACGGCAACTCACACGGCTACAGCAGGAACTGAAAGACAAGAAGACGAAATATGCTGCTTCGGTCAACTACCTCTACCGCAACCGCACGATTCAGGACAAGCTGCTGTTCATCTTCTCCGCCCAGACCCTGGAGCAGACCTACCGCCGCCTGCGCTACGTCCGCGAGTACGCCTCCTTCCAGCGCATGCAGGGCGAGGAGATACAGAAGAAACAGAAACAAGTCAGCGACAAGCGCGCCGAGCTGACCGAGGCACGCCAGGCGAAGGAAAACCTGCTGAAGGAGCGCGAGGACGAGAAGGCCACGCTCGAACGGCAGGAAAAGGAGCAGAAAGCCCTGGTGGACAGCCTGCGCAAGAAGCAGCGAAGCCTGCAGACCGAAATCAACAAGAAACGCAAGGAAGCCAACCAGCTGAACGCACGCATCGACCGCCTGATAGCCGAAGAAATAGAGAAGGCACGCAAACGCGCCGAAGAAGAGGCCCAAAAAGAGGCCGCCGACCGCAAGAAAGCGGAAAAAACAGAGAGGCCGTCGGCCGCCAAACCGAAAGCCGAGCCGCTGGAGGCATACACGATGAACAAGGCCGACCGCGAACTCTCAGGCAGCTTCGCCAGCAACCGGGGCAAGCTGCCCGTGCCCGTCACGGGGCCTTACATCATCACCAGCCACTACGGCGAATACACCGTGCCCGGCCTGCGGGGCGTGAAGCTCGACAACAAGGGCATCGACATCCAGGCCAAGCCCGGAGCGGAGGCGCGCGCCGTGTTCAACGGCAAGGTGGCCGCCGTGTTCCAGCTGAACGGGCTGTTCAACATCCTCGTGCGCCACGGCGCCTATATCTCCGTCTACTGCAACCTGTCCACGGCCTCGGTGAAGGCGGACGACACGGTGAAGACGGGGCAGACGCTCGGCACCATCTTCTCCGACGGGGCGGACGGCGGGCGCACCGTTCTCCACTTCCAGCTACGGCGGGAAAAGGAGAAACTCAACCCCGAACCGTGGCTCAACCGCTGATTCAGAGCTCCGCCCCGTCCAGCAGTTCCAGATACAGACCGATAGCCTCTTCTATCTCGCGGACAAAGATGAATTCGTCCGCCGTGTGCGAGCGCGAGCTCTTGCCGGGCCCCATCTTCATGGAGGGGAAGGGCATCAGCGCCTGGTCGGACAGCGTGGGCGAGCCGAAGGGCGTGCGGCCCAGCGACACGGCGCGGCGCACCAGCGGATGCCCAGGCGGCACGTGCGACGAGCCCAGGCGGAACGAACGCGCCTGCGCCTGGCAGCGGATGTGCTGCTTGATTTCCTCGAACAATTCTTCGTTCGTATAGCACTCGTTGCTGCGGATGTCTACGACGAACGTGCAGCGGTCGGGGACGACGTTGTGCTGCGTGCCGGCGCTGACCATCGTCACGCTCATCTTTACGGGGCCCAGGAGGGGGGATACGCGTTCGAAGCGGTGGTCGCGGAACCAGGCGATGTCGTCCAGCACCTTGTAGATGGCGTTGTCGCCCTCGTCGCGGGCGGCGTGGCCGGAGCGGCCGGTGGCGGTGACGTCGAGCACCATCAGCCCCTTCTCGGCGATGGCAGGCTGCATTTCCGTAGGCTCACCCACAAGGGCGAAGTTGACAGGCGGCAGCTGGGGCAAGACGCTCTCGATGCCTTCGCGGCCGGACACTTCTTCTTCGCACGAAGCCAGATAAATGAGATTGTATTTTTGCGTTGTACGACTCAGCGTGAGGAACGCTTGCAGGAGGCTGACCACGCTGGCACCCGCGTCGTTGCTGCCCAGACCGTAGAGCTTGCCGTTGGGTTCGAGGCGGGGGGTGAAGGGGTCTTTGCGCCAGCCCTGCACGGGCTTCACGGTATCGATGTGAGAATTGAGCAGCAGTGTGGGCCGCTTCAGGTCGAAACCGGGGCCGAGGCACCAGACGTTATTGCCTTTGCGGCCGGTCTGCATGCCTTGCTGTTCGATGTATTGCTGCAGGCAGTCGGCGGCACGGGCTTCGTCGCGGCTGACGGAGGGAATGCTTATCAGCGACTTGAGCAGGCCGACGGCCTCGGAGGTCAGGGTGGGAATGTCGTAGTTCATGGATTCTGTCGTTAGGGTTTTTTCGGATGCAAACTTACGGATAAAATCGGATAAACCTGCAGGGTCGAGGAAAGGAAATGTTAGAATTATTTGCATTTTATGGATTCGTTTCAAATAAAACCATACCTTTGTGGCGTATTAACCAATTCACTCAGTCATGGCTTATCATCATTTGTCTGTCCTGGTGCACCGCCAGGCGGAGAAGTATGGAGAGAAAGTGGCCCTGAAGTACAGGGACTATGAAACGGCACAATGGATACCGGTGACGTGGAGGCAGTTCTCGCAACGCGTGCGCCGGGCCGCCGGCGCGCTGGCGGCGCTGGGCGTGGGCGAGCAGGAGAACGTGGGCGTCTTTTCGCAGAACAAGCCCGAATGCCTGTACGTCGACTTCGCGGCGTTCGCCAACCGGGCGGTGACCGTCCCGCTGTATGCCACGAGCTCGCCGACGCAGGCGCAGTACATCGTCAACGACGCGCAGATACGCTTCCTCTTCGTGGGCGAGCAGTTCCAGTACGACGCGGCCTTCCGCGTCTTCGGGCTGTGCGGGTCGCTGCAGCGGCTCGTCATCTTCGACCGCGGCGTGGTGCGCGACGCGCGGGACACGACGTCGCTCTACTTCGACGAGTTCATGCGCCTGGGCGAGGGCACGGCGCACGACGGCCTGGTGGAGGAGCGCACGGCCCGGGCTTCGGCCGACGACACGGCCAACATCCTCTACACGTCGGGCACGACGGGCGAGCCGAAGGGCGTGGTGCTCCGCCACGCGAACTACCTGGAGGCTTTCCGCACGCACCGCATCCGCCTGCCGCAGGTGACGGACCGCGACGTGTCGATGTGCTTCCTGCCGCTGACGCACGTCTTCGAACGCGGCTGGACGTATGTCTGCATCGAACGCGGGACGCAGGTGTGCATCAACCTGCGGCCGCAGGACATACAGACGACCATCCGCGAGGTGCGCCCCACGGTGATGTGCAGCGTCCCCCGATTCTGGGAGAAAGTGTACCAGGGCGTGCAGGAGCGCATCGCGCAGGAGACGGGGCTGCGCAAGTCGATGATGCTCGACGCCATCCGCACGGGCCGCGAGCACAACCTGCAGTACGTCCGCCTGGGCAAGAAGCCGCCCCTGGCGCTCCACCTGCGCTACAAGTTCTACGAAAAGACCGTCTACGCCCTGCTGAAGAAGACCATCGGCATCGAGCGAGGCAGGTTCTTCCCCACGGCCGGCGCGGCGGTGTCCGACGAGGTGTGCGAGTTCGTCCACTCCGTCGGCATCAACATGGTCGTCGGCTACGGCCTGACGGAGTCCACCGCCACCGTGTCGTGCTTCCCCGCCACGGGGTTCGTCATCGGATCGGTGGGCGAGGTGATGCCCGACCTGGAAGTGCGCATCGGGCCGGACGACGAAATCCTGCTGCGCGGGCGCACCGTCATGCACGGCTACTACAAGAAGCCCGTCTCGACGGCCGAGGCCATCGACCCGGACGGCTGGTTCCACACGGGCGACGCCGGACGCCTGGAGGGCCGCACGCTCTACCTGACGGAGCGCATCAAGGACCTGTTCAAGACCTCGAACGGCAAGTACATCTCGCCCCAAGCGCTGGAGACGAAGTTCGTCGTCGACCGCTACATCGACCAGGTGGCCGTCATTGCCGACCGGCGCAAGTTCGTCTCCGCCCTCATCGTCCCCGCCTACGACCTGCTGGAGCACTACGCCCGCACGCAGGGCATCGCCTTCGGCAGCCGCGAGGAGCTGGTGGCGCACGAAGCCGTCCGCGCCTTCTACCGAGACCGCATCGACACGCTCCAGCAGCAGTTCGCCCACTTCGAGCAGGTGAAGCGCTTCACCCTCCTGCCCCAGCCCTTCAGCCTGGAGCGAGGCGAGCTGACCAATACGCTGAAGCTGCGCCGCGCCGTCGTCGACCGGAACTACCGCGAGGTCATCGACCGCATGTACAAGGAATGACGGGCGGGCGGAAGGAGGCCCCAGGAAACCGAAAAAACGTTTCGAGCCCTCGAAACCCATTTTTTGAAACCGAAAAGACCATTTCGAGCCCTCGAAACCCATTTTTTGAAACTGAAAAAACCATTTCGAGCCCTCGAAATCCATTTTTTGAAACCAAAAAGACCATTTCGAGCCCTCGAAACCCATTTTTGAAATCGAAAAGGCCTTTCCGAGGCCTCGAAGTGAAAATAATCACATTATAACCCTTAAAAAATCAAGATCATGGGAACTTACACACTGATTACCCCGACATCAATCGGTAACTACAACAAAGCCGAACGCCTCAACCTCCTCAAACGCTTCATGGCCCTCATGCCCGGCACCGCCCAGGAAGGCGGCACCGACGAGGACGACGACCAGGGCGCCTCGCCCCTGAGCGAAGCTGACGGAGGAGTGCCCGCGCTGAACATCAGCGCCGAGCAGGTGGAACAGATGAACGGGCTCATCGACCAGATGGGCGAACTCACCCTGCAGGCCACCTCCTCGGCCGAAACGCCCGAAATGCAGCAGCTCGAAGCCGACCGCGACGTGGCGGCCAACTACATCCTGCGCCGCATCTCCGACTACGACCGCCTCCCCCTGGCCGCCGAACGGGAAGCCGCCCGGCGCCTCGAACCCGTCGTACGCCCCTACGCAGGCATCGCCTCCCTGCCCGTCGGACAGGAAACGGAAGTCATCCGCGGCCTCGCCGCCGACCTGGCCAAGCCCGACTACGCCGACGACGTCGCCACCCTCGGCCTCGCCCCCTACATCGCCGAGATGCAACGCCTGAACGAGGCCTACGCCCGGCTCACCGCCCAGCGCGACAAGGGACGCTCCGCCCGCGTCGGCACGCCGGACTCCAAGACCCTCGCCGCCCGGGCGCAAGACCTGCTCGACGACATGTGCGCCCTGGCCAACGCCAGCAGCCTCCTGACGCCCTCGGACGAAGCCGCCACCTTCATCCGCGAGGCCAACTACCTCTTCGCCCAGGTGCGCACCGCCTACAAGCAGCGCTCCAAGGGCACCACGGCCGGCGAGGCGGACGACGACACCGCACCCGTCCCCGAAACGTAAACATCTGTCGATAGTTTGATTGGATTGTTGGAGATATGGGCGGAAATCCCTTTCTTTGCAGTCCAATCAAACTGCAAACAACATGAAGACAAACTCCCTCCTAACCACCATATGCCTCCTGACAGCCCTGCTCGGCGGCTGCAACCCCGACGTATTCATCGACCCGAGCGTCCCCTCGACGGACAAGATGCAGGTGCCCGCCGACGGCACGGCCGCCACCCTCAGCTTCGGCAGCGGCGACTGGTACCTGCGCGGCCTCTTCCTGGAGGACAGGGAAGGCCGGTACGAGGAAATCGGGGGCGACATCTACGACGCCGACGGCAACCGGCTCTATTCCGACGCCCCCTTCAGCTTCAACGACGCCGGGCTGACGAAATACGTCGTCCGCCATCCGCAGCTCGCGCTCACGCTGGAGCGCACGGGCGAGCGGGAACTGCGCCTCTCGGACGCCGAAAACATCGGGCTGGAGACGTGCTACCTCGCTCTCGGCGTGGGCAACGACTACGAATACCGCAAAGTGACGCTGGTCCTCGACCCCTCGCCCCGCTACCAGCTGGACAGCATCGTCTATGCGACCTGGTATCTGCAGCAGGACAGCGCAAGGACACGGCAAATGACGATTTCTCCCCTCAACCTTGCGGACACGCCCTGGCTCTATCAGATCCGCCCCTTTGAAAGCTTCCGGCAAAGTTTCAGCTTCG
The DNA here is from genome assembly GCA_964419245.1 of uncultured Bacteroides sp. Classification (GTDB taxonomy): domain Bacteria; phylum Bacteroidota; class Bacteroidia; order Bacteroidales; family Bacteroidaceae; genus Bacteroides. The sequence continues at coordinate 27,364 of CAYQOV010000014.1, read as the reverse complement.
CAGGCGGCGACCGGTGGAACCCCGGCGTCGACCCGTCGCAGTTCCAGATGTTCGGCACCGAGATGCCCGTCGTCCCTGTGCCCCGGCTGGACAAATACAACCGGCCCGCGCTGCTGGGCGACGAGCTCCCGCTCTCGGACGAAACGTATGAATTCCCCTCGCCCGACGAATGGCTGGCCGTGACGAACACCGTCGTCGTCCCGCCCGGCAAGGCAATGGAGTGCGTCGTGGAGTGCTGGTTCAGCTATACGGGCATCTCCTACAAGATTTATGCCGGCTGCCCGCAGACAGGCCGCCGCCGCGTGCTCGAAGGCTTCGCCGAACTCTACACTCCGCAAGGCTACACGCTGACGGCCAGCGTGCGCGACGTGAACATCCAACAGTAACCCTTTTCTCCCGACTCCCCGACCATGAAACAGACTTTGCTCTCCGGTTTGCTGGCAGCCCTCCTGCTGCTGCCCGCGACAGGCGCCGCTCTCCACGCGCAGACGCCCGCCGACACCCTCCGCCACCGCCCGACGCACGGCATCGGCATCGACCTCCGCCCCGGCTACGTCTTCCCCACCGCCGGCTTCTTCCGGGGCGAAAACGCCGCCCAAAGCCCCGTCGACGCAACCTTGGGCGTCCACCTGAAATACGCCTTCCGCTTCTCGCCCCTGTCGCGCCTGGGCCGCCTCTATCCGTCGGCCTATCAGGGCGTCGGCGTGGCGTGGAACACGTTCTTCAACGCCGACGAGGTGGGCACGCCCTCGGCCGTCTACGTCTTCCAGGGCGCGCGCATCGCGCGGCTCGCTCCCCGCCTGACGCTGGACTACGAATGGAACTTCGGCGCCTCCTTCGGCTGGCAGAAGTATGCCCCCGACGCCAACTTCTACAACAACGTGGTGGGTTCGCGCATCAACGCCTACATCAATCTTGGCTTCTTCCTGAACTGGCAAGTGGCGCCGCAGTGGAGCCTGACGGCGGGCGTCGACCTGGCGCACTACTCCAACGGCAACACGAACTATCCCAACGCGAGCGTCAACACCGTGGGCGCCCGCATCGGCGTGATGCGCACCTTCGGCGGCTCGCCGGCCGAAGCCTCCGCCTCCTCTACCCGCACCGACGAACCCTCTTCGCCGGCCGCGCGCATCAGCTACGACGTGCTGGTTTACGGCTCCACCCGCAAGCGGGGCCTCTTCCTGGACAGCGGCGCCGAACTCATCCCCGGCTCGTTCGCCGTGGCGGGCCTGAACTTCAACCCCATGTACTGCGTCAACAAATACTTCCGCGCCGGCCTCTCGCTCGACGCCCAGTACGACGAAAGCGCCAACCTGAAGGAGCACCACGTCGAAGGCACCGGCGGCGACGGGCTGAAGTTCTACCGCCCGCCCTTCCGCGAGCAGTTTGCCGCCGGCCTCTCGCTCCGCGCCGAGCTGAACATGCCCATCTTCTCCGTAAACGTCGGCATCGGGCGCAACCTCATCCAGCAGGGCGAGGACACGCGCGGCTTCTACCAGATTCTGGCACTGAAGGCCTTCGTCACGCGCCGCCTCTTCCTCCACGTGGGCTACCAGCTCCACGACTTCAAGGACCCCAACAACCTGATGCTCGGCCTGGGCTGGCGCTTCGGAAAACGGTGAAGAGCCGTGAGCGGCGGGCACAAAAAAAAGCGGTTAGCCATCAGTCTCTGCACTGACCGCTAACCACTCACCGTTATAACCGTTCTGTTTTAGTATCCGAAGATATCTTCCGTCGTCAGTTCGATGACCGGACCGATTTTCTTCAGCGCTTCCATGTCGAGTTCCTTCTTGTCGCCCAGGATGCCGTAGCTGTACGTGCGTCCCTTGATCCACTGCTGCTGGAAGTCGATGACATCCTGCAGCGTCATGCCCTGCACGTCGTTGAAGAGCTTGATGCGGCTGTCCACCGTCTGTCCCATGTCCTGTGCGTTGATGTAGCTCCAGATGACGCTCATCTTCGTGATGCGGTCGGTGCGCAGGCGGGCTATCATGCCTTCCTTGGCCAGCTTGAAGGCCGTTTCAGACTGCGGCATGTTGTTGATGATGTCGTTGAACGTGTTGATGGCGTCGAGCATCTTGTCGTTCTGCGACGAAATCTGCGAGATGAAGTAATAGTCCTCGTCGGCATATCCCGGCTTGTTCAGTCCGGCCCAGGCCGAGTAGGCCAGTCCGCGGCTCTCGCGCATCTCCTGGAAGACGATGGAGTTCATGCCTCCGCCGAAGTATTCGTTGTAGAGCTGGCGGGCCGGCTCGATGGCAGCATCAAATTTCTCGCCGCGATTGGAAATCTGCGACATGTAGATGTTCTTCGCCTCGTAGGGAGCCAGATAAATCTTCGTCTCGGGCGTGGCCTGCTGCTTGAAGTCCTCGCCGGCGGGTACGTCCTTCAGCGTGTCGGGCGTGCGGTGCTCCTTGTCGAGCAGGGCCACGAGTTCCTTGTCGCTGCTGGGGCCGTAGTAGAGGATGCGGTGCTTGTAGCTGTTCAGGTTGTGGATGCGGTCCACCAGTTCCTGCGGATTCATACTCTTCAGTTCGGCTTCGCTCAGCAAATTTGTTGCAGGGTTCTTCGGGCCGTAGTTCACGTAGCTGATGAGGCGACCGAAGTTGGTACCCTGACTCAGCTTGGCGTCCTTGCGTGCCTTCAGCAGATCATTGGTCAAGTTGGTATAGGCTTCAGCGTTCACCTGTGCATCGGCCAGCAGTTTCTCGAACAAAGCCATGGCGGCGGGCAAGTTCTCGTTAAGGCCGGAGAGGGTAACGTATGTGCGGCGGCTACCCGGCGATACATAGAACGAGCAGGCCATGCGATAGAATTCGCTCTTCACCTGTTCGGGCGTCATGTCCGACGTACCCAGATATTCCAGATACTGGGCGGCGGTACCCAGCGCCTTGTCCTGATTGTTACCCATATCGAAGAGGTAAATCAGCTGGAACAGGTCGTTGGAGGTGTTCTGCTTGTAGAGCACGGGCACACCCTTGCCGGTGGTCAGCTGCGTCAGGTCCTTGCTGTAGTCCAGGAAGACGGGCTCGATGGGCGTCACGTTCTTGGCCTCGGCCTGCAGTTCCTTCAGGAAGGCGCTGGCTGTGTCGCGGTTCATCACGATAGGTGTGATTTCGGGCTTGGCAATCTTCATCTCGTTGGGGTCCTTGCCCTGACGTTTGTAGATGATGGCGTAGTTGTCGTCCTTCAGATACTTGTTGGCGAAATCCACGATGTCCTGTTTCGTCAATTTGGCCATGCGGTCCAGTGCAGTCACTTCGTCGGCCCAGTTGCTGCCGTTGATGAACGACTGTACGAACCAGTCTGCACGGGCATCGTTGCTTTCCAGCTGGTGCAGCTGGTACAGCTTGAAGTTGTTGATATTGGCTTCCAGCAGGCTCTCGTCGAAGTCGCCGTCGCGCAGTTTCTTCAGTTCACCCAGCAACAGGTCCTTCACTTCGTCCAGCGTCTGTCCGGCTTTAGGACGTCCGGCCATCATGAAGGCACTGTAGTCGCTCATGGCCATCGGGTAGCAGTAGGCGCTCAGCGTCTTCTGCTGTTGCATCAGATCAAGGTCGATGAGACCGGCCTGACCGTTATACAGGATTTGCGACAGAATCTGCAACGTTTCCAGCTCTTTGCTGGCCGCGCCGGGGAAGCGCCAGGCCAGTGTCACGTTCTCGGCCTCGGGGCCCAGCACTTCGCGCACCACGGGAGCCGTGATGTCGGCTTCCTTGGGCAGGTCGAGTTTCGGCAGGTTGGGGTTGGGCTGCATGTCGCCGAAATATTTGTCGATAGTGGCAATCATCCGGTCGGGGTCGAAGTCGCCGCTGAGACAGATGGCCATGTTGTTGGGCACATACCACGTCTTATAATAGTTCTTGATGTTGGTGATGGAGGGGTTCTTCAGGTCCTCCTGCGTACCCAGCACGGTCTGCGTGCCGTAGGGATGCTGGGGGAAGAGGGCGGCCAGCGTCTGCTCGTACACCTTGCGCGCGTCGCGGGTCAGCGACATGTTCTTTTCCTCGTACACTGTCTCCAGCTCGGTGTGGAAGCCGCGGATGACACAGTTCTTGAAGCGTTCGGCCTGAATCTTGGCCCAGTTTTCCACCTCGTTGCTGGGGATATCTTCAGTGTAGCAAGTCACATCGAAGCTGGTGTAGGCATTGGTACCGTTGGCGCCGATGGCAGCCATCAGCTTGTCATATTCATTGGGAATGGCATACTTCGAAGCTTCGTACGACAGGCTGTCGATGGTGTGGTAGATGGCCTTGCGCTCGGCTTCGTCGGTGGTCTTGCGATAGACCTCGAAGGTCTGTTCTATCTGGTCGAGCAGGGGCTTCTCGGCTTCGTAGTTCATGGTGCCGAAGTGGTCGGTTCCCTTGAACATCAGGTGTTCGAAGTAGTGGGCCAGACCGGTGGTTTCGGCGGGGTCGTTCTTGCCGCCCACACGCACGGCGATATACGTCTGGATACGCGGTTCGTCCTTGTTGACGGTCATGTACACTTTCAGGCCGTTGTCCAGCGTGTAGATACGCGCCTGGAGCGGGTCGTTGGGAACAGTCTCGTAGCTGTACTTCGATTGCGTACAGCTGCTCAGGCCCAAAGCTGCCAGACAAAGCAGCGGCAGGCCGATTTTCTTGAGTAATGTGTTCATAAATTGACTTATTAGAATGATAACTGCAAAGTTATTCGTTTTTTTCATACCTTTGCATTCCGAAACTAAGTATTTTCATTATGATAACCGCTGAACAACTGAAAGATATCAAAGACCGTACCGAGGCGTTGAACCGCTACCTGGACATCGAAGGCAAGAAGATTCAGGTGGAGGAAGAGCAGCTTCGCACACAGGCCCCCGGCTTTTGGGACGACCAGAAGGCTGCCGAAGCACAGATGAAGAAAGTGAAGGGACTCCAGCAGTGGATTTCCGGCTACAACGAGGTGAAAACCCTTTCGGACGAACTGCAACTGGCATTCGACTTCTACAAGGACGAGCTGGTGACCGAAGAGGAAGTGGACGAAGCCTATACCAAAGCTGCCGAAGCCGTCGAAGCCCTGGAACTGAAGAACATGCTGCGCGAGGAAGCCGACCAGATGGACTGTGTGCTCAAAATCAACTCCGGCGCAGGTGGTACGGAGAGTCAGGACTGGGCCAACATGCTGATGCGCATGTATCTGCGCTATGCCGAAACCCACGGCTACAAGGCCACCATCGCCAACCTGCAGGAAGGCGACGAGGCGGGCATCAAGACCTGTACCATCGAAATCAGCGGCGACTATGCCTATGGCTACCTGAAGGGGGAGAACGGTGTGCACCGCCTGGTGCGCGTGTCGCCCTACAACGCCCAGGGCAAACGCATGACATCATTTGCCTCCGTGTTCGTCACTCCGCTGGTAGACGATACCATCGAGGTGAACATCGAGCCGGCCCGCATCTCCTGGGATACCTTCCGAAGCGGCGGCGCAGGTGGCCAGAATGTGAACAAGGTGGAGTCCGGCGTCCGTCTGCGCTACCAGTACAAGGACCCCTACACAGGCGAGGAAGAAGAAATCCTGATTGAAAACACCGAGACGCGCGACCAGCCCAAGAACCGCGAGAATGCCCTCCGCCTCCTCCGCTCCATGCTCTACGATAAGGAGATGAAGCACCGCATGGCTGAGCAGGCCAAGATTGAAGCGGGCAAGAAGAAGATTGAGTGGGGCTCGCAGATCCGCAGTTACGTCTTCGACGACCGCCGCGTGAAAGACCACCGCACCAACTACCAGACCAGCGACGTGAACGGTGTGATGGACGGCAAGATAGACGGTTTCGTCAAGGCCTACCTGATGGAGTTCGCAGGAGCGGGCGAGGCTTAATGTAGAAATACTGCCCTACTGGGAAAATAAAATTCTCCAGTCAGAGAATAATTTTTCCCTAACTGGAGAAAAATACGGGACATTTAGACTCTCGACTTTATATCAAAAAGCACTTCTTGAAAGAACGGAGCGAAAAGGCTGCCAACTTATCAAGAAGTGCTTTTTCTATGATGTGATTTCACAGTAATTCTTTGTTGTTAAGCATATTATTGTGAAACCAATAGAGTTGTTGAAACACCTGCTTTCACACCAAGAAACAGACTATCAGCCTTTTGCCTACGCGTGAAAGCGTGAAAGCTATTTTCGGGAAAGACATTTCCATGAAGATGTTTTTCCAAGTTTATAAACATCTACTTTAGCGACGTAACTATCTACTTGAGAAACGTAACTACCCACTTTGTCAGCATAATGATGTAAACCTACCAATGTATGTATTAAGGTCTCTGAATGACCTGTTGCGTAAACACCTCCACGCCGGGATAGGACGTCGGAATCTGTCCGGTCACGTCTTCCAGTAGGGCTACAGTGGGGAGTACATCTGCTTTTGTAACAGTCTTCTTGTCGCTATAGGGTACTAATACCAGCGTATGTTCTTTCTCTTCCAGCTGGAAACGATAGTTCCAAAGATTCTCTTCGTTTCGGTCGGAGTTGACAATGAAGGTTCCCTTCACCATTTCTTCCTCCTTGTCCATCTCCGTGGGATAGAAACAAAGCGTGCCGCTGTATGAATCTTGGGGATTGTCGAATATCATCCGGTAACCTCCACCTGCCGCTTTTACGGGAATGGTGGCCAGCGCTTCCTCGCGGAGGGCAGCCTGCTGTTCTTCCGTCAGTTGGTCTCCTCCTGTGATGAGTACGTCCAGACGGTCGATGGCCAGCGTCTGTTTGCTTTGGTAAACCAGCACCTTCAGGACGATGGACGCGCCCGTGCCGTCGGTCACGGTGACATGTGCCTCGCCCCAGTCCTGCGGATAAAGTACGAAAGCGTTAGGATACTTCATGTCAATTTTCAGCACGGCGGCATTGTCACATTGTGCGGTGTAGTTGCCATCGCCGCCCAGGATGGTAACGGCTCCTGCGCTTCCGTCCTCCTCACTCCGGGGGAAACATACATCTACGGTGTTGTCTTCATCAACCGACTGGTCGAAGCGGAGCGGATTACTCTCTTCGTCGTTACATCCCGTCAGAATGACAGTACAGAGGAATGCGAGAAGTATTCCGAGTTGTTTCTGAATTCGTCTCATAGTTTTTCCTGTATTTAGTCTATTATTGTCCGCGGAAAGTTACAAAAGTACCGTCTAACAGGCAGGAGAAGACATCAAGTTTGATATAAACGTGGTCCATGTAGATGGTTCCGCCTCCCGGATAGCTCAAGGCAATGGAATTCTGCAAATTGTTGGCCCATCGCCAGTAGAAGCTGTAAGTTTCTTCCCATACCTCTCCATAATAGTTGTATAGCAGCGATTCGTCGCCCATACCGCCGGGATAGAAGATTATCTGATGGTTGACGAACGTCCCGTCGTCCAGCGAGTAGTTGGCTTCCCACAAGTGGTCGCACAGCTCCCATGTCGTAGCTCCGCTTCCTTCGGCATAGTCGCTTTCGCCGATGGAGCAACTGCCTCCCACCGTCAAAAGAACGAAAAAACAGAGTAAACTAAACAGATATCGTTTGCATTCTTTCATGTCGTTCGGATTATTCAGGGTTCAAAATTACAAAATAGGACTAAATATTCCAACGGTTCGGTATAATTCTCAACTTAGTTATGTTGAAGATTTAAGGAAAGCCGTCCGTCAGAACAGGAGCGCAAGTCCGAAGTACATTCCTTGGACAGGTTTCTTTTTCATCGTATAAGTACCGGAAGCATCAAGGAAGTATTCCCGATTGATATCAAGGTTGGACAAGGAATAACCTAACGACAAGATACTGCGTCTCGAACGGATTTCCAGCCCGAAGTCTCCTTCCCAGGCCAGGCAATCGCTACGATAGTCAACAGCCTTCACCGAACCGTCCGGCGTGAGGGTCGTGTAGCAAAGCCGCGGACGCGTGCCGATGTACAGGGTCGGACAACAGTGTAGCCCGAATTCCCACTGCCGGATGCGGAACAGAGGAGGCGTGCGCAGCAGCAGGGAGGGCTTGACGTAGAGCTGGTAGTTGGAATAGTCGTAGTCCGTCCCGTCGCCGTACCAGACTTCCAGCAGCGTCGGGCCGTCGTCGAGGCTGCGCCACGAGCCGACCGCAAGGCCGATGCCTGCGTAGCGGAGGGGCATGTAGTGGTAGGAAAACTCCAGTCCGTAGGTGTCGCTCCACGTAATGTTTGCGGCTACCGAGCATTCGTGTTTGCAGTGGGATGCTTGTCCCCGGAGGCCCGTCGACAGCAGAAGCAGTACCCACAGGCAGCAGGTTCGTACGATTCTTTTCATGTTTCCATCATGTATCTGTTGACTAAGCGAATATGGATTAAGTGCGGCAAATATAGTTTTTTCCTTTCATATTCTCAACAGGTGGCATAACTTCTTTTATCCGAAAAGTCTTGCCATACAAAGAATAATTCCTATTTTTACAGGAGAAATCAAGACATAACCGACCATGAAACGCATGACAAACCTCCTCTGCCTTTTGTTAATTTGGGCAGCCGCTTCCGCACAAGAAGCTTTCGTACGAAAAGAGTTTATTTCCGACCGCGGCGATACCTTATATTATCGCCTGTTGGAACCGGAGATGCTACAACCAGGGAAAAAATATCCGCTGGTGCTGTTCCTGCACGGAGCAGGAGAACGAGGCACAGACAACGAGAAACAACTGAAACACGGAGCGCAAATGTGGCTCAATCCCGTGAACCGCGAACAATATCCCGCTTTCGTTCTGATGCCCCAATGTCCGCCAGACGACTATTGGGCTTATATCGGACGACCGGCTTCGCTGCAACCGACGGATATGCCTGCGGATGTACCTCTGTCTCCGCTACTTCGTACCCTGGAAGAACTGCTCGATACCTGGTTGGCAAAGCCTGAAACAGACAGAAACCGCATCTACATCATGGGACTCTCAATGGGAGGCATGGGCACGTATGATTTGGTGATCCGCCATCCCGACCTATTTGCAGCTGCCATCCCTATCTGCGGTACGGTCAATCCAGCCCGCTTCACTCCGGCACTGAAGCAGGTAAAGTTCCGTATCTTCCACGGCGATGCCGACAACGTGGTACCCGTGGAAGGTTCGCGCGCCGCTTATCAGGCATTAAGGAAGTTAGGAGTTGACGTAAAGTATACTGAATTCCCCGGGTGTATGCATGAAAGCTGGAACCCCGCTTTCAACCTTCCCGACTTCATGAGCTGGCTGTTCGAACAAAAAAAGTAGGATAAAAACAGATATTTGCCGGCAAACAAACTGGAGGCATAACAGCAAAGAAAATACGTTCTTGAAAAATTATTCCCGTTTCGCTTGCATTCTTCCCAAATTCTCTCTTACTTTGTTCAACGTTGAACTTTAAATGAAACAGTATTATGGGAAAGAAAGAAAAGAAGGTGATGCACACCCGCAAGGAAGAACAACAAGGCAAAAAGGTAATGATCGGGTTGGGAGTAGCAGCAGTAATTTTAGCAATCCTGATGTTTGTAGCCTTCACTTATCTGGCATAAATGGGACAGGAAATAGAACGCAAATTCCTGGTTGAAGGAGAATACAAATCGCAAGCCTATGCCCATAGCCGCATTGTGCAGGGTTACATCTGTAGCACAAGGGGGCGGACTGTACGCGTCAGGATTCGCGGAACCCAAGGTTATCTCACCATCAAAGGGGCATCAGATGCCACAGGCATGAGCCGATACGAATGGGAAAAGGAAATACCTCTCGATGAAGCACAGGAACTGATGAAACTCTGTGAACCGGGAATAATAGACAAGACACGTTACCTGGTACAGAGCGGAAAACATGTCTTTGAAGTGGACGAGTTCTACGGTGACAACGCGGGACTGATTATCGCAGAAATAGAACTGGCCTCGAAAGACGAAACTTTTGAAAAGCCGGATTTTATCGGACAAGAGGTGACAGGTGACGTGCGTTACTACAATTCGCAACTGATGAAACACCCCTATACGCAGTGGTAGTTCCAGAATTGCATATACACATTAATATTATAGATATTTCCCCCTGACAGGTACCACAGGGACATAGGGTCGTTTATGGAAAAACTGTATCAATACTTGCCTGAGGAATTGGTTACTTTCGTTTTGGTAACCCTTTTTTCCCTGCTCATCGGGCTTTCACAACGAAGAATCAGCCTGAAGCGCGAGGGTGAAACTACACTTTTCGGAACCGACCGCACGTTCACCTTCATCGGTATTCTGGGCTACCTGCTCTACATTCTTGATCCTACAGACTATCGGCTGTTTATGGGAGGAGGTGCGATATTGGGATTACTGTTGGCTCTGAACTATTATGTGAAACAAACACGCTACCATGTGTTTGGCGTAACAACCATTGTCATAGCCTTGATCACTTACTGTCTGGCTCCCATTGTAGCTACCCAACCTTCCTGGTTTTATGTAATGGTGGTCGTAACAGTATTACTGTTCACAGAGCTGAAACATACTTTCACCGAACTGGCCCAACGCATGAAAAACGACGAAATGACTACTTTGGCCAAGTTCCTTGCCATCAGTGGCATCATCCTTCCCATGCTCCCCAAAGAGAACCTGATACCGGGTATCGACCTGGCACCTTACAGCATCTGGCTGGCAACAGTCGTCGTTTCGGGTATCTCCTACCTTTCCTATCTGTTGCGACGGTATGTGTTCCATCAGTCAGGCCTGCTGGTTTCCGGTATCATAGGCGGACTATACAGCAGTACGGCCACCATTTCCGTACTGGCACGTAAAAGCCGTACGGCTACCGCAGAAGAGGCACCTGAATATGTAGCTTCCATGTTAATGGCTGTGAGTATGATGTTTTTACGCTTCCTGATACTGATCGGTATCTTCAGCCGTGAAACATTAGCCTGTATCTACCCTTATCTACTGATTATGGCATTGGTCACAGCTGGTGTAGCCTGGTATATACACTCCAAATTGCCAGCATCTGTAATGGGTAAAGTAGAAGAAGAAGACAGTAGCAATCCACTGGAATTTAAAGTTGCACTAATCTTCGCAGTATTATTCGTCGTATTCACAATAGCCACTCATTATACCTTGATTTATGCCGGAACGGAAGGATTGAACCTACTTTCTTTCATCTCCGGATTCAGTGACATAACCCCTTTTATCCTCAACTTACTGCAAGGTACAGGTGGAGTTGCCACCATCGTTATCACAGCTTGCAGTATGCAAGCCATCATCAGTAATATCATCGTAAACATGTGTTACGGTTGGGCTTTCGCCGGACGAAAAAGTGCTCTCCGCCCCTGGATCTTACGAGGATTCGGGACTGTAATTACCATAAATCTGTTCCTACTCCTGTTCTTCTATCTGGTATAACCAACAGCCACCACAGATAACGGAAACGGTGAAGTCTTCCACTATTGACCTTTTTTAACTCCGAAGATATCGTAATTGCGATAAAAGCAGCTATTTTTGCTGTCCGCATGTGATTTAGGAGCACATGCAACGTCTAATAAGACGATAACAAGAATAGTCAAATAAATTAGAAAAAAACGCATGAACTTAAAAGCTACCGTGCTGCTGTGGATACTTTTCATATCCGGGCTGGCAGCAGCACAAAACTCAGCTGTCTCTTCTTTTCAGCTGAAAGGAATTCTGCTCGACTCGTTGACGCAGGAAGGAGAACCTTATGCTACTATCCGTGTGGCACGTAAATCGGCACCCAATAAGCCGGTAAAAATGATGGTTTCTGACATGAAAGGACGGTTTCAGGAGAATGTAAAAGGAACCGGAAGTTTCATTATGACCATCACTTCAGTAGGACGCAATCCCATTGTAAAAGACTTCTCTGTCAAAGCCGGTCAAAAAATGGTGGATTTTGGTACGTTATATGTCACTGATGCCTCCAATGAACTGGGACAAGTGGAAGTCGTAGCACAGAAACCGCTGGTAAAAGCTGATATCGACAAAATTGAATACAATGTAAAAGACGATCCCGACTCGGAAACCAATACTTTGCTCGAAATGCTCCGTAAGGTACCACTCGTAACCGTAGACGGAGAAGATAACATCAAGGTAAATGGTAGTAGCTCATTCAAGGTCTACGTAAACGGAAAGCCCAACAACATGATGAGCAACAACCCGACGGAAGTACTCAAAAGTATGCCCGCCAATACCATCAAACATATTGAAGTCATTACCAACCCGGGGCCGAAGTATGATGCCGAAGGTGTGGGAGGTATCCTGAACATCGTGACCGAAGGCGGCGGATTCGAAGGCTATACCGTAACGCTGAGCGGTAACGTGAGCAACCGTGGTGCAGGAGGCGGCCTGTTCGGTACGGTACAGAAAGGCAAGTTTACCGTGAGCGCCCGCTACAATTACAATTACAACGACAGTCCACGCAGTTATTCAGGAGGAACGCAACGGGCTACAGATACCAGTGCAGAGGTTGCCAACCTGGACTATGAAGGCAGCAGCAAAGGCGACGGTTCCTTCCAGTCGGGCAGTATGGAAGCCAGCTATGAAATCGATTCACTGAACCTGATTTCTGCCTCATTCGGTTTGTGGGGCGGCGGAAACAACAGTAATGGCGGAAGCAATTATGTGGGTAATTCACCACTGGACAACCACTTGCTTTATCAGTACGGTATCGGAAGTCACAGCAAATCATCCTGGTATTCTATCGATGGCGGAATCGATTACCAACGTCTTTCCCCCACCGTAAAAGGACGCATGTTTACCTTGTCTTATAAGGTGAATACCCGTCCACAAACATCGGATTCCTATTCCGAATATTCCATTGAGGAAGGCTATAGCCCCGACTGGGCCGACTACCTGCACCGCTTGCAGGACCAGCACAACGACGGAAGCCAGAATACAACCGAACACACGTTCCAGGCAGACTACACAACCCCCATCGGCAAGCTGCACACCATCGAATCGGGCGTAAAGTATATCTTACGTAACAATTCTTCGGACAACGACCGTTACCTGCGTACAGCTACCGACAACTCAGACTATGTGTTCGACGAAGAATACAGCACGCACTACCGCCATCAGAACGACATCATCGCGGCCTATCTGGGTTATGGTCTGAAGTGGAAGAAACTGTCCGGCCGTTTGGGCGTTCGATACGAACATACCATCGAGGACGTGAAATACCTCTTGGGACGCGGCGACGACTTCCGCAAGAACTACGACGACGTGGTACCCTCCGCCTCGCTGGGCTGGAAGCTGACCGACCTGTCCAACCTTCGTTTGGGCTACAACATGCGTATCTATCGTCCCGGCATCTGGTATCTGAATCCTTATCTGAACGACAGTAATCCGTCCAGCCTCAGCCAGGGTAATCCGGAACTGGACAGTGAAAAGAGCCATGCTTTTGACTTAAGTTACAGCAACTTCACGCCGAAGTTCAACATCAACGTATCTGCCCGTTATTCGTTTACGAACAACAGCATCCAGTCTGTCACCAGCCTTGTATCCGAAGATGATATTCCCGATCTCTCCGAAGACAAAAAAAACAGGCAAGGACGTACTCTACACGACCTATCAGAACATCGGAAAGAGCCGTAATCTCAACCTCAGCGCCTATGTCAACTGGAACGCAACAAAAGACACCCGTGTCTACGCCAACCTGTTCGGCGGCTATACCAGCCTGAAAGGCGCCAACGGACTGGAAAACGACGGCTGGAACCTCTTCGCCTATGGTGGTGCACAGCAGACTTTCAAACACGACTGGCGTCTGAGTATGAACATCTTTGGCCAAACACCGTGGATCATGCTGCAGGGTAAAGGCAGCAGCTTCTTCAGCTACAGCCTGAATCTGAACAAGTCGTTCATGAACCGCCGCCTGTCGCTGTCGGCCTTTGCAAGCAACTTCTTCCAGAAATACAATAAGTTTGAGTCGCACATCGAAGGACAGGGATTCATTCAGGACAGTTGGAACAAGTACCCACAAATGCGCTTCGGACTTAGTGTCAGCTACCGCATCGGTGAACTGAAAGCCAGCGTGAAGAAAGCCGCACGTACCATCACGAACGACGACGTGAAGTCGGGTGGCGGCAGCGGCGGCGCCGGTGGTGGAGGCGGCGAATGATGCCTCGTAACACAGTACTTCCTGAGGTTCTGACACAGTGCTTCCTCACCCTCTCATACAGTGCTTTATGAGGAGGTGAGGAAGCACTTTATGAGACCCTCATGAAATACTTCGTCAGCACGCAAGAAAATACAGTAATGGAAAAACTTGGAATACAACGTCAAATCGCAGCTTTCGCCAGCGTCAACACACTGATGCGTAAGTCCTCAACATCGGCAAAAGCATCGGCACAGGCAGTCACTGTAGAACCGGTAGTCAGCACATCGTCTACCAGCAGAAGATGCCTGCCTGTATAGCGTTCGGGATGGTCTACCCGAAAAATACCTGCCACATTCTCCCACCGTTCGTAAACAGATTTACGGGTCTGCGTCGGCGAATGCACACATCTCCTTACAGCCTGTATATCCAGCCCGATTCCCGTCACATCCGCAATGCCGGAAGCCAGGCATTCACTTTGATTGTATCCCCTCGCCCGCTGCTTACGAGGATGCAAAGGAACCGGCACAATGACATCTATCCCATCGAAAAAACCGCTTTCTACAATTTCCTCCGCTATAAAACGCCCCATCGTCCGGCCAATATCTGACCTTCCTTCATATTTCAGCAAATGGAGGATATGACGGAAATTGCTTCCCTTGTGATAGAGGAAATAGGAGGTGGCACGCTCCAACGGAATCTTTCCCCAAAACAGTTTCTCCACGGGATTGTCCCGCTCCAGATGCCAGTTTGTGCGGGGCATGTCAATATTACAGCGCAGACAAATCACCTCTTCGCCTTCGTGCAAACAGTTCCCACATACAACGCATCGACGCGGGAAAAACAGGTGTACCAACCCCTGTAACCAGAATCTCCAACTGCCCACTTTTACCTTTCCTACCATTAAAGACCTTCAGGAAGAGATTCCTGCACAACTTCCAAGAAGGTATCGTGCAAGGCACCATTGGTAGCTACGATATGGTGTCCTTCCAAGAACGAAACAGCCCCTTTAAAATCAGTCACCCGCCCTCCGGCTTCCTGGATCATCAATGCAGCAGCCGAGAAGTCCCACTTCCCAATAAAAGCCTCCAACCAAGCGTCATATCGCCCTGCCGCCACATAACAGAGTGCCAAAGCGGCCGACCCGTTCATACGGATAGCGGCTACCTTTCCGTAAAGCCGTTGTATCAGATGTTGCGCCGTATGAGCATACTGACGGGCATTATAGGGAAGTTCCACCACGACATAGGCATCGTCTAAAGAAGCGACATCGGATACTTGCATCCGGTCTCCGTTCAAGTAAGCTCCCCCACCCTTCCAGGCATAGAAACATTCGTCGCGCACAGGCTCATAGACCACGCCCAACAACAGCTCGTCGCGACTCCGCAAGGCAATACTCACACAATAAGGTGCCACGTCGTGAATATAGTTTGTCGTACCGTCCAAGGGATCGACTACCCAGCAGCAAGGCTCTTCGTGATAGTCAGCCGAACCTTCCTCCGTAATGAAACCCGCTTCGGGCAGCAAGGCACGCAATGCCGACACCACCCGCCGTTCAGACTCCTTGTCGACATACGACACATAGTCATGAGCATTCTTCTGCTCCACCGCTTCCCGACGAAAATTCTTCCGCTCTTCCTTCAAAAAATGTCCGGCTTCCCGGGCTATCCGACAGACTTCCCCTGTCAGCCATTCCAAATTATCCATATCCCAGTTCTTAAATTCAACCAAAAATAGCGGTTTCCTGCACATTTACCAAAGAATATATCCCAAGATTTTACTAATTGCTTACCTTTGCAGGCATATACCAACATTCCAAATACTTTGATGAGCATGACTGAGCATCCTCTCTCCCAATTCGCCTATTGTCCCAAATGTGGTTCTCCCCGCTTCGGGATACATAACGGAAAATCCAAACAATGCCCCGATTGCGGCTTTGTCTATTACTTCAACCCGTCCTCGGCCACAGTGGCCTTTATCGTCAATGAACGACAAGAGCTGCTCGTATGCCGACGTGCCAAGGACCCTGCCAAGGGAACACTCGACTTGCCCGGAGGCTTCGTCGACATGTATGAAACGGCCGAAGAAGGTGTGGCACGCGAAGTTCTGGAAGAAACCGGCATGACTGTTACACAAGCACAATACCTGTTCTCCCTGCCCAACCTGTATCTTTACTCTGGCTTCACAGTCCATACGCTCGACATGTTTTTCCACTGTCAGGTAGAAGACACACTCCATTTTCAGGCTATGGACGATGCGGCAGATACCTTCTTTGTTCCCTTTGAGAAATTACAACCGGAGGAATTCGGACTTGCCTCCATCAGAGAAGGATTGAAGAAATTCCTGAAAGAATTTGTGTGATATCCTAAAAAATATCAACAGGGCAAACAAATGCCAGTCAAAAAACGTACTTTTGTAAATATACCTATTTATATAACAAAGAACATGAAGCATAAATTCTCACGTATACTCTGTGCGGCACTTTATTGTGCCCCGCTCGTCGTAGCGGCACAAAACACCGAAAAGGCCGCCCCCCTGCAACAGTATTATCAGGAAGGCAAGACCTTGTTCCAAGAAAAAGCCTATTCAGCTGCCATCGCCCCATTACGGGCTTTCTTACAGAAAGCTGAAGCCGAAGGCTCTCAGCCGTCACATACAGGTGAAGTACTGGAAGCCGAATACATGTTGGCCTGTTCCGCCTATGAAATGAGAGACGGACGAAGCAATGAATTCCTACAGAACTTCCTGGACAATCACCCCGATACGCCTCATGCCAACCGTATCTACGCGCTGATGGCTTCCAACTATTTCTTCGCACAAGACTATGACAATGCATTGGCCTTGTTCAACGCTTCCGATCTATCCCTGCTAGCAGACAATGAACGCGACGACATGACATACCGCAGGGCCATGTGCTACCTGGAGACAGGCAAAGTGAAAGAAGCAGCTATCTGGTTCGAAACGCTGAAGAACACCAGCCCACGCTATGAGACAGACTGTACATACTATCTGTCTTACATCCGCTATACCCAGCAACGCTACGACGAGGCCCTGAACGGCTTCCTCGCCTTGCAGGACAATGACAAGTACCAAGCGCTGGTTCCTTACTATATCGCAGAAATCTATCTGATAAAGAAACAATACGACAAAGCGGAAATTGTAGCACAAAACTATCTTTCCGCCTACCCTGGCAACGAGAATACGGCAGAAATGTATCGTATCATCGGATCGGCCTGCTACCACATGGGAAAATACCATGAAGCCATGCAGGCATTCGAACAGAATGGTGCCTCCACCCGCCGCGATGCCCGGTACATGTATGGTCTGGCCTGCTATCATTGTGGTGTCTATAGTCAGGTACCCGTATTGCTGTCCAGCGTCACGCAGGAAAACGATGCACTGAGCCAGAACGCCTACCTGCACATGGGTCTGGCCTACCTCAAATTGGCTGAAAAGAATAAAGCCCGCATGGCATTCGAGCAAGCTGCCGCTTCGGACGCCAACAGAGCCATAAAAGAACAGGCATCCTACAATTATGCCCTTTGCATCCACGAAACGTCTTATTCTGCCTTCGGCGAATCGGTCACTGTCTTCGAGAAATTCCTGAATGATTTTCCACAATCGGCCTATGCTGACAAGGTGAGCGATTATCTGGTGGAAGTATATATGGAGACACGCAGCTACGAAGCAGCCCTGAAGTCCATCAACCGCATCAAGTCACCTAACTCAGCCATACAGAAAGCCAAAGTGCGCATCCTGTTCCAACTGGGTACACAAGCCTTTGCCAACGCCGACTTCCAGAAAGCAATCGATTACTTTGGACAGTCTTTCCAATATGCTGCCCTCTTCGGCCAGCAAGGCCAAAGAGAACAAGGCAAAGCAGCCTACTGGCGTGGGGAATCCTATTACCGCCTGGGGCAGATGCAGCAAGCAGCCGACGACTTTAACCGCTATCTGAACTACAACCCCGACACGAGCAATGAGATGTATGCGCTGGCTCACTACAATTTAGGATACATCGCTTTCCATCGCAAGAACTACACGGGTGCCGAAAGCTATTTCAACCGCTACATCCAACTGGAGAAAGGACAGAATCCGGCAGCCTTGGCCGACGCCTATAACCGCTTGGGCGATTGTTGCCTCCACGCACGCCGCTTCGATGAAGCCACCCGTTACTATACCCGTGCAGAGAATATGGGAACAGCCTCGGGCGACTATTCCTACTACCAATTGGCCTTGGTAGCCGGTCTGCAAAAGGACTACAACGGTAAGATAACGCTGCTCGACCGACTGGCACAAAAATATCCCAATTCGCCCTATGCCATCAACGGTCTATATGAAAAGGGACGTTCGTATGTACAAAACAATCAAAGTACCCAAGCCATCGCAACCTTCCGCGAGCTATTATCCAAATATCCCGAAAGTCCTATAGCCCGCAAGGCTGCCGCTGAAATAGGCCTTCTCTACTATCAGAATGAAAACTACAACCGTGCTATCGAAGCCTACAAACACGTCATCACGCAATATCCAGGCAGTGAAGAAGCCCGCCTGGCCATGCGCGACCTGAAATCCATCTACGTAGATGCCAACCGCGTAGACGAATATGCTGCCCTGGCGGCACAGATGCCAGGACAGATACGTTTCGAAGCCAGCGAACAGGACTCACTGACCTACATCGCCGCCGAGAAGGTATATATGAAAGGTGAAATCGCACCCGCCAAGGCAAGCTTCGAACGCTACATTCAAAGCTATCCCGAAGGTGCCTTCCGCCTGAATGCCCACTATTACCTCTGCCTCATCGGCAAAGAACAGAAAGACGACGAAGCCGTCCTGTTACATGCAGGCAAACTGCTCGAATTCCCCAACAGCCCTTATGCTGAAGAAGCCTTGCCCATGCATGCAGAAATCCTCTTCAACCGCCAGCAATACGACCTGGCGTTGGCCGACTACAAGCAACTACAAGCCCGCGCTACTACTACTGAACGCAGACAGTTGGGAGCGACAGGCGTACTGCGTTGCGGCGTGCTTCTGAAAGACGATGTAGAAACCATCAATGCTGCCACTTCCCTACTGTCCGAGACCAAACTGGCACCTGAGTTGCAGAACGAAGCTCTGTACTATCGTGCCAAGGCCTACCTCAACCAAAAGGCACAGCAAAAGGCAACCGCAGACCTGCAGATACTGGCTAAAGACACACGTACACTCTATGGTGCCGAAGCCAAATACCTGCTTGCCCAACAACTGTATGACAACGGCGATTACACAGCAGCCGAAAAGGAAGTGCTCGATTTCATTGAACAAAGCACTCCACATGCCTACTGGCTGGCACGCAGCTTTATTCTCCTGTCCGACGTATATGTAGCTATGGACAAGAAGCTCGATGCACGCCAATACCTCCTCAGCCTGCAACAGAATTACCAGGCCGACGATGACATTGCCGGCATGATCGAAGAAAGACTGGCCAAACTGAAAGAATAACAAGATTTTCCTCATAAATAACAAACGAATATGAAAAATATGCGATATATACTCGGAGGAGCAGCCCTGATAGGACTACCTCTGACCTTGCAAGCACAGGAGCAAACGCAGGACACCACGCTGATACGCACTGTAGTGGTAGAGCAGGAATACAATCCGGACATCATGGATGCTTCGAAAATCAATGTTCTCCCACAGATAGAAGTACCAGTTGTGACCAAGAAAGCAGTGGAATACAACGAGACACTGATGCCTGCTGCACAAATCCCCGCAACAACCATGCAACCCTATACCGGCATTGAGACTTTGGCTAAAGCCAAGGGAGGATATGCACGTCTGGGATACGGCAATTATAATAATCTCGACCTGCTGGCCAACTACCTGTTCACCCTTTCAGAAAACGATCGGCTGAATCTACACCTCGATATGGACGGCATGAACGGCAAACTGGATATGGGACAAGAGAAATGGAAATCACGTTATTATCGCACCCGTGCAGGCATAGACTACCAGCATCGTTTCCGCTCACTGGACTTGAATCTAGGCGGTCATTTCGGTCTAAGTAACTTCAATTTCATGCCTGAATGGGATGCCAATAAACAGAAGTTTACCTCTGGTGACGTACACCTCGGCTTCAAGAACCACAATAAGGATCTTCCGTTGGACTATGCCGTTGAGACCAATCTCCTCCTTTACCAGCGCCAATATGACCCTGCTGCCGAAAATACAGGAGAAAGCATGATACGCACCAAAGCCGAAGTATCGGGAAATATCTCGGACGAACAGCTCATCCATATCGCATTCAACATGGATAACGCATTCTACCAGAAAGCCAATTTCGAGAATTGCACTTCCATCGGACTGAATCCCAGCTACCAATTCCAAAATGACGATTGGAAACTGAAACTTGGTGCACACGTTGACTTTGCAATCGGTTTCGGCAAAGAAGTCCGCGTAGCCCATGATGTACAGATACAATATAATTTCTCGGACAGCTACCTGCTTTACGTACAAGGTACAGGAGGCAAACGACAGAACGACTTCCGACAACTGGAAAGCTACAATCCTTACGGACTATTACAAAACCAGCTTGATGCCACCTACGAGCAGCTGAACACAGCCATCGGCTTCAAAGCCAGTCCCATTAATGATTTGTGGTTCCATCTGTATGCCGGCTATCAGGACTTAAAAGATGACCTTTTCCTCGTACCCGATTTTATAACAGGCGGTTCTTCTCAACAAACACGTCTGTTCCTCGGACAGGCTGATGCACGCAACGTCTATGCAGGCGGTGAGATTACCTACAGCTACAAGCAATTGTTTGGGTTCAACACATCGGCTGTCTACCGCAACTGGAGTACACCTAGCAATGAAAACGCCACTTATACCGAAAGTATCATTCTTGGTTTCAAACCTGCTTTGGAAGCCAATGTAAGAATCGATGTATCTCCACTTTCAGCGCTCCGTTTATCGTTAGGCTATCAGCATATCGAACGTAGCAAAGTGGAAGGTAAACGCGTGGATGCTGTCAGCAACCTCTACTTATTCGCCAACTACGAAGTTTTTGAAAACATAATCATCTACGCCCGACTCAACAATTTGTTGAACAAGGACTACCAATATTATGAAGGATGTCCTGCCCAAGGTATTAACTTCTTGGGAGGCGTAAGTTTCCGTTTTTAGTTTTTTTCTTTATATTATTAAGGTGGGAAATTTGTTTTTTCCTACTTTTGCGGACAAAATCAGCGGGGCATGTCCGCTACAAAGTAAGATCTTATGCAGAAGAATTTAGTCATTGTTGAGTCACCAGCCAAGGCCAAGACCATCGGAAAATTCCTGGGAAAGGATTTTGAAGTCTTGTCCAGCTACGGGCATATCCGTGACTTACGGAAGAAAGATTTCAGTATAGACGTAAACAACCATTTTGAACCGCAATATGAAATACCAGCGGACAAAAAGAAACTTGTGGCGCAACTAAAAGAAGAAGCTTCCAAAGCCGAAACGGTATGGTTGGCTTCCGATGAGGACCGCGAAGGAGAAGCCATCGCCTGGCACTTATATGAAGTGCTGAACCTGAAACCAGAACACACACGGCGTATTGTCTTCCACGAAATCACCAAAAACGCAATCTTGCGTGCCATCGAGAATCCACGACAGATAGACTTGAATCTGGTGGACGCCCAACAGGCACGACGTATTTTGGACCGTATCGTAGGTTTTGAACTTTCGCCTGTACTATGGCGCAAAGTAAAACCCGCTCTCTCGGCCGGACGTGTACAGTCGGTAGCCGTACGCCTCATCGCTGAACGCGAACGTGAAATCCAGGCTTTCCATAGCGAAGCCGCCTACCGCGTAACAGCTATCTTTCCCGTGCCTGATGCCAACGGCAAGCTGGTGGAAATGAAAGCCGAACTAGAACGCCGCTTCAAAACCAAAGAAGAGGCACATCGTTTCCTCGATAATTGCAAGGATGCTACTTTCACGATCCAAGACATTGCTACACGCCCACTGAAAAAGGGGCCTGCTGCTCCTTTCACCACTTCGACCCTTCAACAGGAGGCAGCCCGCAAACTGGGTTTCTCCGTAGCACAGACCATGATGGTAGCACAGAGCCTTTACGAATCAGGACACATTACCTACATGCGTACCGACTCGGTAAACCTCTCTGAACTGGCTATCAACGCCGCTCGCGAAACCATCATTGCCAAGATGGGCGAACGCTATCTGCACTCACGGCACTTCACAACTAAGACCAAAGGTGCACAGGAAGCCCACGAAGCCATCCGCCCCACCTACATGGAGAATGTTAAAATAGAGGCGACAGCTCAGGAACGCCGTCTTTACGACCTGATATGGAAACGTACACTGGCCTCACAAATGGCTGACGCCGAACTGGAAAAGACCACAGTCACTATCGGCCTCAGCAATACCAACGAAAAATTTACCGCAGTAGGAGAAGTTGTCAAATTTGATGGTTTTCTACGCGTATACCGCGAATCACATGATGATGAAGCTGAAGGCGACGATGTAGCAGGGCTACTTCCTCCGCTCACGCAAGGGCAGACACTGGACTATAGCAGTGTGACCGCTACCGAACGTTTTACCCTCCAACCTCCACGCTACACCGAAGCTAGTCTGGTACGCAAACTAGAGGAACTGGGCATCGGACGCCCGTCCACCTACGCTCCAACAATTTCTACTATCCAGCAACGAGAATACGTAGTGAAAGGCGAAAAGCCAGGTAAAGAACGGAAATACGAAGTACTGACCCTGGAAAAAGGAAAGAACATAACCGAAGATACTCGCACAGAGCTGACTGGTGCCGAGAAATCCAAATTGCTCCCCACCGATATCGGCATGGTAGTAAACGATTTCCTCACTGAGTATTTCCCCGATATTCTTGACTATAACTTCACGGCCACAGTCGAAAAGCAGTTCGACGAAATTGCAGAAGGTGAAACAAAATGGACTACCGTACTCGACCGCTTTTATCGTAAATTCCACCCTTCAGTAGAGAAAACACTTGCTACCAAAAACGAGCATAAAGCAGGCGAACGTTTGTTGGGTACGGATCCTGCAAGCGGTAAACCTGTATCGGTAAAAATAGGTCGTTTCGGACCCGTAGTACAAATAGGTAGTGCTGATGATGGCGAGAAACCACGTTTCTCCCGCCTAGAGAAAGGAATGTCCATCGAGACCATCACACTGGACGAAGCATTAAAGCTATTCCGTTTACCTCGCACACTTGGCGAATACGAAGGAGCTGAAATCAAAGTAAGTAGTGGCCGCTACGGTCCCTACACCCAGTGGAAGAGCATGTTCGCTTCCCTACCCCAAGGTATCGACCCACTGACCGTCACACTGGATGAAGCTGTAGCTCTCATCAAAGAGAAACAAGAAGCTGAAGCCAAACGCCACATCAAGAAATTTGACGAGGATCCTGAGCTTGAAATTATGAATGGTCGCTACGGCCCTTACATTTCATATAAGGGAAGCAACTATAAAATTCCTGAAGGCATTACGCCCGAAGATCTTAACCTACAAGCTTGTATGGATCTAATTAAAATCCAAAGTGACCCCAATAAACCTAAAACACGTCGTGGCAAAACAACGCACAAAAAAACGACGTGAAAAATCATATTAAAAGGATAAAAAAGAGCCATATCTTTACTCTAACTGAGTTCGATATGGCTCTTTCTATTTCTAAGAAATCTTCATTGAACTAATAGTTCACTTCCCAATCTCCTTCAATAATTCATCTACCGCAGCTTTTAACTGTGTATCCTCACCTTTGACAATGGTTTCAGGACTATTGAGTATCAAGATATCAGGCTCCAATTGGGAATTCTCCAAGTAAGAGCCATCGGGCAAACGATAACCAACTACAGGAATACCGAATATCAGCGAGCGGTCCTGCAACGTTTCCCATGACACGCTGGTCATGGTACCGGGTACAGGTGCACCCACCAGCTTGCCCAGCTTCTGATGACTGTATACCCAAGGTGTACCGTGGGCATTAGAGTAGTTGGCCTCGCATTGCAGCATAATGCTGGGTTTGTTCCAGCGACGACTAGGCATATCGCAGGCTTCGCGTCCACGCACTACCTGTGTGAAATATTTCTCTCCGCTGAACAGCACCTCGATATCTTCGTGCAGGCGTCCGCCGCCGTTGAAGCGAGTATCGATGACGATGCCGTCGCACTTGTTATACTTGCCCAGGATGTCCGAATAGATGGTACGGAAGCTACCGTCGTCCATTGACTGGATGTGTACGTAGCCCAGGCGTCCGCCCGACCAGCGCTCTACGTCGGCTGCACGCTGCTTCACCCAACGCTGGTAGAGCAGGCCGTTCAGTGCACCACTGCTGATGGGTTTCACCACTTCGTCCCAGCGTTCGCCCGAGGCAGGGCTGTAGAAGGAGACGAGCGTCTTGCGGCCTGCCTTGCCGTTGAGCAGCTGACTGATGTCGGTCTTGGCATCCAGCGTTTGACCATCGATCTTCTCGATGCGGTCGCCGGCCTTTACCTTAGACTTGGCCGTATCAAAGGGCCCTTTCTCCACCACTTCGTCTATCAGTAGCCCCTTTCCACGGTCGGTCCAGCTGTAGAGCAGACCCAGACTGGCGGTGGCGTCGGTGGCCAGCGAGGGATAGTAGCGTCCGCCCGTGTGCGACACATTCAATTCACCCAGCCATTCGCTCAGCAGTTCGGCGAAGTCGTAGTTGTTGTTGATGTGGGGTAGGAACTTACGGTAGGCGGCCGACATCTTGTCCCAGTCCACGCCGTGCATGTTCAGGTTGTAGAAACGCTTCTTTTCCTGTTTATAGACATGGTCAAACATATAGGCACGCTCTTCGGCCAGGTCCATCTTCATTTCAGCACGGTAGGTGATGGATTCCAGCTTGTCGCTCTTGGTATTCATCTTTTGCATGCTACGTCCACTTAGGATGAAGAGGTTGTCGCCCTTCTTGTCCAGCGTGAGCGAAGCCCATCCGGCATCCATCTTCTTCAGCAGCTTGGTGTCGTGCTTGCGCAGGTCCATCTTCCAGAGGTCGAAGCCCCCTTCGAAGGCCGACATGTAGTAGAGGCTTTCGCCGTCGGCCGAGAGGATGGCGTCGCCCAGGCGCGAGGAGTTGGGCGTGAGGCGCACGATGCGGTCCTCGATGCCGTCCAGCTCTACTTCGATGGCTTTCATGTCGTCTTTCTTTTCGCCGTCCTTCTTGTCTTTCTTGTTCTTGTCGTCGTCCTTGTCTTTCTGGTCTTTGTCGGCTTCGGCCTTCTCCTGCTTCTGAAGTTCATAGTCCTCCTTGCTCAGGCGGTACTTGTCGTAGGCGTCCTGATTGAGGAACACCAGCATGGCGTCCTCCAATGAACCCCACGAAGCATGGCTGCGCATGCCGTAGCGTTCGGTGCTGAAAAGAAGTGCATTGCCGTCCATCACCCAGCGGGGCGAGGAGCTGAAGTAGCCGCTGCCCGTCAGGTTGAAGATCTGTCCCTTGCCGTCGGCGCTCACCAGGCCGATATCGGTATAGGGATCGTGACCGTTACCGATGAACTCGAGGGCGAACCACCGTCCGTCGGGCGACCAGCGGTAGGTGAAGCCGCCTGCGGTGCTGTACCAGGTGGATCCGTCGGTAATCTGGCGTACCTTCTTCGTCTCAAGGTTGAGGACCATCAGGTGGTTGCGGTCTTCGATGAAGGCCAGCTCCTTGCCGTCGGGCGAGAAGGCGGGCATGGTGCGCTCTACAGTCGTAGAGGGCAACAGCACCTCCTCGTCTATCAGCGTGGCGTTGGCAAAGTTTGGGTCTTCCTTACGGGCTATCTTGGCCAGGTAGAGCTGCCAGTTGCCGCCGCGCTCGCTAGCATAGGCAAGAGTGCGGCCGTCGGGAGCGAAGCAGACGTCAGCTTCGGCCGCTGCGGTATGGGTAATCTGCTTGGTGGTAGCATAGTCGGCCGAAGTAACGAATACATCGCCGCGGACGATAAAGGCCACTTGCTCGCCGTCAGCTGAGGGTGTAGCCGAGGTAGCTCCGCTCGAGAAAGTGAGGCGAGCCACATTGTCGGCGTCATCCTCCGTCAGGCTAATTTTTACTTTCTGTGGCTTTCCGCCTACGGTCTGCGTGTAGATTTCGCCGTCATAGGTATAGCAAAGGATACCCTTACCTTGTGAGAGGAAGCGCACTGGGTGTGTTTTGAAGGTAGTAACAGACAGTACGGCCTGTGGATTGTTCAGTCCCATGCGCCACACGTTAAACGAACCTCCGTCGCGTTCGCTCAGGAAGTAAACCTCCGTACCGTTGTCCGACAGAATGGGATTACGGTCCTCGCCCGCACGATTGGTCAGGTTGGTGTGGCGACCTGTGGCCGCGTCATAGCGCCAGATGTCGCGCGTGACGGACGACGTATGGTGCTTGCGCCATTCGTCTTCGAAACCCTTGCGATCCTGGTAGAGAAAGGAACCTTGGCCGTCGTTCAGAAAACAAATCATTTCAGCAGGTGTGGCCAGTACCTGCTCCGTCCGTCCGCCTGCAACAGGCACGGCATAAAGCTCCGTCATGGCCGAGGTAGGGAAAAGAGCGCTCGAAGCGGGATCTTGCAAGGCAGCGTTGAAATAGACCTTCTGACCATCAGGCGAGAAGGCCGTGGGCACTTCGGAGGCCGAGTTATAGGTGAGGCGTCGCGCGCTTCCGCCATCGGCGGACATCACATAGACGTCCATATTGCCTTCACGGTCGCTGGCGAAGGCTATCTGACGGCCGTCGGGTGACCACACGGGCGACGATTCGTAAGAGACCTGCGAGGTGAGCCTTACGGCTTCGCCTCCCTGTGCATTCACTTTGTAGAGGTCGCCCTTATAGCAAAAGGCGATCTGAGTACCGTCGGGCGAGATGCGTACGTCACGCATCCAAAGCGGAGTTCCGGCCAAAGCCGAAGCTGCAACAGTGAGGCCCAACAGCATAGAGCATGTCAGTCTTTTCATAAAAAATGTATTGATAAGATATATTTTCTAACACAAAGATAGGACAAAATCAACAAATCCTCTGAAAAAAACAGCCGAATATTTGGAAGCTATCATCGAAACCCCTATCTTTGCACCGCTTTTTAACAGAAAGCACCAATAGTTTGGACTATGGTGTAATGGTAGCACAACAGGTTTTGGTTCTGTTTGTCCAGGTTCGAATCCTGGTAGTCCAACAACCAACCGACAAAAGCCTCAAGAGAAAATCTCTTGGGGCTTTTTCTTTTCCGGCATGCCTGCTCCAATTTTATTGGATACACCTGACAAGAACAAGCGTACGCTTTCACACAAACCGATGCTTCACGGCGCATAGTAAAAAACCTGTGTAAGCGAAAAAAGTTAGTACCTTTGTAGAAA